>JACXUV010000001.1 GCA_014763715.1 Rhodobacterales bacterium | reverse complement strand
AGGTTTGCCGCGCTCATCCTACGCGACCCATTCAATGCGCCGGACGAAAGCGACACTGATCTATCGAAAGACCGGAAATCTGCGCGCCGTCCAGCTTCTGCTTGGTCACACGAAGATTGATAGCACAGTCCGGTATCTCGGTGTTGAAGTGGAAGATGCTCTGACACTGGCAGAGAGTATCGAACTTTGATTCTAGTCCACAGTGATTGAACTGACACGAGACTTGGCACTGCGTGCAGCGATGCTTTTTATGTCTGCAATCGGGATCATTCAACCATCCCAATCCCGCGCCCCAACGCCCACGAAATCCTACCCCCACGCACAACGCCCGATACCGCCATCCCGCGCCGCTGTTCCAGCACCTGCCGCCAGGGCACAATCGTAAAATCCCGCTGCCGTTCGATGACCGCAAACTTCCCGCTCACCCGCGAAATCGGCTCGCGATATGTACCGTCAACATGACCACGCTCTGGCGCCGGCGAATAAGGCTTCCCGATCTCGTTGCTGAGAGACCGTCCAGCCTGGGCAAGGTCGCGCTTCAACAGCTCAGACTTCTGTGCTGCGGATAGGCCTGCGCCTGCCTCTACCTTCATTCCGATCCCAGCCAGAAACGTGCGTCGTTTCACCTGCGCCTCAGCGACCTCCTGACCAAACCCAAGCGGCACACCGGATGGAGGAGGCGCTTCGTCCAACCATGTGACGCCAAGCGCCGTCTCCTGATCCTTCAGCCCAAGCTCAGATCGCACCAGCAACTGCGCCGACCTGAACCGTGCTTGTGTCCGTTCATAGTCCTTCACGCGATCCAGATAGTCCGGTGGGATTTTCCAGTCAGCGTCGGCTGTCCGTTCGACGTGACCGGCGCGCCGCAGGGCTTCCAGTCGTCTCACATGCGCCGCGACAAATTCCGGACCGGAGCGTGGGTCATCGGCCTGGTGCAGGCTTGCCGAATAGGTTCCGCCATTCGCCCGAGCGATCCGGTCGATCGTGAGGTCCGAAGGCTTCGGCTCAAGGCTGGGCGGCGACACGGTGACGATGGTGCCGCATTTCAGTTCTTCGACTTCGCCGGCAACACCAAGTTCGACAAAGACGGCGCGTCCGTCGAGACTGTCGATGATGGCATAGGCCCGGTCATGGGCTTCTCCGGTGAGACCCATCTGAAGAACTGCACCCGTCACGCTCCGCCCGTCAGGATCGGACCTGTCGAAGATCGCGTCCGCATCCATTCGCCGGTCTCCGCTTCCTGCGAGTGCACGGTTCATCGTCTTGATGATGTCACGGCGCTCGGACAGATCATGCAGGACGTTCCGGAAACTCTCCCGCATCTGCCAGCGTCCAGCGCCGAGTTTTTGGGCAAGCCCAAGCCGTTCCAGTGTCCGTAGCCGGGCGGCATGCAGGGTGCGATAGTGCGAGGGACTTTCCTTCAACAGGAACTCCCCCTCAGGATTGATCTGCCGGGCGATGAAGTGATCGATCCGCGTTACCCGTTCAGCGGCGACTTCAGCGTTGAGTTTTCGCTCCTGTTTAAGCCGGGTTTCCGGACCAAGTTCCAACGTGACCAAATCCTCCGCACGTTCCCGGATCCCGTGCGAAATATAGGCCCGCGGCATGACAAGGTCCGAGCCATCGTCGCGGCGTCCGCGGATCACCAAATGAGCATGCGGCCGGCCTGTATCATGGTGGACTGCGCCGACCCATTCCAGCCGTGTGCCGAGATCGGTTTCCATCTGCGAAACGAGATCGCGGACGAAGGGTTTGAGGTCTGCCATCTCAGTGCCGTCCTCGGGCGAGACGATGAACCGGAAATGATGCCGGTCATCGGCAATGGACTTGTTGAGATTGGAAACGCTGGCATCCTCGCTCAGAGCGTCGAAGAGCTTGCCACGGTCCTTTTCCTCGAGCGCGGCGTCCCGGCGGATGTATCCGATATGCGCGGCTAGGGCGGCTGCGCTCGACGCCGACATGCGCACGATGCGCGCCTTGACGATGACGCGCCGTTGTCCGCCGCGCGGGGCAGGACGCGGACGAGCCGGCAGGGCAGTGCGCCGAACGCCGCCGGCAGAGGACAGCGCTTTCGTCATCCGCGTCAGATAAGTCTTCGCACGTCCCCCAGATCCGGCCGAGCGAATCCTGCCAGGTCTCGGCGTGAACGGATTGTCCGGCGGCGTGCTCATTCCGGCTGCTCCGGCGGAAAACAGGCCAATTCTCGAGAATGGAGCCATCCAATCCTGTTGTTTTCATTGAGCATTCGATCAGACGACGGAGCTATGTCTTCAGGGATAGAGCCATAAAAATCGATGTGCAGACAAGGCGATGACCCCTCATTGGCTCCATGAGCTTTTATCTTGCATTCCGTTCTGCCTCCTACTTGCCCTCTCATTCCCCCTGATCGCGCTTGGTCTGCGGAGCCCATACAGACAGCCTGGCCGATGATGTCGGTCTTCCGTACGGCACCAAAATACCGCCCATCGAAGGAGTCCTGTGTGCGGTCCGACAGGAGCAGGACTTCGTGAGGAAGGAGGCGGCGGCAAGTCCGCCAGGGCGAAGGGAGCGGTCGTCCTGCCTTGTCTGCCGCGAGAATTCGGACGGTGGGCACGTCGTTGATTTCCAGGACACCGCCGGTATCACAGACAGTATCGCCTTCGAGTGCGGCAACCGTCTTGATGACAGGGATTCCACGCGGCAGGTATCCCCGCTGCGATGCAAACTCAGCGGCTTCCTGGGGCAGGTTCGAGACAACCTGATCACCGCGCGAAACGTGTTCAAGGGCCTCGATCCGATACCATCCCTGCGGTGCGCTTTCGCTCGGATTATAGAGCAATATGGATGGCAGGAGCCCTGTTGCGGGAAGCGCAATCAGCGCCAATCCGAGCAATGAAAGCGAGGTCCAAGACACTTTCCGAAGCCGTCGGTTCGTACGTTTGGAATTGACCCGGTTATGATCCATGACGAGGCTTCCGCGACTTGTTCCAGATCGTCGAAAACGCGTGGAGATCGTCCAGGTGATAGACGACGGTTCCGCCATGCTTGCGGTATTCCGGGCCGTCATTTGACCAGCGCCAGTTCTCCATCGTGCGCGCGGATATACGAAGATATTTTGCGGCTTCCTGCGTCGTCAGGAACGGACTCTGTGGAATGTTCGGTTCGCTCATTTCTTTGCTCCCGGTACAGCCGGAAGGAAGCAGAGGCAGATCTTAATTGGCAGGGTCGAAGTCGCCCTGAACCCGAAGTCGCTCTTCAGGTAACCAAGATTTCCGATGTCCCGCTGCACATGGCAGCGGGTCCTTTCTCCCGGTGCTTTCGGCGATTTCAAACAGGAAAAAGCCGCCCCGGAGGGGTTCTCCGGAGCGGCTTCGATGGGATGTGATGCCGGAACCTAGTCCCTGGGGTTCCAGAGGATCACGTGGCGGCCTTTCTTGCCCTTGACTGGGGCGAGGTTCGCATAGATCCGGCGGGGACCGATCTGCGGATCGGCGAGGGTCAGCGAGACATATTCGCGTCCCGAAGACTTCGCCTTGCGCATCCAGCCGCCACCGATTTCCGTCGAGGTGTCTCCGGCGAAGATGCGATAGTCCGGCTGGCCCTCTGCGGCTTTCTCGCCATTCTTCTCGATGCGGATGGCCGCATTGAGGTTCATCATTGCGAGGGTGCCTTCAAAGCCGGCCTTGGTCTCGCTGACATATCCGAGTGCGTTTGCCATTGGGTTCTCCTTTTCGTTCCTTTGGCTTGGTCTCCGGAGACCCCTTGTCCCCGTCGACGCCGGACCGTGAGGACGCGCTGTCCCGGGCCTGAACCCGCTCTCTTGCGCGTCTCGCCCGAAAAGTGGGAACCACTTTTCGGGCGAGACGCGAGGCGGGGCGCAACGCAGTGGAGCACCGGACGGACGAGGAATTTTGCTTCGCGGTGAATGCGTGGAACACGCAGAGGAAAATTCTTCGTTCGTCCGGTTTCAGGGCCGGGTCAGAGCGTCCAGGTCATACGGCAAGAGACGGGAACAAGGGGGCCGAAGACCGCTGCCGATGGAAGGGAGAAACCCATTCCCGCATGTGCTCCAATATGTTCTGCGAGACCTTGAGACGGGCGATTTTTCGCCAGGTATTCTGCGGGGATGAGCCGCACTGGCACTACCGTCCGTATCCCCGAACCCGAATGCGAAAGCCGCCCGGTGCCAGGCACCGGACGGCTCGCACTCTGCCTGAGAGGAGGAGACGAAACTCAGGCAGCGTCCGCTTCGCAAGGCTCCGTTTCAGGTTCGGAATTGTCCTCGTCCTCACCTTCGAACAGGGCCGCAATCCGTTCCCACGCTTCGACGGTTGCGCAGCCTGCACCCTTGACAAGGCGGGTTGGCGGTACTTGCATCCAGCCGGGACGCCAATCGAGATTGGCGTCCCGTTCGGCGGAGCATTGGTCCACTGGACCAATGCTTTTTCCCGCCTCACCCCCCTCGATCCGGTTCCGGATCAGCGCCTTCTGCACCTTGCCGCTCTCCTTGGCGACGCTCTCCGCCACGCTCGGAGACGCAATGTCCGCGATCATCGCATTGATGGCCCGCTTGTCGCGTAAGAGCTCGAAGAAGGCATTGTCCGGCGCCCAGTAGCGACCAAGGTCGGTGCCGCAAACATGCAGCACCGACTCAACAACAGGCCCGCCTGATTCCAGTGTTTCGGCCATGGTCAGGGCAAGCACCTGCATCACTTCCTCATCCGACATGGCGAGCAAGGCGGAGAAGGTTTCGCAGAGCGAATAGGCATCGCCATTCGCGCGCGGACGCATCGCGCCGAGCGCACTGAACAGGGCGTCTACCTGTTCCGATGCAGCATTGATTTCAGCATGTGCAACGGAGGCCGCCACGCTCTCATGCGTCTCGTTCTTGCGCGCGCCGCAAACATGCGTTCGCACGTTCCAGAGTGATGACCCGGTGATCGCGTGAGCGACCATCAGGCGAAGCGCAATGGCAGGTGCGGCAAGCAGGCTCGCGCCGGCAGCGCCGTGCCGGTGCAGGCCAACATACTCCGCCATCGGGCCGGACATTTCGGGCTTGGCGTCGGCTGGTGACGGCGCCTCTCCGTCTTCGGTTTGGCGCTTGGCGCGCCGCGCTTCCGAGGCCTTCACCCAACCCTCATGGAAGGTCACGGTGCCGTCGTGGCGCTGCTCGACATAGACCTTGCCGCCCTTCTTTTTGGTGGTCTGGATGTATTCCCAGCGCTGGAAATACGTACCCCGCTCAAGGCAGATGACATCGGCCCAGCCACGGGCCCGGTATTGCTCGACCTGTGCGGAAATCGCCTCCGCCTGCGCCGCCCAGAACGCCTCAGCATCCGCAAAGACAGCGCGTTCCCCGAACAGGTCTGCCGTGATCGCGCCCTCAAAGCACTCAAGCTCGAACAGGGCCTTGTCGGTGGTGATGGTGCTGCCACCAGTGACCCACGCCCGGCAGGCGCGCCCGAACGGCGCGCGCTCGGTTTTGCTGTTCCAGAGTTTCAGCCAGTCGGCCTGCTGGGCAGGCGTTGCCAGCGTCAGCGCGCGGATGGTCTCGCGGTCGATTTCATCGTCGGCATAGAGTTTGCGGATCGGCGCCGCGAGGCCTGCTAGGGCGAGCACACGCCGGACCAGAAGCTCGGTCACGCCGAAGAAGGTTGCGATGTCTTCCGGGGCTTTGCCTTCGTCCGCGAGCTTCCGGAACGCCACATATTGTTCCATCTCCGTCGCAGGCAGGCGGGCGACGTTTTCGATGATGGACGCCTCGATGGCGGAGGCTGCATCTTCCTCGCTCATCACGGCGCAGGGCACGAGCGGATTGGTGCCGGTTTCCTTGGCGAGTTCGAGCAGGGCGAAGTAGCGGCGGCGGCCTGCGATCACGCCGTATCCTTCGCCTTCACGGCGGACGAGGAGCGTCTGGCGGATGCCTTTCTCACGGATCGACGGCAGGATGTCGGACACGTCCGGCTTCTTGCGTCCGTGCCGCATGTTGAGTTTCGACACGCTCAGCTGATCGAGCGGGATATGAGTGAGGTCGGGCTGTGCCATGGGGGTCTCCTTTTCTGGCGGGTAAAGGGAGAGGCCCAGCGCCCATGCCGGGCCGCTCCAGTGAATGTCGGAATAAGGAAAGCCTTCCCGGTCGAAGGTGGGGGCCGGGTCGGTCCGGCCCCCGTCATAGTCGCGGACGCGGATGTGCGGTGCGCGACCCGCGACCCAGATTTCGACAATGCGGTCGTCCTCGACGACCAGCGTCATCTGAGGCCGCGGACCCAGAATCCGCTCGGCTTCGGTGAGGGCGCGGCTCATGTCCGCGGCTCGCCTGCCGGGACTGCGCGGAGGCGCACCAGCACGGCGCGGGCGGTGTCCAAGGCCTCCGGCAGGAGTTCGTCTGCCACTTCGGTCAGGTAGGCATTATCCGATCCCGGATAGTTCGCCTCGACGCCCCAGAGGTTGGCGGCATGGGTTTCCAGAGTGATGCCTTCGAGCGTGACGGAGAGGACAATCCCGCAATAGAACCAGTCGCCCTTGCGCCATGCCTCCATGACGGCTTCGGCCTCGGCCTGCGCCTTGGCGAAGCGCTCCCGGAACCCGTTTCCGGGGCCAATAAATCCGGGGGCGTCCTTATAGAGCGACGGCCAGAATCCATCGTTGCGCTGGTCGGGGGCATCCGGACAATCGTCCTGGACAATGGCTGCCATGATTGTGAACCCGTCCACTTCGCAGGTGATCGTGTCACCTGCACAGACGAAGGTGGCAAAGCGCTCGGAAAAGCTCATGACACCTTCCGAAGCTCGAAGCCATTCTGATCGCAGATGCCACGCAGCTTGAGTGCCTCGCTGTCATCAAGTTCGTCACCTGCCTGCCGATAGATGCTGCCCTGCGCGAACCCTGCCGGGGTCTTCACGACATGTGCCCAGCGATACGGGCCACGGCCATCTTCGCGCGGTCTGGTGTGGTATCTGGCCATGACGATCACCGCGACCAGAAGATGTGGACCTGATCGAATCCGGTCTCGACGGTGAAGATGTCGCCGTTCAGCGCCATATCCCGGCCCATCGCGTCCCAATCAATGTAGTATTGGAGGGAGGCCGGGATTTCGGTGCCGCACTCGCGGGTCAGTTCTTCGGCAAATTCTGCGATCGAACGGTATTCGCCCGCATAGTCATCGAAGGCAGCGCGAGCCTGCTCTATGTCGTCGCCGTAGTGGCGGTGGACTTTTGCGCCGAGGCGTCCGTGTTCGGATATGAACTCCGCCAGATCGCACACGGTCTCGAACGAGGCGTATTCCGACAGGCTCGCACCTTCGAAACCCTCATAGTCATGGATCGCCCATTCCTCGGCCCCGGGCAGCGGTGATGCCGCCAGCATGGTGCGTACCTGGCCCATGATGTCGTCAGGCGTGGTCGCATCGATCCAGCGCCCATGCAGGCAGCCATTATTGTAGGCCGCAAGGCAGGCCACATAGATGCGGGGACGGTCCTCTGATGGGAGTACGGAAGCTGTTCCAAGGGGGGCAGGGGTAGCGGTGTCGCAGGGCATGTCGGGTCTCCTTCTCCAGCCGCGTCCTGCCCGCGACAGGCGGGGGTGGGCGGCGGAAAAGGCCGGCAGGCCGGGCGGACAAGCGGCATGCGCAAGGCGGGAAGGTAGGAGCCCCTCAGACGCACAAGACGTTCGATCTCCGTCGCCTTGCGCGTGCGGCGCGCCCGGCCAGACGTGCCGTCCGCCCACACCCGCCGTGCGAGGTCTCTTCGAGGCGTGTGGGGGAAGCCGGGTTCTCAGAGCCGCTTGCAACGCCGGAACTTGCTGCCTGGCCCGAATCGGAGATTCGTTCCCACCGAATTCGGAGTTTTCCTGATTGGAGGACAGCCCATGTCTGTCTGGTTCCCATTCGGTTTCGAACAGAGCCGGGCCGCCCATGATGCGGCGAAGCGGCTGAGGCAGGCCTTTCCCTCGCTGACAATCGACCTTCACGACGGACGGATCGAGATTTCGGCGATCCCTCCTCAAGACGAAGCTTTGGTTCTTAATACGGCAGCTGAAGCGCTGATTTCCTGCCGTGATGGCAGAACCGAAGCCGCCTGACCTGCATCATTAATTTGCCGCAAACGCAGGCTGTACGGTTTTGCGGGAAGCGTTGAGCTAATCACTTCCGCTATTATACGGAAACGCGTATTAACTTGAAATATACGGGTTTGCGTATATATAGAATTTATGCGCGAATGCGTATATGGGGTTGATGCAATGTCTGATCTTGTCCGGAGCCCGCGCATGGCGGGAGAATTGGTCCGAAAGGCGCGCTTGGCGGCTGGCTTGTCGCAGGCCGAACTTGCCGAACGGATGCGCGTGCGCCAGGCCACGGTTTCCAAGCTGGAATCCGGAGAGCCAGCGACCCGAATGGCGGTTTTCTTTGATGCGTTGACGGCCCTGGGTCTCGAACTTGTTGCTGCAAAGCGTGGCGGCAAGGCCGACTTTGGAGACCTCTTCTGATGGCACGCCGGCCCCGGACACAGCGGCTGAACGTCTACCTCAATGCAAGGCTTGTCGGGCGGCTCGAAAAAGCGGGCACCGGGGCGGTGTCCTTTCGCTATGATCCGGACTGGCTGGGCTGGCAGGGCGCGATGCCCGTGTCGATATCGATGCCGATGTCGACACAGGTGTACCGCGGCGCGCAGGTCATCAATGTATTTGAAAACCTGTTGCCGGATGCCGAACGGGTCCGGCGAAATGTTGCCGAACGGCTGGGCGCCGATGGGACGGACGCTTTTTCCCTATTGGCAGTGACGGGGCGAGACTGTGTCGGCGCGCTGCAATTCCTGCCGCCCGAAGATGTACCCGGCACGGCTGGCGAGGTGAACGGAACTGCAATGAATGAGGCAGAGATTGCGGGCCTCATCCGGCAATTGCGGATCAATCCTCTGGGGCTTGATCCGGACAATGGCGATTTCCGGATTTCCATTGCCGGCGCCCAGGACAAGACCGCCTTGTTGAAAAAGGACGGTGTCTGGCATCGTCCCATCGGTACGACGGCAACAACGCATATCCTGAAACCGGCAATCGGGGTTGTCCAGAACGGCATCGACCTGACGGACAGTGTACAGAATGAATATGCTTGCCTGAGACTCTGCGCCTTGCTCGGCCTCGATGTGGCGGAGGCAGAAATCGTCACATTCGAAGACCAGATGGCTTTGAGCGTGACGCGGTTTGACCGGATGTGGACCGGAGATGGCAGGTTGCTGCGCCTGCCGCAGGAGGATTTCTGCCAGGCCTTGTCCGTACCGTCGACGCGCAAATACCAGAAGGAAGATGGCCCGGGCATGCTGCAAATTCTGGAACGTCTGAAGGAGAGCGACCGGGCCAATGAAGACCGGTATGCCTTCTTCAAGGCGCAAGTCATATACTGGCTGCTGGGAGCGACGGACGGACATGCGAAGAATTTCTCGATCGCACTCCAGCCCGGCGGCGGTTTCTGGATGACGAAACTCTATGATGTCCTGACCGTGCAGCCTGTCGTGGACGGTCGGCGGATCAGCCAGAACCGGTTCAAGCTGGCCATGTCGGTGGGAGATAACAACCGGTACCAGGTCAACCAGATTTCCAGTCGGCATTTCGAGCAGACAGCGGCTGCTGCCGGCTTGCCCAAAGGCACATTAGACATGGTCCAAGCCGAACTGAACGCGGCGATCCCACCTGCGCTGGACACCCTGGGTGAACTTGCCGGAAACACGATTCCTGAAGCACTGATCCAAAGCATTGCCGGCGGCGTGCGGTCCCGGCTGGCGATTCTGAACCTCTGAGGCTAGCCGTTCCGGCGGCCTGACCGCCGGGGCTGGTATCGGCCCGCCGAATCCTACAGTTTCGAGCCGTCATGACGATGCATGTAAGAGATTTCCGCGAAGCCGACCGGCGTGCGCTGACCGCGCTCTGGGAGGCCTGCGGGCTGACCCGGCCCTGGAACGACCCGAACGACGACATCGACCGGGCTGTCGCAGCCCGGGAAGCGACCATCCTGGTCGGCTATTGCGGAGACCAGCTGACCGGCAGCGTCATGGCAGGGCATGATGGCCACCGCGGCTGGGTCTACTACCTCGCGGTCGACCCGGCGCATCAGGGACGCGGCGCAGGTCGGGAGCTGATGGAAGAGGCGGGCCTCTGGCTCGCGTCGCGCGGGGCCCCGAAACTTGAACTCATGGTGCGCGACGGTAACGACAAAGCCGCAAAATTCTACGAATCCCTTGGCTTCGAGCGCCAACAGGTGACCGTTTATGGCAAATGGCTGAAAGCCCCGTCGGAGACTTCAACCCGGAAAGCTTCCTGATACAATAGAGATGTCACGCGCCCGCGACCCCTCTGGCCGCAAGGTCAGTGGGAAGCGCGCGGCGCGGCCCCGGCCGGCGAGCCCCCGCAGCGCCGGCGCGCCCAAACGGGCGGGCCGGCGACCGGAGACGAGCCGGGCCAGTCAAATGCCACTCAGACCCAGCGGGCTCTCGCCGACTGGACAGCCCCGCGTGAGCGGGCCGGGGAGAGGCTGCGACGCGGACGCCAGACAGGCTTGTACGAATTCGCAATGGTTGAGCATTCCCCCAAAAAGGGCCACGCTTGAGGCCATGTGCGGCAAGTTCTCTTACATGGCGACCTGGGCAGAGGTCGTCAGCTTCTCCGAACCGCTGACAGCGCGTCCGAGCAATGCGCCGGAGGAAGTGGCGACGCCCATGCGGTTTGCGCCCGTCATGCACCTCGACGACGCAGGACAGCGGACCGTGACGCCCATGCGATGGGGCTTCACCAAGAGCCGGCAAGGCCGCGCTTATCCCGACCATATTCATGCGCGCGATGACAAGCTGCTGACCTCGCGCCTCTGGAGGCCGCATTTCGAAGCGCGCCGCGGTGTCCTGATCGTCAGCAGTTTCAATGAGGGCGAGGAAGTGCCGACCTTCAAGCCGGACCGCGTCACGCCCACGGGGAACACGAGGACCGTCCAGTGGACCATCCGACCGAAGGACGGATCGCGCCTGGCGATCGCGGTCATTTACCGGATGGCTCAGTCCCCGGAAGGAGAGGTCGCCGAATTCGTGATGTGTACGACAACGGCCAACAAGGGCATCTCCGAATTCGTCACCGGGGATCCGGACCAGCGCATGCCGGCCGTCCTGAAGGAAGAAAACCTTGCCGTCTGGCTGGGTCAGACCGGCGCGGGCGCGGAGGCGCTGCGAGCCTGCCTCTATCCGTATGAAGATGAAGGCGCCTGGTCGATGGCGCCGGAAGGACGACGGAAAAGTCCCGTTGCGAAACCGGCGCAACGGGACTTGTTCTGAAACGTGTCAGGCCAGCAGCGTCCTGTAGCCACCTGACACAAGATCACGCCCACGGGCACGTGCGCGGCGGATTTCATCCTTCATCGACCGGCCGGGGCCTGCCCAGGCATCATCCACCCGTGCCTTGCCATAAATGATCTCGGCAGTTTCCCGTACGGACAGTCCCGCGATCGCGCAATCATGGGCCACCAGCGCATTGCGCAGGGCAAGACTCGTCCGGCTCCAAGGGGCGGTTCCGGCCGGGCGGGCGCCGTACACGCGCTGCGCCTCGTCCAGCATGCGCCAACGGGAGGACAAATTCGCGGTGCCCCGTATCAAGAAGCCGAGCCGGACTGGCTCCGGAGACAGCATTGACATGCCCGTACACTGAACCTGCACGACATGGCCGTTGCCCTTGATCAGTATGTGCTCGCGCCCCGCCGTGTCGACCAGATGCACGATTTCACACTGTTTCACCGTCCTCTCGTAGATCGGGCAGGCCTCGCTCGGGCCTGCCGGGCTCACCTGGACCTGAACCTGCCGCGGAAACAGCGCCGAAGACCAGAATGCATTGGCGGTAAATCCGTCGTGGCGCGGGTCCGGGAAGAAGGCGAGCCCCCAGCGCTCGGCCGCCATCTGGTCCGTGCGGGGGCGGACCAGCGTAATCCCATGGCACGCAGTCCGGACTGATACCTCGTCCGTCCCATGCAGCGCTGCTTCCGCCAAGAAATCCTCATTGCGCCGGAGGAATTCCCAGGCCCAGCGGCTCCGGGACAGCGTCCGCGTGTAATCGTAGCGGTCGAGGACAGATTGTAACAATACAGGGCAGTTCGACATGGCTTCATCCCCCTTGCGGAACTTCCTGCAAGATAGATTCCAAAAACAACCAAAGAGAGAAAATCTGCGGCGGAGATGGACGAACCCTACTTCCTCTAGCCGAACAGACCCTCTGCACCCGCAAGCCGGACCATACTCATTTTCCGACGATTCCGCCCCTATCCTTGTTTTCAACTTGTTGGCAATACTGATGTCAAAAAGAGGTGGAGGAATGACGAAGAAGCGACAGACGGTGCCCCGCAAAAGCTCAAGGTCACCGACCGAGGTCGACAAGCAGGTCGGACGCAATGTCCGCCGCTACCGCAAAGACATGCACATGACGCTGAACGAACTCGCCGACCAGCTGGGCGTGAGCCAGCAACAGATCCAGAAATACGAGACCGGAGAGAGCCGCATCAGTGCCTCCATGGTCCTGGCTATCAGCGAAGTTCTCAATGTCGGTATCGAGGACCTCTTCATCGGCACCCGAAACCTGAAGAAAGCAAAAAAGACCCCGCTCGAAACAGCCCGCCGCGAATGCCAGATGTGGATAGACCGCGCCAGCTCCAGGGAAACCCTCCGTCAGATGGCGCGGGTCCTCAAGGCGATGTCACAGCAGGAATAGAGGCCTCTGACTATGGTTTGGACCGCTAGAACGGGCTGGAAGAAAATCCCCTAATCAGTACGGAGAGTGCTCGATTATTTCTTCAGCGACTTGAGTGCTTCAATTTGCATTCGAGCTATTCGTAGCTGTTCTGCGGACAAAGAACGGATCAGGTCGATGATTTCGGACTCTTCGCGGATTCGGGATCGTGACTTGCGTCCGATGGAAGCAAATTCCAGGAAATCTGTGACCGGGACGCTAAGAGCTTCAGCAATCAACAATAGCGTTTCCAAAGATGGAATCGCTTGTGCTCGTTCGAGGTTGCTCAAACTAGCCGGCGTTCTGTTGATGCGATCTGCCAATGCCTCTTGAGTGAGGCCTTTCGAGCGACGTGCGGCCCTAATTGCCGCCGCGATCTGTTCCCTTTGGGCATTGGTCATGCCCCAAGTTCACTTTAGCTAACCAAAACACCATAAAGTGGACTTTATGTTTTGACTGCGAATTGAACTCCACTTAAAGTTGGCAACGAAATATCGAAAAAACTTAAAGTCTACAGCGAATCAAATGCCACGGGTCGCCCGTGCCAGGTGCGAAGCATGGGAGCGGCTGCCGGGTAGGCAACGCCCTCAACAAAAGAATGTCCAAATTGCCAGATCAGACTCAGCCACTCTCCATCCAACCATCCTCGAAGTCCGCTTCGAACGATCGCGACTGGCGAGAACAGCTCCGGTCTGAAGCAAAACCCTCCAGCCTCATTCGCAAGTCCGACAGTTCCATCGATACATCCTCTCCAACCCCCATCCCCCTCCACGCTGCAGACGCCCTCAGTCACATCTTCCGCCACCAGTACGACCAGCTCGTCCGCTTCTGCCGAGGCAGGATCCGCAATCCGGCCGATGCCGAAGACCTCGTCCAGGAAGCCTTCCTGTCCGTCCGGCGCGCCTATGCGGACAAGCCGGCGGAGGAGCTTCGGGCGCTTCTTTTCACAAGCCTGCGCAACCTCACCGTCAATTACCTCAAATCCGGCCGCATCCGGCATGCCCGGCAGTCGGAGGAGATCGGCGAGCTCGAAGGCCGGCTCGCCTGCCAGCGCACGCCGACCCCGGAGCAACAGGTCATGGACAGAGAACGCCTTGCCATCGCCGAAGAGACGATCGCCGCCATGAAGCCCCGCAAGCGCGACGCGCTCCGGCTCCACCGCTTTGAGGGCCTGACCTATGACGAGATCGCCCGGCGCTTGTCAGTCTCGCCGACAACCGTCAAAACGGACATCGCGGAGGCGATTGCCGAGATCGCCGAAAACCTCTCCGGAGCTGCAAAGCGGTCTCCGGCAAAGGGTCAGTGAGCAAGGCGATGACGGACCAAAAGGAAGAGGCCGAGCGGCGGGAGACCGCCGCGCTCTGGTACACAGAGCTGCAGGACCCGGATGTCAGCCCCGACACCTGGGAGGCCTTCCTCGAATGGGAAAAGGACCCAGCCAATGCCAGGGCCTATCACGAGATCGAATCCACGATCGGCGTTATCGACCGGACCCGTCTGAAAAGTCTAAAAGCCAAAAACCCAGGCAGGGACCGCAAACCTGTCCTCCTGGCCCTGGCCGCCGCAGCCGCGGCATTCATCATCGGCGCAGCCACCCTCGCGCTCCAGTCCCCAAAACCAGACCTGGCACCACTCACCTATGCCACGGCAATCGGCGAGCAGGAGACCGTCACCCTGGAAGACGGATCCGTCCTCACGCTCAACACAAACACGACGCTCACCGTCAGCTACTCTAAAACCGAGCGCTTCATCCACCTCACTGAAGGCGAAGCCCTGTTCGAGGTCGAACATTCCGACCGTCCCTTCCTGGTCGAAGCGGGCGGCACAATCACGCGTGCGCTCGGGACGGCGTTCAACGTGCGTGCAGATCAGGATGCCATCTCCGTCATCCTGATCCAGGGGGCGGTCCGCGTCAGCCCGAGCAAGACTGCTAACAGCGAAGGGAAGGCGGGCGCGATGCCCGCAAAGACCCTGCAGGAGGGCATCGTCCTCAAGCCCGGCGACCGGCTCGACATGAAACCGGGCGCTGACCCCATCCTCTCCACCATCGACCCCGCCCAGGCCGGCAAATGGCGCGAAGGCCTCCTCCGGTTCGACAATGTGACGCTTGCCGAGGCCATTGCCGAAATGAACCGCTATTCCACAACCCAGCTTCGGATCGACGACGCATCCCTCGCAGCGGAACGGATCAGCGGCACATTCCCGGCCGGAAAGCAGGAAGAATTCGCCGAAAGCCTCAGGCTCTACCTCCCCTTGGAGGTCCGTGAGCAGGGGCAGGACATCCTGATCGTGCCATCCGCGGACTAGCCGATGAGCACCGGCGCCTACCGGTCTGGCGCCGCCTTCCGGCGGTTCACGAAATAGCGAACGCCAAGCCCCAGCGCCAGCAGGCTGGCCCCGGCCAACCAGACAGACACGGGAATGAAGGCAGCCAGCGCAAGGCAACCCAACAGGCCTGCGGCACTGATCCAGCGGGGGTAGAGCCTCTGTGCCGGGTTGAGCCGGAGCGCAGCGATATTGGTGACGGCGTAGTAGATGAGCACTGTGAAGGCGCTGAAGCTCCAGACGGTCTCGATGTTTCCGGTCAGGACAAGCGCCAGGATCGAAGCCCCAACAGCCAGGATCGCAAGGGCCGGGTTTCCCCGGCCGGTTAGATTAGAAAGCAGCCCCGGCAGGTCGCCGCGGCGGGCCATGGCGAGGACCACGCGCGACAAGCCGAGAACCAGGTTCAGCAGGACGCCGAGCATGGCCGTGATGGCGCCGGCGCTCACGAGCAGGGACAACCATGGCAGCTGGAGGGACCGTGCGGCGGATTCCAGCGGGGTGGCCGCGTCTGCGAGCGATCGGGCGGTTCCTGCCGGCATCAGCGCCGCCATGCAGATCGCGACCGACAGGTAGACCAGGAGGCTGACTGCAAGCGTCAGGATGATGGCACGCGGTATTGTGGATTCCGGCGCAACCACTTCCTCGCCCATGGTCGCAATCCGGCCATAGCCTGTATAGGCAACAAACATGAGCGCCGTCGCATAAGCGAAGATCGTCCAGCCCGGCGCATCGGCGCCGAGGTCCCGGGCCGCAATCGTCCGGAGCCGGGTGCCGGTATCGGGGAGCGCGGCGATCACGAAGGCAAGCAGCGCAATCAGAGTCAGGGCGACGATCAGCGTGTTGGCCATGTTCGATCGGCGCAGGCCCGATAGGACCAGCAAGGTGACAGCCAGGACAAGGATCAGCCCGGTTGCGATGATGATCCGGGGATCGTCCTGCCCGAACAGACGAAGGCCGTAGGCGGCCGCACCAAGTGCCGCGCCGGCAGCCGAAGCGGATTTGGCAAGGAGGAACAACCAGCCTGCAGAAAAGCCCGCAAGGGGATGAAGCAGGCGGTAGCCGTATTCATAGGTACCGCCGCTGACAGGAAAGGCGGCTGCAAGTTCGGCGCTCGACAGGGCGTTACAAGCGGCGACAAGGCCCGCCAGGGCAATTGCAGGAACGATCCAGTAACCTGCAAGATTGACCCCGAGCCCGATCGCCACGAAGACGCCTGTACCGAAGATCGAACCGAGCCCCAGAAGGGCGGCCGATCCCGTGCCGAGGCTGCGTTCGAGTTTACGAACCGGAGATCCGTTCAAGGCAGCATGCTCCATGAAGACCGGCCTGCGACATTCGCAGGGCTCATTGAACCTTCATGCGCCAGCTTGTGCCATCGGGACATGGCCGGGGGCAATGTCCTGTATCACCCAGGCGGAGCGGGAAGCAGCCGGGGCTGCCGCGGCCTCATTCGCCGGGCTCATTGTTCCGGCGAATGAGGTTAGCCGGGGCAAAACCCGGGCAGGTCAGGCCGTTTCGCGAGCCGCAGGATAGCCGGCAGCTGCGAGCGCTGCCTCAATTCCTGCCCGCGGCGCGGACGTCCCGACCTCGACCGTGTGGTGTTCGGGGTCTGCATGGACCGTTGCGCCGGGGTCCACCGAGTGGATCGCCCGGGTCACGGCCCGGACACAGCCGGAGCAGGTCATGTTTTCGATGTGCAATTGCATTCTGCCCTCCTTTGTGTGTGGCAGTCAGCAAGATGGTCTCTCCCAGCGTTGGAGGGTCAAGTGTGCCGGAAAACAAATCTTCCGCGCGCCAATCTGAACGACCGGAAATTACCGGTCTTTGCCGGCAGGTATCTAAAAGGGAAGAAAGCCTTACTGATGTTTCGGAACAGCAGCGCTTGACCCTCCCATCATGGGAGATCCCATATCCTGGCGCATCAGACCGATTTTGAAGGATTCCTGCCATGACTGCGCACCCCGGACCCATCCCTGAAACCCTCTCTCTTCCGATTGAGGGCATGAGCTGTGCCTCCTGCGTCGGACGCGTGGAACGTGCGCTGAAGCAGGTTAGCGGCGTTCTCGACGCCAGCGTCAACCTGGCGACTGAGCGCGCCGAGATCCGCCTTTCCGATCCTGACGTCCGGGCCGAAGCGATCCGCGCGATCGAGGATGCCGGCTATGCCGTCTCGTCGCCGGCTGTCGAACTCGCGATCGAGGGTATGAGCTGTGCGTCCTGTGTCGGCCGCGTGGAGCGTGCTCTGAAAGCGGTCCCGGGCGTGACCGGCGCGTCTGTCAACCTTGCCACCGAGCGCGCGACCATAACCGGCCGCGCCGACATCGCGGACCTGGTCGCGGCTGTCAGCGAGGCAGGTTATCAGGCCCATGCGGTAGATCCGGGCCGTCATGCATCGGCCGGGGCCGATCTGCGCAAGGAACAGGAACGCCGCGTCCTGGTCCGCGACCTGCTGCTGGCGGCCGCCCTTACATTGCCGGTTTTCGGGCTCGAAATGGGAAGCCATCTCATTCCGGGATTTCATGAGCTGATCGCATCGACCATCGGCATGACTGCGAGCTGGCTTCTCCAGTTCGTATTGACAACGCTGGTTCTGGTCATCCCCGGGGCAAGGTTCTACCGGAAGGGCATACCCGCGCTCCTGCGCGGGGCGCCTGACATGAACAGTCTTGTCGCGGTGGGCACGCTTGCAGCCTATACTTATTCCCTGGTCGCGACATTCGCCCCGGCCCTGCTGCCGGAGGGCGCTGTCAACGTCTATTACGAGGCGGCGGCTGTCATCATTACCCTGATCATTCTCGGACGCGTGCTCGAAGCCCGGGCCAAGGGCAGGACCTCGGAGGCGATTCAGCGTCTCATTGACCTGCGGCCGAAGACAGCCCGTGTGCGGCGCGGCGCCGCCCTTGCCGAGATCGACGTTGCGAATGTCATTGAAGGCGACATTGTCGAGGTCCGGCCGGGCGAGCGCATTCCGGTGGATGGCGAGGTCATCGAGGGTGAAAGCTGGATCGATGAGAGCATGATCACCGGCGAACCGCTGCCGGTCGCGAAAGCAATCGGCGCAACCGTCACAGGCGGCACGATCAACCAGACGGGCGCCTTTGCCTTCCGCGCCACTGCGGTCGGCAGCGATACGATGCTCTCGCAGATCATCCGGATGGTCGAGGAGGCGCAGGGATCGAAACTGCCAATCCAGGGGCTCGTGGACCGGATCACCATGTGGTTCGTACCGGTCGTGATGATACTGGCCGCTCTGACGTTCGGAGTGTGGTTCCTGTTCGGGCCGGACCCGGCCCTGACATTCGGCCTGGTCAACGCCGTGGCGGTCCTGATCATCGCCTGTCCCTGCGCGATGGGGCTCGCGACGCCAACCTCGATCATGGTGGGAACGGGACGGGGCGCAGAACTCGGCGTCCTGTTCCGCAAGGGCGATGCGCTCCAGGCCCTACAGGATGCCCGCGTCGTTGCGCTGGACAAGACCGGCACCCTGACGGAAGGACGGCCGCGCCTGACCGACCTGGTGACCGTTCCCGGTTACGAACGGGACGAAGTCCTTGCCCGGGTCGCCGCTGTCGAGGCGAAGTCCGAACACCCGGTCGCCCGCGCGATCGTTGCGGCGGCTGAGGCTGAAGGCCTGGTCCTGCCCGAGGTTCGCGATTTCGGAAGCGTCACCGGCTTTGGCGTGAGCGCGGTGGCGGGCGGCGATCTTGTTCAGATCGGGGCCGATCGGTTCATGGCGCAGCTTGGCCATGACCTGGAAGCCCTGAGCGGCACGGCCGAACGTCTCGCCGGTGAAGGAAAATCCCCGATCTATGCGGCCGTCGGTGGCAGGCTTGCTGCCATCATCGCCGTGGCGGATCCGGTCAAGGAGACGACGCCGGAGGCCATCGCCGCCCTGCATCGCCTGGGGCTGAAGGTGGCGATGATCACGGGAGACAACCGGCGCACAGCCGAGGCGATTGCCCGGCCTCTGGGGATCGATGAGGTGATTGCGGAAGTGTTGCCGGACGGCAAGGTGGCTGCGGTCCGGAGCCTGAAGGAGATCGGTCCGGTCGCCTTTGTCGGAGATGGTATCAATGATGCGCCGGCGCTGGCGGAGGCGGATGTCGGCCTGGCGATCGGCACCGGCACGGACGTGGCGATCGAGGCGGCGGATGTGGTCCTCATGTCTGGCAACCTGAAAGCGGTGCCGAACGCGATTGCGCTCAGCCGGGCCACCATGCGGAACATCCGCCAGAATCTCTTCTGGGCCTTTGCCTACAATGCGGCCCTCATCCCGGTTGCCGCCGGTGTGCTCTGGCCGGTGTCGGGGGTTCTGCTCTCTCCAGTCTTTGCGGCCGGCGCGATGGCGCTTTCCTCTGTCTTCGTGCTCGGGAATGCACTGAGGCTGCGCCGCTTCGCGGCCCCAATGACCGAGCGCGCCGGTCCGGCGACCTGATCCCTGCCGCAGGTCCGGCTACGCCGGGCCTCCCGGCCCTTTTCTTCATCTGACCAGGGAGTGCTTAAATGAAAGCGGCGGTCACCATCTATTCGACGCCGACCTGCCCGGATTGCCGCAGCCTGAAGTCATGGCTGAAGCGGGAGGGCATCGCCTATACCGAACGGGACCTGACTGATGAGGCGGTCATGGAAGACGCGCGCCGGCGTTTCGGCGTCCGCATCGCCCCCATCACCGAGATCGGCGACTGGTTTGCCTATGGGACGTTCGAGGATCAGAAGCCTCGCATCGAAGCGAAGCTGCGGGAGATGGGACTCTGGCCGGGGTGAGCGCGGTGCCCGGCTGCCGGGAGCGCCCGCCGGGCCTACCTCGCTGAGGCAAATCCCTTCCGGGACCGCTTTTTGCGCGGGGTGCGGGGCGCCGGAGCATCGCTGTCCGCGCCGAGGCTGGTCAGGATCGGACAGTCCGGGCGGTCATCCCCATGGCAGTTCCGCGCCAGATGGTTCAGTGTGGCGATCATCTCATCAAGTTCACGCCGGCGCTGTTCGAGTTCGCTGACATGGGCAAGCGCCAGCGATTTCACGTCCGCGCTTGCCCGGCTGCCGTTTTCCCAGAGATCGAGCAGCGCGCCGATCTGTTTGACCTGGAAACCGAGATCGCGGGCGCGCCGCACGAAGCGGAGCGTTGCAATATTCTTGTCTGAATAGATGCGGTAGCCCGATTCTGTCCGTTGCGCGGGCTGGACGAGGCCGATCTCTTCATAGTAGCGCAGCATCTTGACGGAAATGCCGGTGGCTTTCGAGGCTTCGCCAATATTCATGGCCTGGCTCCTTTCCTGGTCTGACGCATTCCTTCTAAACCTTCCCATTGCTGGAGGGTCAAGAGCTGGCTCATCACAACCCGGATCGGGATGCCCATGTAAGTCGGCAGGCTTCGTTTACGGGGCATCTCCGGATAATTTCCACCCGATCCGACAACTGACTTGTTGATCCTGTTGAGCCGCGCGGACTTCACGGTCGCGGCCGGACTCACGGTCAATTCCAGAGGGGATCATGCAAATCAAGGAATCTTTCAAACGCGCGCTACTCAGCGCAGCGGCACTTTCATTCGCGCCAGTTCTGGCTCCGTATACAGCATTTGCGGATCCGCAATCCGAAGAACAGGTCAGTCAGTTCGCCATCCCCCCGCAGGGCATGGGAGATGCGTTGCGTCTGTTCAGCAGGCAGTCCGGAACGCCGGTCCTGTTTTCCGAGGATGTCGTTTCCGGAAAGCCAGCGCCCGGCCTGGAGGGTGTGTTCAGCCCGGATGCCGGACTCAAGCAACTTCTCAATGCCAGTGGGCTGGAGGCGGTCGCGGCGCCGGGAGGTGCGCGTATCATACGCGAGGTGCCTGCAAGCTCCGGGAGCTCCGGCCGGCAGCCTGAGTTGATCAGGGAACAGGGCGAGAAGGCCGCGCCCTTGCGGATCAAACCGCCGGAAGAAGAACGTCCCGACAGCGTGTTACGCGCCGACAAGGTGACCGTTACCGGGACAAGCCTGCGCGGCCTTGCCCCGGAAAGCTCGCCCCTTCAGGTCTTTGGGCGGGACGAGGTGCTCGGGTCGGGTGCGACCTCGCTTGACCAGTTCATCCGCGCCCTGCCGCAGAATTTCGGGGGCGGTTCGACCGAGTTCACCACAATCGGCCTGCCGAATGACAGCAATTCCCGGCAGAACAATACGTCCGGGGCGAGCGCAAATCTTCGCGGGCTCGGCTCGCGCGGAACGCTCGTCCTCATCAATGGCAACCGCATGGCGCCGACTTCGGAGATCGGGGATTTTGTCGACCTGTCCCTGATCCCGATGGCGGCGATCGAGCGCGTTGAAGTCCTGACCGACGGAGCTTCTTCCATCTATGGCGGCGATGCTGTGGCCGGCGTCATCAACTTCATCCTGCGCGATGATTTCGAAGGCGCCGAAACCACAGCCAGCTATGGCACCGTCACCGAAGGCCGGATGGAAGAATACCGGTTCAGCCAGACGCTGGGCTCCGCCTGGGACGGCGGAAACCTCCTCGGCACTTATGAATATTCCAGCCGGGACAATCTGACCCTGGCTGACCGTCCGGACATAGGCCTTTTCGAGCCGCGTGTGACAGGGGACATCCTGCCGCCGTCCCGGCTACTGGACCTCTTGCCCGGACAAGAGCGCCACAGCCTCCTCCTGTCCGGCACTCAGCAGGTGAGCCCGAAGCTCGGCTTGTCGGCCTCGGCGCTCTATTCGAAGCGCGATACGGAGCGGACCCGGTTCAACCGGAATGCTTCGATTGATGTCTATGAGACAGAGTCTGAAGGCCTCACGCTCGCCTTCGGGGCCGATTATGAACTCGGCGCCTCTTGGGCTGCGAGCTTCGATGCGTCTTATGGGCAGATCCGGAACAAGCAAGGTCGGTTCAGGATTGAGGACGGGACCCGACCGGATGATCCTGTCGATGATGTCCGGACAAAGTCCGATCTTTGGTCGCTCGACCTCAAACTGGACGGCGATCTTTTCCGGCTTCCCGGCGGACCGGTGAAGGCCGCGATCGGCGGCCACCTGCGCAGAGAGGAGTTTGCCAACGATATTCTCGGCCAGCGGATCACGGCAGATGGCGACCGGGATGTCTCGGCCCTCTATGCCGAAATGCAGGTGCCATTGATTGGCGAACAAAATGCTCTGCCGGGTGTCAGGCGGCTCGAACTCAACCTTTCCGGCCGGGTGGATGACTATTCCGACTTCGGAACAAGTTCCAATCCCAAGGTGGGGCTCCTCTGGTCGCCGGCAGACGGGATCAATGTCCGCAGCTCCTACAGCACGAGCTTTGCGCCGCCACCGCTTGGACGGGCTTTCTCACTGGGGCGGACCGGGCAGTTGCTGCCTTATGATTTCATGCTGGAATATATTGAAGAAGAGGCGCCGGATCCGTCGCTGAGCGGGACGGGATATATCCAGGTGTTCGGTACTGCCAAGGATCTCGATCCCGAAACCTCCGAGACCTTCACCGCAGGTGTGGACGCGACCTGGTCGCACGGAGGGCATGACTGGACACTGAGCGCGACCTATTACGATATTTCCTTCGAAGGCCGCCTCGGGGCGACACCGATCCCGCAGGGACAGTTGGATATCGCGGCCCCCGGTATTGCCTGGAATGATCCGGGCGCCTTTCCGGCAGGAAGTGTCGTCTTCTTTCCAACGGCCCAGGAAATCGATGACCTGCTCGCAAGCTTCGATATACCGATTGCGCTCTTCTTTGGGGCGACGCTCGACAATGTCGGCGTCATCAACCATGTGAACGTCGTCCGCAATCTCGCCCGGACCGATACCAGCGGGCTCGACCTGCAGCTGGACTATGGAACCGACACGCCGCTCGGGCGCCTCGATGCCGGGATCAATGCGAACCATATCCTGGACTTCACCCAGCAGGCGTCCGCCGGCACAGCCGCGGTTGAGACCCTGAACACATACCTCAACCCTGTGGACCTGACACTGCGCGGTCATGCGAGCCTGTGCCGGGGCGGTCTCACAGCGAGTATGTTCGTCAACTATATCGACAGTTACCAGGTCGACCGGACAGAAGGGGCGGACGGGATCTCATCCTGGACAACAGTGGATGCCACGCTCTCATATGACTTCGGCGCTCGCCAGGCCGGTTGGCTGAGCGGTGTGGGGCTCGGCCTCTCTGTCACAAATCTCTTCGACGAAGCACCGCCTGCATCGCCTTCGGACGGTGGCTACAGCATGACAGCTTATGATCCGACCAATGCATCCCCGCTCGGCCGGTTCGTCACGTTTGAAGTCCGCAAGGCCTTCTGAGGGAGACGGGCCTTGCGTGTTTCCCCTGTCCTCATCCGGGCGGCTGCCTCTTCGCCCGGTCGCGCAAGGCCCGTTACCCGGACGCTTGTGGCCTGCCGCTTATGTCTGAACCTGGTTCGCCGGCTGCTGCCCGGACTCGTCCTTTTCGCGCTCGCCGCCTGTTCGCTGGTCGTGTCTCCTGCGGCAGCCGGTCCGCAGGGAGTTCCAAAGGGGCTGACCCTCGATGCGCTCCTGAAAATGGAAGGGCTGGGCGAGGCGAAATTCGATCCCACGGGCCGGTGGCTCGTCTTCGAACGTATCAGGCCTTATGACGCGTTCCCGGACTACAGCTACCGAACACATGCCTTCCACAGTAGCGGGCACCAGGTGTGGCGGTTGGACCTGCAGGCGGGATCCGAACCGGAGCTCATGCCGGGTATAGATCCATCGGCACATGCATGGATTGAAAGCTTCTCGCCGGATGGAACGCGTCTTGCCGTCATGCAGTACAAGTCCGGCAGGTTTTCATTGTCGGCATGCGAGATGGGGTCCGGTGTGTGCACAGTGTTCGGACCGGTTCCCCGAACCGACTGGACGGGAGATTACCGTCCGATCTGGGTATCGGAAGATCAGCTGGTCTATGCGGCGCTGCCGGAGGGACAGGAAGCGGCACAGGCGAGTCTCCGGACGGCGACTGGCGCATGGCTGAGCAGGGTCTGGGCGGCAGCCTGGCGCGGCGACACGGTCACGTCCGACGAGGTCCGAACGCGCCCGCTCGTCACCATTTCCAATCCTGCGTCCGGGTTCTTGGTAAAGGCAAATGTCCGGACCGGTGAAACGACCATCCTCGCGCAAGGGCGTTATGCCGATCTCCGCCTGTCACCGGATGGGGAGCAACTCGCCGCGCTTGCCGTCTCCGGACCACTCCCGCTTGATCCGGACAGGCTGCAGGCGGCGATTCCGCGCCGGCACCGGCTTGTCCTCTTCGATCTGGAAGCTGGCACACAAGAACAGCTCGCAGATGGAAAGGATTTTGCCGCGTACACGCTCGCGTGGGCCCCGGATGGGGATCGTCTGCTCGGTTTTGCCTGGGAGGATGACAGCGGACCTTCGAGCGGGCGGTTCCGTGTCATCGACATCGTGACCGGCAATCTGACGGTGTATCCGCATACGGGGCTCGATCTCGCCTCCGAGCGCGAAAGAGGGTTTGCTATGCGTCCTGAGCGGGCAGTGTTCCTCGGTAAGGACATTGCCATCTTCGCGCGGCCAGTTCCAACTGGTCATGAAAGTGAAGCCCTGTTCACGCCGCGGGATATCGGCGAGCCGGGCCTTGCCCGGACCGACTGGTACCGTCTGTCGGCAGACGGCACACATGAAGCGCTGACCGGCGATCTGGGGCAGGTCTCAAGCGTTCCGCTTGAGACTGGGCCGGATTGTGTCCTGATCCGGGCGGCGCAGGGCCTTTATTGCCTCGGCCCGGACGGGCAACGGAAGCAGCTGATCGATGCAACATCCGGTGATCTGCATTTTGTGCTTGCCGGGTCTTATTCGACCTATGGCGCGCTGAGCCGTCCGGATCCAGGCGCCGGAACGCTCGTGGAAGCGAGCAGGGGGGAGGCGTCAGGCGCCATCCTGATCAGTCCTGCGGCAAAAGGCTTGCCGGATACCATAACCCTCAAATCTCCCAGGCCAGGCGCCTCTCCGGTCGCTAGTAGCCTCAAAGCCGAGGCCACACTCTTCCGCACGGAGTCCGAAGCAGAGTCGGAACTGCTTCTCGTCCAGGCAGGCGAGGACGAAGGGGCCCGGTCACTCGCGCGCGTCAACAGACATCTGCAAGACGTCGCATTCGGGACGTGGAAAAGCGTCTCCTACCGACTCGAACATCCGGAAGACGCGGGCCTCTCCGAAGACGTCGCCTCCTGCCTCCTGCTTCCGCCGGGCGCGCCTGAGAGGCCTTTGCCCCTGATTGTCGAGGTCTATCCCGGCAGCCGGCCACGCTGCGAAATCCGAACACCGATCCTTTCCTTTCCCAATCCCCGTTCTCCCTATCTCTGGGCTGGACGGGGTTATGCTTATGCCCGCATTGCCCTGCCGCGCGAATATATTCGTACAGATGACGGGCCGATTGCCGGAATGGACGAGGCGGTCGAAACGGCGCTGGACGCCCTGATCGCGACAGGCCGTGTCGACCCGGACAGAATGGTCCTCAGCGGGTTCAGCCAGGGGGCTGTTTCCGCGCTCTATGTTGCGGCCCATTCGGACCGGTTCGCCGCCGTGATTGCCGGGAATGGCTGGGCGGATCTGACCAGCCACTATTTTGGGCCGCCGGGCATCTATTCCATTCTGGACCCAGATTATTTTGGTAGTGAGTTCATCCGGTATGAGGCGGAAGCCGGAAGCGAGTTCGGGATCGGCCGGACGCCGTTCGAGGACCCGGACATCTACACGCGCAACAGTCCGGTCCTGCTCGCGCCCGACATCAATGCGCCAGTCCTCCTGATGCATTCCGACATGGACAGTTTCTCCATGGAACAGTTCGACGAGATGTATTCAGCGCTTTTGCGTGCAGGAAAGGATGCCCGCTATGTCCGCTATTGGGGCGAAGGACACGGACCTTCCAGCCCCGCCAATATTCGGGACATGTGGCAGAGGCTGGACAAATTCCTGCTGGAATTGGGTGTCGCACCGACTTTCACCGAAGAGCCGCCTTCATGATTCCGTCAAGATCGCTTTCCATGTCCTGAGCCATGCCTCGATCGCGTAGTAAACAAGGATCATCCGTCCGGCCGGATGGGTCAGGAACTGGTCCTCCCGGAGAAGGATTTCGACATTCCTGCGCTTCACTATCCCATGAGCAACCAGCTCTCCATCCATGAGGCAATCAAGGAGCAGAGACCGGTTGAGGCGAAGCTGGTCGACAAAATACCGCGTCGCTTCGCCTTTCGTCATCCGCAGGCGGACCTGATCAGGGAGCCGCCCCACGAAGGCCTTGCGAGCCAGGCCGCGGCTGGCACCGGCGTGTGACAGGAGATAGACGGGCAGGCGTAGGCATAGTTCAATGAGAGGCTGGGACATCAGCGGGTGAACGACTTCCCTTGTGTCGTCCTGAGAGAGCCGATCCTGCACCTGTATCATGTGCAGGATCCCGCTCACCTGGTCGAACTTTCCAGGTGGCAATCCTCTTGGCACCCGGGCCCAATCAGGAAAGGCGTAGACCGGGTCAAACTGGTCGAGTGCGGCGGAGTTGAGGGGCGTGCGCCGCGCCGCGATGGCGCCAAAGAGCGAAGAAGTGTGCGTTTTCCCGATCATGTCGGGAAGCGTGCCCCGGAGCACCCGCCAGACAGACAAGTTCGAGAGCCGCGCCGAGTTGGCAAGCTCCGAAAACAGATGCGGTCCGATTCCGTGCCGGCGCAGATAGTCCGGGAATCCGAGAGCTGTTTCAGCTGCGTGAAAGAGATGATCTCCGCCCTGTCCGGTAAGGTAGGTCCGTTCCATGCCCCCGGTGGCCTGCGAAAGCTGGGCGTTGAAGTCCCGGGAGAGGAATTGCCGGTAGGGCCGCGCCGAGGCCGGATGGCTCGTGACGTCCGGCAATTGTCTGGAAGGACTGAACCGGATTTCTGCGAGGTCGGCGCCGAGAAAGGCAGCTGCCGCTCTCGCGAAATGGGCTTCGGACGGGTCTCCGGACTCCACGACATGGTGGACCGCAAGGTGTGGGGGAGGGGCATCGCTTTCGACAAGGCAGGAAAGAACGATCGAGGAATCCAGCCCGCCGGACAGGTCGACGGCAGGTGCGGGGACAGAGGTTGCCCAGGCGCTGACCACTTGCTGCACCGCTTCCCGGAGGAGACAAGCCGCAGAGTCCGGATCCGGTTCCAGCACGTCGCGCGCAAAGTCGCGAGGGTCCCACAAGGTTTCAGGCGGCGCATGGGGTGTCCGGGCCATGAGGCGCTGGCCACCAAACAGCTCCTTCACTTCATTGAGGCCGGTCTCGCCATTCTGGATCTTGTCGTAGGCCACCAAGGTAGAGATGAAGCGGAGATTGAGCGTGAACTTACTTCGATCTAGAAATGGGCAGAGTTCGAGATTTGAATAGAAGCAAGTGACACCGCCATCGGCCGAATAGAAGCAAGGGATCGAAGAGACCGGATCGGTATAGACTGCCAGATCATCGCGGACCCGGAAGAAGGATACATAGCTCCCCCAATAGTCATCGTAGAGATTGCGTCCACCTTTATCGAGCAGCGCGGTCGCCGCGGCGTGGCGGATCTCTGGCAAACGCGTATGCCCGTTTCGCGGAAAAAGCGTGCCCAAGATAGCTCCGCCAAACTGACCGTCCGTGCGCCTGATTTCAATAATGGGTGGGCTGGCAGAGCCTGGTTGGCTGAGATCTGCAAGCAGGAAGCCGGATGTCTCCACAAGGATGGACGTCGCTGGGGCCTCCATCAGGCGCGTCTGGATCCGAGCCGCTTGCTGGACGGCCTGGTCATCTTCCGGGGTCCAGCTCATGGCGAAGAAGGCAGCCGGCATCCTTGATCTCCTCAGATAGCCAGGATGGGTGTGAACCCGCCGACATGTTCGAGATGGTCGTTGAGGACAGCGCCTTCATATTCCACCCAGCAATGCGCTCCGAAAGGGGCGAGCCGTACGCCGAACGTCCAGGTCGCAGCGATCCCGTGGCCCGCCAGGAACCGCATCAGGAAGAGACTGCGGAAGAGGCACGCATCCTTTGTCGTGAACAGGAAGGGGGCAAGTGCTAAAAACTGTGCCGTCAATCCGGCGACGTCATCCAGCATTCTTTCGTGTCCTGACGGTATATTCTGCTTCCAGCGGCGCGCTCCTGAAATGACACCGCGCAGGGAATGCATTCGTTTGAGAGACCAGCTGCGGGCAAGTGCCGTCAACATGTTGGACCATTCAGAATATTTCGCATCGGCGGCGAGCAGGCAGGCCTGTTCGAAGCGGGAGGTTTCGGGGCGGGCCGCGGTACAGGCCTTCAATGGCTGGGCTTTTGCAGCGGGGCGCAGGAGTACGCCACTGCGCAGGAGATGGTCCGTAAATCGTTCTGCGTCCTGAGAGAGCTGTTCGGTCCGGTCTGTAGAAATGATCTCTGAGAACAGCCGCGCGGTATCACCGGTATAGGCAAAGTAACGATCCGCGCGTGCATCGAGAAAGATGTACGCCCCGTCGGACGCACAGAAATAGATGTCCGGAGCGAAGCTAAAGGCTGACATTGGGGAGTTGCTCCATCAAGCCCGCAGATAACAGCGAAGCGGAAAAATGAGGGCGCGTACCTGCGCCCTCATCCTTCTTTCAAGGGCGGTTTTCAGCCGATTTCCGGCCGGGAGTTCTGCGAACCGGAGAGCTCGGCCCGGCCAGCAACCTCACCCTTGGTTTCCGAAGAAACGGAACCGAGTTCGATCGGCTCGAATTCGTCCTGAGGCTGATTTCTTTCATTCGTTGGGGTCATCGTCTTTTCCTTTCCATCTGGACGCCGTCAAAGAACAACGGCAGATAGAATATTGAATCTAAAAAGGGTTGAGTCAACGCGGGGAAATATTAAAAAATAAATAGAAACAAGGTGTTGAGCAAAAATTGTGGATGCCTTCTTCCGGATAAAGAAGGCGGGATGCGTCGCTTGATTGCCAGAGCGATGCCCTGGTTATCTGGCCTGCCGATTGATGGCAGGTGTGGTCTGGCCAATCGTGCAGGTGACGGACCTTGCCCCGGCTGCCCCCAACTGTGGTAATTGCTGCAGGAGCGCTTCCGCTTTTTCCGGGTTTCCGGCAAGCTGGCAATTGCGTACCCGCGCCAGGGCCAGATAGGCGATCGCATGCAAGCTGGTCCCGGCAAGCGCGGGGGAACTGAGGGCGGAGGCAAATCCCAGATCCGGCACGCGCCAGTCCGGGCCATAAAATTCAGCGAGATATGTCTCTGCGGGATCGGGGATATGGAAAGTGTACCCGCCCAGCCGCTCTTTCCGGAGCCGGAAGGAGGTATGCCGCCACTGGATGTCGCCTGACAGGTGGGAAAAGCCGCATACCGTGCCGGCTGGCGTCCGGTCGAATACGAAAATGTCGGCAGCGATCCCGTCAACGGCAAGGCCGACATAGCGGTCGCCGGGGCGGGCTGAATGGGGGAGAAGTAGTGCCGGATGGGCCCGTATGAAATCGACAGGGTCCTTGCCGCCATTCTCGCCGCGCATGAGACCAATATCCACGTCGCGATCATGTGGCAGGAGTCCGCCGGACCGGACGAGGCCAAGCAATGTTCCGGCGACCGGGAAAGGCTTGAAACCGGCCGTCTCAAGCAGGGAGCAGAGTTTAAGAAGCACGTTCATCGCGCGTTCCGGTTCAAAGGCGGAATTGCCAGATGATCGCGGCGCGCCTGGCGCCTGCGGGAGGGCCAGATAGTGATGCTGCGCGGCGGCTTCAAACTGCCCGAGCGAATAGTGAGTGCCGGCGATCAGCATATGAGCTAGCGCCGGATCATCAAAGTTGCAGAAGTGCTCATGGAGCAGCTGCAGTGCCTGCTGGCTTCGGCTGGCGCAAACGAGCGCGCGGACGGTTTGCCGGATTCGCCTGGATGACGGGATGCCGGCCTGGCAAAGAGACAGGAGAATATCTGCTGCCTGATCAATGGCACAGCGCCTTTCCGCCTCGTCAGGCGTCAGATCGGCGATCGACTGCCAGGATGTCCAGGCGGATGGATCGAGCGAGACTGCCTGCCTGAAGGTTGAAAGGGCACAATCGCGCTCACCGCGCGCGTGCAGGCAGAGGCCAAGGCCGTGCAACGCCACAACATTGCAGGGATCAATTCCCAGAATTGACTCAAATTCCGAACAGGCTGCATCCGTCTCACCGCGCCTGAAAAGCGCGCCAGCGCGGGCGATGTCTCTGTCATGGAACTCAGGCATGACCAAGGTCTCACGGATGAGGCGTGACAACGATACGGGACGGCAATTCGCGCCAACCCCTACAAGAAAACATTAAACCATAAGGGGTAACAAAAAACAATAATAAGTGGTAGGAGCGTTCCGGCGCTTCGAGAGGGTGCGGAGAAGGACACGTCGCGCGACGCGTGCAATGGATTGGTCGTCCGGGTGGGGTGAGAGCGCTAGGCGAGTGCCTGCAAGGACGGCACCTGAAGTATTTGGAGACGGCAGGCCATGAGTGATTATGATGGCGCAGCTGTGCTGGAGGCCATCCGTGCCATTCAGGCAACGACAACTGGAAAGGACGCGATCGAACGTCTTGCCAGGTTCAGTGAACCGTATGGATTCAGTCGGGTCTATCTCGGTCAGCTTGTCAATCCGCTCAATGTTCCGCTCAAGGATATTCTATACCTGTCGAACTGGCCCGAAGAATTGAAGGCGAGGCGGCTCAGCCGTCTCGCCATCCTTCATGATCCGATCGCGCTTTGCGCGATCAAGTCGAAACGTCCGTTCAGCTGGGCTGAGGCGCATGCGCATGCATCACGGATCGGGCGCATGGTCGTCGACATGGTGCATGATTATGGCATCACGGATGGCATGATGTTTCCGATGCACGCGCTTGACAGCATATCGGGCGGCGTTTCGCTCGGCGGCGACAAGATGCCGGATTTGTCGCGAACCCACATCGCTGAACTCGAGATCGTCTGCCAGACAGCCTATTACCATCTGGAAGAGCTTATGGGGCCGTTTCCCTACCAGAAGCTGGCGGAACTATCGCCACGCGAAGCCGAATGCGTTCAGTTCGCAGCAGCGGGCAAGTCAAACTGGGAGATCGCGCATATTCTGGGGATCAGGGAAGACACCGTGAAGAAGACGCTGCAGCGGGCCTGCCGGAAACTTGACGCTGTCAATCGCGCGCACCTGGTCTCCTCGGCCATCGCGCATGGCCAGATCTTTCCCTGACAAGCCCCCGAATGTGGACATGACGGCAAGTCGGTCCCGACCCATCCTCCACTCACAATCAGGTGCGGCAGGAGGCTCCATGTTCAAGATCATCACGCCAGACAATCGCGACGCGCACCGCGACCTCATCCATGCGATGCATGAGATGCGCTATCGGATCGTCGTTGAAGAATGGGGTTGGCATATCCCCGGTATCCGGAAGGGATATGACAAGGACCAGTTCGATACGGACGCAACCGTTTACGTCCTGGTCCTTTCCCTGGACGGAGACGTGCTCGCATCTTCCCGGCTCAATCCGACGACCCGGCCACACATGATGAGCGAGCTCTTTGCAGACTATTGCGACCTCCAGCCTTATCCGGTTGGCGCGGATGTCTGGGAATGTTCCCGCTTCGTGACGGACCGCAAGCGAATGCGGGACCCGGTCGAGGATTTCCGGACAAGGTGCCGCCTGGGGCTGGGACTCACCGTCTGGTGCCTCGATCACGGGGTTTTGCGCCTCAGCTGGCTCACACACCAGAAGTTCTACAATCTCGTCCAGCGGGTCTGGTCGACCGAGCCGCTCGGGCTTCCGCGAAGGGATGGGGATGACTGGGCCTGGATCCCGGCCGTATCCCAAATCGACAAGGAAACACTCGACCGCCAGATGGACCGGTACCGGGACGCAGAAACAATTGTTGCAGAGTACCTTGCACCGAAGTTCAGGGCCTCGGCATGACACATGATCGATCCGATGCGGTTTCCGCCGATGATATCCGGGCGTTTGAACGCGATGGTGTCGTCTGTTTGAGGAATGTCCTAACCCCGGACGAAGTCGAACATCTCCGGATGGCTGTAAAAAAGCAGATGGACCAGCTGGGAGAGTCGGCGACGGGTTATGATTTCGAAGCGCTCGCCCAGCAAATCTGGGACAGGTCAGGGCCAGTAGAGGCCGGCGCAGCGAACCGCTTCGACATGCAGGCGGTGAAAGATCTGGTGCGTGGCGATGCGACCGCACGGCCGCTCATGGAAGAGGCCGAAGCAAATGAAGGCGGGCTTTTCTTCTATGATGTCGCGGCCTGGCGGTGGGACCAAGGCATACGGAAAGTTGCGTTCGACTCGGTTCTGCCGGGGATCGCGGCAGAGCTGCTTGGAGCGAACTATCTCAATTTCTGGGAAGACACGACCTTCGTGAAGGCGCCACACACGCGGCAGAAGACCGCCTTCCATCAGGATCTTGCCTATTTCCAGATCGAGGGCGAGCAGTGTGTCATCGTCTGGATTCCGCTCGATCCGGCGAACCGCGAGAACGGAACAATGCAATATGTTCGCGGGTCCCACAAATGGGGTGAGACCTACGCGCCTAATGTGTTTGTCTCGCAAACGCCCATCCGGTCGTCGCCACATCCGAAATGTCTGGATATAGAAGGCGAGCAGGCAGCATACGATATCGTCTCATTTCAGGTCGAACCCGGTGACGTCATCATCCATCACGTCATGACGCTACACGGATCGGGAGGGAATCGGTCTGACCACTGGCGGCGGGCGATGTCGTTCCGTTATTGCGGGGACGAAGTCCGTTATTTCGACCGGCCCGGGGCGATACCGCAAGTTGGAGTGGCGCATGATCTTCGTGATGGCGACAAGCTGATTTCGGCGGACTATCCCATCGTCTGGCCAAGACCCTGGCCAAGCTTCTGCTTGTCCGAAGCCTATGACAACCTCAATCGCCCTGTCTGATATTGTGCATACGACCGGAATGCGAGCATTCTGCGGTTTCGCGGGAGGTGTTCCCATGCTGGCAGCGCCCGCGCCGCGCATATTCGTAGCGTAGCATTGCGGAAGTGGCGTTGCTTGGGTCAGGTCCGGCTGAGACGTATCTCTTTCAAAGTGCTTCCTCGGTAGCCGGCGAACCTTGAAAGATCAGATGCCGGTCTCGATCCGGTAGCCCGGAGCAAAGATCAGCCGGACGGAGGTAATCGCCTCCTGCTTGTTGCGGGTCGTGCGGTTAATGACAAACAATGCCTCGCCTTCCTTGCAGGAAAGCAATCCCGCTTCTGTCTTGCCGGCTGACATGGCGGAAAACATGATTTCACCTTCCGTAAACGGGACATGTGTGACGAGCCACTCATTCGGACTGATTTCGTTGAAGATCGATATTTCCTCCACCGAAACCCATTTCGGGTTCAGCCAGCGATCTTCGATCACATAGGGGCGGCCGTCAGCGGTATGTATACAGACGATATGTTGAGCGCGGGCGCGCCTGCCGAATTCCATGATATTGCAGACTTCAGTAGGTGGAAGGACTCGTTCAGAGCAGATCAGTTCATAGCCGTATTCATGTCCCTTGTCTGCTATTTCCTGGCGTATGACGGGAATGTACATGGTCGCCTTGCGGACCGGGTGTGTCGCAACACGGGTGCCGGCCTTGCGGCGCCGGTCCAGCAGGCCTTCATCCGCCAGGTTCTGCAGGGCGCGGTTCACTGTTGCCCGGGCGCAACCGAATTCCTGGGCAAGATCCGCCTCGTTCGGGATGAGGTCGCCGGGTTTCCATTGCCGCGAATGAATTCGGGCCAGCACTTCCTCCTGGACTGACTGCCAGCTATTGAACGGCGTGTCTGTCATAGCGCGTCCCTGAGTTCACTCATTGTCCTGCGATATTTCTCCAAGATCTTGTCTCGGCCGACGTGGCGACCTTCTCTGACAAGGTGACGTCCGGCGGACCAGACATCCGTAACAAGACCATCATCGCCGGCGAAAACATAGCTATCCAGAAGCGTGTCACCTTCAAGCCCAGCCAGGCAGATGCTGTCAATGTCAAGCGCGAAAAGGTCTGCCAGAGCGCCTTCCTCTATCCGGCCGCTGTTGCGTCCGGCGGCCGTTGCGCCGCCTTTCGAAATGGCTTCGAAGAGCGTTCGCCCCGTCGAATGGCCGGACCGCGACAACACGGCGCGGGTATGGTCTCTCAGGCGCTGGGAGTATTCCAGGGCCCTCAATTCTTCTGCCAGAGAGATGCGAATGTTTGAATCCGAACCGATTGCAATCGGCCCGTCATATTCGAGCCAGGTGTCTGCCTGGAATATCCCATCTCCGAGATTGGCCTCGGTAGAGGGGCAGACGCCTGCGACGGCCCCTGAGCCCGCCAGACGGATGGTTTCAGTTTTCTCCATCCGGGTGCAGTGAATGAGGCACCATCTGGGGCCGGCATTGCAATTGTCCAGGAACCAGGTGACCGGACGGGTACCATAGCGTTCCAGGACTTCGTCAACTTCTTCCTGCTGCTCCGCCAGGTGCATGTGGACCGGGCCGGAAGGCAGGAGCTGTTCGACCCGTGCTATGTCATTGTCAGCAACAGCCCGCAGGCTGTGAGGGGCTACGCCCAGCCTGCAATCTGCCGGAAGACTTCCCAAGGCGCCCTGTGCCTTTTCGACAAGCCGCGCGAACCGGTCGAAAGTGTTGCCAAATCTGATCTGGCCCCGATCAAGGGGGCGCTTATCGCATCCTCCGTACTGGTAGAGCACAGGGAGCAGCGTAAGACCGATGCCACTTGTCGTGGCCGCTGCCGCGATCCGTTCGGAAGTTTCCGCGAGGTTTTCGTATGGCGTCCCGTCAGGTTGGTGATGGAGATAGTGGAATTCGACACTTGCTGCATAACCAGCTTCGAGCATTTCCATCTGAACAAATGCTGCGATGTCTTCGATGTGACGAGGTGCCAGGCGTTCCAGGAACCGGAACATCAGTTTGCGCCACGTCCAGAAATTGTCCTTTCCATCAGGTCCGCGACCCTCGGTAAGTCCGGCCATGGTACGCTGGAAAGCATGCGAATGAACGTTGGCCGGGGAGGAGAGAAGCAGGCCGGTCCGGGTGCCTTCCGGGGGGTGCCCTGAGCGTACGGACAGGATGGTGCCCTCCGGGCTCGTTTCCACGCGGACCGCATCGGACCACCCATCCGACAGGAGCGCTTTTTTCGCCCAGATGACCGTCATTACATCTTTCCTAGTCTAATATTATGTATATACATATGCAGCAGACCGTACCCTCAGGCAACAGGAAATCATGTTACTGACGCACGCAAAACTCGCGACGCTTGAAGGAAATGAGCCGTACGGACTCGTTCCGGATGGGGCCGTCTGGATGAAAGACGGGCGCTTGAGTTGGGTCGGAACGTGCGCGGATATTCCTGAAGCTGCCCGGAACGATGAGCGCCTGGATCTGGAAGGGCGCCTTGTTACGTCAGGCCTTGTGGATTGCCATACCCATATCGTTCACGCAGGAAACCGGTCCGCCGAATTCGAGGCGCGTCTGAACGGGGCATCCTATGAGGAAATTTCCCGGTCCGGAGGCGGCATCGTCTCGACCGTGGAGGCGACCCGGGCTGCAAGCGAGGAGGAACTTCTGAGATCGGCCCTGTTGCGTGTGGACGCCCTGATTGCGGAAGGGGTGACAACGCTCGAGATCAAGTCCGGTTACGGGCTGGACATAGAGACCGAGATGAAGATGCTTCGCGTGGCGCGGCAGGTGGAAAAGGTGCGGCCCCTCCGGGTCCGTACAACTTTCCTCGGAGCCCATACGCTGCCTCGCGAATATGCGGGGCGCCCGGACGATTACCTTTCGGATGTCTGCCTTCCGGCAATGGAAGGCGCAAAGGCCGAGGGTCTGGCCGATGCGGTGGATGGGTTCTGCGAGACCATTGCCTTTTCGCCGCAAGACATCCGGACCGTGTTCGAAAAAGCTCGGACGCTCGGCTTGCCCGTGAAGCTGCACGCCGAGCAATTGTCCTGGTTGGGCGGCGCACGCATTGCCGCAGAATATGCCGCGCTCTCGTGTGATCATCTGGAATATGCAACGCCGGAAGATGCCGAGGCGATGCAGCGTCATGGGAGCATAGCGGTCCTGCTTCCGGGCGCATTTTACTTCCTCCAGGAAACGCGGCCGCCGCCCGTATCAGCATTCCGCGAACATGACGTCCCCATGGCGATTGCGACGGACTGCAATCCGGGTTCCTCACCGATGACCTCGATTCTGAGCGCGATGAACATGGCCTGCGTCCTGTTTCGTCTGACGCCTGAAGAAGCGCTGCGCGGCGTCACCCGGAATGGCGCGATGGCGCTTGGCCTGGAGGATGTCGGTCGCATGCATGCAGGGCAGTCTGCAGATCTCGCGGTCTGGGATGTGGAACATCCTGCGGAACTGTCCTGCCGGATCGGTTTCAATCCATTGTACAAGCGCATTTTTTGCGGAGAGGTCACATGATTGTCCTGGAACCTGGCGCCACGGGTCTGGCGGCGCTGGAAAATATCTGGCGCTCGGACGTGCCTGTCAGGCTGGCTGAGCGGGCCCGCAAGGATGTCGACCGGGCCGCAGACGTGGTCGCGCGGGCAGCTGAAGGCGAGCAGGCGATTTATGGTGTGAACACCGGCTTTGGAAAACTTGCCAGCATCAAGATTGCACCGGCCGACACGGCCAGGCTGCAGCGCAACCTTGTCCTGTCCCATTGCTGTGGTGTTGGTGACCCGCTGGAGCCTGCCACCGTGAGGCTCATGATGGTGCTGAAACTCCTGTCGATCGGCCGCGGTGCGTCTGGTGTATCCTGGCAGGTCGCGGTGCTGATCGAGAGAATGGTCAGCGAAGGCGTCCTGCCCATCATCCCCGAGCAGGGCTCTGTCGGGGCATCTGGTGATCTGGCGCCGCTGGCGCATATGGCGGCGGCGATGATGGGAGAGGGGGAAGTCTTCTTTCAGGGGCGCCGGATGCCGGCCAGGGTGGGCCTGGAGGCAGCGGGCCTGTCGCCCGTGGAATTCGGTGCCAAGGAAGGCCTGGGCCTGATCAATGGAACGCAGTTTTCAACGGCCTGCGCGCTTGCGGGATTGTTCGATGCCAAACGGAACCTGCTGCAATCCCTTGTTTCCTCCGCGCTCTCGACAGATGCGGTCATGGGGTCGACAGCGCCATTCCTTGCGGAAATACACGAGTTGCGGGGCCATCCCGGACAAAAGCGCGTTGCGCGGGCGATCCGTGACATCATTGAGGGGTCGGAAATCCGGGACAGCCATCGCGAAGGGGATGGACGGGTCCAGGATCCCTATTGCATCCGATGCCAGCCGCAGGTGACTGGCGCCGCGCTGGACCTTCTCGACATGGTGGGACGGACGCTGGAGATCGAAGCCAACGCCGTATCCGACAATCCGCTTGTCCTGGTCGAGCGGAACGAAATCGTTTCGGGCGGAAACTTCCATGCCGAACCGGTCGCGTTCGCGGCGGACATGATCGCATTGGCGATCGCCGAAATCGGCGCCATCGCGCAGCGGCGGATCGCAGTCATGGTCGACCCGGCCCTGTCCTTCCACTTGCCGCCATTCCTGACCCGGGCTCCCGGGCTGAATTCCGGCATGATGATCGCCGAGGTCACGTCAGCAGCTCTCATGAGCGAAAACAAGCACATCGCAAATCCGTGTTCGACCGATTCCACGCCCACTTCCGCAAACCAGGAGGACCACGTGTCCATGGCGGCCCATGGCGCGCGCCGGCTTGGCAGGATGAACCGGAATCTCAGCATGATCCTGTCGGTGGAATTTCTTTGCGCGGCGCAAAGCGTGGAGTTTCGCGAACCGCTGAGGACCAGCCCCGCATTGAGGGATGTTCTCGCTGCAATCCGGGCGAGGGTTCCGAGACTGGACGAAGACCGGTTTCTGGCGCCGGATCTTGCAGAAATGAATACCCTTGTGCGGGACGCAGCCCTGTCGCGGGCAGCAGGACTGCCCGAAAGTGTAGACGGGGTTGCTGCATGAGACCCGTCGATATCAAGTCTGGAGAGGGCGCGATCGTCCTTGGCGTTCCGCACAGCGGGACATACCTGCCGCCCGATATTTACGCAAACCTGCGGCCGCTGGCCCGTTCCCTTGCTGATACCGATTGGCATGCGGACAGGCTGTATGCTGATTTATTGCCGGATGCGACTGCCGTCAGGGCAAACTTTCACAGATACCTGATCGACGCGAACAGGGATCCGGACGGAAGCCCGCTCTATGACGGCGCGAACACGACCGACCTTGTTCCGATGACGGATTTTGACGGGAACGCAATCTGGGCGGAGGCGCCCGGGCGCACAGATATCGAAGCCCGTCTTGCAGCCTGGCACCATCCCTATCATGCCGCGCTGGCCGGGGAACTGGAGCGGGTGCATCGCAAGCATGGTCTCGCCGTCCTGGTGGACTGTCACTCGATCCGATCCCGGATCCCTTTCCTGTTCGATGGGGTGCTTCCGGACATCAATCTTGGTACCAATCTCGGAACTTCGTGCGACGAGCGCATTGCGGAAGCCGCCGTGAACGCGTGCCGGAACGGGAGGGATTACACATTTGTCCGCGACGGGCGGTTCCGGGGGGGGTGGACAACCCGCCATTATGGCCGCCCCGGCAAAGGGGTCCATGCGATCCAGATCGAACTGGCCCAGGCAAACTATCTCGCAAGCGAGTGTGTGCCATTTGAATATGACTCTGCGAAGGCGGAACGCCTGCGCAGTCATCTGAGAGGGATACTCAGAGCCATTGAAGATGCAACGACCGAAATGGGACAAAGCCATGAATAATAACCGGCACAATCAGCGCGATGTATTTCCGCCCACGGGAAAGGAGATCACCGCAAGAAGCTGGCAGACGGAAGCACCAATGCGCATGCTGATGAACAATCTTCATCCCGATGTGGCAGAAAACCCGCACGAACTTGTCGTCTATGGCGGGATTGGGCGGGCTGCCCGGACATGGAAGGATTTTGACTGCATTGTCGAGACGCTCCAGCGTCTTGAAGACAATGAAACGCTCCTTGTTCAGTCCGGCAAGCCTGTCGGCGTTTTCCGGACGCATGAGGACGCACCGCGCGTCTTGATCGCGAATTCGAACCTGGTGCCCCACTGGGCCAATTGGGATCATTTCAACGAACTGGACCGGAAGGGGCTGGCCATGTACGGCCAGATGACGGCTGGCTCGTGGATCTATATCGGGTCCCAGGGGATCGTGCAGGGTACGTACGAAACCTTCATGGAGGCGGGCCGCCAGCATTATGGCGGCGAGCTGTCGGGGCGCTGGATCCTGACGGGCGGTCTTGGAGGCATGGGGGGCGCCCAACCCCTGGCCGCGGTCATGGCGGGCGCCTCTTGCCTGGCTGTGGAATGCGATGAGACGCGTGTCGATTTTCGCCTGAGAACGGGGTATGTCGACCACAAGACTCATTCGCTCGATGAGGCGCTCGACCTGATTGCGAAATGGACAGCGGCCGGTGAAGCGAAGTCGGTCGGCCTGATTGGTAACGCCGCCGACATATTCCAGGAAATATTCGACCGCGGTGTCCGGCCGGACATGGTAACCGATCAGACCAGCGCGCATGATCCGGTTCATGGCTATCTGCCGCAGGGATGGAGTGTTGCCGAGTGGCGTGAACGTCAGGAAAGCGACCCGAAGGCCGTCGAACTTGCCGCACGTGCGAGTATGAAGGCACATGTGGAGGCCATGGTGAATTTCTGGGATGCCGGTGTCCCGACGTTCGACTATGGCAACAATATCCGGCAGGTCGCAAAGGAAGAGGGGCTTTCCACTGCATTCGACTTCCCCGGATTTGTACCTGCCTATATCCGGCCTCTCTTCTGCCGTGGCATCGGGCCCTTCCGCTGGTGCGCCCTGTCGGGGGATCCGGAAGATATCTACAAGACCGACGCGAAAGTTCGGGAACTTGTCAATGATCCGCACCTGCACAACTGGCTCGACATGGCGCGAAGCCGCATTTCGTTCCAGGGGCTGCCAGCGCGGATCTGCTGGGTCGGGCTTGGGGTCAGGCACAGACTAGGTCTTGCCTTCAACGAGATGGTGCGAAAGGGAGAATTGTCCGCCCCCATCGTTATCGGCCGCGACCATCTGGATTCCGGCTCTGTCGCGTCACCGAACCGGGAAACGGAAGGCATGCGGGATGGATCGGATGCTGTATCCGACTGGCCGCTTCTGAATGCGCTCCTCAATACCGCATCCGGGGCGACCTGGGTCTCGCTGCATCATGGCGGCGGTGTGGGCATGGGCTTTTCGCAACATGCGGGCATGGTGGTCTGTTGCGACGGCACGGAAAGCGCCGACCGGCGGATTGCCCGCGTCCTGTGGAACGACCCGGCGACCGGCGTGATGCGTCATGCCGATGCCGGTTACCAGTCCGCCCTCGACTGCGCGCGCGAGTATGAGCTGGACCTTCCTGGCATCCTGTAGGCAATCACTCTTGGCGGCCAGGTCGGGAAGCGGCATGCAAGGAGGGGCTGAACGGGCCCGGCAGGCCTGCCCGGTTCGGTCCCTCAACGACGGCGATGGATCGCCTTCAGCCCTTTCAGGCGGAGGCGACACGATCGAGAAATTCGTAGCGCGAACCTGGATACGTCATGCGGGCAAAGGAGACGACTCGCCGACGGCTCCATGTACGGCGCAACAGGACTAGGCAGGGTTCATCCTTGTTGATCCTCAGAAGTTTGCGCACGTCCGGTTCGGCTAGTACGGATTTGACCCTGTGCTCGAATTTCTGGAGCGGGGCATGTTTCATCAGATATTCGTTTGGCGTTGTCCGGCTGAAATCCACATCGCCATATCCTGGCAACAGGCATTGCGGCACGAAACACTCTTCCAGCTGAAGGGGAGTCCCATTCTCCATGTGGACAACGATCGAGTGGAATACCGGTGAGCCCGGGTCGATCTCCAGTTGTTGCGCAACGGCTCTAGAGGCCCGCTCTCTTGCATTCTGAACCATCACGGCTGAGTAGGCGCTGTTCCGTGAGCGGATCTCATCGGCAATGTTGTTGACCGCAATCAATTGCCCGCTCGACTGGGTTTCAGCGACAAATGTGCCCACACCTGCGATTCGGGTCACGACCCCTGAATCCTTGAGTTCCTTGATGGCGCGGTGAACGGTCATCCGGGCGACCTGAAATTCCGCTGCCAGATCCGTCTCGGACGGCAGGCGGTCATTCGGGCCCAGTTCACCGGTTTCGATCAGATCAGTGATATGCTGCTTGATCTGTTCATAGAGTGGGGCAGGTGACATCTGTATTATCCAGGTTCTTCAAAAGGGCCGGCTGATCGACGTCGGCGTGCGGGTGACAGGGAACACTTCGGGTGGCAGGCAGGAGCAAAGAATGTGACAAGTACAGCCTCCGCGGTGTCCAGTGCAGGTGTCCTTTCCATCCAAGAGCGTCAGGATTCAAGTGCTTTCAGGCACAAGGCGCCATGATCGCACGCGCGGAAGAGGCCAGGGCTATCTGTCATGTGTTGTCGGGCCGGGCTAATCCGGCGCTGCGGGCTGCGGGAGCTGCAGGGCCGAAATATTGCCGCCCCGGGCTGGAGAGTGAGCCGGATCAGATGCCAAAATCATCAAATGCAATCTTTTCTTCCCTGATTCCCGCTCCTCGCAGCAGGTTGAGAACGGCCTCCAGCATAGGCGGCGGTCCGCATACGTAGAAGCTGCAGCGCCCGGGGTCCGGGTGTGTGGCGAGAAAATTGTCCCGGAAGATCTCGTGGATCCACCCCTTGTGCCCTTCCCATTCCTGGTGAGGCTCCAGATGCGAGAGTGCGACTTGCCATGAAAAATTGTCGAAGTCCGTGGCCAATTGCTCGAATTCCTCCCGGTATGCCAGCGCCTCCGGGGTTCTTGCGCCGTACCAGAGCCACATCCGGGACGTCGAACCCTTGTTGAGCAACTGGTTCCGGATCATCGAGCGCAGGGGGGCAATGCCGGCACCGCCGCCGATAAAGACACGCTCTTCCTCGTGCTCGCCCACATGGAAATCCCCGAGCGGGCCCTTCAGGGAAAGGGTATCGCCCGGTCGGCGCGAGGTCATATAGGCCGATCCGAGACCAACGGGCGCTCCGGCATGTTCGGGACCTGCCAGAACGAGGCGGACATTCAGCGTCACTTCGCTGCCGGTCTCGCCTGGCGCATTGGCAAGGGAATAGGTGCGAACGAGCGGACGAGCGGACTGGATGCGCTCGTCCGTTCCGGATGTCCGCCACAGCGATTTGACCGGATCCGGAAGGTTGATCTGGTCCAGGTCCGTACTGTAGGGCGGAATTTCCACTTCGATATAGCTGCCAGAGCGAAATTCCAGGGGCGCCGGAAGGGCGATGCGAATTTCAAACATGTCCGGCGTGAGACGTCTGGAAGAGACGACTTCGCCGTCAAGGCGTCTCGCGTCAAGCAGGCCGTCGGGAAGCGTGACGGACACGTCAGATGACAGACGATGCTGGCAGGCCAGCCGGACACCCCGGTCAAGATCCGCTTCCGGTATCTGCCTGCGATCGGCGGCTGTTGCCGGCGAATCAGGACTCGTCTTGATCTTGCAGAGCCCGCAGGACCCGCCCCCTCCACACGAAGAGGGAAGTGCATAGCCTTCAGCCTCCAGTGCGGCGTAAAGGGTCTGGTGTCCCGGGGTTCGGACAGTCTTCAGCAGGTCCCCGCTCGGGCTTGCCACGGACAGGAGGACCGGTTTCTTGCCGGTCAAGCGGGAGACGATGGCGCGGAAATCCTCCCGGTGGAAGCTGTCCCACCAGAGCACAAGGCCGCTCAGGCCGAGCCAGAAAAGGATAAGGGCCGACAGGATGACGAGTGGATTGTTGAAGTTCGACCTATTGGAATAGTCCATGATGTGGAGCATCCAGAGCGTATCGAATGTTCGCCAGTAATTGTTCCGCCTTTCAAGTATGTCGCCCGTTTCGGCAGACACATAGAGGCTTGTACGTTCCGGATCACTGAAGTTGACTTGCCAGGCGGGGCCGGCATGGTCCCTGATCTCCAGCGTCGGATGTTCGAGATGTCTGACGGTCGAAATTCCTGCATCGCCGGAATAATCGCGCGCCGCAATTTGCCGGGCACCGCTTTCATCGATCGCAATCGGGGATCCACTTGCTGCGTCCAAAAGGTATGCCCCCCCTCCGGTATCGACCTGGAAGACGGCTCGATCTGAGAGGAGGCGCAATTCGACCCGGCGGACATCCGAAGCACTCCCGGATAGTGGCGGAGCGATCTGCTCAGTAACCTCCGCCAGAAGCAGTCCTGGTTCTGAATCCACCCTGTGATGGTCGCCGGCGACCTTCGCGTGCGGCAGAATGGCCATGCCCAGACCACTGAACATCCACAGCAGCAACTGCAGTCCGAGCAGAAGGCCAATCCATTTATGAACTTCCCGAATGATTGTCATGGGTCAACGGACTCCGCGGCGGTGTTTGAAGCTGAACCAGAGCAACCAGATACCTGCAATCGAGAGGATGAGTCCAAGACCGGCAAATGCGCGCAGGAGTGTGTTGTTCACATCGGCCCTGTCCTTGTAGTCCATGATGTGCAGCATCCATACGAAATCGAAAATCCGCCAATAATCGTGCCGCCGGGTAACAAGCGCCCCATCGTCCGGTGAGACGTAGAAGGACGTCCTGCCCGGGTCCTCGAAATCGATTCTCCACAGAGGCAGCTTTCGGCCCTGTATTTCGCTTGGCGCATTGGCCTGATCCACGAGCAACTGCGCGGATTTTGCCTCGCCCGGGCGGGCATAGTGGTATTGGGCAACGGCGATCGCGTCGGTCCGGTCGAGAGGAGACCGCTGGATTCCGGTCTGCGCATCAACAAGGACCCGGCCATCAATCGTCTGGACACGGTAATACGGCTTGCCGAGCCATGTTTCGAGGGAAATCAGTTCAGCTTGCGGATAGCTTGACATGACCTCTTCGAATCCGAAGCCCGGCGTGTAGCCCGGCGGTAGCGTATCGGACATGTTGCGGACGAGATGATCACCATGAATGAAGTTCAGGTTGATGATCACCATGTAGAGGCCGGATGCCAGCCAGAGCATGGCCTGTATTCCGACAAACAGCGAAACCCACTTGTGCCACTGGCGTACATTGAAGGCGATTGCTCTGGCCATGGCCGGCACCTCACATTGATCCGGTATGGGAAGGGGAAAACCGGACCCCCATCGGTAGGCAGCCTGCCGATGGGGGTCCTGAAAGCCTGCGCTATCGTCTGTAGGTCACACGCAGATAACCGCGCCGACCGAGCAGGTCATAGGTCATCGTATCGGTATTGCCGTCCGTCCAGCTGGCCACGAAGGGCGGGTCATTCTGGAAGATATTGTCAATCCCGACACTCAGGCGAAGCGCGTCGCTGAGATCATATGACAGCTGTGCATTGTGGTAGAACTGGGCGGGAATACTGGAGCCCGGACCGGAGGTGGCATAGAAATCATCGCCTTCGCCGATCATCTGAACGGAATAGGTTCCGCTCCATTTCCGGGCCGTGGTCGTCCACGATCCGACAGCGCGCCAGTTCGGATAGCCGCCATTCCCGCCGCCGATATGGCCGTCGATGACCGTCGGTGTGTCGCCATCAAACGCGACCGTCTCATATTCGGAGAGATAGGTCGCTTTCAGATCAAGCGCGTGGTCGAGGCCAAACTTCTCGAAAGAGTAGACGACGCCAATGTCCAGGCCCTTCATCGTCTCGCTACCGGTATTGGCGTTCTGCGTGGAGAGATAATTGACGTCACCATTGAGCGGGTTGCGGGTGTGATGCTGCGGGCCACAGAACTCGTGCGACAGGTTGACGGATTCGTAGCACAACAGGAGCTTGGTGGAACCTGGCGTGGTCCGGATCGCATTGTCGATCTGGATGTCAAAATAGTCGAGTGTCAGAGACAGACCTTCGATTGGCTGGAAGACCGTCCCCAGGGTGAAGGATTCTGCCGACTCCGGCTGGAGATCCGGGTTGCCGCCGGCATCTGTCAGGACCGTATTGCCGAGCTGGACATAATTGGTCGGTACCCCGGCAGCCTGGCAGTTCTGGTAAATTTTGCTTGACGGAGACAGGGATGACCAGTTCGAGCACGGATCGACCGTCGTCAGGTTGCCTTCGGAAACCCCGCCAAAGAGTTCCGGTATGTTGGGGATGCGGAAGGCAGTTGTATAGGTGCCGCGGAACTTGAGCGCGGGATTGATCCGCCAGTTCAATCCGGCCTTGTAATTGGTGTCGCTTCCGAACAGGTCATAGTCGGAGTAGCGGATCGCACCGTCAAAATCGAGCGCCTCGATGAAGGGTTTGTCCTTCAACAGGGGCACGTCGATTTCGGCGAAGACCTCGGTTGCCTTGGTGGATCCGGAGATGGGGTCCTCCTGATTTCCGAGCGCCAGGCCGGCAACCGCGAGAGAGTCGGGATTGCGCCAACCCTTGTCTTCCCGCCAGTCAGCACCGAACGCGACGCCGACAGGTCCGGCCGGAAGCTGGAAGGCCTCGCCGCTCATGCTCGCGCTGATTGCCTTTTGCTCATTTCCGCCAAGACCAGTTTGGGTGAACACGATATAGTCCAGCACGTCCTGGGTGACGTCTCCGTATCCGAACAGGTCAGCACACGGAATGCCCCCGGTTCCGCAGGTTGCGGGATCGAGTGTCTGGGCGAGTCTGCCGGTATTGATATTGTTGAGAATGGAGTCCGAACCGGTATTGCGGCCCCAGTTCAGGGCGGCCTCATAGCTCCAGGAGCCACCGAGCGAGCCCCTGACACCTGTAACGATACGGAACGTATCGGTTTCCTGCTCGAACGTCCGCGCGCCATTTTCGAGCAGACGGCGGCGTTCGAGAACAAAATCGATCCCGGTTGGATTGGTCGGGTGAGAGGCATCGAATGCAACATTCACCAGCGTCGCCGGAGAGGCCGGCTGGCTTGACCAGCGCTTCGTATAGAGCAGTTCGGCAAACAGGTCGGCATGCTCGGTCAGGTGATAGGTGCCAAAGGTCGCAAAGCTCAGGCGTTCCAGCGGATTGGACGCATTGAAGTAGCGGTTGTAGTTGAACCCGTCCAGCGCACCGTCATAGATATGGAAAGAGTCGCCATCTCCATTCGGGTCCTGGTTGAAATTGATCCGTGTCGGTCCGGTCAGGACCGTGCCATCCGGCATGACATATCCGGCCGGAACTGTACCGCGGCCACCGATCGTCGACGAGCTTAGCCCGTCGCATACAAAGCCGTTTGGCGTCGGCGTACCGGGGCAAGGCGCGCGGCTCTTGTCCCAGAGAGGGGCGGCTCCATTGTCCTGATAGCTGACATTGAACATGATGTCGCCGGCGGGCGTTGAGTTGCCCCAGCTCATTTCCAGGAGGGTTTCCTCGCCGTCCCCTTCATCGGTCATGCCATACTTGGCCGATGCTTCGAACCCGTCATACCCTTCCTTGGTGATCAAGTTGATCACGCCGGCAACGGCGTCTGCGCCATAGGTTGCCGACGCGCCGTCCTTCAGCACTTCGACGCGGGATACGAGCGACATGGGTATCATGGAGAGATCCACCGCGCTGTTCGCCCCGGTTCCGCCATAGACAAGCCTGCGGCCATTCAGAAGGACCAGGGTCCTGTTGACGCCAAGGCCGCGCAGGTTGATCTGGGGCGTGCCCCAGCCATTGGAGACCCAATAGGCGCTGTTGGAGTTACCTCCAAATCCGGCAGAGGACGGAAGACGCTGAAGCAGCGTTTCGAGGTTCGAAATGCCGGTCTGTTCGATCTGGACGCTGTCGAGGACCGTGACAGGGCCGACGCTGGTCAGGTCTTTTCGTTTGATGCGGCTGCCGGTGACTGTGACTGTTTCTTCGACTTTCGCGCCGTCCTCGCCGGAGGACTCCTGTGCAGCGGCAGGCTGGGCATAGAGCCACAAAACGATCGGTGCGATGGCGGCACCCATCAGAATGCGATTTTTTGCTGGAGACATTGATTATTCCCTTTCCCCGCTTCTTGGACCTTGTTCGAAAACTATAGACCTGTCTATACAGCTTGCAAGTCCGGGATTTGGATTTTTTGTCTCGAAATTGTCCCTGCCAAAAACTGGTGCGCTGCGCCGTGCGAATTGCCCAAGAATTCAGCGCAGAAGGGCGTTCAGGGCCGGATGGCTCAAGGTCAAAACGACCACGAACGGCCAGGTATCGGGCTGACCATACATCTGGGCACGGACAAACCCGGAACGCTGCTTGTCATGGCAATATATTGCGCATGAGGGCGCAGTAGCGGCGAGAATGCGCGGCGAGGCCGGAGGGGCGAGAAGATTATGTCTGCTGGCGCCTCCCTCGCAGGTGCAGGGCGATATGACCGACGGCGAGGGCCGGGAGCTCAAGGTGGCCGCCCAGAACCTCTTCCAGGCCTTTGACCGGCCAATGTGGCAGATGGCCCAGGTTCATTCTGTCCCCAATGTCTCTTTCGGGAGTTTAAGGGCAAGTGTCTGCCAGATCAGGAATGCGGCGGGGATGACGAGCAATGTCAGTACGGTTGCGCTGGTCATTCCGCCGACCATCGGGGCGGCAATGCGGCGCATGACTTCAGAGCCGGTTCCGGAACCCAGCATGATCGGGAGGAGGCCGGCAATCACGACCGCGACCGTCATCATGATGGGGCGGACGCGAAGCAATGCTCCCTCAATGACCGCCGCGCGAAGGTCAGACCTGGTCAGATCGCGCTTTTCGGCCCGCGCCTGCTCGATTCTGGCCTCCAGAGCATGCTCCAGATACACCATCATCAGAACGCCGATCTCGACGGATACCCCGGCGAGCGCAATGAATCCGACACCGACTGCAACCGACATGTTGTAACCCAGCATGTCCAGGAACCAGAGCCCGCCGACGAGCGCCAGGGGCAGGGTCCCCATGATGATGAAGACTGGCACAAGCCGCCTGAAATTGAGGAAGAGCAGCAGAAGGATAATGACCAGGGTCAGCGGAACGACGAGGCTGAGGCGCTGCTTGGCGCGCTGCATGTATTCATACTGGCCCGACCAGGACAGGGAATAACCTGCGGGCAGGTCGATTTGTTCGACCGCCTTCTTGGCATTCCTGACATAGGTTCCGATGTCGACATCGGATATGTCCACATAGATCCATCCGTTCAGGCGGGCATTCTCGCTCCTGATGACGCCCGGCCCGCCGGAAATGGAAATGTCGACAAGGCGCGAGAGGGGTATCTGTGCTCCGGTCTTCGTCACGACCGGGAGGTTTTCCAGCCGTTCCAGAGAGTCACGATATTCCCGGGGATAGCGCACATTCACAGGATAGCGCTCCAGTCCCTCGACGGACTGGGTGACGGTCATGCCGCCGATGGCGGTCTTCACCAGGTCCTGCACATCTGCCACATTCAGCCCGAACCGGGCCGCTTCCTCACGCTCAATATCAACATCCACGAAGCGTCCGCCGGTCACCCGTTCGGCATAAACCGAAGATGTTCCGGGAACGTCCTTGATCACCGTTTCAATCTGCTGGGCGACATCGCCGATGACCTGGAGATCAGGACCGGCAACCTTGATCCCGATCGGGGTCTTGATGCCGGTGGCAAGCATGTCGATCCGGTTCTTGATCGGCATGATCCAGACATTGGTGAGACTGGGAACCTGGACGATCGAATCCAGCTCCTTTTTCAGCTTGGCGGTTGTCATGCCGGGACGCCAGTCTTCCTTTGGCTTCAGGCGGATCGTGGTCTCGACCATGGTGAGCGGTGCAGGGTCGGTCGCCGTCTCTGCCCGTCCCGCCTTGGCGTAGACTGTCTCGACTTCCGGAACAGTCATGATCAGCTTGTCGGTTTGCTGTAATATCTGGGACATTTTCCCGGCCGAGACCGCCGGGAATGCGCTCGGCATATAGAGCAGATCGCCTTCGTCGAGATCCGGCATGAACTCCGACCCCATCCGGCTGAGGGGGATGATCGCGCTGGCCATGACCGCGAATGCGATCACGATCATCAGAACCGGCGCTCTGAGAACCATGTTGATGAAGGGCTGGTAGATCCCCATCAACAGACGGTTCACCGGGTTCTTGTGTTCGGGCAGAACCCGGCCCCGGATGAAGTAACCCATGAGTACCGGCACAAGCGTAACGGACAGGATCGCCGCGCCGGCCATCGCATAGGTCTTTGTGAAAGCCAGTGGATGGAAGAGCCGTCCTTCCTGAGCCTCCAGTGCAAAGATCGGGAGAAAGCTGAATGTAATGATCAGCAGGGAGAAGAAAAGCGCAGGGCCGACCTCGATTGCCGCCTGGGTCACGACCGCCCAGCGGTTTTCATTCGTCAGAGGCGTTCGCTCGATGTGCTTGTGCATGTTCTCGATCATGACGATCGCGGCATCGACCATAGCACCGATGGCGATGGCGATCCCTCCGAGCGACATGATGTTGGCATTAATGCCCTGAGCGTCCATCACGATGAACGCCGCCAGTATTCCGAGCGGCAGGCTGAGCAGGATGACAACCGCGCTGCGAACGTGGAACAGGAACAGGGCGCAGACCAGGAGCACGACGATAAATTCCTCGACGAGCTTCTCCTTCAACGTATCGACCGCCCGCTCGATCAGGGAAGACCGGTCATAGGTCGTCACGATCTCGACACCTTCAGGCAGGCTCTCCTTCAGGGTTTCCAGTTTCTCTTTCACGAGGTCGATCGTGCGCATGGCGTTTTCGCCGTAGCGCATGATTATCACGCCGCCGACCGCTTCGCCCTCACCATTGAGTTCGCCGATTCCGCGCCTGAGTTCCGGGCCGAGGCGGATCTGGGCAACATCCCGCAGAAGGATCGGCGTGCCCTTGTCAGTCACCGACAGGGGAATGGATTCGAGGTCCTTGATGCCCTTGATGTAGCCGGACGCGCGAACCATGTACTCGGCTTCGGCCATTTCGATGACGCGGCCACCCGTTTCCTGGTTGCCGCGTACGATCTCGGAACGGACCTTGTCCAGCGGAATGCCGTACGTGCGGAGTTTTTCCGGGTCAACGACGACTTGGTATTGTTTGACCATGCCCCCGATCGTTGCGACTTCGGATACCCCGTCGATCGTCTGCAATTCGTATTTCAGGAACCAGTCCTGTATGGAGCGGAGCTGGGAGAGGTCGTGCCGGCCGGTCCGGTCGACCAGCGCATACTGATAGACCCAGCCGACCCCGGTTGCGTCCGGACCCAGCGCGGAGCGGGAGGCCGCTGGCAATGTCGGTGCGACCTGGGAGAGGTATTCAAGAACCCGCGAGCGGGCCCAGTAGAGATCGGTTCCGTCCTCGAAGATGACATAGACGAAACTGTCATTGAAGAACGAGTACCCGCGGACCGTGACCGCGCCGGGCACGGCCAGCATGGCCGTCGTCAGCGGATAGGTCACCTGGTCTTCCACGACCTGGGGCGCCTGGCCCGGATAGGTGGTCTTGATAATGACCTGAACATCAGAGAGGTCCGGAATGGCATCCAGGGGCGTCTTTTTAAGGGTGTACCCGCCCCAGACGGCCAGGAGTGCGGCGAGCAGGAGGATCAGGACCCGGTTCCCGATGGACCAGCGGACAAGACTTGCAATCATTGTGCGTCCACCCGGGCCGGCGAGATCTTGCGGATGTCCGAGAGGACGTAATTTCCATTGTCGTCCGGCGCGGCCCTGACTGTAATGTCGACATTGTCTCCCTTGCCGATGTCTTTCAGCAGAGCCGGATCCGTCACAAACGCCATGGTCATGGATGGCCAGCCGAGGGCTTCGACCGGGGCGTGCTCGATGGTCACCATGCCATGCGCCTGCATGACAGATACGACCATGCCGCGAGTCTGCGCCGTATCGGCGGGCTGTGTTTCTGGCGCGCCTTCCTGCCGCATTTCGGATGACGAACCCATATTCATGGGCGCATCTTCGTCCTGGCCGGCCGTCAGCCTCAGCATGGTTCCGCGCAGGCTCGCTTCGGAGTCGAGCAGGAATTGCGATGAGACGACAATTCTTTCCCCGGCGGCCAGACCGGACAAGATTTCGATATCGTCCCCGATTTCACGGCCGGACACCACCTGGGCCGGTTGGTACCTGCCATCTCCCAGCGCCAGGATGACGCGTTCGGTGCGTCCGGTCCGGATGAGCGCTTCGCGCGGAATGACGACCTTGTCCGATGCGTCTGCGGACGGAACGTCGGAGCTGGTTTCGATCCTGAGACGCACAAACATGTCCGGTCTCAGCAGCCCGTCCTTGTTGTCAAAGCTGATCCGGACCTGAACGGTCCGCGCCCGGGCGTTGACGGTCGGGTAAATATATTCAACGAGGCCTTTCCATTCGCGGCCGGGCATCCCACTCATCCGCATGGTGACTTCCTGACCGGGACGGACCTGGTGGACCTGGTCTTCATAGACATCGGCAATTGCCCAGACCGTTCTGAGGTCGGCGATCTTGAGCACGTTCATGCCGGGTTTGACGAACCCACCTTCGCCAGCGCCCATCTGCGTGACGATGCCGCTTCTCGGAGAATAGACATTCAGCAGGCGCTCGGACTGGCCGCTCTCCTTCAGGCTCTCGATGGCGCGGTTACTCATGCCGAGGGAAACCAGCCGTGATTTTGTGGCCGTGATCAGGTTCTGGTTGCCCATGCGCGTCGCCTGCAGATACTCGTCCTGCGCACTGACGAGGGGGCGCGAATAGATCTGGAACAGCAATTGTCCCTTTCTCACCTCGTCGCCGATCGCCTTGACGGGCATGTTTTCGATCCAGCCTTCGGTCCGAACGTCCACAACCGAGGTATTGTCGTCGTCGATCTGGACCGTGCCGACGGTTTCGACGGCGGGAAGCGCTTCGCTGGTGGCGACAATCGCTGTCCTGACCCCGATATTGTTCTCGACTGCCGGATTGATCCTGACGAGGTTGCGATCGTCGCCCTCACTCTCGTCATCGGCATAAACCGGAATAAGCTCCATCCCCATGGGCGACAGGCCGGGAGAGTCGCTGCGGTAACTCTTGTCCATTGGCGCGGCCCAGTAGAGGGGCTTCCTTTCTGCTGAAGGCTGCTTCCCGGATGCCTGATCGGCGCTACCGCTGACCAGGCTCATGACCACGGCCCCGGCGCCAAGCCCGAGACCGAATGCGGCCGCGAGCAGGATAAGCTTTGTGTTACGCATGCTAGTCTCCACTCAGGAACAGAAGGTTTGCCTGCGCCTGCAGCCGGTCGACTCTCAGCCGGCTGAGAGTCAGTTCCGTATCCAGAACGGCGAGTTCTGCGCGGACGAGTTCGGCAAAATCGGCAAGATTGTTGCCGTAGGCGGCCATGGCTGCTTCGCGGGTGTCCCGGGCACGATCGAGGACATCGGTTTCATAGACCTCTATCTGTTCGCCCAGGCGCGTATATTGCGCCCAGTCCCGGCGCAGCGCACGTTCGAGTTCCAGGGCCTGTGTGTCCCGCGCCAGTCTCTCCGCTTCGCGCAGCCGCTTTGTCGCGCGCAGGGCATAATCCTTGTTCTTTTTCGAAAAGAGGGGGAGCGAGACGGCGACCCCGACGGATCCGAAGTCCGACCGCGAGTCCCGGATGCCGTATTGGGCATCGAAACTGATACCCGGCTTGTATTGTTCCGCAGCAATGTCGACGTCCCGGCTCTTCGATGTGACGCTGGCATCAAGAGCCCGGAGCGAGGGATGGCTGGCAAGGCGTTCCCGAATGAGATCTTCACCGGTGACCGGGGGGAGAATGGGGGCGCCTGATGCAAGCGGCCTCGCCCCTTCCAGGGGGCCGATCAGCCGGATCAGGTCTGCCCTGGCCCGGTCCTCATTGCGCTGGATGTCGACAAGCCGCGCGTCCAGCGAAGAGGTTTCCAGATCAATGCGCAGGACATTCTGCAGGGAAGACCGGCCGCTGGCATAGTCGGCCTGGGCGACGCCGCCAAGTTCACTGACCTTGCGCTGACTTTCAAGCGTGAGCCTTCGCGCATCGCGCCAATAGGAGAGCTCAAGCCAGGTCTGGCGCGCTTCAAGAGCAATTTGCTGTTCCTGCAGGGATTTGTGAAACCGTGCGCTTTGTGCCTGAGCCGTCTGTTTTTCACGCGCCAGGGCAAGCGTCTCACCTTTTGGAAGCGCCTGGCGCACGCCGAATTTCAGCTGCGTCATCGGTTCCCGGTCATAGTCGAGGCTGGGAAACGGGACATTGGCGATCTGGGCGCTGACAACCGGATCGGGCAACTGGCTCTCGGCGACCGCCTTGTCGTCAAAGGCAAGCGCTTCCTGTTCCAGCCTTGCGACGCTCGGATCATCGGCACCGAGCGCGATGTCGACAGCTTCCGGCAGGGTCAGGGGCGCTTGCGCAAGTGCAAGGCCGCCCGATGGAAAGGCTATCGCACTGCCCAGAAGGAGCGCTGCAAGCAGGTGTCTATATTTCACGGGGCCTTTTCTCCGCTTTTCGGGTTTCTGTACGGACGATCTCGAGCGTCAGAGGCAGAGGATGGGTCCGGTCGGCGACAGGACCCGGAGATCCGGGGCCGCGGATGCGATCGGCTTGCCGCTGGAAAGGCCGCGCCGGCGCATATCAATTCTCCTCGCCGAACTCCTCGTGCAGGTAAGCCAGGACATTCTGGATATCCTGATCGGTCAGTTTCGGATTTCCGCCCTTTGCCGGCATGGGCATGGTCGACCCCTTGCTCCGGAATCCGTTCCGGATGTGATCGGTCAGAACACTGTCATCCTGTGACAGGACGCCATTGCCCTTCGTGAAGTCGGGGGTTCCCGGGATGCCGCCCTTGCCCGTCGGGCCGTGGCAGGCAATACATGTCCCGCGATAGACCCTCTTGCCACGCGCGGGATCGGGGTCTTCCTGCGCGCTTGCTTGCGCCGCAAGGACCATGACAGCCATCAGGGCGGACAGGCCGAAACGTGCGGTCTTTTTGGGGAAAGGCATGAGACGCATCCTTTAAGAGAAGGGATTATTGATTGTTGCTGGCTTGCAGAAAGGCCAGGATGTCCCGCACGTCGGAGGCGGGAAGGTTGCCGCGCACCCGCATATGCGTGACCGAAACGTCCCATTCCTCGTCGGTCAGCTCACTGGGTGAGCGGAGATTGTGGCAACGCGAACAGGTTTCGTTCCAGGCTTTCGCTCCGCGTACGACCTGCATCGGATCCTGCATTGGATCGGTGTCGGCCTCGCTCTCCGCCGCGGGCGTTTCTTCGGGCCCTGACTGGGCGATCGCCGCTGGCCCACCTGTCAGGAGGATGGTTGCCAGGGTAAAGGCGGGAAATATGCAGGACTTCATCATGTCCTCCTTTCTTCGGGATCAGAACCCGTAACCAAGCTGGAACTGGATGAGCGTTTCGTCCGGGACGCCGGGCACTGTGTAATCCCGCCACTCCAGGCCCGCTTTGGCGACAATGGTCGGTGCCAGCCAGTAGTTCAGTCCGGCATTCAGGCGGTTCTGGGCGTTTTCTTCCTCAAGTTCGGGGTGCCCGCTGATACTGAACTCCCCGTACCGGACAACGGGCTCAAGCCTGTGGATGAATTCGGAGTCGCTGAAACCGGACAGGCGGTATGACAATTGTCCATACCAGGCCTCCATTTTAAGATCCGGCAACAGGACACCATCAGGCTCTTCATCTGTTGCCGTGAAGAGTTTGCCGCGTTCGGATTTCAGGTATTCGAACCGAGCCGCAACCGGTCCCTTCGTATAGGCCGCGTCAACGCCCCACAATTGAAAGCGGGCATCAAGCGGAAGTCCTGAGCCGGCAGGAACCGGCATGTCAGGGTTCATGATGCCGTCGACACGTGAGGTCAGGTAGGAGCCACCGACCTCCAGGGCCGGCATCGGGAAAAATCCAATCCGTCCACCGACCGATTTGTTTGAATTGTCGTCGCTCCCCATCCCCATGAGTTCGACACCGCCCTCAGACGTTGTGCGGGGCCCGTTGCCGACAGCCAGAGCGTAAGTCAGGCGGGTGACGCCGGCCGGGATCGAGCCCCGCAGCTGGACACCGGTATCACTCGTCGGCTGAACGCCATCATGCCCGAACCCGGCAGGTGCGCCCTGTACCTTGTTGATCCAGCTCGGATGAAGCCGTTCCTGAAACTGGCCGATCGGGCTTAGATATTTCCCAACGACCAAGACAGTATGGTCATTCAATACAAGATCGATCTGAGAGTACTCGAGTTCCGATTCCGTTTCGCCATCACCAGTCGTCGCGTATTCGAATTCTCCTTCAAAGAGGAGGAAATCCTTGTACTGGAAATGTAGGGCGGGATTGAACTTGCCGCTGACGAAGCTATCCGGTCCGGGCGTGTCACCGCCGACGAACCCGACATCGGCATAACCGGCAAGGTGCCACTTCGTGTCGGGCATGCCGGGCGAGACGGCATAGGACGGAGCGGGAGATGTCTGATCCTGTACCTCGGCAATCCGGTCGACTGCGTCCTGGGCCGCGGCTTCCGCCTTGCTGGCCGTTTCGGTCGATTGCAGGACCACACCGCGAAGATCCGCCAGTTCGGCCTCCAGCTGTTCGATCCGTTCCAGAAGCGCGGCTGTCTGCGGATCGGGAGGGGATTGTTCCTGTGTCTCCTGGGCAAGTGCCGGCAGTCCGATCAGGGCCACTGTCGCAAGGGCCACAGATCGATATTTGGCGCAGGTCATGGTTCACCCCCTCGATTCAGGTATTTATCATCTGCCTCCACTACGCACTTGGTAGCATGACCCCTCAAAAAAAGTGCCGAGAGCCTTCCACCGGAAGAGCCCGGCCCGCGGAGGCCGAACGGCCGGGATGGCGGGTAGGATCCGCCTTGTAGTTCAGGCGGACCGTCTCGCCCTCTCTGGATCTTCCACATATGCGAGGCTTCGTTCCCTTGGGGGACACCGCCAGCAATTCCTGCCGGTCTTCAGTGCGACCCGAAGGCGCCTGTGTTTGCCTTGCCAGTCTCAACCAGGAGGGGCGCGATGGATATTTCAGCAGACGGATGACGGACGCTGTTGGTGGAGACGATCCGGGAGGCGACGGTTTGAAGGCTCGCATAGGATTGATCGGCGAAGATTGCATGTACCACGACGCAGACGGGCTTCGGGAAGCCAGCTGACTGGAAATGCCGGGCAGCCTCGATCATCGTCCGTCCGGAAGAGACGATGTCATCGATCAGGACTGGTTGCCGTCCGGCCCAATCGGCGAGGCCAGGCGCCGCGATTTCGACATCACGGTCGCCGTGGCGTGTCTTGGAAAGGACCAGGTAAGGCGCGCCCGCCCGGGAGGCCACATCGGATACCCATTGCTCGCTTTCGGAATCGGGTCCGATCACGAGGGGGGGTTCAACATTCTGCCAGATCCAGTCGGCAAGGGCAGGTGCTGCATGGACAACCCGTGTGGCGATCGGGAAGATTTCTCCCAGATCATGTATCCGGTGCAAATGCGGATCCACGGTGACCAGCCGGTCGAAAACGCTCGACAGCATCCGGGCAAAATGCCGTGCTGACACGGACTCTCCTTCGGAAAATCGCCGGTCCTGGCGCATGTAAGCGAGATAGGGGGCAATCAGTCCGACGGATTCTGCGCCGAGCTCGCGGGCCGTCGCGGCGGCAAAGAGGAGCCCGGTCAACTGAGGGTCGGGGCGCGCAAGCGTGCAGACCAGATCGACATGCTTTCCTCTGACATCGGTTTCAATGCGGACATAGGTTTCTTCATCGGGAAACCGGCGGACCGCAAGAGTGCCCAGTTCACCCCCCGTCAGCCGGGCGAGCTCGCTGGCCATGGCGGTGTTGCCTGGAAGGGGAATATAGAGCGTCATTCTGGAGAGCTTTCAATGGTGAACATGTCGGTGTGGCTGCGGGCATAATCCCTGGCATAGGCAAGTTCGCCCGGCGCCTCGGCATGGATGGTGGCAATGGGTTCGTCCCGGTTCAGCCAGTCTCCAAGGCGCTTGTGAAGGGTAACGCCGGCGGCAGGACGTTCCGGCGCGCCGGCAAGTTTTGCGAGTCTTGCAAGCTTGCGGTTGTCGATGCGCGTCAGCCTGCCAGCAAGGCGGGGGAGGAGAGGGGCTGAGTGGTCCGCGACAGGGGGGACCCGAAGCCCGCCCTGCGCTTCGCATATGGCCTGGAATTTCGACCAGGCCGATCCGTCATCAAGCGCCTCGCGGGCTACGTCTCCGCCCTGGCCTTCCGCCACGCGGCCTGCAAGTTCAAGCGCTGCCCCGGCAAGGGTAATCGCGCGCGCCCGCAGGTCGAGAGGCGCGGCCGGTTGCCGCTGGAGGACGTGCAGGACATCCCATGCTTCCAAGGCCGGACCGATCCCGCGGCCGACGGGCTGGTTGCCGTCGCTCAATACAAACCGGGTCTGCAGGCCGAACCCCCCGGCGACCGCCGTCATGTGTTCGATCAATGCTTCAGCATCCGGCCGGCTTCTCAATTTGGCGGTCGGCCCAACCGGCAGGTCGAGTACGACATGGGTTGCGCCCGCAGCGATCTTCTTCGACAGGACGGACGCGATCAGCTGGCCTTCGGCATCGATATCGAGAGCTCTCTCGATCCGGATAAGCACGTCGTCGGCGGGGCTCAGCTGGACGGCGCCGCCCCAGGCAAGGCATCCACCCTCTGCTTCGACAACCCGGCGGATCTCGGACATCGACAGATCGACGCGAGTGAGAGTTTCCATTGTGTCGGCGGTTCCGGCTGGAGACGTGATGGCTCTCGACGAGGTCTTCGGTATTGTCAGGCCCTGACTGGCAAGGATCGCCACAACGATCGGCGTTGTCCGATTGCCGGGCAGGCCTCCGATGCAATGCTTGTCGATTACCAGGTCCGCATCCCAGCTCAGCCGTTCGCCCGCCCCGACCATGGCATGTGTCAGGGCTTTCATTTCCCCGAGATCGAGCTTCAGGGTGGAGCAGGCGGATATGAAAGCGGCTAGGTGCACATCGGAATATTTCCCCGATGCGATATCCGAGATGATCCTGTCGAAAGCGTCCGCGCCAAGCCGTCTTCCGGTCATCCGCTGGCGGACATCGGACAGGGATGGGAGCGTCGGTGCGTGGGCAATGCTGAGGTCTGCACCCGGGACAGCGCCGAGCCGCTTCCAGGCGGCTTCCGAAAGCCCCGCCTCAGAAATAGGTAGCCAGTCGTCCTCGATCTGGTGCAGCGTGGCGATCACCGATCTTGTGCCACAGGTGACAAGGATTCTGGAACGTGATGTCAGGCCCTCGGCGCGGCAGACCGGACAGTCGGTGCGCATGAGGATGATGGCATCGTCCTGGGTGTGCCATTTCAGGCGCCGGGCCTTCAGGGGCTGGCCGCCGGGAACATGATCGCCGGGCACGATCAAGCGCCTCCTGCGAGATCGTAGGTATGATCTATGCGGACAACATCGCTGGGCCAGCCCAGGTCCTCCTGTATCCTGTCATGGAAATGGCTGGAGGCTTCCGGTTCCCCGTGAACGATAAATGTCCTGGCTGGCGGGGCCGCAAAGCCATCCAGCCATTTCATCAGTTCATCGGCATCGGCATGGGCTGACAAGGCGGGGAGGCTGGCGATTTCCGCTCTGATCTCAACTTCCTTGCCGAACATGCGAACTGACCTGGCACCTTCGAGGATCTTTGCGCCGCGCGTCCCGGCCGCCTGGTAGCCCGCGAACAGGATCGTGTTCTTCCGGTCCCCGCCAAAGGCTTCGACATGATGCAGGACCCGGCCGCCGGTCATCATGCCGCTCGCTGCGATCACCACCTTTGGCATGCGGTCGCTTGTGATCGCCTTGGAGGCTTCGACGTCACGCGCATAACTGGCAATGTTGCAGGTCTCCATGCACACATCGGGTGTAAATCTGTGATCATCGAGGTGGGCGCAAAGAAGCTCGGTCGCGTTGATGGCCATGGGGCTGTCGAGATAGATCGCGACGTTTGCAAAGCGTCCGGCCTTCTTCAGCATCCAGATATGATAGAGAAGCAGCTGGGCGCGTCCGACGGCAAAAGCCGGAATGACGACCGTCCCGCCGCGGCTGACGGTACGGCCGATGACCTCGCCAAGCTGCTCCATGGGGTCGGTCTTCGGGTGGGTCCGGTCCCCATAGGTGGACTCGATAACGACATAGTCGGCCTTGCGGACGGGTTCGGGATCGAACATGAACGGGTCATCATATCGTCCGAGGTCCCCGGAAAAGACAATCGTCTTCCCGCCCCATTTCACTTCCAGCGTGGAGGCGCCGAGAATATGGCCTGCGCGCCGCATGTAGACGCGGGCTCCGATGTCGAGCGCGATATCTGTATGGAACGCAACCGGCACCAATTGCGCGATTGCAGCTTCGGCATCCGCCACCGTGTAAAGCGGCTTTGCCGGCTCATGCTTTGTGTAGCGATAGCGGTTTGCGCGTTCGGCGTCCCGCTCGGATATATATGCGCTGTCGCGCAGAAGAATTTCGCAAAGGTCCTTCGTCGCCCCGGAACAGTAGATCGGGCCACGATAGCCTTCCCTGACCAGTTTTGGCAGATAGCCGCTATGGTCGATATGGGCGTGCGTCAGGACAATGGCGTCGATCGAGGACGGGTCGACGGGGAAGGGCGCCCAGTTGCGCTCCCGCAAGCCCTTGAATCCCTGGAACAGGCCGCAATCGATCAGCAGGCGCTGTCCGTCATGTTCGAGAAGGTGGCGCGAACCTGTAACGGTTCCCGCTCCCCCAAGGCTCGTCAGGGTCAGAGTCATTGCACGGTCTCCGTTCGGTGGATGGGTAAAACCTGTTTCAGCACGGACGGGTCGCCGTTACCTTCAATGGCGCGGCGCTCATCTTCCGTGAGCAGGCCGGTCTGCCGGAGACCGGCGATCGTCATGGCCGCGTCGACCGCGTGGGCCCAGGTACAGCGATTGGCAAACAGCATTCCTGGTACATCCAGTGTACCGCCTCGTGAGATATATCCGAGCGCCCGCAGCCGGCCGGGGCCTTCGTCGATACGTCTGAGCAGGCCGGTCATGGGTTCCGGCCGGGTATGGGTCAGGAGTATGCGGGGCAGGCCGGCCGGGAACAGGGCGCGGACAATATGATCCGGTGCGGTGCTGGCCGTTTCGATCGGGTCCCGGCCGGAACGGAACCGACCGGGTTCAAGCACCAGGGTGACGCAGGAGGCCACGCCGCGCCCGGCCAGCCGGTCATGGGCCGCAAGCGCCTCGACCGCCTGGTAGGCGCCGATGGCGACGAACTGGACGCGTGCGGATTCGAGGTCTCCGGCAATCCGGATGGCGCCGATCCTGAGAGCATCGGCGGCCTCTTCCTGGGTTAGGAGCTCGCCGACCTGTCGTTTGGGAATGACAAGACAGGCGATTTCGCCACGTCCGCGATAGACACTGTGGAGGGCTTCCGCGGCGCTGTTTGCGTCGACCGGAAAGATGACGCGCGCCGTATCGGACATCTCGCCGAGCAGGGCTTCGGGCAGGGTCGGATCCTGATGAGATTGCTCGTTCTTGGCGTTCTCCCAGGTGTGGGATGTCGCGATCAGGGGGACACTGATCCAGCCGGGGGGCTGGCCGAGTTCCTTCTGGCGGCGCGCAAAGATGATTTCCTGCCGCAGGGCGCCAAGCATTTTCATGGCGAAGGCTTCATAACTGACCGCCAGGTTCAGTCCGGCCTTGTTGCCGAGCACAGCCGAGATGACGGCTTCTTCGTTCAACGCGGTAATGATCGAGCCATTGATGTCTTCCGGCGTGCCGGGTTCGGGGACGTTGACCCGGTGTTTCAGCAGTTCCAGCGTGAGCGGCATGTGATTCGAGCGAAGCTCGTCGGGGTTCGCAACCCGGATGCGCAGGTGCGGATTGGCGCGCGCAATGCCGGCGAAACACCGGTCGATGCCGTCCATGGCGCAGGCCGGGGGCTCGCTTCCAGACCCTGCCGCCGCGTGTGGAGGAAGGTGCGGGCCCGGTACATTCCGAACGGCGCAGGCGTTCCGGCTTTCCAGCACTCGCCCTTGCGCCTTGTGGGTGCTCAGTGAACGGATTGCGTTATCCAGAACGTCATGTGGTGTGAAGAGTGCCCTTGCCCCTTCATTGAAGGCCGCTCGCGCTGCGGGGTCGGTATGGGGGTTGCCGGCGAGAGGGAGGTTATGGGCCCGGTTGGTCCCAGCGCCCGGGAAACCGTAGCCCTTTACGCACGGCGCAATGAGATAGGGGAGCCTTGCCGGATAGGGGCCGTCAGCCTCTGAGAGTCCGACCAGCCGCTTTTCGGCTTCAAGGATGCCCCAGGCATAGGACAGGGGATCGTGACCATCCAGGATGATCGGGTCAAACCCGCCCAGTTCAAGGTGGCGAACCAGCCAGTCGAGACCGCCTTCCTGGGAGATTTCCGTTCGTTGTTCGATCCGCCTCCCATTGAGGACCATCGCCGGAATGGCAAAGCCGCTGTCGGAGGCGCGCCACCATCTCGGTGCCCAGTCGGATCCGCGCTGCTCCTCGAACGCGCCATCGCTCAGAAAGGCCACCAGGCGTTCCCCAGGCAACGGCATATGGATATATTGCAGGCTTGCAAAGCCGAGGTACCCGCCTTCCGAGAGGCCGCCGGCCGTATTTGGATTAACGTGGCTTCCAAGGGGAACGGCCGGCTTTCCATCGGACGTCATGGCATAGCTGTAAAAATCGCGGACGAGCCGGGTCAGTCCGGCTTCGCTGCGGTCATACCGGCCGCGCTGCGAAGCGGATACATTGCCCGTGAGTGTGTTGACCGCTTCGATCGCGGCCACGCAATGGCCCTGGCCAAGTGTCCAGGCACGTGTGTGTCCGCTCAGGGCGTTGGCTGCAAGGTAGCCCGCAAAGGCGATCGCCATGTTCAGGGAGCCGCCGGTGTGGCCTTCGGGAGACGGCTTGAAGTCCTCGGCAGAAAGAGGGGTTCCGGACAGATCGACCCGGCAGGCGTAAGTCATGTGCGCGACGAGCCACATCGCCGCATTTGCCAGGCGGTCAGTTGCTGCCAGCACGCTTTCTGCCTGCGGCTCGGTCAGGGCCAGCTCGCCGCGCCGGGCCGAATGCAGAATGTCTGCAAGGCGCTGACGGGTTTCGTCCGTGTGGACGATCAGGCCATATCCGTCCTGCCAATGTGCTGTCATGATTTACCGGGCTCCGGTTGCCTTGTGCGCCTCATGCGCCGCCAACAATCACACATACGCCGTGTCTCCCTCTTCCCCTCATGCCGGGTAGCAAAAGGCTTCCGGACCAGATCCCGCCCGTACCGGTCCAAAACAGGGCAATTCCCAGGCAACAGCCGCTTGTGCAGACCGTCAGTCGTTCAGAAAAGCCGCGCCTTGCGCGTCAGCAGGAAAACCAATGGTGGCAGGATGACCCATTGCAGGAGCGGGGCAAGGCCTGTGGCCAGGGGACCGACCGTCGGCATGGCGTCCCGATAGGCCCAGCTGCCGCGCAGGCTGACATTCAGCCACTCACTAAAAATGAGATAGGCAATCCCCAGAAGCGTCGCTGCCAGCGCAACGCGCCAGTAGTGCTGCGCGGGCCAGCGCCGCCCGCCGAAGGCAAGCCGAGCCAGGGCAAGCGTTGCTGATCCGATCAGCCCGTCCCCGATCGTGCAATGAAGGATCGCGAAAGTCTTTTCGGCCAACGAGGCTTCGGTCCAGAGGGTATAAAGCGGCAATTGCGCGATTTCCCAGACGAGATTGACGACAGTCAGGACGAGGACATAGGAGAGGGCAAATCGCAGTGGCCTGCGGGCCGGGTCGAGTTCTGTGATTTTTTTCCTTATTTGCGTCATGTCTCCCTCTCGCCAAGCGACGAAATTCCTGCAAACAGGCAATCTGGCGGTTCGGTACAGCCCGTGCAGTCAGCTGATTGCAAGGACGCTTGTCGATGCATACCAATTATTAGCAGTAGATTCATGAGGGGGTGTTGAAACTGCCGCGTACAGGGCAATACGTAATCCTCCCTAATCTTGCTATCTGAAAGGAGAGCGCCATGAACAAGGATCTCGACGCCCTCATCGCGGGGATCAAGGCCCTGCCGGCCGATCGCGACCTCAGCCATATCGAGCCCGAAGTCTGGGCCCGGGTCGATGCACGGGCCACGGGAACACAAAGGGGAGGCCTTTTCGGCGTTGCAACCAATGGCCAGGTTTCCGCCATGCCTGTGCTCTCCCGCAGCATTGCCGTTGCGCTTGCGGTCGGTCTCTTCGTCGGGGTGATCTCTGTTCCCAGAACTTCCGGACCGAACGAGCTTTCGGTGTTTTCGGTTGAGGCGTCGTACGGACCTTCCGGATTATTGCGCTAGGAAAGCTTATGCGGCTTGAACACTGGATCATCGTTGCCTTTGTTGCGCTGTGTGCAGGCATGACCGGCGTTTTTCTTGCCGGAAACTGGTCCCCGGCGCCGGAGGTCCAGCGGGCTTCAGGTCTACATGATCTGATCCACAAGGACCTCGAGCTCTCCGACGCACAGGAGCAGCGCCTTGAAGTCGTTGAACGCAAGTTCGCGGCGCGCAAGAAGGAGCTTGAAGCAAGGTTGCGAGCGGCCAATCTCGCGCTCGCCGACGCGATCGAGACCGACAAGGCGAATTCCCCCGCTGTCCAGGCGGCGATTGATGATTTTCACGAGGCCATGGGGGAGCTGCAGAAGCTCACCATCGAGCATGTGTTCGAGATGCGCGAGATACTGGATGAGGAGCAGGCTAAGGCGTTCGACAAGGAAATCGTTCGGGCACTGAAGGAGCAATAGACATAGTCGCGTGGCCCATAATGAGCGAACAGACGCGGAACTTGCCGTTGCGGCGGCGGGAGGCGAGGAGCGCGCCTTCACCGAGCTTATGCGCCGCTACAAGGAGCCGCTCTATCGCTATATTCACCGGTCCATGCGTGGGGATGAGGACGCGTATGACGTGCTCCAGGACGCATTCACGGCCGCCTGGCGGTCAATCGACCGCTATGATCCGTCACGCAAGTTTTCGACATGGATCTATCATATCGCCCTCAACAAGGTGCGCGATCACGGAAGGAAACGTGCGGTAAGGAGTTTCTTCTTCCAGGCCGCGCCGCTCGACGTTCCGGACCGTCCGGATATCGCGGACCACGGGGCGGACATCCCGGGCGGTTTTGAAATTCACGATGAGCTGAGACGCGTGTCCGCCATGATCGACGAATTGCCGGAGAAGCTGAGGGTGGCGTTCACGCTGCAGGTCCTGCAGGACCTGCCGCAGATCGAGGTCGCAGATATTCTCGGCGTATCGGTCAAAACCGTCGAGACGCGCGTCTACCGGGCAAGAAAAATCCTCCAGGCGCAGGTCGAGTCCGCCGATCAGTGATCGCGCCGCCCAGGTAACGGTGACGTCCGTGGGTTCCGGCTGGACGCGAGATATAGTCCAAGCGCGGCCAGCATCGCACCAAGCGCGACATTTCCTCCGATGGTTTCCCCGAAGAAGGCTGCGCCGGCGCTGACGCCGATCAGCGGTACCAGGAAGCTGAAACTGGCCGCTTCTGAGACGTCCAGCGATTGCAGGACCTTGTGCCAGAGCCAGTAGGCCAGTGCGGTACCGGGAAGTGCCAGGACTGTCAGGGAGAGCGCAAAGCGTGCGGACCAGGTGATGGCGAGCGGGTCCGGGCCGAATGCTGCAAGCAGGGCCAGAGGCACGGCGCCAATCACGAGCTGCAATCCCATGGCCATGGATGCATCGACGCTGGCGGACACATTCTTGATCGCGATATTGCCTGCCGCCACACCGCCTGTGGCAATCATGACGAAGCCCATGCCGTTCAGGGCCTGGTCACCCCCTGCAGCAAGGATTTTCGGGGCAGCGACCAGGGAAACACCGACAGCCCCCAGAACAAGGCCCGTCCAGTTCACGAGGCGGGGGCGCTCCCCGAGAAACAGGAAGGCGAGTATAGCCGCCATCATGGGCTGCAGGCTTTCGATCATGGTGGCCAGCCCCGGAGACACGAATTCGGAGGCGTGGAACATGCCGAAATAGCCAAGACTGGTCATGCTGAGCCCCGTCAGGCAGATCCACCCCCATTCCGCCGCGCTGGAAGGAAGGCGGCATTTCCGTGCACCGGCAATGGCAAGAAGGCCGCCTCCTGCAAGAAGGGCGCGCAAGGCGGCGAACGTCAGATGAGGCGCATCAGACAGGCCCATTGCGATAAACGGATAACAACCGGCCCAGAGGAGCATAACGAGGATGGCAAGCGCGTGCGGGCCGGTCATGGAACCCCTTGCTCGGTCAGGAAACATATTTGCAGTGCGCAAGGCTGTCTGCCTGAGGGGCGCACGCAGATGCGACGTAATACGTTTCAGGAGCGCACATCCCCTTGCGTTCCCGAGGTTTGAAAAGGAGTTTACTCATGAAACCTGTCTGGATAGCGGCTGCAATGCTCGCCCTATCGCCCGTGGCACTGGCTCAGGGCGGTCACGATTCTCACGATCATGGCGACAAGCCCGCCGCCGAATCCGGTGTTGCTGGCGGAGCTTCCTGCATGACAGGCCATGAAGGCATGCCTGATTGCAAGGCCGGTATGGAGAGCCAGATGACCGGTGGCCAGATGATGACGCAAGGCGGCAACATGATGGATCACGGCGCCATGAAAATGGGCGGCGACGGCATGATGATGGACCATGACGGCATGAAAATGGACGGCGATGGCATGATGATGGGCCAGGATGGTACGAAGATGAACCAGATGGGCGCCGATGATTGCGATGCCAAGCATGAAGCAAAGGAACATGACCCCGCCGATCACTGTCCGAAGACTGAGGGTCAGGGGGGCGGTGACGGGACTCAATAGGCCCGGCCAACAGACCGCAATCTTGCGTCCGCTCCGGACCTCGTCCTCAAGAGATGAGGCACCGTTTGGCGCAAAAACAGAGACAGCGGCAATGGTCCCACACATTGCCGTCAGGTCCTGCAATGTTCCCGTGCGTCCTTCCCCCCACGATCCCGGTGCATTGCAGGACCGTCCCCTCCGGGGCAAAGCATAACCGAGATCGGGATCGTGAAGACCTGAGGCCTGCCACCGCAAAGGGGTCTGCGGGCCGGATAAGGGAGTGGTCCGAATGACCGACGAGATGCCTGCAAGCGACGAGCGGCGGAACTTCATTTTTGTGGCGACCGGTGCTGTCGCGTTTGGTGGGGCCGCGATGGCGGCCTGGCCGCTGGTCGACCAGATGAACCCCGCCGGGGATACGCGAGCCTCCAGTTCCCTGGATGTCGATATTTCAAAGATAAGGGTCGGTAGCGAGCTGAGGGTCCTGATCGGCGGCAAGCCATTTTTCGTCCGGCACAGGACGGAAGTTGAAATCGCCGAAGCCCGTGCGGTCAATATTTCGCGGCTTCGCGACCCGGAGACCGACGAAGAGCGCCTGCGTCCCAATCAGGATGGGGGCCTCAATCCCGCCATTCTGATAACTTCTGGCGTCTGCACACATCTTGGCTGCGTTCCGCTTGGTCCCAATCAGGGAAATGTCGGAGACTATGGCGGATGGTATTGTCCCTGTCATGGGTCACATTATGATACGTCCGGCCGAATCCGGAAGGGACCGGCGCCTCTCAACCTTCCCGTTCCGGAATATATCTATCAAAACGGCAATATCGTCACGATTTCCATTTGATACGCCGTCCCTTCGCGAAAAGCATGAATTCGCGCCTGCCGTGATCAACACTTATTCGTGCCGGGCACGCTCGATGTCCTGCAGGTGTCCCCAGCGTGGCCAGAAGCGGGGTGTAACAGCCGCATAGGCGCTGTACATCTCTCCGAATTGCGCTTCGGCATCGCGTTCTTCCCTCAGTGCCAGGCGGACATACATGAATACGAGAATGGGGAACATGATCAGGGTCAGGACGGTTGGCCACTGCAGGAGGAAACCGAACATGATCAGCACGAAGCCTGCATATTGCGGGTGCCGCATACGGGCATAGATACCTGTTTGCGCGAGTGTGCCAGAGCGCAGCGCGCCGTGCAGGACAGGCCATGCGGCAGACAGGACGCTAAAGCCCAGAAATATGAGACCGAGGCTCGCCCAGTGGAATGGGCCGAAGTGCGGATTGCTCTTCCAGCCAAATATCATCTCCCAGAAATGTCCGGACTCGTGGGCGAACCAGTTGATGTCGGGAAATTTCGATTCAAGCCAGGGCGCAAGAAAGTAGATCGAAAGCGGGAAGCCGTACATTTCCGTAAACAGCGCGATGATGAAGGCACTGAAGGCGCCGAAAGAGGTCCAGTCCCTGGATCTCGACGGTTTGGCGAAACTGAAAGCGAAGATAATGAAGACCAAAGAGTTCAGGACGGCGAGAAACCAGAGCCCGTATTCGGACTGTGCCATGGACGGGTTCATTGGCCGGGTCCTTCCTGGTTGTCTGATGGGGGCAGGAAACGATCTTCATGCCGGCCATGGCCGGCTCCGTGCCCGGCGTGTCCGCCATGCATGAACATGTGCATCACGCCGCAGAAGAGCAGGAACCCCAGAAAGAAGACCGCGTTGGCCGGGATGTGCGCCCGGTGTTCATAGAGCAGGAAGAAGGCGATCAGGCCGCCAAAGGCGATAATCGGCAACCAGAGGCGTCCGCCCCGGGGGTGATGGTTCCGAAATGATCTATTATCCTTCTGCATGGCGTTTCTCCTCTGCCATCAGGACTGCGCACTGGACCGCGTGCGGCCGGTTCGACGCGATATCGCCTGGAATAATTGGGTCATGTGCCTGCCCGCTGCCGGTTCAGTTTGAGGAGCTGGGCATTGACGGCGCAGATTACCGTGCTGGCGGACATGAACACGGCGCCGATTGCTGGGGTCAGGATCACGCCCCACGGGAAGAAAAGGCCTGCGGCTGCCGGAATGGCGAACGTATTGTATCCGGTTGCCCAGGCGAGGTTCTGCATCATTTTCCTGTAGGTCGCCCGTGCAAGTTCGATGATGGCGACGACGTCTGCAGGACTTGAACGCACGAGAATGATGTCTGCCGTCTCGATGGCAACGTCTGTTCCGGCGCCGATTGCAATGCCGACATTTGCCTGAGCGAGGGCAGGGGCGTCGTTGACCCCATCACCCGTCATGGCCACGATCAGGCCACGCGACTGAACTTCCCGGACCTTTGCGGCTTTTTCTTCCGGCAGGACTTCGGCAATGACTTCGTCCAGCCCGATCTCGCGGCCAACCCATTCAGCCACCTGCCGGTTGTCCCCTGTCAGCATGATACATCTGATGCCCATGTCCCGAAGGTGCCGGATGGCCTCGCGGGATTCCTCGCGAACGATATCGGCCAGCGCGATGGCCCCGGCGAGCCGGTCGTCAATCAGGACAAAGACGACGGTCTTTCCCTGCCGGCTCAGTTCCTCAAAGCGCGGGTCTTCCATGCCGATGCCCTGGTCACGCAGGTAGCCGGGACTGACGACTTTTACCTCGTGTCCTTTCACCTCGCCGGAGGCCCCCTTGCCGGGGATCGCCCGGAATTTTTCGACCGGCCAGGCCTGTTTTGAGTCGCGGACAATCCCCTGGGCGATCGGGTGCTCGGAATGCGCCTCGATCGAAGCGGCATAGGCGACGATTTCTTCTTCGGAATGGGTGGTATCGAAGACGAGCGTATCGGTGATTCCGAACTCGCCCCGGGTCAGTGTGCCTGTCTTGTCGAATATGATGGCATCTATGTTGCGGGCCTCCTCGAACGCCGTCCGGTCACGGATGAGCAGCCCATTGCCTGCGGCGATGGCCGTCGAGCGCGCAACGACCAGCGGCACAGCAAGGCCGAGCGCGTGCGGACAGGCAATCACCATGACCGTGACAGCGCGGGCCATGGCGAACCCGAAACCCTGTCCGGTAAAAAATGTCCAGAACAGGAAGGTCGACAGGCCTCCGCCGAGTGCGATGAAGGTGAGCCATTTCGCTGCCGAGTTGGCGAGGTCCTGTGTCCGGGACTTGCTGGCCTGGGCTTCCTTGACGAGCTTGATCACGCTCGACAGGAATGTCTCGTCTCCGGTCTTGTCGACCCGGATGGTCAGCGAGCCTTCTCCATTGATGGACCCGCCAATCACCCGGTCATCAATGCTCTTGGATACAGGCTTCGATTCGCCCGTCAGCATGGATTCGTTCAGCGAAGAGTCGCCATGAACGATGATGCCGTCCGCCGGAACCTTTTCGCCAGGCTTGATCAGCAGCTGTTCGCCGCCGCGCAGTGTCGACACGGATACGTCCCTGACAGAGCCGTCGTCGGCGAGGAGGTGGGCTTCATCCGGCATGAGGCTGGCGAGCTTCTCGAGCGCGCGCCCGGCACCGAGAACCGATTTCATTTCGATCCAGTGCCCCAGCAGCATGACAGCGATCAGCGTGGCAAGTTCCCAGAAAAAGGTCTCGTCGCTGCCGATCGCGACCATGCCGACTGAATAGGCATAAGCGGTGGTGATCGCGACCGAAATCAGGGTCATCATTCCGATCCCGCGCCCGGTTATTTCCTGCCAGAATCCTTTCAGGAAGGGCCAGCCGCCGATGAAGAAGACAAGGCTTGAGAGCGCGGCGAGAAGGATCCGGTCACCGGAAAAGCGTAAACTGTCCTGAAGACCGAGCCAGGTCTGTATCATCGGAGCCAGAGCCAGTATCGGCACGGTCAGGATCAGGACGATCCAGAACCTGCGGCGGTAATCGGCGATCATGCCCTCGTGATTGTGACCCTCATGGGCATGCCCTGCGCCATTGTGAGCGTGATGGCTGTGAGGATTAGCCGTTTCGGGAGAGGCGGCTGCCTGATGCGTGTGGGTCGAGTGGTCCATGATTCTGACTATTTTTCCGTAATGGGACAGGGTCGGCAGGCGCGGGTTGCAATCCTGCATCCTGGCTTGGTGCGTGTGGACATCTCAGGATCAATGATCATGGTCTTCCTTCGCTGCATGCGCTTTGTTTCCCCGTGCAGGGCGGTTGCCGGATTGCTTTTCAGAAATACGTGTCGGCGATGCTGACCCCTCAAAAGCCGATTGCCCGGACTTGTGGGCGGTTGCCAGCACCGGGAGGCGCATGATCGGTCCAGGCGTCGAGGCCCTACCTGTGCACCTTGCTGCCGGATCCCTGACAGGCGCACTGGAAGTATCCGTGTTCGAGGCAGGTATGGCAGGTCTGTTCAAGGCGTTCGCGCATAGCCCGGCGGGCCCGGTGCAGCTTCACCCGAAGGGCGGCTTCGCTGAGGCCGAGGTCTTCAGCGATGGCGGATCTTTCTTCTCCGATGAGATCTGCCCGCCAGATTAGGTCTGCATAGCCGGGACTGAGCGTCGGAAGCATCTTATAGAGACAGGCACAGATCACGAAGTCCAGTTCCTCTTCGCCGAAGAGAAGCTCCGCATTGGCAGCATAGCTGGCCAGCAAATCGCTGGTACGTTTCCTGTCACGGAAATGGTCCGCGATTGTCGAGCGCAGAACCTGAGAGAGCCAGCCGCGCAAGCGGTCTTCATCCTTCAGGTCGGAAAAGCGCGTCAGGGCTTTCACGTAGAAGTCCTGCAACACGTCCCTGGCATCCGCGTCATTGCCGATCTTCCGTTTCAGGAAGCGGTAAAGGTCCTGGTGCGACTCGGTCAGAGCGGCTTCAACGGCCCGCCTGCGCTGCCTTGATGGCGCCTTGTCAGATGTCATCCCTTGGTTCCTTTCGCGGGATCGGCGGGCAGTCTGCATATTCATACGCATCCGGCCGGCATGCCCCTTATCGGGCGTCCGTGGCGCCCGCCCGACTGTAACGGTTGAGGGAGCGGGGCGTCTTCTCCGTATCAGTCAATAAGTTCCGCCTGGCGACCGGCAGGTGGACTCCAACGGAGATCTGGCATGGCACTCATAGGCGCGATCGCAAGAAACAGGCTGGAACGGGCGATCCGCAAGGGATGCATCGAGGTCAGGTTTCCGGATGGAAAAACAGCGAGATACGGATCCTATCGCGTCCGGCCGGTCCGGATCGCTATCGCCTCGAATGCCTGGCTTCGGCGGATCCTTCTGGATCCGGAACTGCAGGTCGGCGAGGCTTACATGGCAGGCGGCCTGACCATTGAATTCGGCGACCTTTACGACCTGCTGGATCTCTTCTGGGTGAACTTCCTGGCAGACGGACTTCCGGCAGCACGGTTGCCGGCGCTGTTCAGGAAGAGCGCCCGATTGATTGCGCAATTCAATCCGCAAGAGCGATCCGCGCGCAATGTAGCTCATCACTATGACATCGGGAATGATCTCTATCGCCTCTTCCTGGATGAGGACATGCAATATTCCTGCGCCTATTTCCCGGATGCTGAGGTCACGCTGGAGCAGGCCCAGGAACTCAAGAAAGAACATATCGCCCGCAAGCTTTGCCTCAGACCTGGCGACCGGGTGCTGGACATCGGTTGCGGCTGGGGCGGCCTGGCCCTGCATCTTTGCCGGTCGGAGGACGTTCGCGTGGAAGGCGTGACGCTTTCCTGCGAGCAATACGAGTTAGCTCGCAAGCGTGCAGCGGATCAAGGGCTCGGCGACCAGGCCACGTTCCGGATCGAGGATTACCGGTCTCTTACGGATGAGTATGACAGGATCGTCTCGGTGGGAATGTTCGAGCATGTCGGAGTGCCCCACTATCAGGAATATTTCAGACAGATTGCAGCGCGCCTGAGCCCGGACGGGGTTGCCCTTGTCCATACGATCGGCCGAGCGGGCAGGCCGGGTGCAACCAATCCCTGGATCGCAAGGCACATCTTTCCGGGCGGTTACATTCCGGCCCTGTCGGAGATCCTGCCGGCAATCGAGCAAGCGGGTCTGACGGTGCTCGACATCGAAGTCCTCCGCCTTCACTATGCCGAAACGCTGAAAGCCTGGCGGGCGCGCTTTCTGGCGCGCGCTGCTGAGGCCGAAGCCTTGCACGATGCGCGCTTTGTACGGATGTGGGAATTCTACCTGGTATGCAGCGAGCTTTCATTCCGGCACGGTGTCCACAATGTGTTTCAGCTCCAGCTCGGCAAGCGACAGGAGTCGGTTCCGCTGACGCGGGATTACCTGTATCAGCCAGATCCGATACCTGTTTCAAAGCGAACGAAATCCTGCCTGAATGAGGAAAGGCGCCACCAGAATGTCCGATGACGAACAGGACGCCAGGGGCGTGTCAAAAAAAGCCTACAAGCATGATCTCCGGGCGTTGCAAGTAGAGCTGGTCAAGATCCAGAGGCGGGCGATCCGGCACGGGCATCGTATCCTCATTCTTTTCGAAGGGCGCGATGCAGCCGGCAAGGATGGCGTCATCAAGCGGATTTCAGAGCATCTCAGCCCGCGGGATACGCGGGTTGTTGCCCTTGGCAAGCCCTCCGACCGGGACACGAGGAGCTGGTATTTCCAACGCTATGTGCCGCATCTGCCGGCCGATGGAGAGATCGCCTTGTTCAACCGCTCCTGGTACAACAGAGCGGGTGTGGAACGCGTGATGAAATTCGCGCGGAAGGCCGAGGTGGCTGCGTTTCTGGAGACGGTCGGCGCGTTCGAGCAGATGCTCGTTCATGACGGGATGCAAATCCTCAAATACTATCTCGACATAAGCCGGACCGAGCAGGAGACCCGGCTGGAAGACCGCGACCGGGACCCGCTCAAACAATGGAAGAAGAGTCCGATCGACGCGGTGGCCCTGCAAAAATGGGATGAATATACGAACGCGCGCGACGAGATGTTCCTGAAGACGGATTTCGAGCATGCGCCATGGTATGTGGTCCGTACAGATGACAAGCGTGCAGCAAGGCTGAACGTCCTCGGACATATTATCCGGTCCATCGACTGTCCGGAGACGGACAAGACAGTCGCTGCGGTCGACCCGGCCGTCGTGATCGATAATCCGGGACAGAGGCTCGACCGACTGGCCCGGTAGTGCACCGCAAACGGATCAGGTCAGGATACTTCTTGCGATCAGAATGACGAGGCCCGCCAGTATGAGCCAGCTCGTCCAGTAGATCCCGTCCATCCACAAGGGGCGCGGAGAGCTCCTGCGAGTGATTCTCGCCAGCGCGATGACGGTCGCGGTCAGGGCGAGCAGGACGACCAGGAGCGCGATGTCCCTGAGATAGCTGGCGACACCCATGCCGAGTCCGAATGCGGTGACTGTGGACAATATCCCGAAGAAGGGCGGGGGAGGCCCCTTGCGGCCTTCCGGTGTATTCCGCGCAGGGGCGGGCGTGCGATCCGGACGTTCGTTCATCTGTTCCCTCATTGCTCGATGACCCTTTCGGCAAGGCCAGGCCTGGTCGCCCCGGTACGTGCCAGGTCAACAGACGGGAATGATGCCGAGACGTTACACGCCTGCATGAAATTCACCGGCTTGGAGTTTCTATTGAGGGCGCGCGCGGTCAGGGCCGTATCAGCAGGCAACGCCAGACATTCACCTGGAAGCCGGGGGTGTGCATGGAAAACACAGCCAGCCTGCCATCCTCGCATGTTCCGATTGAGGCGGTTGCGCGCCCGGGTCCGGGAACACACAGGCGGCAGTTTCATGCTGCAGGAACCTCATCCCTGTTTCGGCAAGGAGGACGCATGAACCGCTATCACTCAAGGACGAGAGGATGAGCCAGAAAGCCCGGCAAATCCGTCACCTGGTGATCTATGCCGCCCTTGGCGGGATCATCGGTGTTCTGGTCCTGCATCCGGTAAACTCGCTCGTGGTCTGGATGGAGTATGCTTCCCTGTTTTCAGGCAGGTATTCCGGGTTCGGCCAGTTCGCCTGGGAACGTGTCAGCGGCGCGCCCTTGCTCCACCTCATGGCCATGAATGTCATTTTTGCTGCCCTGGGCGCAATTATGGGGCTCGTATTTTCGGTGCTGACCCTTGCGCTTTCACGGCAGGCGCGCACGACCGAAGCCTTGCTGGAAGACCTTCAGATGGCTCTGCCCGGTGTGATTGCCGGAGGCGAGAACGAACGGACGGAATTCAAGTCGACCTTGCGCTGGGATATCCGGGAATCGCGAACGAACAGAAGCCTCGAGCAGGTGATCGCCAAAACCATTGCGGGCTTCATGAATCATGAAGGCGGACGTTTGCTCATAGGTGTTGCGGATGACGGCGAACTTCTCGGGATTGATCCGGATCTGAATACACTTCGGAACCCTACGGCGGATGAATTCGAACGTGCCCTGATCGGGATCGTCAGGACCTATCTCGGCAGCGCTGTCTGTCCACTCGTGCGCAGCAGGTTTCTGACGATCGACGGAAAGACGATCTGCTGGGTTCTGGTTGAGCGTTCGGACACGCCGGTCTTCCTGCTTCTGTCGGATACATCGAAATATTTCGTCCGTCTGGGTAATTCAACGCGGGAGCTCAATGCAGCCGAGGCGCACGATCACATTTTACGGCGCAGACATTAAGTCAGCCCCCAGGGGGAGCTGAATGAAACCTTGTCTGCGGCGTGATTGCGACAGGGATCGCTGTACTCGCGTCGCCGACCGCCGGGCGGTGCGTTCAATTGGCCAGCCTGCAATCTGCCGGAACGCTAACCCAGCCCATGCTGGCACCAGACACAAGTGCAGTTCTCGTGATCGCAGCTCGGATCGTTCAGTGCTTTGCCGAGCCGCCATCTTGCGACGGGATAGACAAGCTGTGTCAGGAGGGAGGGCCTGTAGAGCGATCCGAGTTTGCGCCCGGCGTCTGTCCTGCTGAGCCGGTTCAGGGCCCAGCGGCGCAGGCGCTCGTTTGCCAGTTCGTACAGGCAGCGATTGGAGATACCTGTTCGCAGCATGGGCCGAAGGTCGCGGCGCCAGAGCGTCCGATAAGTAGCTCCGGTGAGGATGCTTTGAGCGGCGAGTTGTCCGGAGCGAAGCGCATATCCCATGCCGAATCCGGCCAACGCGTCCTGGAATCCGGCTTGCTCGCCAATAACGGGGCGCTTGCCCTGCATCGCGGTGCGCGCAACCCTTATATTGCCGAACCCGCCAAACGGGCGGGCATTGCGCATATCAAGGCCGGTGGCTTCGGCAAAGAACGCTGCCGTTCGCGCAACATATTCAGCCTGCTGCTTGAACCCGCTAAACATGCAACTGGCGAGCGTGCCGCGACCCTGACGTATCAGGAGATAGGCGTATCCGCCGGGTGCGAGGGAATTGTTGAGCGCAATGTAGTTGCCATCCGGGCAATCGGTTTCGAAAACATAGCCGGCAGCGATGACATCGGCGCGCCGCGGTCCGATCGCAAGCACGTCCTGGCCGCCGGCATCCGTGACCCGGTCGCCAAACCGGACATCCACACCCGCCATCAGGGCCTGTTGCAACAGTCCATGATCAAGACAGCCCGGCTCGCTTCCGCGCCGAACCAGATAGTAAAGCGGGCGGGCGCTTCGAATGGGATAGGCCGTTGCCTGGGCGTCGAATGCTACACCTTCATGAACTGCGTGGGTGCTGAAATTCCGTTCAATCCCTGTCTGCGCGAACCAGTCGATCGCGTCCTCGCTGCGACTCCAGTTTTCGAGCCCCTGGAAGTCCCCGTGGAAGCGATGGCCGACAGAATTGTGCCACTCCCGGACGATTACCTGGCGGCCCGCCCGGGCAAGGATGATCGCGCAGGTCAGGCCGGCAATCCCGGCCCCCGCGATGATCACAGGTGGGTCTTCCACGGCCGGTCCCTTGTCTACGATACCGGATGGAGTGCGGGAGGCCATGGCCGGGACCCATCGCCCTTGAACATCATCCAGACCAGGTAGGCCGACATGACGGCGCCGCCGAAGCAGAACACCGACACATAGGCGTAGGAGAAGAAGGTATACGTCGTAATCAGGACACCGAGCGCCAGTAGACCGAAGATCCGGACACCGCGGATGGACGAGATCAGAAGCGGCAGGATGACGACGGAAATATAGACAACATAAGTGAATTCGCGCCGCCCGACAAAATCCAGAAGTTCGGTGCCTTCATAAACGATCACATGTGGCAGGAAGCGTGTGTGGAGCCAGCCATCATGTGCGAAGTAAGGCACATATTGCAATGCTCCGAGCATTGCGCCGACAATGACGAAGATGAGGAACAAGGGCTTCCGGCGCGGCGGCTCCAGTGTGAACGTCGACACGGGAATCCAGACAGGCCAGGCGAGCCAGGAAAAGAACATGTAGACGAGTGAGGCGTTCAGGATAAGGTCCGTGTTCTGGCCAGCGCCGGCAACCCAGACTACCCCTTCAGCCAATTGCTGAATACCAAAGAGGAGCGGCAAGGTTGCAAGCGGAAGATAATGGCGGTCCGTGCGCCACGCCTGACGCATACTGACCATGCCTGCGGGAATCAGGCCGGCTGCGGCGACGAAACTGACTTCTGGTGACAGGCACATATCTAACTCTTCCTTACAACTCTTCGCGAACTGCGATCCACATCGTCATTGACAAAAGCCGTTACTCGAATTTCGACTGTATCTGCCATCAGCGCCTACGGCGATTGCTGTACGCCTGGGGAGTGAACGGGTACTGGATCGTCCTCACGACAACGAGGCATCCTGAAACCTGTGCAAGCCTGGTACGATCCGGGGGCAATTGCGGCCCCAGACGGAAAGACCGGGCTGCGACCATTTTTTCCTTATCCGTGGTCAGGGCGGATGAAATCCCGGATATCATCTGGCGCCATCCTTGCCCTGATGGCTCATGAACAGGAACAGGTAGGCGGCCGAGCAACTGATCAGTAGAAAGCCGTTCAAGGCCTCTACGCCGGCTACCAGCCGAAGGTGACCGGTTGGGACGATGTCGCCAAGACCGAGTGAGGTATAGCTGACGAGTGAAAAATAGAACACATCCATCGCGCGCAAGGGCTTGAGTTCGGCAAAGCTGCCAAGGTGCAGCGCCAGTCCAGCCCCATAGGTGGCCGCATAAAGTGCAACGACTGAAAGATGTGCAATTCCCGAGATACAGAGCACGAGCACGAGCCTGCCGCCAGGAAAAAGCGTTATGCGGTCAGCATGCCGGATGGAGCGGGACATGATCCAGTAGTGAAGGGCGCCGGACAGGATAAATGTTGCGGCCGTAAGAAAGATGGCCAACATCATGGGGAGAATACATCAAAAAGGCAGGCTGGCTTAATGGGCATGCGAACTTTCATGACCTGATACTTCCTTGTTGCGGACCTTGCCAAGATAGAGAGCCTCCAGGGCAAAGATCGCCGTCATGGATCCGATGGCAATGAGGATAATCGCGGGATCACTTGTCGCCTTTATAAAGATGAAAGCGCCGAGCGCTGCCGCATCGAACAGGATTGCCGAGACAAGGATCCAGGCCCGCGCACCAACATCCGCGCGCAGATGGCGCAACACGCCAAAGTGAATAATAATGTCCATGACAAGATAATAGATCGCCCCAAGTGATGCGATCCGGCCGAGGTCGAAGAAGGCGGCAAGAATGGCCGCGATAACAACGGTGTAGACCAGCATGTGTTTCTGAATCCCGCCCGGCATGCCGAAGTGCCTGTGAGGAATGAGTTTCATGTCGGTCAGCATTGCCAGCATGCGGGAAACCGCGAACACGCTGGCGAGCAGGCCCGATGCCGTCGCGATAATTGCGATAATCACGGTGAAACCCACCCCGAGATCACCAAAGGCGGGACGTGAGGCTTCGGCGAGCGAGAAATCTTTTGCGGCGACGATTTCTTCCAGCGTCAGCGACGACCCCACAGCAAAGGCGACGGACATATAGACGACAAGACAAATCGCCAGAGACCACATGATGGCGTGCCCGACATTCCTGCCGGGGTTCCTGACTTCCGCACCGCTATTGGTGATTGTCGTAAATCCCTTGAAGGCAAGGACCGCCAGTGCGACACCGGCGAGGAAGCCGGCGGGACCGGTCCCGTCTTCCGTCGCAGAGCTCGCGGCTTCGAAGGAAAATCCAGACGCCCAGAGGGCGGCACCGGAAAATATCAGTATGCCGCCAACCTTCAGGACGGCTGCAATCTTCGAGACGCCGCCAATGATCCTATTTCCGGCAATATTGACGAGAAATGCAACCGCGATCAACCCGACGGCAAGGACCGGGACGAGCGTGTCCGTATTTTCGATGTCGAACAATTGCAGCGAATAGGCGCCGAAGGTCCGGGCGACAAGGCTTTCATTGATGATCATCGACATCGTCATGAGGAGCGCGCTGGCGGCCGCGACCGTTGTAGGCCCGTAGGCCTTCTGCAGGATCATGGCGATGCCGCCGGACGAGGGATATTTGTCCGACATCTTGATATAAGTGTAAGCGCTGAACCCGCTGATGACCGCCGCAAGGAGGAAGGCGAGCGGAAAGGCCGGGCCGGAATATTGGGCGACCTGTCCGGTCAGGGCAAATATGCCTGCGCCGATCATCACACCGGTGCCCATGGCAACGGTTCCGGCCAGGCTGAGCGACCCTTCCTTATAAGTCTCCGGTGTCATGGCTCGCTGGCCTCGCTGGCCGGGAATCGTCCGACATAGCTCGAATAGGTGCGGGTAGTTCCGCTTCCGAACAGAATAACATCATAGGCATCTGGAGGGCCCTGCATTTCCATGCCGGGAGAGCCCAGAGGCATACCGGGAACCGACAGGCCGGCTGCATCGGGGCGCTCTGACATCAGGCGCCTGATGTCCGCAGCCGGCACATGTCCTTCGATCGCATATCCGGCAACTTCCGCCGTATGGCAGGAGGCAAGCCGGTCCGGCACGCTCAGCGACGCGCGGACGGGGGCGAGATCTTCCCGCTCGATTACACGCACTTCGAATCCGTCCCGCTGGAGATGTTTGACCCAGGCTGTGCAGCAGCCGCACCAGGGTGTCTTGTAGACGGTCATCGTTTCGGCCCTGGCGGTCCCGGTGCTAATGGCCAGCCATGCCAGTCCCGAAATCAGCGCAACCAGCGTGGCGCCCAACAGGCCCCCCATCCATTTTTTCATGACGTCATCCTTTCAAACCCTCTCTTGGCGCAACACTACAGTGTTCCCAAAGAAAATCGAGGCGGCGGCGAATGGCCACGCTCTGTCTTTCGAACCGGGAAGCAATACGGGTGTCGTATCTTTCCGGTCTCCGCAGTTGTTCTCAGCCGGAACGCACATTGCCGCGATTGAAATAATTGTAGAGCGGGACAAAAACCAGCGCGATATACCAGCCATAGAGATAGGACTCGATCAGTCCAAGGAAGAAACTCGGAACGGAAATAAAGGAAAAATCGGGCAGCAGGGATTCCCATGCAGCATGCATGTGAAGGCTTGCAGGTGTGACGAGGCCCCAGGCAATACATAGGGTAAATGTCATGGCCAGGAATATGGATAGGGCATGCCCCAGTGGTTTGATTTTCATGGTTGTCTCCTTCTCTTTCTTTGGAACACCTGTGGCATTCCTTCCATGACGTGTGGCCCTCGTCCCGTTCCCAATGGGAGTTTTCCGGGGTCAGCTCTTGTGATACGGCAGGTTGCCCCGAGTTGAGTTCCTGTCAGTGTGCATGGCTTTCATCCAGGGGGCTGGAAGACCAATGGATATGCGTGATTTTCCAACCGTCCTCATTCCGCATGAGAACCATGGTTTCCATGGACCGGAGGTGGACGGCCTCACCCTTGTATGTACCGTTCATCTCCGATTGCGAAATGACGGTCGCCATGTCGCCTGCCTGGAAGACTTTCCGGTCCTGTAGCTGAACATTCATCATGGTCATGAAGGACATGTCGGATTTCATGTGATGGCCGGCATATTCCTCGAAGGACAGCTCGGCCTGTCCGCCCTCCGCGATGACCGCGTCCGGTGCCATCATGGCGCGCAAGCCATCTTCATCACCTGACCGCAAGGCGGCCGAGAAGGCATCGGCCACGAATTCGGGCGTGCCGGTCTGGGCTGCCCCGGACACCCTCCCGGCATCTGCCTCATGATTGCTGCCGGGACCGTCCATGTGGCCGCCTTCCGCCATCTCGTCATGGTGCCCGTCGTCCATCTCGTCATCGGAGTGCTCATGGCCTGGCGCAGACGCCATTTCATCATGCCCGGCAGCGATGGCCGCCTCATCTGTCTTGCCACCATGATGATGATCGTGGCCTTGGCCTGTGACCTCGGGCAGACTCCTCACGCCAAGTCCATATCCGTAAACGATCTTCCCGCCCCACCAGGCTGTCGCGGTCAGCGCGAGGGCGGCGGCAGAAAGTGCGCCGACAAACAGGACCGACGCAGATTTTGCGCGGGTTCGCCAGCGCCATACCGCAAGGAGCAGAATGGCCGATCCCGACGGCACCGCCCAGTTGCGGTGTGTCGTCATGGCAATGTGCGACGGCTCATCATGATCGACCGAATAATAGGCCTGGAAGCCCGCGGCGATGGTCACCACGATCGAAGCGGCCGCAAAAGCCAGCAACCAGTCTGCCGCGGGCCGCAAGGATTGGGTCCAGCGGCCGGAAGGGAACACGCGACACAGGAGGTAGGATGCGGCGGCCGTCATGCTGAGGGCGTAGGCAAAATGGACCAGGATGGGGTGAATATTCGGTTCTATGAGGCCGTCCAAGAAGGGCTCCTGTCTTGTTGCCGGGTCGTCAGGGCTTTCGGCATGCGGCCGGCAACCCATTCATTCTGGCAGGTGATACGCGCCGGATGCACATGTCCCTCGAAACCGGCTCACCCGGCATCATCGAGCTCGCGTTTGCGCCTTTCGAACTCGTCCTGGTCGATCTCGCCCCTGGCGTAACGGCGTTTGAGAATTTCAAGCGGTGTTTCCGGATCAGACGGGGGATCGCGCCTCCGGCCTGGGAGCGAGCGAAGCAGGAGACCGGCAAAAAGAATGATTCCGCCCCAGACGATGAGGCCGCCGACACCGCCGGGCATCCAGTGATTCATGTTTGCCATCCGATCCTCCGGTCTGCTTCAGAACCAAGTGCGGATACCGCCCACCACGACCACCTGGTCCGGGTCTCCGCCAGCTACTCTGGTATAGTCTCGGGAACCGCCAAATTCAGATTGCCACTCGACGCCTACATAAGGCGCCAGTTCCCGGACGAATTCATATCGTAACCTCAGGCCTGCATCGATCGAATTCAGGCCCGAGCCGGTCTCGCGTTCGGCAATGTCCTGCGCGGAGAAGTTCGCCTCGATGCGGGGCTGCAGAATCAGACGCTGCGTCAGCAGAAACTCGTATTCTGCTTCGAAGCGGGCTGTCAGGTCACCTTTTTCACTGAGAAAAGCCGAGGCATCGATCTCGAACCAGTAGGGTGCCAATCCTTGGAGCGCCAGTACGCCATGGGTCAGGCCATGGGGTTCGAAATCATGCCGCACGCCGGCTTGAAGGTTCCAATAGGGAGAGATTGCGCGGGAATACAGCGCCTGGAGCTCGGCGTCTTCGGTACCGTCGCCATTCAGGGAAGTACGTCCCTCGGACTTTATCCAGAGCTTGTTGATATCATCGCCCCAACTGGCCTGGCCGTTCCAGTACAGGGATTCCGATTCGTCAGAAAACTGCGCTTCGAGCTGGTTGAACAGAACATAAAAGGAATTCTGTGCGCCGCCTCCGGCCTGAACCGCCCTGCGGGCATCAGCCATTGTTTCCTTTCCGAAATAGGCGTCGGCCTGTGACCAGGGCTTTTCAGAAGAAGACGGCGGCTGATCATCATGTGCTTGCGCTGATGCGCTTGTCGTAACGGCGATTGCGGCGAGCGCTGCGAACATCACCTTGCGCATCACTTCATCTCCTCAGGCTTGTCATGGCCCATGGCGGAGTGGTCCATCATATCGTGATCCATCGGCATTTCGTGCTCCATAGGCATGTCATGCCCCATCATGTCATGGTCCATTGGCATCTTGTCCGTGGACGGCAGGACGGACACGACCTGCATCATGCCGGCATGCATGTGGTAGAGCAGGTGGCAGTGAAAGGCCCAGTCGCCGACATGTTCTGCCGAAACGTCAACGCTCAGCTTTTCTGCGGGTTTGACGACCACGGTATGCTTGCGCGGCTTATGATCTCCTCCTCCGTTGACGAGGTCGAAGAACATCCCATGGAGATGGATCGGGTGTGGCATCATTGTATCGTTGATGAGGGTCAATCGGACACGTTCGCCTTCGCGAAACCGGATGGACTGCGTGACTTCTGAAAACTTCACGCCGTCGAATGACCACATATAGCGTTCCATATTGGAGGTGAGGTGTATGACGACTTCTCTCTGCGGTGATCGGGAGTCGGGATTCGGCTCGAGGCTGCGAAGCTGAGAATAGGTCAGTGTACGGTGCGGCTGATCGGATAATCCAATGCCCGGCTCATTAAGCCGGCTTGAGGGCATGGCCGCAATGTTTGCAACGCCAGGTCCCTTTTTGAGAGACGCTTCAACACTCGCCAGTTGCGTTGGAGGGCCGTGCGGATCCGGGCCCATAGCCGTAAGTGGCATATCCCCATGTGTCATGTGATCCATGCTCGACATACCAGACATGTCGGACATGGTGGGCCTGTTTTCCATATCGCTCATGCCGGCCATGCTCTTATGGCTCATGCCCATGTCCTTCATCGTCAGTGATGGGACAGGCCGCAGGTCCGGAACCGCCGCACGCAGGCCGGGTCGAGGGCCGAGGGTGGCGACGGCTTGACCAGAACGGTCAATTGACTCGGCGACGAAGGCGTAGGTCTGATCATCTTCAGGAGCAACGATAACATCATAAGTCTCTGCGACGCCCATCTGGAACTCGTCCGTCTCGATTGGCTGAATATTCAGACCGTCGGATTGCACAACGGTCATTGGAAGACCCGGAATGCGCACATTGAAGAGCGACATGGCTGATGCATTGATAATCCGCAGTCTGACGCGCTCGCCGGGCTGGAACACCATATTGAAATTCTCAGCGGTGGAATGACCGTTTATGAGATAGGTGTAGGTCGGTGCCCCAACGTCTGCGAGATCGCGCGGGGACATACGCATTTTGCCCCACATGGCGCGATCTTCCAGCGTGTCACTGAATCCGCTATTGGCGGCATCCCTCAAAAAGTCGGGAAGGGTCCTGCGCTGGAAGTTCAGGCTTTCGGCATTATTCTTGAGCTTTGCATAAATCCGGTGCGGGTCTGTGAAGGACCAGTCACTGAGCACCAGAACGTATTCCCGGTCGTAGCCGATGGGATCCCTCTCTGACGGTTCGATGATGATCGGGCCATAATGCCCTAGTTGTTCCTGCAGGCCGGAATGGGAATGATACCAGTACGTGCCATTCTGTCGGACCGGAAACTGGTAGCGGAATGTCTTGCCAGGTTTTATGCCTGGAAACGTAACACCCGGTACACCATCCATCTGGAACGGGACAAGCAGGCCGTGCCAATGAACAGACGTGTCTTCCTGAAGCTTGTTGGTGACATTCAACGTCACCGTCTCGCCTTCGCGAAAGCGAAGCAGCGGGCCCGGCAGCTGTCCATTGATGCCGACGGCCTTTCCGGTCTTACCGTTGATGCGTACCGGAAACTCTGCAATCTCCAGATCGAAGGCGGTACCTGAGGCCGAAGTAATTCCCAGGTTTCCGTCACTGGAGGAGCGGGCCCACGCTGGAAGCATACCAGCTACCCCGAGAGCAGCGCCTGCTCCCAGCGTGTAGTGCAGCAGATGTCGTCTTGAAAGCATATCGGTATCCAACAATTCGTGTTGGCTACTGTTACGCATTCGCGCAGCAAGACCCTCAGGTCTGACTCAGTTCGGCTCATTGCCGGAGGACTCTTCGTCGTCGGGGACCAGTGCCTCGATTACTTCGCGAGCGCTGACGCGCCTTATGGCAACAATCTCGGGAACATCTTCATTCGAGTAATCGAAAATGAACTCGACCGGGTCGCCAGGTGCAAATCCGCTGACATCGACATGGTGCGCGACGGAAAAGTTCATCTGCATGATCGGCCAGCCGGTTTCGTTGACCGGAGTGTGAGTGATCTCTATGGTTCGGTTTGCGGAATCCAGCGAAAGGATCGACCCAAAGGCTGGTGCGACCCTCGGGCCGAGCGTGTCCGGACTTGCCATGTCTTCCTGTGAAACAGGTGCGGCTGGCGCACAAGACGTAAGACTGAAAGGAGCAAGCGCCAGTGCTCCAACAAAAAAGGCATGTTTGATCACTTGAATTTTACCCCCCCGTTGCTTCATCCGGCCATCCTAGGCGACCCGGACCAAATTAGATTGATATCGGCTAAATACGTGCCAGATACTGATCTCCCTCATATCGTCAAAAGCGATCAAATTCCACTTGAACATTGGAGTAGGACCGGAATAGCCGATCGGGGAGCTATTGACATTTGGCAGTCCGGTGGGGGCCGACATATGAACGGGGTGTGTGTCATGAACGATTTGTTCAGACTGGCGTTGGTGAAGAATGACAGGTCTTCCCGGACACTCGCCTCGCGTTCAACCAAAGGCCCTCAAACTTGCAGGACCGGTCATCGGCAGTGTGCGGGCAGACAATGTGGTGGGTGCCGAAATATTTTTCCGACCCTGGTGATTTGCGAGGTTCTTGCGATGGCGTGATCTTTTGGAGTGAAATGGTTCGTAGAGCGAATAATGCCGAACCGCGGAAAAGTGTGATGCACGAGTGACTACAGATATTGCAGTAAACGGATATTTTCACGGATTGCAGTCGTGATCAGGGCTATCTCCTGAGCACCCAGGTCTTCCCGTTCAAGTGTTCGCAGGGAGAGCGCCCTGGCCGCGCGAAAAGCCAGCGCCTGGCCAACCAGAGTCAGTCCTCTGATGCGCGCGGTTTGGGACGCAGCGTCGTCACCGCTCGCGATTGCCGTTAGATGAACTACCGCCCGGAAGAAGCGACCAATATCGCTGGCGTACAGGATCTCAAATGCTTTGGTTGGGGCGGCCTGCTCGCGTAATGTAAAACGGGCCCAGGTTTCACTATCATTGCTGGCGAGCATCATGACAAAGGGCGTGAATATCTCTTCGAGCAGCGAGATGGCGCGTTTGCGGGAAAGTTTGTCGCTGTAGATTTGGGTTTCGAAAGCATCGAGTGCCGGGCCAAGTTTCCTGGACACTTGCTCTGCAATTGTTTCTGCAGCGGCGAGATAGAGATTTTCCTTGGTCTTGAAATGGTATGGAATTGCGCCGAGCGATGCGCCTGCCTTGCTTGAAATGGCGCGCGTGGACGTTCCATCATAGCCTGCAAGACCGAATAATTCGATGGCGGCCTGAACTAGCTGGTCGCGTGTTTCGATGCTTCTGGAGTCGTCGGGTTTGGACATTCATGAAACCTTTTTTCTGAGCAGCCAAGCCGATGCCGGAAGCGTTATGGTTGCTATCAGCACAAGTGGAAATGTGTTGCGAGCCACTTCAAAGAGAGGAAGGTCTTTCAGGAAGACGCCCTGTGCGACGACAAGAAAATGACGGAGCGGATTTATCTGCGTCGCCAGTTGCATCCAGTCCGGCATGTTTTCAACTGGAGACATGAAGCCTGACAGCAGGACGGCGGGCGACGCGAAAACAAATGCGCCCAATATCGCCTGTTGTTGCGTGGCAGAAATCGCCGAGATGAAAAGTCCAATTCCGATCACTGCGAGCAAATAGAAGAACATCGACCCATAGAGCGCAAACAATGACCCCGCAAAAGGGATTTTGAATCCGAATATTGCAACAAGGATAAAGAAAGTCCCGTGCAGATAGCCGAAGATCAGGCCCGGGGCAGACTTACCTACGACGATCTCAAGCGGCCTGAGGGGGGAGACCAGCAACTGGTCGAAGGTTCCAAGCTCGCGCTCCCGAGCGACCGACAGGGCCGTCACAATGATCGTGGTCAGCAGCGTAATGGTCGCGACCAGTCCGGGGAGTGTGAACCATGTATATTCAAGATTGGGATTGAACCAGTGCCGGACGCGCAAGACGTCAGGCGTTTCATGTCCCGCATACGCCGCCGCCGATACTCGCGAAATAATCGATGAAAGGTATGAATTCACAATCTGCGACGCATTGGACTTTCTGCCGTCCAGAATGATCTGTACGTCTGCCGACTCGCCGGCCTCTATCCGACGGGTGAAGTCCTGGCCAATATGAACAACGGCAATGACGCGCTGACCGTCGATCATCTCCCTGATCTGGTTAACCGATTGCAAGCGAATTACGTCATCAAAAGGCGACGCGCCGAGAATGCCAGCTTCGACCTCTCTGCCCCGGTTCCCGGTGTCGAGATTGAGAACAGCGATATCGAGATTGCGGACTTCCATCGTCATTGCGAATGCAAAGATCACGAGTTGCAGAAGGGGTGGAACCAGAATCACAGCCCGTCCCTTGGGGTCGCGCCAGATAGCAAGCATTTCCTTGATGATGAGAGACACGATGCGGCGCCACATGTCAGGCGATCCGCTTCGGTGTGGCAAGCCAGGTAAATGTCAGAAAGAAGGTTCCGACAGCCAACATTCTGGTTATCGCGGGCAAGAGCACGGACCAGACATCGCCCGCCAGAAAGAGTGTTTGCAAACTCGTTACGAAATAGCGTGCCGGGATCACCGTGGTGACGGTGCGGATCGGCAAAGGCATGGCGCTGATTTCGAAGATAAACCCAGACAGCAGCGTTGCGGGAAGGAAGCCAGTGAAGAGCGCAAGCTGGGCTGCCACAAACTGGTTTTTTGTCACGGCAGAAATCAGCAAACCCTGACCGAGGGCGGGCACCAGGAAAGCAGCTGCGACCGCAACGAGGGCAAATACGGATCCCCGGAATGGAACATCAAATACAAAGACCGCTGCAATGGCGCACAGCACAAGCGAACTCATGCCGAGAAGAAAATAGGGCAGGATCTTCGATAACAACAATTCTATGCGGCTGACCGGTGTGGCCAACACAGCCTCCATCGTGCCGCGTTCCCATTCGCGCGCTATCACCAGTGCGGTCAGCAACGTCCCGATGATCGTCATCACGACGGCCGTCGAGCCTGGTACAAGATTGTAGCGACTGGTCAGTTCGGCGTTGAACCAGAATCGCGGTTGCGGCGTGATTGCCGCGGATGGTTTAGCAGCAGCGTCGCCGAACAGCCTTGCCTGCCATACGCCGAAGACTCCCTGTGCATAGTTTGTGACAAACTGCGCTGTATTCGGTTGAGACCCATCCGTCAGGATTTCAATCGGGGTCGGATCGCGCGCACGCAGGCGCTCGGAGAAGTCGGATGGAATGATGACAAGGCCGCGCAATTTTCCGGACACCAAAACCGGCTCCAGCTCGGCCTGGTCAAATGCCGTGACGACGTCAAAATAGCTGGAGGCCTCGAATGCCTGTATGAGACTGCGTGCATCCGCGCGTCCGTCCTGGACCACAATACCAATGCGGATAGAGTTGGCATCGAGCGAGATACCGAACCCGAACAAGAAGAGCAGGATCAAAGGTAGAATGAACGCGATCAGGATGGATGACGGATCGCGGATGATCTGAAAGGTTTCCTTGCGCGCAAGCGAAAGGGTCCGCCGGACGGGCGCGGGAAGAATCGGCCCGGTCATGCGGCGGTCTCCTTCTCCGCCTGTTCAGATCGTGCCACGAGCGCAATAAACGCGTCTTCCATGGTGACGGCGGATTTGTCAGCCCCTGCACAACTTGCCTTGAGTGCGTCCGGGGTTCCTTCGGCAATCGTCTTGCCGCGATAGATCAGATTGATCCGATCACAATACTCGGCTTCCTCCATGAAATGGGTAGTAACCAGGACGGCAACATTTTTCGCGGTGAGGGCATTGATGTGCGACCAAAACTCTCGCCGGGTAATGGGATCGACCCCGGACGTTGGTTCGTCGAGAAACAGGACTTCAGGCTCATGCAGGAGCGCGGCAGCGAGCGCAAGGCGCTGCTTGAAGCCAAGCGGCAATTGCCCGGCAGTCGTGCCTCGATAAGCCGTCAGATCAAAGGCTTCGAGCATGGCGTCGATTCGCTCTTTCGCGCGGCGGTGACCAAGACCATACACGCCTGCAAAGAAGGAAAGATTTTGTGCAACAGAAATGTCCCCATACAGGGAAAATTTCTGCGCCATATAACCGAGTCGCCCGCGCGCATCGGCTGCTGCGGTCCGCAAATCATACCCGGCAACCCGTCCTTCGCCTTCGCTTGGCGCAGTCAGACCACAAAGCATTTTGAACGTCGTCGATTTGCCCGCGCCATTGGGACCAAGCAGCCCAAGGATTTCCCCGCGCTTCTGGCTGAAGGTGATGTTCGAGGCTGCAGCAAAGCTGCCGTAGCGTTTTGTGAGACCGCGCGCTTCGACGACGGCCTCACCTGTATCGGTATGGGCCTTCATCGCATCAACCAGGGGCGAACGCCCGTCGGGTCCGCCGCCTAACCGGTCGACAAAGGCATCCTCGAAGCGCGGCGCGGCAGGAACCAGCTCTCCGTCGACGAGACCCTGTATATGCGCAAGATCTGCACTCTTCTGTGTCAGCAGACGTATAGCATCTCCATGCAGGATCGCGTCGGCGACCGACGCGTCTGCCAGTAGCGGTGCGATTGTCTCACGCCGCTTTGCCTGCGGCAAACGAGCCAGGTAGACACGGCCTGTCATGGTGTCTGTCAGGTTGGCGGGCGAGCCGGAGTACAATAGCTTCCCATCACTGAGTAGCAGGACTTCGTCGCATTTTTCAGCCTCGTCGAGGTAGGCTGTCGCCCAAACGACTGCCATGCTTTTATCAACAAGCTCGCTTACCATGGACCACAACTCCCGGCGTGATATCGGATCGACGCCCACGGAAGGCTCATCAAGCAAAAGCAGTCGCGGACGTGTGAGCAGGGCGCAGGCGAGGCCAAGTTTCTGCTTCATCCCTCCGGATAAGGCTCCGGCCAGACGTTCGGTAAAACGGGCCAGATCGGTAAACTTCAGAAGGTGAGAGAACGTTTCGTCTCGCTCGGGCCCTGACAGGCCTTTGAGGTCTGCAAACAAAACCAGGTTTTCCATAACGCTGAGGTCCTCATACAGGCCAAAACGTTGCGGCATATAGCCAAGCATCTGGTGTAGATAATGCTGGGATGCGTATGCGTCCTCACCTTCAATGAGCACGGCTCCCTTGCTTGGGCGGCTCAGGCCCGTCAGCAAACGGATCAATGTTGTCTTGCCCGCTCCATCGGGTCCGACCAGGCCTGTGATTTTTCCGGTTTCTATCGTGCCTGAAACGGTCTCCAGCGCTGGTGGGCCTTTCGCGCTGAAGTGTTTGGTGACCTCCCTTATCTGAACGAACAGCTGCCCCCCGGACTGATGGGTCGGCTTGTCAAGCATCACCTGTCTCACTCTGCTGGAGCTGATCGGCTGAGCTTCACGGTTGCCGGCATACCCTGGCGCAAACCGCTGTCTGGCGTGTCGACAATGATACGGACTTGATAAACGAGATCGGTGCGCAAGTCGGGGGTCTGAACAGTCCGGGGAGTGAATTCTGCAACAGGAGAAACAAAACCGACCTGTCCCGAATAGGCGCGATCCGGCGCGCTGTCGGTAAAAACCTGAGCGAGCTTGCCGGGAGCGACGACCCCGAGGTCGGTCTCATCTACATAGGCACGCACCCAAACCGGCCGGGTCAGAGCCAGTGTTGCCACGGGTATACCAGCATTGACGATGGAGCCTGGTTCGCGCACGCGTGCCAGCAAAACCCCATCTGAAGGCGCACGGAGGATTGTGTCATCGAGCCTCAATTCAGCTTGTGCAACAGATGCTTCGGCCGCCTCAACCCCGGCCATGCTTGCAGCGATCTCTTCAGCGCGCGGCCCGATTTGCACGAGTGCCAGTTCCTTTTGCCCGGCAACAAGTCGCTTTTCCGCAGTGTCGAGCGCGGCGCGTGCTGTATCAACGACTTGCTGGGTCGCAAACCCTTGTTTGAGCAGGTTTGCCTGCCGGTCAAAAACCTGCTGGGCTGCCAAAACCGTCGCTTCAAGTTCTTCGACGCGAGCGCGGGCCCTGTCGATCTCCTGAGACCGGCTTCCCGCCTTCAATCGTGCCAGTTCGGCCTGACGCACAGACGCTTCGGCCCTGGCTTGTGTGACGGCATCACGCAGCGGAGCTGTGTCCAGACTCGCAATTTCATCGCCTGCTGAAATTGCATCACCTTCTTCAAAATTGACTGCTTCGAGACGGCCAGAGACTCGGAAAGCCAGTTCCACCTGACGGATTTCGACATTGCCATAGAGCGTTAGTGCGCCGTCGGTGTCGCTTCCGGCCGGGTTGACGCGCGGCCATACAACGAAGCGCCCTGCGATGAGGAGGGCAAACAAAATTGCAGCGAAAATGACGAACCGTTTCATGCGGCAACTTTCAAGATGACGTATTGGTGTTCCCAAGCGGGAGTGGTGTTGATCACATAAAAATAATACAAGTGTACAAATTATCTTTCAAGGGGTAATTGTACCTATTGTACCGACAACATTGGGGGAATTTTGGGTCTCTATCGGATTATCGGCAAAGGATCCTTATCAGATGTCATTTATGTATTGGAAAATGATACGAGTGTATTAGATCTGGTGTGAGTAGCTTTCTCTTAATGGCGAGGACTGTCTGTGATAAAGGGTGGTAGATTAGACGCTGAATCTCGGTCCGATTCAGAGGGGCGTATCGATCGTCTCGCTAACAGCCCGGCCTATCGGTTGGCATCGAAGGACCCCGATTTGCTTGAGCGGGACACGCTACGTGCGGTCCGCCTGCAACTGGAATTTCTAAAGCCCGACCTGCTACAACAGGACGAAGGTATTCAGTCGACGGTTGTCGTTTTTGGCAGTGCGCGTGTGAGGCCTGCGGCGGAAGTCGAAGCCGAACTTGCATCCGGGAGTGCGGAGGATCGCTCAGCCGCCGCTCAAGAGCATCTGGAAAACCAGCAACGTCAGTCTGCCTACTATGAGGAAGCCCGGCGATTTTCGGGAATCGTATCGCGGAGATTTCAAGCGGAGGGACGGACAGACTTTGTTGTGGTGACGGGCGGAGGACCTGGCATCATGGAAGCTGCGAATCGCGGTGCAGATGAAGCGGGGGCGCGCTCGATTGGCCTCAATATTCAGCTGCCAATGGAGCAGCTGCCGAACCCCTACATCTCTCCCGAACTCTGTTTCCAGTTCCGCTATTTCGGCATTCGAAAGATGCACTTTCTGCTGCGCGCCAAAGCCCTCGTTGCGTTCCCGGGTGGTTTTGGGACGCTCGACGAAGTGTTCGATGTGTTGACCCTCGTTCAGACTGGCAAGATCAATCCCATTCCGATCATCCTCATTGGCCAATCCTATTGGCAGCGTGTGGTGGATTTCAGGTTCCTGGTTGACGAAGGATTCGTTGACCCAGGTGATGTCGAGCTGTTCCGGATCGTCGATACCGCAGCCGAAGCCATTCATGTCATCTGCGAGTTCTACAATGAGACGCCGCCAGTCTGAGGAAAGCGCCGGCGATACGAAAGGAAGATTGACGTGAAGCTGACATTCCACGGAGCTGCCGGTGAAGTGACCGGCTCAGCCTATCTTGTTGAAGCTGATGGCGTTCGTTTTCTCGTTGATTGCGGCATGTTTCAGGGAGGGCGGGAGGCTGACGAGAAGAACCGCCGAGCGTTTCCGTTTGATCCGGCGTCGCTGGATTTTGTTGTTCTGACCCATGCGCATATCGACCATAGCGGACTGTTGCCAAAGCTCTGCCGAGACGGATTTTCCGGCCCGATACACACCAGCACTGCGACCACCGAACTTCTGGAAATCATGCTCAAGGACAGCGCACATATTCATGAGCGAGACGCTGAGCGTGCCAACCGTTCCAACGGGAAAGTACGCAGAAAACAAAGGGGGCAAGTGACGCCGCTCTATACAATCGAAGACGCCGACACGGCGATCAGTCAAACTGTCGGCCATGAATATGATGAGGCATTTTCTCCGGCTGAAAACGTGCGCATCAGGTTGCGTGACGCCGGACATATTCTGGGATCGGCGATACTCGAAATCTGGGTGATAGAGGCAGGCATCGAACGCAAGCTCGTGTTCTCCGGGGATCTGGGACAACCTGGCCGCCCAATCATTCGCGATCCTCAGAAAGTCGAAACGGCAGACTATCTGGTAATTGAATCGACTTATGGAGACAGGGACCATAAAGCGCTTGAGCCTTCTCTGTACGATCTGCTCGAAATTGCACGGCATACGCTGGAGGAGAAGAGAGGTAATTTGATCATTCCGGCCTTTGCGCTCGGCCGGTCGCAGGAGCTGATCTACTATTTCCAGCATCTGACCTGTCAGGGGCACTTGAAGAATCTCAACATCTTCCTTGACTCGCCAATGGCCCAGGCTGTCACACGGCTGACCATGCGCCATCTCGATCTCTTTGATGCCGAGGCGAGAAAGCTTGCCAATTGGCATGCTGCAGGCAAGTCTTCGGTCCTGCTGAAATTCACTGAGTCAGTCGAAGACTCGATGAGTCTCAATCTGATAAGGTCGGGCGCGATCATACTTTCTGCAAGTGGTATGTGTACTGCAGGCCGTATTCTTCACCATTTGCGGCATGGGTTACCAAAACCACAAAATACGGTGCTGATTGCCGGGTATCAGGCGAGCGGCACGCTGGGGCGGCGTTTGGTCGAGGGGGCTTCGAATGTGAACATATTTGGGGACAGGGTGCCTGTGAATGCAGATATCCGGAGTATCAGCGGATTTTCGGCTCATGCGGACAGAACCGCCTTGTTGGGGTGGGCCGATGGATTCAGGGAGTGCCCGAAGCGTACTTTTATAACCCATGGTGAGCCTGCTGCTGCTGAAGCCATGCGGCGCAGCCTTGGGGGGAAATGGGAATCCGGTGTCTGTGTACCCGATCCTGGTGAAACCTTCGATCTGGTCTGACTGTGAACCCGGGGTGTTCAACGACGTGAAGTGCCATGCAGGCACGGTCTCTTGAGGTCGAAGCCGGCTGCATGGCATGTCCATGAGTTTCATCAGGGCTTTTCTGAAATTGGCGACGAATGACCATTTCGGAGGTCGTCAGTAGGCGGTTGTCGCAGATAAAGGGACGGTCTTCATATGGGTGCCGGGCGGCCCGGTGTGCGAGCCGGTATCTTGCGAGTGTCTAAATATATATTTTAAATATTGATTTGGACAGCCGCGCCTAATATAGATCATCTCCTTTAGAAAGCGTGATCTCTCCATGAAGGGCACGTACTGGATACCGGGGTGCCTCCATGAAGATTTTGAAGTTTTTACTCTATGTTTTCCTACTACCAGGGGATACCGCCATTCGAATGGTTGGCATTACGCTTGAGGAGGATGGGGGTATCTTCCGGTCTTTGATCAACATGTTGTTCTGGGGGACGATCCTGGTACCGTTCACGATTGCCTTTGCGCGGAGAGGCATCGGGCTGTGACCACGACACGATGATTTCCAACGCTTCGGAACTGTCCTGCGTGAGGGACCAGACTTCTGAAAGTGTGTTGGTTTGAAGTGTGCGGATCCACAGGAATGCGGGGCATCCGTGCGGTCATTTGCGCTCCGGGGCGGCCACTACTTGTGAGGCATTCGGTACGATTGGTTCTCTCGAACCAGATAGTGACACACGTCTTGTGGCAATTCCGTCAATGGGGTGATGGTCTCTTTGCGAAGTGAACAAAAGCGCCTGAATCGCGTAGAAAGAAGTTCGGCTCGGCGGTCAAACCAAGCCATCGACCCGTATGCGAGGAAAGCAGAATGTGACGGCAACACTGGACGGTGCCAGACTGCCTGAACCGGCCATGCATCCTGTCACGGGAATTCGGAAAGTCCCGTTTCAAAGCGAGGATTCACCTCCTGGAGGGGCGGTAGGAGCACCGGTCACCTTTTGGGGGAAAAGCGGACCGGCGCTCCTGAAGGACAGACGCGGTTATTCCGCTGCAGCAAGATCAATCTGTCCTGTCTCGAGGGGCCGCTCCAGGGCTGCCCAATCTATTTCGGCGTCAGTTGCCGCGTGTTCGTACTGCAGCACGCCCAGCGCCTCGAATTTCGGCTTCACGCTTTCGGTCAGCAGGCCAACGCGTTTCAGGTTCGGAATCATCCGTTCAAAGAGGAAGTTTCGGAAAGCCTGTCCGCCACTTGAGTCGATCGACATGCGGCGGGCTTCCTCGCCGTCGAAGCCGAACTCCTCTTCCACCACGGTTGAGAACAGGCGTTCGCGCATGATGGCGCAGGCCTCATAGGCGAACTGGGCGCGTTCCTCGATTTCTTCTTCGCTCAGCGCCTTGATCCAGTCTTCCAGGTAATTGACGCCGAAGGCGACATGCCGGCCCTCGTCGCGCATGACCAGGTGCAGGATCTGGCGCAGAAGCGGGTCGCGCGTTGTCTGCGACATCGTCTGGAAGGCGGCGAGTGCCAGCCCTTCGATCAAAACCTGCATGCCGATGAATTTCAGGTCCCAGCGCGGATCGGTCAGGATCTTGTCCAGCAACAGTTTGAGGCTGGGATTGACCGGGTATTCGACATTGCAGCGTGTGCGCAGGTATTTGTTGAACACTTCCACATGGCGCGCCTCATCGAAGGTCTGCGAGGCGGCGTAGAGCTTGGCGTCATAGGTCGGCGCGCAGGAAACGAGTTGCGAAGCGACCATCATTGCACCTTGTTCGCCATGCAGGAACTGCGACAGCACCTGTGCCAGCGAGCGCCAGGCATACTCGTTGCGCTGTTCCTCGCTCATGGCGAGATAGATCGGGTGATCGTGGAATGGGTTCAGACCGGCTTGCGAGGGGCCTTCCGACTTGTCGAAATACACGTCCCAGTCGACGTCCAGTTCAGCATTCCAATTGAACCGCTTTCCGAGTTCATAGAGCCGCCGGATTTTGACGTTCGCGCTTTCATAATCCCAATTGTAGGAGCCGGTCAGTGGTGTGTTGAAGATTTCCCGGACGATTTCGACGTCTTCGGGCGTCAGCCTGTCGGCCAGTTCACCGGGGTCTTCGAACGTACGGGGCTGTGTTGGCGGACTATCGACGAGACGTACTTTCATTTGGTTTTCCTCCCTATGCATCGCCAGCCTGCGAGCCTGTACGCGCAGGTCTTGGTTCATACACGAATAGCATCTGGCGGGAGGGCGATATATACGGAAAATGACGGATGCGTCATTTTTGCATAGTGCAAAGCCGGGGAGATGGAAGTACCGTAAGAATCCGTATAAGGAGCAGCAATGAATTAACGAGCGGAAAGTGCGCGTTTGCTTAAGGGCATGCATTGCGAACACTTCCTGTTGCAGGAGTGCTTCGCTTTGGCGGCGACTCGTAATGTCAGCCAGCTGTCTTCAGGGCGGCGGTGCCAGCGGGTACATCCGTAACGGCGTCTCGGAGGGGACCGGTATGTATGTGGTCAGAAAATCCCAGGCGGAGCGGCGCGCGACGGCGGATCGCAAGCTTCTGACGGCGGCCTACCGGATCATATCAGAAAGTGGAATATCAGCGCTCACCTGCGAGGATGTCGGAAAACGTGCAGGGTATAGCCGGGGGCAGACCTATCAGCGGTTTGGCTCGAAGGAGGGGTTACTTGTGGCGGCCGTCAGACATGTGTCCGCCGAGCGGGCCCGGTTTGCCCGGTCTTTGCGTCGGCGTGGAGCCAATGGGGTCGACAGGCTGGTTTCACATTGCCGCCTGCATCTCGATGCGCTCGCTCATCATGTGAAGATGAGAGCATTCTTCCGATTTGCATCCGGACCGCTTCCTTCCATGCCGGATCTCGAGACGGCGGTGCTGACGGCGAGACAGGTATATCTGGACGAAATCACTGCATTATTGAGCCAGGCGAGCGCAGATGGTTCGCTTCGCTCCGGAACCGATATCAAGAGCGCGGCGGCAACGATCCGAGCTCTTTTGTGCGGGATTGCTCTCGAATGCCAGTCTGGTGGAGGATTGTGCACCTTCCCGAGTTCATATGACGGCGCGATGGAGTTTTTGCGCCGCGCATATTCATCAAAGGCGTCGGGCCGCGGAGTGGGTTATGATGGCGTTTCAGGCCTCAATGTGCCGGTATGACCTCTGCGTCAGAGGCTGTCTTCGGAAACCTTCGCAGGTGCATGCCTGGTATTGAAGATAAGCACCCAGATGTAACGAAGTGTCAGGCGCGGAGACAAGCTCGCTGCCAAAGCGCCGCACAAATTTTACAGGATGGTACTATTTGCGATTGGCTCAGGGACCGTTTCCGCAAGGCCGAGTGTTCGTTCGAGTCCTTCCAACATCGGAATAGTAAAACGTCGGAATAGTAATCAGGTGGTATACGAACCATCAAGAACCTGGCTCGTGCCATTGCTCAGATCATCCCGGTCCATCTCCAGAGGAGACGTGCGGCCACATAGAGTATGAGCAGAGCCGTCAGCCGCCGGATCAGGTCGGGTTTGAGTTTATAGCTCGCAAGCCAGGAACCTGCCTGGCCGCCGATAAGGACTGCGATGGGTAAGCTCCAGTACGGTGCGGCTTCGGATAATAGTGCCATATCCTGCAGCTTCATGAGTTGGCCTGCGAGCCCGGAGAACGAGTTTACCAGAATGAACAGGCTGCTTGCGGCCGCAATCTGGCGAGGTGTTCCCCAACGCATGAAATAGAGAACCGGGGCGAGAAAGATTCCACCACCAATTCCGACAAGGCCTGAGAGCAGGCCGATTGCGCCGCCAAGACTGGTCGAAAGGATCGGATGGATCCGGCGTGTGCTGTCATGCCGCGGTACCGGCTCGCTTTCACGTTTCTGGAAGGTGAGGCGTATTCCTGACAACAGAAGCGCTCCGCCGAGAACACCGACAAAAAAGGTCTCACTGATTGGGGTACGGCCGCCGATCCATGCAGCAGGGACAGATGCGGCCAGGAAGGGCAGCAGCCGCCTTGCTGAGAGATCGCCGGTGCGCGCAAAACGCCAGATGCCGCCGCAGACGACGATCATATTGCAGACCAATGCAATCAACGGCATGACGCGGTAATCTGCTCCACTCAAGACCAGCAAGGCGTTGTACGTGGAGCCGCCGCCAAAGCCGACGCTTGCATAAAGAAGGGCCGTGATCAGGAAGGCGGCGATCAGGAGCGGGGGCATAACACCAAAAGCTTCGATTTTTCTGGCAAGAGCCGAATGTTAGATGCGCCCTCAGTCGTTTCATACGAAAAAAATTGCACCGGCGGTCTAAAAATACCTGCACCTGGCCTGATCAATATCATGCGTTCCAAAGCGCTTGGGTTCTAAACACTATTCCGCCGGTGGAGATCCGGCACGAACAGAGTGAAAGAGCCGACCATGCACTGGAGGGCCAATCTTGATCCGAAGGGGGCGAAGTTCGTCCGCGGCGCGGGTTCGCGTTTATCCTGCGTGCTTATTCAGCCGCTTCTTTCTTATGTTGTCCGGCGGATTGGCGACAGACACCCGTCTGTCTTCGCGCGGCTCGGGTCGTACAAACAGAGTGCCTTCCTGATCGATGCGGTTGAGTTGCCATTCGCACTTCATTTGTGCCCCGATCCAAAAGCCCTCGCATTCCGGGCTGTCCCACGTGATCGCGCGCCCCATGCTGAAGCCAGGATCCGGGGCCGGTTCATGCTGCTGCTGGAACTGGTGGACTCCGAACGGGATGGTGACGCCGCTTTCTTCTCGCGCGATCTGGATGTCTCCGGCGATACTGAAGCCGTGGTGCGCCTCCGAAATGCACTCGATGATGTTGAAGGGTCGATCGCGGAAGAAGCAGCTGGAGTTCTGGGGGCGCCAGGCCGCGCGATTCTGGCCCGGCTCAGGCGCGCTTATAAAAGTGAAGCAAAGGGGGGACAGCAGGCATGAGTCCCGGAGAACTGATCTGTCCTGCAGGTACACCTGCAGCATTGCGCACCGCCGTGGATGCAGGCGCTGACGCAGTCTACTGCGGCTTCCAGAATGCCACGAATGCGCGAAACTTTCCGGGCCTGAACTTCACGCCTGACGAATTGGCCAGTGCGGTGGCCTATGCCCACTCAAAAGCTGCCAAGGTGCTTCTGGCGCTCAACACCTATCCGCCCGCGGGGAAGGTGGATCTGTGGCGGTCGGCGGCCGATACTGGCGCACGGTTGGGTGTTGATGCCTTCATTGTCGCCGACATGGGGGTGGCCGATTATATTGCACGTACATATCCAGATATGAGGTTACATCTTTCGGTGCAGGCGGCCGCTTCGAGTCCGGAGGCGATCCGCTACTATTGTGAAAATTTCGGAGTGAAGCGGGTTGTGCTCCCCCGTATTCTGACAATTCCCGAGATCCGGGCAATCCGCAAAGAAATCCCCTGCGAGATCGAGACATTCATCTTCGGAAATCACGGCCTGATGGTTGAGGGAAGGTGCAGCCTCACCAATTACCTGACCGGACAGTCGACAAATATGGACGGGGTCTGCTCGCCGGCCTCCGATGTGGAATTTATTCGCCACGGTGATGGGACCATGTCATCCAGGCTTGCGGGATTTTCGATTGATTGTTTCGGCTGCGGTGAAAAGGCTGGCTACCCGACTATCTGCAAGGGCCGATACACGGCACCACATCGTTCCGATCCCTATTACGCCTTTGAGGAACCGGTGAGTCTCAATCTTGCGCGGCTCCTGCCTGAATTGATCGATGCAGGCGTGCATGCTTTCAAGATCGAAGGCCGGCAGAGATCGAAGAGTTATGTGCGTAGTGTGGTATCGGCATTCCGCACTGCGGTGGATGACATTCGTGCGGGACGGCCTGCGAACATCACCGACCTTGTCGCCTTGACGGAGGGGCAGAAACAGACCCAGGGCGCATTCGCATCAAAGAAATGGCGGTGAGCAGCATGACGAAACTGACACTTGGCCCGATCGCTTATCACTGGTCTGCCGAAACGCGCCGTGATTTCTATGCGCGCATTGCCGATGAGGCGCCGCTGGACGAGGTCTATCTTGGAGAGGTGATCTGTTCAAAACGTGCACCGTTCCACGAGCCTGACCTGCCAGATACGATCGCACGCCTGGAGCGGGGCGGCAAGAAAGTCGTACTCTCTTCGCTTGCGGAGGTCATGCTGAAGCGTGAGCGCAAGGCGACTGAGGACCTGGTGGCACTGGAAAGTCACGAAGTTGAAATCAACAATGCGGCAGGCCTGCTCGCACGGGGTAAGTGTCCTCACCGTATCGGGCCATTCATGAACGCTTATAATGAGGCGGCGATCACCTGGATGGCCGGGAGAGGAGCGAGGCATATCTGTCTGCCTACTGAATTACCTGTCCAGTCCATCCGGATTGCGGCGCAGGTGGCTCGCGAACTTGGGCTTGGTGTTGAAGTTCAAGTGTTTGGCCGCGCCTCGCTCGCGGTGTCGGCGCGCTGTTATCACGCACGCGCGCATGGCCGCACCAAGGACAATTGCCAGTTTGTTTGCGAGCTTGATATGGACGGTATGCCATTGGGCACAGTGGACGGGAAACCAATCCTGAGGGTGAATGGCATTCAGACCCAGTCAGAGAGTTATGTCTGCCTGCTGGCCGAGACAGGGCAGCTCGCGGCAGACGGCGTCTCTCACCTTCGGCTCATGCCGCAAGCGATCGATATGGTAGCGGTGGCGCAGGCGTTCCGGGCTGTCCTCGATGGCGCCATGCCGGCGGAAGAGGCAGGCGCGTCTTTGCGGGATCTTTGTGGTACGGCGCCTTTCAGCAATGGATTCTATCATGGAACGGCCGGTCATGAGTTCGTCGCCGAGGTTCGCTGAACTGGAGGCTATTTGCCAGGCTATTCTGCGAGGAGGCGTTCCGGGTGATTTACCGTCACCTCGCAACAATGCGCGTTTGCCAGCCTGAACCATATATCGGAGGAAGTCATGAAAATTGCATTTTACGGACAGATTGAAAGACCGTTTGGCGGTCCGGCAGAAATTTCCGTTCCGGAGGAGGGCGTGAGCGTCACGACGCTGCGTCGCCTCCTGGCGGCGCGCTATGAAGCCGAAGCGATCCTTGAGCGAACGGTGCGAGCTGCCGTGAATGACGAAATCGTTCTTGATACACATATGGTGTATCCGGTTGATACGGTTGAGTTCATGAGCCCCGTTTCGGGCGGTTGAGACACCCCATGGATGATCTGACCCTTGCTCGTGCGATACATGTGACCGCGATTGTCCACTGGATCGGAGGCGTGTCCTTCGTGACGCTGGTGCTTTTGCCGGGTGTGCGCAAGCTGGCGGCGCCGGAGGAGAGAGCGGTTCTGTTCGAACAGATCGAAGGCGCGTTTTCCTGGCAGGCGAAGATCTCCGTAACACTTGCCGGGCTGTCAGGCTTTTACATGACCCACCGCCTCGCGGCATGGAACCGCTTTCTTGATCCTGCCTTCTGGTGGATGCATTCAATGGTCGCGGTCTGGCTTATATTTACATTGGTTCTGTTTATGTTCGAACCGCTTTTCCTGCATCGCTGGTTTGCCGAGCAGGCGCGGCGCAGGCCCGCAGAAGCGATGAAGCTTGTCTGGCGCGGTCACCTTGTCCTGCTGGCACTCAGCCTGGTCACAGTGATGGCATCGGTTCTGGGCGCCCATGGCGCACTCTATCAAAGGAGCCACGCATGAATGACATTCCGACAGGGGCGGTGGTTTGCGCCGAACTTGCCTTCACAAGCATAGAGTCTGCAGCCCGGTTGCAGGAGTTACGTCAACGCGCGATGGGGTATGGTGCGCTGGTTTCCTTTGAGGGCGTTGTGCGGCCGGTCACCAAGCAGGGCGAGCCGCTGGACCGGCTGATTCTGGACCACCATCCGCGTATGACCGTGTCTTCGCTCGAAAGGATTGCGAGGGAAGGGGCAGCGCGGTTCGATATATGTGCGCTCTCGGTGGTGCACCGGGCCGGAGCCATGGCGCCCGGCGAGATTATCGTGCTGGTCGCCGTAGCAAGTGATCATCGCCGGGCTGCGTTCCAGTGTGCCGATTACCTGATGGACCGGCTGAAAACCGAGGCCGTTTTCTGGAAGCGCGAACAGGGCCCGTTCGGAGAGCGCTGGATTGAACCGACACAAAGAGACACCGAAGACCGGGAGAGATGGAATGAAGAGAAAACCGGGCATTGATGAAAGCCTTGAATTTTACCCGTTGAACATTGCCGTATTGACGGTGTCAGATTCGCGGACTGAAGAGACCGACACGTCCGGTGGGCTGCTGATCGAGCGCGCCAAAGAGTCCGGTCACACCCTTGTTGACCGGGCCATTGTGAAAGACGAGGTCTCCGACATTCGTGCGGTCGTCACGCGATGGATCGCTGATCCGGGGATCGATGTGGTGTTGACGACCGGCGGAACTGGATTCTCCCCACGGGATGTGACGCCGGAAGCGATCCGGCCTCTTTTCCGGCGCGAAATGGACGGCTTCTCGATCGTTTTCCACCAGGTCAGTCTTGGCACTGTCGGCGTATCAACATTGCAGTCGCGCGCTTTCGCCGGACAGGCAGGAGAGACCTTCATTTTCTGTGTGCCGGGCTCAACAGGGGCTTGCCGGGACGCCTGGGACAACGTGTTCGCGCTGGAGTTCGACAGCCGGTTCAGGCCGTGTTCACTGGTTGGCCAGATCGAACGTTATCGGGGGATCTGCCCATGACTGAGCTGACTCATCTTGACGCAGAAGGACGGGTGCAAATGGTAGATGTCGGCAACAAGGCCGCAAGCGTACGCCGCGCTGTCGCAAGCGGACGCGTGCGGTGTCAGGCTGCGACCCTCGCAATGGTCCGTGAGGGGCGCACGCCCAAGGGCGCGGTGATCACAACAGCCGAACTTGCAGGCATCATGGCAGCGAAACGTACGCATGAGCTGATCCCGCTCTGCCACCCGCTCGCGCTTAGCAAGGTCGCGGTCATCATCGAAATGAATGATGACTTGCCAGGATTTCGGCTGACAGCTGAGGCGCGCCTGACCGGGCCAACAGGTGTCGAGATGGAGGCGCTGACAGCTGTCAGTGTCGCGGCACTGACACTCTACGACATGTTGAAAGCGGTCGATAAGGAGATCGTCATCGAGGCGATCCGTCTGGAAGAGAAGAGTGGCGGCAAGTCCGGCGACTGGGCTGCAGGAGGCACAGTCTCATGATTGGGTTCGAGGAGGCCCTGGCCAGGGTCAAAGCAGCTGCGCGTCCACTGGGTTCCGAGATCGTTCCATTCGGGCAGGCGCCGGGGCGGATTCTGGCCGAGCCGGTCACCGCCCGCTTTCGTATGCCGCGCACAAATGTATCCGCGATGGATGGATATGCCGTTCGGGAGAGCGATCTCGGGGACCTTCCGTTCAGTCTGCCGGTTGCAGGGGAGAGCGCAGCGGGCGCCCCGCCCGGGCAGGCTCTGCCGGAGGGCAGCGCATATCGCATTTTTACTGGTGCGCCGGTGCCAGAAGGGGCAGATCGCGTCATCGTTCAGGAGAACACCGAGCGAGACGCTGAACGTGTGACATTTGTCCGCCCTCACGGACGCGGCCGGAACATTCGGACAGCCGGTTCAGATTTCCAGGCCGGAGATGTGCTTGTTCCGGCGGGTGTGGAGCTCGATTGGCGGGCGCTGACGACGGCGGCCGCGGCCGATCGGGCGGAACTGTGCGTGTATCGCCAACCGCGTGTTGTCATCCTCGCCACGGGCGATGAACTCGCCGCTCCGGGAGAGGCCCATGCCCGTGCAGGTGCCATTCCGGAGAGCGTTTCGCCGGGCATCGCCGCCTTCGTGCGCCAGCAAGGTGGTCACCTCGTCCGCCGTGAACGATTGCCGGATGAGCCGGATGTCTTGGCAAAAGCTGCCGCACGCGCGCTGGAGGAGGCTGACCTTGTTGTCATGATCGGCGGCGCGTCTGTCGGAGAACGTGATTTTTCCCGTTCCGTTTTTGCCGCGCCGCCTGATTATGTGTTCCCGAAAGTTGCGATCAAACCGGGCAAGCCTGTCTGGCTGGCCCATGTGAGCGATCGCCTGGTGATGGGACTGCCGGGAAACCCGACTTCGGCGCTTGTGACCGCGCGATTGTTTCTTGCGCCACTGCTTCGGGGACTTGGCGGCGGCGATGTGACGAAAGCCATGACGTTCAAGCAAGGCATTTGCGCAGATCCGCTCCCGGCTTGTGGGGATCGTGAGACCTTCCTGCGTGCGCGACGGGCTGACCATGGTCTCGTCCTGGCAGATTCGCAGGACTCCAGCAGCCAGAGGTCACTGGCCGTCTCAGATGCGCTTATTCGCAGACGGCCGGGCGCAAAAGCGGAGCCAGCCGGTGCAATGGTCGCGTTCATGGTGTTCTGAGATTTTCAAAACAAGGAGATTCCGATGACAGAAAATGAACGGACCATACGGAACTTTATAGCTGCCTGGTCGCGGCTCGATGTCGGTGAAATCGTCAGTTATTTTGCGGCAGATGGCGTTTATCACAATATGCCGTTCAAACCGGTCAGGGGACATGCGGCCCTGAAAGACTTCATTTCGAATTTCATAAGGGACTGGACAGGAACCGAGTGGGATATCCTGACCCTGGTCAGCGCTGGAGATGTCGTGGTGGCAGAGCGGCTGGACCGAACGAAACTTGGAGATCGTGCCGTTGATCTGCCCTGTTGCGGTATCTTCGAAATGCGTGACGGCAAGATTAGTCTCTGGCGGGATTATTTCGATTTGGCGACCTATACAAGCGGCGTATCGAAGGCTTCGTGAACGGCTGCTGATTGATCCTTGTCAAATCCGGATGCGGCAGATGTCGGAACACCCGGGAATACTGCGCACCCTGCGTCATGCCGCACCGAATCACAGAACCTGACCGTCCTTCCGAACACAAACGACAAGGATGATTGCCATGCCCTTTGACACGCCGCTCGCTGAAGAAATCTGGGACAAGAAGTATCGTTTCCGCTCCGAGGCCAGCGAAGACGCCGACCTTGCCGCCACGTTCGACCGTGTTGCAGACGCAGTGGCCAAGGCTGAAAAGCCAAGGAACCGCAAGATCTGGCGTACCCGGTTCCGTGAGGCGCTAACCGATTTCCGTTTCATTCCGGCCGGTCGGATCCTTGCCGGAGCCGGTACGGCACGCAATGTTACCCTGTTCAATTGTTTCGTCATGGGAACTGTCCCCGACAGCCTGCCGGGCATTTTTGACCATCTCCGGGAAGCCGCCATAACCATGCAGCAGGGCGGCGGGGTCGGTATGGATTTTTCCACGATCCGCCCGTCAGGCGCTCCGGTCATGGGCGTGGGCGCGCAGGCCTCCGGGCCACTCTCCTTTATGGACACCTGGGATGCGATGTGCCGGACCATCATGTCGGCCGGTCAAAGGCGGGGGGCGATGATGGGGTGCCTCCGGATCGATCATCCCGACATCGAAGCTTTCATCGATGCCAAGCGAGATGGCGCACGGTTCCGCAATTTCAATCTTTCCGTGCTGGTGACGGACGCCTTCATGGAAGCGCTGGAAGCCGGGAATGACTGGGTGCTCACCTTCGACGGGCAGCCCTATCGCACAATTCCGGCATGTGAGCTCTGGGACCGGTTGATGCAGGCCACGTATGATGCTGCCGAACCAGGCGTGATCTTCATCGACCGGGTCAATGCGCTTAACAACCTGGCAGATATCGAGACGATAGCTGCATCCAACCCCTGCGGTGAGCAGATGCTGCCGCCATATGGCGCTTGCCTCCTGGGCTCGATCAATCTGGCACGATTGGTCAGGTCCCCGTTCGAAGAGGGGGCTGGAATCGACGAGGGCGAAATTGAAACGCTCACCGAAACCGCAATTCGCTTTCTTGATAATGTCATCGACATATCCCGCTTCCCACTCAAGGCTCAGGCGGAAGAGGCACGAGCCAAACGCCGGATCGGTCTCGGGATCACGGGGCTGGCAGACGCACTCATTTTCTGCGGTGCCGCATACGGGTCCGACGCTGCGGTTTCTTTGACTGAGCGGTGGATGGCCGCAATCAAGCGTGCGGCGTATCGGGCCTCGGCCGGTCTTGCGGCAGAGAAGGGGCCTTATCCCCTCTATGACAAGGCCATTCTCGAACGCCCCAATCTCAAGGGACTCGACGAAGATACGCGTACATTGATCGAGACACATGGCTTGCGCAATGGCTGCCTGACCTCAATCGCCCCGACCGGCACGACCTCCTTGCTTGCCGACAATGTCTCTTCCGGCGTCGAGCCGGTCTTTGCGTTCTCCTATTCCCGGAAAGTGCGTCAGGCGGATGGTACCAGTCTCGAAGAGCCTGTTACAGACTATGCACTTCGGGTCTGGCAACGCCTTTACGGTGACGCCATGCCGCCAGAAGATGTGTTTGTCAGTGCACAGACACTGGCGCCACAGGACCATCTGAGGATGCAGGCATGCGCACAACGCTTCATAGACAGCTCGATCTCCAAGACGGTGAATTGCCCGGCCGATATCGATTTTGAAGACTTCAAGAATGTTTACCGGGAAGGCTATAAGCTGGAGTGCAAGGGGCTGACCACCTACCGGCCGAATGCGATCACGGGTTCGGTCCTTTCGGTAGATGCAGCACCAGACACGGGCGGACCGGGAGAGACACCGCTGATACCGCGCGCGCGCAGGCTTGAAGGGGCGACGTATAAACTGAAATGGCCGCCGAGTGCCCATGCGGTCTATGTCACGATCAACGATACCGATGAGGGCCTGGGGCCGCAGCCTTTCGAGATCTTTGTCAATTCAAAAAACATGGATCATTATGCCTGGACACTGGCGCTGACACGTATGATCTCGGCTGTCTTCCGGCGCGGCGGCGATGTCAGTTTCGTTGCAGAAGAGCTTCAGGCGGTGTTCGATCCTCAGGGCGGTGCGTTCATGGACGGGCGTTACGTGCCCTCATTGCCCGCTGCCATCGGGCGGATTGTGGCCGAGCATCTTGGCGATTCTGGAAACACGGACGTCAAATCAACCAGCCGTTCCGATGCGGCGTGTTGTCCGAAGTGCGGTCACAAGGCGCTGATCCGCAAGGAAGGTTGTGATACCTGTCTTGATTGCGGTCATTCCAAATGCGGTTAGGAAACAGGAAAGACGAGAGCCATGGTATCAAGTGCTGAAAGAATACGTGCCTATAGGGGACCAGCCCTGTTCAGTCTTGGCCTTCGCCCTTTCTTCCTGCTGGGGGCGATCTGGGCGGCAATTGCTGTGCCGCTCTGGATCGTCACCTATACGGTCGGACCGGGTGCGCTGCCTGTGGAGGCGGGGCTCGTCTTCCATATCCATGAAATGGTTTTCGGTTACGGCTCGGCCATTGTCGCCGGCTTCCTGCTCACGGCAGTACCAAACTGGACAGGACGTCTCCCCGTTTGTGGCCTGCCGCTTATGCTCCTTGTGGCACTCTGGATCACCGGGCGGGCCGCCATGCTGTTCCAGCCGGGTCCTGTCTGGCTGCCGGGTGCGATTGAAAGCGCATTCCTTGTTGCCTTTGCCAGCCTAGTGTGGCGTGAGGTGATCGCAGGCAAGAATACTCGCAATCTGAAGGTCGCAGGGGCGGTCAGTGTACTGGCATTTGCCAACATCGGCTTTCACTGGGCGAACATTACAGTGGGAGGCTTGCCGCAAGTCGCTATTCGGACTGGGCTTGCGGCGCTAATATTCCTCATTCTGGTCATTGGAGGCAGAATTACTCCCAGTTTTACGCGCAACTGGCTTGGCAAGCAGGGCGGAGCGATGCCGGTGCCTTTCGGGCGATATGATGGCGCAACTCTGATCGTGTCTCTCGCTGCACTGGTGGCATGGTCGATATTTGCCGATACGTCTGCCGCCTCCGGACTGCTTGCGGGAGCGGGACTTCTGAATTTGGCTCGTGTTGCGAGGTGGCAGGTGCAGCGCACGCTTTCCGAACCGCTCGTCACCATTTTGCATGTGGGCTATGCATGGGCAGCGCTGGCACTTCTTCTGCTCGGTCTGAGTGGTCTGTTTCCAGCCGTGGTTCCACGCGTTTCAGGTATTCACGCGGCTGGAGCGGGGGCAATTGGAGTGATGACCCTCGCCGTCATGACACGCGCAAGTCTTGGCCACACAGGGCTTGTGCTGAAAGCGGGGTTGGGAACTGTACTGATCTACATCCTTGTGAATTCCGGCGCATTCGCGCGTGTCGCAGCCCCGTTTCTTGAGGCGCCGGTCCAGATGCATGTCAATCATGTGGCGAGCGCTCTCTGGTCGGGCGCCTTTGCGCTCTTTGCGATCATCTATGGCCCGAGATTGTGGGCGCCGAGGCCAGGACGCGGCTCTTGACCGGTTGATGCCAGGGACTTGACCCCAATCAATCGTTGGCGGCGCGCACATCAAAGACGGGCAGGCCCATTGGGCATAGGCTGACACAATTCGCTCCGAGCCGTCTCGCCTAAAGCGCGCCTTTCCCCCAAGCGCCATGGCGGTCCGGCCGAAGGGTGACAGGGGAAACCCTGTCGCCTCCCGTGCTTGGAAAGGAGCCATGCGATGACTAATCACGGCGCTGCCGTGGCGGATAATTTTGGGCGCAGGTTCCGCTATTTGCGGCTATCGGTCACTGAAGTCTGTAATTTCCGCTGCACCTATTGCCTGCCTGATGGCTATCGTAAATCCGGACCAATGGATTTTCTGGCGCCTGACGAGGTGGACCGGCTCGTGCGAGCGTTCGCGCAGCTGGGGATCCGTAAGGTCCGGCTGACAGGCGGAGAGCCAACAGTCCGCAAGGACCTTGCCCGATTGATTGCATGTGTTTCAGCACAACCAGGAATCGACAAGGTCGCCCTGACAACGAATGGCTGGAATTTGTCGCGTCATGTGGATGAGTGGGTCGATGCCGGATTGACCAATCTCAATGTCAGCGTGGATGCCCTGGACCGGGAGGTTTTCCATCGCATCACCGGTCACGACCGCCTCAATGATGTCCTGGCCGGGTTGGACCGGGCCCAGGCGCTTCCGCTCAATGCCGTGAAGGTAAATGCGGTCCTGCTGCGCGACGGGCTGGACGAAGATTTCTCGTCCTGGACTAATTTCGTCCGTGAGCGTGTGATTTCTGTGCGCTTCATCGAACTGATGCGGACCGGCGACAATAAAGGGTTCTTCGACGCTCAACACGTCAGTGGGCAGGTGTTGCGGCAGTGGCTGGAAGCAAAAGGCTGGACACCGGCAGAGCGGGGAGCAGATGATGGCCCGGCAGTCGAGTTCAGGCATCCTGATTATATGGGCCGTATCGGTTTGATCGCGCCTTATGCGCCGGGTTTTTGCGAGGGTTGCAATCGCCTGCGTGTGACTGCGCGCGGGCAATTGAGGCTTTGCCTGTTCGGGCAAGGCGGACGCCCGCTGCGTGACCTGCTCAGTTCTGATGATCAGATCGGGATGCTAAAAGACCGTATCATTGACGCCCTGGCTTTCAAACCCGCCGCGCATGGGTTGCACAATGCAGATCCTGGTGACATCAGAAATCTGGCCGAGATGGGTGGCTGATCTAGCTCTGGTCGAGCACACCTTGCTGGCGCTCGGTATAGGCCTTGCCGAGGGTGTTGCGGTCCTGCGCATAGTGGTTGTCGATCAGGGGGCTTGGGCGTGCCAGACGTTCAAGAACGGTGACATTGCTGAATGCGACCCGGGCCCCGTCCACGCTGACCCCTTTATCGGACAGTTTCGAAAAGGCGCGGGACAGGTTTTCCGGGGTCATGCCGAGAAGGGCAGCGAGTACCCGCTTTTCATGGGGGAGCACAATTTCGTCCTTGCCGCCCTGCCGGGCTCGCTGCGTGAGGAGGTAATTGGCAAGGCGCTCTGTTGAATCGCGCAGTTTGTGATTCTTGATCGACCGGACCAGTCCGCGGTAGCAACCTGCGAGTTCCTCCGAAACTGCGAATCCGAAAACCGCATTCTCTTTCATGCCGCGCCGAAGCGAATCGCCCGGCACCATAAGGATTTCCGAGCGTTCCAGTGTGACAGCGCTCATCAGAGCATCGGACTCGAGCACCACGGCCGCAAGAATGAACGTCGAGACCGGCCGGAGGATGGCTAGCGTTGTGTCCTTGGACTTCCAGCCGGCGCCCAGTTCAACGGAGCCTTCCAGCAGGATGTAGAGGAAATCGACTGAATCTCCTTCCATCAACAATGTTGTATTGGCCGGAAAACGCTGAAGGAATGCACCATTCATCGCCGTATCGAATGTCGCATCGTCCGCGTTCCGGAAAAACGAAACATTTCGTACACGTTCGGCGTCAGTGTTCTTGATCGGCATACGGCCTCCAGGGGCGCAGAGTCTTCAGTTACAATTCCAGCTTCATTCGCTGTTTTTGTTCCTCTGTCAGGACATAACGGGAACTTGATAAATGTCAAGTTGCGGCGAGTTTATATCAGTTCCTGATTGTGACTGTGTCATGCCGGGCCCTCAGCTTCGTCAATCGGTCGCAGATTGATTTCAAAGCGCGCGCACCAACGAACATCCGGCAAGACATTGCTTTACAAATATCAAGGCGCGTCTGCTCCCCAAATGACAAGCGTGGATCTCCTAGCAGAGAACTTTCGCCCGAACGGGGGGCCATCTAATGCCACTTTCGATCTCAATGCCTGCAAAAGGCGCCAATCGTGCGTTGGGGCTCACCACTGTTGCCTTCACAGCATGTTTTGCCGTCTGGACCATATTTGCCATCCTCGGATTGCAGATTCAGAAGGAACTCGGGCTCTCTGAAACCCAGTTCGGACTGCTCGTCGGCACACCGATCCTCACAGGATCCTTGTCGCGACTGTTTTTGGGTATCTGGGCCGACCAGTATGGGGGGCGTATCGTCAATCTTGCGGTCATGTTGTTGTCGGCATTGGCGACATGGCTTCTGACCTTTGCGACGACCTATCCTCAGTTCCTTGTTGCTGCGCTCGGCATCGGAATCGCGGGCGGGTCATTTTCGGTCTCTATCACCTATGTTTCGAAATTCTTCCCACCGGAGAAGCAGGGTTCGGCGCTTGGCATAGTCGGGGCAGGTAATGTCGGCGCGGCGGTGACAAAATTTGCTGCTCCCATCGTTATGGCTTCCCTTGGGTGGCAAGGCGTCGCCAATGTCTGGGCCATCGCCTTGGTCGTTGTTGCGCTCGTTTTCTTCTTTCTGACTTCGGACGATCCGGAACTCGCTGAACGCCGGCGCAGCGGCGTGAAGCCGCGCAGTTTTGCCTCTCAGTTCGAGCCGCTGCGCAATGTGCAGGTCTGGCGCTTTTCGCTCTATTATTTCTTCGTATTCGGCGCGTTTGTCGCTCTGGCACTCTGGCTGCCGCGTTACCTCATCGGTGTGTACGGTTTTGATATAAAGACCGCGGGAATGCTGGCCGCCGCCTATTCAATCCCGGCTTCGGTCTTCCGCATCTATGGAGGGCAACTGTCTGACCGGGTTGGCGCGCGCACTGTCATGTACTGGACATTTCTGGTCGCGGTCGCAGTCACCTTCTTCCTGGCCTATCCGCCAACCTCCTATGTTGTCGACGGTGTCAGGGGGCCAATCAGCTTCCGCCTCGCCACCGGACCGGTCACTTTCGTCATTGCGATTTTCGTTCTGGGCTTTTTCATGAGCCTTGGCAAAGCCGCCGTCTACAAGCATATCCCTGTCTATTATCCGAAGGATGTGGGAGCGGTTGGTGGTCTTGTCGGCCTGATGGGCGGACTTGGCGGCTTCATTCTGCCCATAATGTTCGGATTGCTGAACGACCTGACCGGGATCTGGACGAGCTGCTTCATGCTTTTGTTCCTGATCGTCTCAGCCTCTCTGATCTGGATGCACCTCGCCATCCGTCATATGGAACGTGAAGCGGTTGGCGAGACACTCGACGCGCTGCCGCAATTGCCGGAGATGAGACCCATTCATGGCGAGCGGGAAGCGCGAGCACTTGCGCCGAAGCTGATCCAGGACTGGCGCCCGGAAGACCCGGAGTTCTGGGAGGCGACCGGCAAGAAGATCGCCAGCCGCAATCTCTGGCTTTCCATACCGGCGCTGCTTCTGTCTTTCGCCGTCTGGATGGTCTGGTCGGTGGTTGTCGCCAAGCTTCCGCAGATCGGGTTTGATTATTCAACTGACGAGCTCTTCTGGTTGGCGGCCCTGCCTGGTCTGTCAGGTGCTACGCTGCGCATATTCTACAGTTTCATGGTGCCGGTCTTCGGCGGGCGGTTGTGGACCACGCTGACCACCTGGTCGCTGTTGTTGCCTGCGCTCGGAATCGGCTTTGCGGTGCAGAACCCCGAAACGCCTTATTGGATCATGCTCGCCCTGGCATTGCTCTGCGGCTTCGGAGGCGGGAACTTCGCATCCTCCATGTCCAATATCGGGTTCTTCTATCCGAAACGTGAGAAGGGCAATGCGCTGGCCATGAATGCCGGGCTTGGAAACCTTGGCGTCAGCGCGATGCAGTTCATCGTGCCGCTGGTCATCACGTTCGGCGTGTTCGGCTTTCTGGGCGGCAAGCCGCAGCTGACCGGGGAAGGAGAGGAACTCTTCCTGCAGAACGCCGGTTTCATCTGGGTGCCGTTCATCATTGCAAGCGCATTTGCCGCGTGGTTCGGCATGAACGATCTGTCGAGTGCGAAAGCATCCTTCTCTGATCAGGCCATCATCTTCAAACGCAAGCACAACTGGATCATGTGCTGGCTTTATACGGGGACGTTCGGGTCGTTCATCGGCTTCTCGGCGGCCTTCCCGCTGCTGACAAGGACACAGTTTCCGGACGTGAACGTCCTGCAGATTGCCTTCCTCGGGCCGTTGGTCGGCGCATTGTCACGGTCCTTTACCGGCTGGATAGCAGACCGGTTCGGCGGGGCCCGTGTGACGCTGGTGGTATTCCTCCTGATGATGATTGGCACGGGCGGAGTGCTCTACTTCCTTGCGGTCAAGGATGCACCGGGAGCTTTCGCTGGTTTCTTCACCTCCTTCATCGTTCTTTTCTTCGCAACCGGTGTCGGAAATGCATCCACCTTCCAGATGATCCCTGCCATCATGCGCAAGGAGATAGACCGGCTGGAGCCGCAGATGAGTACGTCGGACCGCCTGCGCCAGTCTGAAAAGGAAAGTGCCGCCATCACAGGGTTCACCAGTGCAATAGCGGCCTACGGAGCATTCTTCATTCCAAAGAGTTTTGGCATGTCGCTCGCGGCTTCGGGGAGTGCCGCCCCGGCGCTTTATGGCTTCCTTGCCTTCTATGTGTCCTGCCTCCTCATAACCTGGTTCGTCTATGCGCGGCCCGGCGGTCTTCTCTTCGACATCGAGAACCGCAAAAGAACCGACCCTGCGACAGCTGCAGCCTAAAAGGATTATCCCATGAGCCATACACTCGACAGATTGACCTTCTTCCGGCGTCAAACAGAGACTTTCTCCGACAAGCATGGGGTGCTCAATGATGAGGACCGGACCTGGGAGGAGGCGTACAGGAACCGGTGGCGGCATGACAAGATCGTGCGCTCGACCCATGGTGTGAACTGCACGGGTTCGTGTTCATGGAAAATCTACGTCAAAGGCGGGATCGTTACCTGGGAAACGCAGCAGACAGACTATCCGAGGACCCGCGACGATCTTCCCAACCACGAACCGCGTGGATGCGCGCGCGGAGCGAGCTACAGCTGGTATCTCTATTCGGCCAATCGTGTGAAATATCCGCTGATCCGGGCGCGCCTGCTCAAGTCATGGCGTAAGGCCCGCAAGACCCTGACGCCCGTCGCCGCGTGGAAATCCATTCAGGATGATCCGGCAAAACGGGAAGATTATACTTCCAAACGTGGCATGGGTGGTTTCGTCCGGGCGAAATGGGAGGAAGTTAATGAGATCATTGCTGCGGCCAACGCCCATACTGTCAAACAGTGGGGACCGGACCGGGTGTTTGGCTTCTCTCCGATCCCGGCCATGTCAATGGTCTCCTACGCAGCGGGTGCACGGTACCTCCAGCTTATTGGGGGAGTGACGGGATCCTTCTATGACTGGTACTGCGATCTGCCGCCAGCGAGCCCGCAGACATGGGGTGAGCAGACCGATGTTGCCGAAAGCGCAGACTGGTACAATTCGAATTTCCTGATTCTATGGGGATCGAACGTGCCCCAGACCCGCACTCCTGACGCGCATTTCTATACCGAAGCGCGCTACAAGGGAGTCAAGTCGGTCGTCATCTGTCCAGACTATTCGGAAGCCTCGAAATTTTCAGACCTCTGGCTGGCCGCCAAACAGGGCACGGATGCTGCCCTCGGCATGGCCTTCGGTCATGTCATTCTGACCGAGTATCACCGCGACAGGGACGTGCCGTATTTCCGCGACTATGTGCGCCAGTACACAGATCTTCCGCTGCTGGTCCGTCTCGTACCCCAGGAAGACGGGTTCGTGCCGGAACGCCTGCTGCGAGCCTCCGACTTTGACAGGTCCCTCGGCGAAGATGCCAATCCCGATTGGAAGACGGTCGGGATCGACGAGACGACCGGCAAGGTCGTGGTGCCGAATGGCTCCATTGGCTTCCGGTGGGGCGACAAGGGAAAGTGGAACCTGGAGGAGAAAGAGAGCGGCGGCGCCGAGACGAAACTCCGGCTGGGCCTGAAAGGCGCCGAAGACGAGGTGGCAAGGGTCCGCTTCCCTTATTTTGCCAATACGGCCTCCAATGGTTTTGCCACCACCGACCATCCGGATGTGCTGATCCGGAATGTACCGGTCAGGAAAATGAAACTGGCGGACGGCACCGAAACGCTGGTTGCCTGTGTCTATGACCTGCTCATGGCCAATTATGGCGTGGATCAGGGGTATGGCGGCGAACATCTTGCCAGTTCCTATGATGACATGACGCCCTACACGCCGGCCTGGGCAGAAGCCATCACCTCGGTCCCGCGTGACAATATCATCGCAACGGCGCGGGGATTTGCCACCAATGCCGAGAAAACGAATGGCAAGTCCATGGTAATTATCGGTGCCGGCATGAACCACTGGTACCATATGGACATGAACTACCGCGCCGTGATGAACATGCTCATCCTTTGCGGCTGCATTGGACAATCCGGCGGCGGCTGGTCCCATTATGTCGGACAGGAAAAGCTTCGTCCGCAGACCGGATGGGCGCCTCTGGCCTTTGCAACAGACTGGGTCCGGCCACCGAGACAGCAAAACTCCACGTCTTTCTTCTATGCGCACACAGACCAATGGCGTTACGAGACTGTCCCGGTCGGCGAGATCCTGTCACCGACCGCCGAAGCAGGCGACTGGGCCGGCAGCTTCATCGACTACAACGCTAAGGCTGAGCGCATGGGTTGGCTGCCATCGGCTCCGGCACTGAAGACCAACCCGCTTGAAGTGGCTGCGCGCGCCAAAGCTGCAGGACAGGAGCCGAAAGACTATGTCGCAACGGCGCTGAAATCCGGCGAGCTGGAAATGTCCTGCATGGACCCCGACGATCCCCATAACTGGCCCCGCAACATGTTTGTCTGGCGCTCCAACCTGCTCGGGTCTTCCGGCAAGGGGCACGAATACTTCCTGAAGCACCTGCTGGGAACCGATCATGGCGTTCAAGGCAAGGACCTTGGAGAAATGGGCCAGGACAAGCCGCGGGATGTGACATGGCGTAACGAAGCTCCCCAGGGAAAGCTTGACCTGCTCGTCTGCATCGATTTCCGCATGTCCACGACGGCGGTTTACTCCGATATCGTGTTGCCGACCGCTACCTGGTACGAAAAGAATGATCTTAACACGTCCGATATGCACCCATTTATTCATCCTCTGGGAGCTGCGGTGGATCCGGCTTGGGAGAGCCGCACGGATTGGGACATTTTCAAGGGTATTGCGAAAACATTCTCTGAAGTCGCCCCTGAAGTCCTGGGCGTGGAAACGGATGTCGTTCTCAGCCCCATCCAGCATGACAGCGCTGGCGAGATGGCGCAAACGCATGGCGTGAAGGACTGGTACAAGGGCGAGTGTGATCCGGTGCCGGGCAAGACCATGCCGTCCGTTGTGCCGGTCACGCGTGATTATTCCCAGATTTATGCGAAGTTCACCTCGCTAGGTCCGCTCATGGACACGCTCGGCAATGGCGGCAAAGGGCTGGGGTGGAATACCGAGCATGAGGTTGAGAAGCTCTCTTCGCTCAATGGAAAAGTGCTCGATGAGACAGCGGCGAAAGGCCGCCCGAAAATCGAAACTGATATTGATGCGTGTGAAACGATCCTGATGCTGGCGCCAGAGACCAATGGTGAAGTTGCCGTCAAGGCCTGGGAGGCGCTGGAACATCAAACCGGGCGTGAACACACCCATCTTGCCCGTCCTAAGGAAGACGAAAAAATCCGCTTTCGTGATATTGTCGCGCAACCGCGCAAGATCATCACTTCGCCGATCTGGTCCGGCATCGAGAGCGAGCATGTCAGCTACAATGCGGGATACACCAACGTCCACGAACTGATTCCGTGGCGTACGCTAACTGGGCGCCAGCAGCTATATCAGGACCACGACTGGATGCGGGCGTTCGGCGAGTCATTGGTCGTCTACAAACCGCCGGTTGACCTGAAGACACTGCATGTCAAGGGAGCCAAACCGAATGGCAACCCCGAAATCACGCTCAATTTCATAACGCCGCACCAGAAGTGGGGCATCCACTCGACCTATACCGACAACCTCCTGATGCTGACGCTCAATCGCGGCGGACCGGTCGTATGGGTGTCAGAGGTTGATGCCAAGCGAGCTGGGATTGTCGACAATGACTGGGTCGAGGTCTTCAACGTGAACGGGGCGTTGACTGCTCGGGCGGTCGTCTCCCAACGGATCCGTGAAGGGACCATGTTCATGTATCACGCACAGGAGAAGATCGTGAACACACCAGGATCCGAGATCACCGGCAAGCGGGGCGGTATCCACAATTCTGTCACCCGAGCGATCCTCAAGCCGACCCATATGATCGGCGGCTATGCCCAGCTTTCGTATGGCTTCAATTATTACGGCACCGTCGGGTCTAACCGAGACGAATTCATCATCCTCCGGAAGATGAACAATGTCGACTGGCTGGACGCACCTGCTGCTCAACTGGAGGGTTCAAAATGAAAATCCGTGCACAGATAGGGATGGTCCTCAATCTGGACAAATGCATCGGGTGCCACACCTGCTCGGTGACTTGCAAGAATGTCTGGACCAGCCGGGAAGGTGTTGAATACGCCTGGTTCAATAATGTCGAGACCAAGCCTGGCATCGGCTTCCCCAAAGACTGGGAGAACCAGAAGCGATGGAACGGGGGGTGGCGGCGCAAGAAGAATGGCCGGATCGAGCCCAGAATGGGAGCGAAGTGGCGGATCCTTGCCAAGATCTTCGCCAACCCGGACTTGCCGGAGATTGACGATTATTACGAACCGTTCGACTTCGATTATGCTCATCTCCAGACCGCGCCGGAAATGAAGGCGTTTCCGACAGCGCGGCCGCGTTCGAAGATCTCCGGCGAGCGCATGGAGAAGATCAAGTGGGGACCGAACTGGGAGGAAATTCTTGGTGGCGAGTTCGAAAAGCGAAGCCAGGATTACAATTTCGAAGGTGTAGAAAAGGCGATTTACGGCGCCTTTGAAGAATCCTTCATGATGTACCTGCCGCGTCTGTGCGAGCACTGCCTCAATCCGACCTGTGTTGCGGCTTGCCCCTCGGGGGCAATCTACAAGCGCGAGGAAGACGGCATTGTCCTGATCGACCAGGACAAGTGCCGCGGCTGGCGGATGTGTGTTTCAGCGTGTCCCTACAAGAAGGTCTATTACAATTGGGAGAGCGGCAAATCGGAGAAGTGCACCTTCTGCTATCCGCGTATGGAAGTCGGCCAGCCAACCGTGTGTTCGGAAACATGTGTCGGGCGAATCCGTTATCTGGGTGTGCTGCTCTATGATGCAGACAGGATCGAGGCCGCTGCCAGTACGCCGGATGAGCAGGACCTGTACCAGGCTCAACTTGACGTCTTCCTGGATCCCAACGACCCCAAAGTCATCGAACAGGCCCGCGCTGATGGTGTTCCGGAGGCCTGGCTCAGAGCCGCGCAGCAAAGTCCGGTCTACAAGATGGCGATGGAGTGGAAGGTCGCCTTTCCGCTCCATCCTGAATATCGCACATTGCCGATGGTCTGGTATGTCCCGCCGCTGTCGCCGATCCAGTCGGCGCTTGCCGCCGGGGCACTGGAAAGCGACGCAGACATGCCGGAGGTCTCATCAATGCGGATCCCGGTGCGTTACCTCGCGAACCTTCTGACGGCAGGCAAGGAAGAACCCATCGTCGCTGCGCTCGAGCGCATGATGGCGATGCGTAAATACATGCGCGCCAAGTCGGTTGAGGGTGTCGTCGACCACCCGACGGCAGAACGCGTTGGGTTAAGTGCGGCTCAGGTCGACGAGATGTACCGCTATATGGCAATCGCCAACTATGAGGATCGGTTCGTAATCCCGACGACTCACCGCGAAACCAGTGAGGACGCCTACGGTCTTCGGGGGGGATGCGGTTTCACATTCGGGAACGATTGTTCAGGCGGGCGGACAGAACTGGGCTTGTTCGGCAAGGACAAGCGCCCGCGGGCAAAAACCAAGACACCCATGGAGATCTGACCAATGGCAAAGACTTACCGAGCACTCTCTCGTCTCCTGTCTTATCCGGAGGAACAGCTCCAGGCTGAGGCAAGACTGTGCGTAGATGTGGTGCGGCAGGAAGGCCTCGTGCCGGAACGTATCGTAAATTCACTCGGAAAGCTGGCTGAACATATAACCAGCCATGATCTGTACACCGTCCAGGCGGCCTATGTGGACTTGTTCGACAGAACACGGAGCGTATCGTTGCATCTGTATGAGCACGTCCATGGCGAAAGCCGTGAACGCGGGCCGGCCATGGTCGGACTGGTCGAGCTGTACCGGACGCATGGCCTGGAAATGGAGGTCAGCGACCTGCCGGACTATCTTCCGGTATTCCTCGAGTTTCTCTCGATACTGCCCGAACCAGGTGCTGCCTCGCTTATTGGTGAAGCCGCACATGTTCTCGAGGCGATCGCCGAACGTCTCAAGACGCGGCGCAGTCCCTACCGGGCCGTTTTCGGGGCCTTGCTGGCGATATCAGACCGCCCGGCGGATCAGGCTGCTGTGGAGAGTCTGCTTGCGATCAAGGACGATGACCCCAGCGATTTGGAAGCATTGGACAAGGCCTGGGAGGAAGAAGCTGTAACCTTTGGTCCTGGGCCGGAAAAGGATGGCTGCCCAAAGGCGCAGGCCATGCTCAACACAATGCAGGGAACCAGGCAATGACACGCGTTCTCTCAGCCGGACTTCCCGCGCTGGCTATGCTTATGCTGGTTGATCCAGCGCAGGCGCAGGAGACCGGGCACAACGTCAAACCGTTTCTGGATCTCCGGCTTCGTGCTGAAGAGGTCGACCAGGATGGTCTCGACAGCACGCTGGCGCTGACCCTTGCAGGTCGGTTCGGGCTTGATGCGAAGTTCACCAATGGCTGGGGTGCGCTGATCGAAGGCGAAGCCGTTGGGCATTTAACCAGTGATTTTTCCGATACGGTGGACACGGTACCTGGAAAGGCGGTGATCGCAGATCCTGAAGCATTCGAACTGAACCGTTTGCAGATCAGCTGGAAAGGCGAGGAAGCGAATGCCACGCTTGGCCGCCAAAGGATCATTTTCGATGATGCCCGTTTTGTCGGCAATGTCGGCTTCCGCCAGAATGAGCAGACCTTCGATGCTGTCCGGTTTGGTTTTTCCGGCTTCCGGAATGTCAGTCTGGACTATGTATATATCGACAAGGTGCAGCGCATTTTTGGCGACGAGAGCCCTGCGGGGGAGTTCGAAAGCGATTCCCATATTGTGCATGCCAGCGGTGCGACCGCAATCGGCGACTTTGTGCTGACCGGGTTGTTTCTCGATTTCGATGAATCCGCCGCTGCCTCCGGACAGACGCTGGCACTTGGCTGGTCCGACTCCTGGAAACTGGAGGTGGGCAGGTTCGGTCTGAATGCCAGGTTTGCGCAGCAGAGCGAATATAATGGAAGAGGCCCTGGGCAGGATCTTGGTTATCAAGCCTATGGCGCGAGTTTCGCAAGAGGCGACCTCACGCTCGTTGGCGGCGTCGAAATCCTTGAAGGCGCCGGAGGACGAGGGTTCGCAACCCCGCTGGCCACCTTGCATGCCTTTCAAGGGTGGGCGGATGTATTTCTCAATACGCCTGCCACAGGCGTTCGCGATTCGAGCCTGGGGCTGAAAGGTGGTGGGCTCGATCTGGTCGATGGAGCCAAGCCAGCCAGCTGGGCAGTCTTTTACCATGATTTCGACAGCGACAATGGCGACCTGTCCTATGGATCGGAGTTCGATGCGGTCTTCCGTATACCGGTCAAAGACTGGCTCACTTTTGAAGCCAAAGGAGCTGTTTTCAGTGGCTCAGACAATGGCCCTGCGGACAGGACAAAATTCTGGGTGGCGCTGGAAACGCGCTTCTAGCCACCCAAAGTAAAGGAGGCCAGTCATGGCTCAGGAACATGTGAGTACAATTGCCAGCGCCGGCTGGTTCGACCAGGCCATGTTTGGCTATTACCCCTATATCGCGCTTGCTGTGCTGGCTATCGGGTCAGTACTCCGTTTCGATCGTGAACCTTACACCTGGCGTTCGGGATCGTCGCAGCTTCTGCGCCGCAGGCAGCTGGTGACGGGTTCTGTGCTTTTCCATGTTGGTGTGCTGGTTATATTCGGGGGACACTTAGTCGGCCTCCTGACGCCGATTGCAGTCTTCGATGCACTCGGTATCAGTCATGGTGCCAAGCAGATTCTTGCAATGGTAGCGGGTGGCGTTGCGGGTGGTTTTGCCATTATCGGTGCACTGATCCTTCTGCACCGGCGTCTTTTTGACCCTCGGATCCGCGCGACATCCAGTTTTGGCGACACGGCGATCCTGACCCTCCTGACTGTGCAACTCACGCTCGGCTTGTCCACGATCCCGCTGTCGGCGCAGCATCTCGATGGCTCGGAGATGGTCAAGTTCATGAGTTGGGCGCAAGGCATATTCACTTTCCAGCCGGGTTCAGCGGACTATATTTCGGGTGTGCATTGGGTATTCAAAGCGCATTTGATTGTCGGACTGACCATCTTTCTGGTGTTCCCGTTCACACGTCTGGTTCACATGCTTTCTGCTCCTGTCTGGTATCTTGGGCGGCGCGGGTGGCAATTGGTTCGCACACGCCGCGATATCAAGGCGGACAAGGCCCGGGCAGCAGACGTTGCGGCGCGGAGGGTGTCATGAGTATGGCAGTGGCAGTTTTCCACGGTGTCGAAGTCCCCGAGAGCCTTCTGGCGTCCGAGCTTCAGAACCATCTGGCGCCGAGTTTGGCAGAAGCACGCGCTCTGGCGGGGCGGGCACTTGCCGCCAAGGCCGTGCTGCTCGCTCGAGGCCGGGCGCTTGGTCTTGAGGCTGTGCCGGAAAAAAATTCCGATGGGCAGGAGGAAACTTGCGATGAAGCATTGATACGGACCGTCCTCAGTGAGGAAGTCGATGCTGAGCCACCCACCGACGAAGCCGTTCGCGCTGTGTACGACGGAAATCCCGAGGGATTTCGTTCACCGCCGCTCCTTGAAGCATCGCATATTCTGATTGCGCCCGCAGAAGCCAGCTCCGCGGCCGTGCAAATTGCGCAGCAAGAGGCGCGGAAGCTGATTTCAGACCTTGAGGCAGATCCGTCCGGGTTTGCGAGACTGGCAGTGAACAAGTCAGCATGTCCGTCGGCGGCGGAAGGCGGTAGTCTTGGCCAGCTCCGCCCGGGTGATGTGCTGCCGTCCATCTGGTCCGTGCTCAATGACATGGATACAGGTGCAATTTGCCCGGAACCTGTGCTCAGCGAACATGGCTGGCATATCTTGCGGCTGGACCATCGGTCTGATGGCGAACGCCTGCCGTTCGACTATGTGCGTCCGCATATTGCGATGCAGCTGGAAGCGCGGGCCTGGACAAGAGCGGCCGCCGTTTATGTCGATCGCCAGCTCGCTGCCTCTTCTGAACGCCCGGGCCTTTGCCTGACGGAAACAGGGGGGCTTTCTGATGGAACCGGGAATGTCAAGAAAGCTGACGGACTCCTGGGGCAAGCTCTGAAGGATGTTGAACAAGCATATGAGGCGCTTGGCGCCGCCGTCCGGGAGCGGCTCGATCTTGCTGCTTCCGGTGATGGGAACAGTGCAACTGCGCTTCTCTCCCGGATGATCCGGACGTTTTTGTCCAAAGCCGATGATGAAACCTGGACACAGCTGATCTCGCGTTTGCGCGACAGTGATACGCCGCTCCCGGACTGCCTCGAACTGATTGTCATCCACCAGCTTCCACCGGTGCACAAGACACACACGCTGATCACAACACGACACGGGCCGCGAACGACCCCTTAGGGAAAGGAAGAGGGCATGGACAATGCCGGGGAGTTCAAACCAATTGAGCCAATCCCGCACGATCTGCTTCGGGAACCTCTGATATGGTTTTTCGCCGAGCATTATCGTCACCGCGACGTTTGTGCGCGCCTCATCGATTTGTCGCAATCGATTGTCTTCGATGATGTGGCACTTCGTGATGTGTATGTTTTCCTCGACCGGGACTTGCCATTGCACGTCATCGACGAAGAAGATGACCTCTTTCCATTGCTCCGCCGCCGCTGTGAGCCCGACGACCAGATCGAGAAAGTGCTTGGAATGCTTTCGGCCGAACACGCCAACGACATGATGGATGCTGCGGCGGTCAGGGCTCTTGTGGCGCGAGCGCTCGCAGAACAGAGCGGGCTCGCGTCCTTTGTCGAGGCCCGTTCAACCATCGAGCCTTTCTGCCAACAGCAGAAGCGTCATATTGCGATGGAGAACGCGGTGGTCCTGCCCATTGCAAGGCATCGCTTGAATGAAGCCGACCTGATCAGCCTTGGTCAGCGGCTCGCGGCGCGCCGCGGGCTCGGTGATCCGTTCAAGAGCGTCCCATGATCCGGACATTACTTGAAAACAATATGCATTGGGCCAGCGCACGTGTCCGTGCTGAGCCCGATTTCTTTCGTCGATTGTCAGCTCAGCAAGCACCCGATTATCTCTGGATCGGCTGTAGCGACAGCCGTGTGCCAGCCAATGAGATCGTAGGTCTCGACCCCGGTGAATTGTTCGTGCACCGTAATATCGCAAACCTTGCGCCTCCGCGTGACATAAATTTTCTGGCGGTGCTTCAGTTTTCGATAGAAGTACTGAAAGTGCGGCACATCATTGTCTGCGGACATTACGGTTGCGGCGGTGTACGGGCGGCGCTGGACACACAGAGACGCGGGCTGATTGATCACTGGCTGCAGCCCGTCGCCGATCTCGCGCACAGACATGTCGAACATCTCGAGGAGATTGCCGATTTCGACACTCGCGTGAACGTTGCGTGCGAGCACAATGTCCGGGCACAAGTCGAATATCTCGGTCACAATCCTTTTGTGACGGACGCTTGGCGGCGTAACCAGAAACTCGCGATCCACGGATGGATCTATTCAATCCGGGACGGTCTGCTGCGCGACCTGGACCTGACTGTCGGGCGCCCGAAGGATGTGGACCGCCTCGCGTCGAGAGCGTGGTTTCCCAATGGATAGGGTTGGGGTTGTCATCCTGGCCGGAGGGTTTGGAACCCGGATGGGCGGTGGCAAGCCGGAGCGATTGTTCCGCGGGCGCAGGCTGATCGATCCCGTGATTGATCTTGTGAACGCCTGGCATGTGCCTGCCGTCATGTGTGTGCGGGAGCCGGCACAAGTGAAGCAGGAGGCGTACCAGTGTATACTTGATCGCCCGGATATAGAGGGTCCGCTGGCTGGCTTGCTTGCTGCCTTCGACTGGGCGTGTGGTGTGAGCCTGGAACGGATTCTTACTCTGCCTTGCGATATGCCTTTGCTGCCCGCGGATGTCCTTGAAAAGCTCTGCGGCGCTTCAAAAACCGGAAAGCGGCCGGCTGTTGCTGTTTCGAACGGACGTCGTCATCCGGTGTGCGCGGTCTGGCCGGCAGAGTCATTTGGCCGCGTTGAGACCTATGCCGCAGCGGGGCAGCGCAGTCTGGTTGGAGCCCTTGAAGCCTGCGGCGTGGTCGATGTGGCATGGCCGGCAGGAGATCCGGACGTGTTCGTGAATATCAACACGACAGAGGATCTGGCCAGGTTCGAAAGTTGACGGCCTTCCGGTTGTCAGCTCGAGGCAGTGAGTATGGAAAGGCTTCAGAACAGTATGGATTATTGGTCTTGTTACGGAACAAGTCTAATACTTCTGCCCCGGTGGGATTGATGCAGATTTGGTCTGCCTGCCAGTCCGTCAGCCGCAGAATGACAGCCTTACCGAGGTTATGATTGTTCCGGGATCACACTCACTTAAGCTCTATCGTGAACCAATGAGCGTCCGAATGACTGGCCTTGAAAATGCGCCGAGCGGTGCCAATGTCTGTTCGTTTGCAACATCCGGTACCGCACATCAGAAAATCTGATGGGGCTGCGATTTTCTAGACTGATAGGTGGCCTTTTATATTTGTGCGCTCGTCAGCGAAATGTCCGCCAATGTGCTTCGGTTAAGGTCGGCCAGGAACGCATCACCGGCAGACTGCAGGCGTGTCCGGAGGCGGCAATGCCGGATTAACGAGCAGTTTCCTCCGCCGTCGGCGAAGCATTCTACGAGCGCCTGGCCATCCTCAAGAATTTCGACCAAATCGCCGAGTTTCAGGTTCTGCGGGGCTGTCGCCAACCTGGCGCCCCCGCCTACACCGCGTCTGGTGGTGACCACGCCGGCCTCGACCAGCCGTTGCATGATCTTGGCCAGATGGTTTCTGGAGAGCCCGAATTCCTGGGACAATTGTGTTGTCGAAAGCGAGCAGTCAGGCGCTGCTGCCATGCGCATCAGCATGCGCAGCCCGTAGTCTGTGAAAGAAGTGAGACGCATTGTCTCCCCATGTCATATAAAAATGGTATTTACAATACCAATTAAGCCAAATAGAAACACATTTTATAAAACATCTTCAGGAGTGTCACGTGACCGAGAAAGACCTTCCGCGGATTGTGGGGTATTCGGTACGTGCTGAAGAAACGGCCGTGCTTATCGAACGAACTGGGCTCGACGAAGCGGTTCTGTTCTGTCTGGTATCGGACTTCTATAAAGAGGTCCGCTCAGATCCGCGGCTCGGTCCGGTTTTTGAAACGCGCATAAAGAACTGGCCAGCGCATATTAACCGGATGGTGGATTTCTGGTCATCGGTTGCGCTAATGACCGGGCGCTATCATGGAACGCCCATGCAGGTGCACGCAGGACTTCCGGTGGATGAATCTCATTTCGACCAATGGCTGGTCCTGTTCAGGAAGGTGGCCCGTCAGGTCTGTACGCCGGAAGGCGCTGATTATGTGATTGAGCGTGCCGAACGTATCGCTCGGTCGATTCATTTGGGGATCTCTGTACATGCAGGTATTCCGCATCCGGCAAAAAGGAGGATTTGAGGATGGCTTTGCCAGAAACGGCCGCGGAGCTGACTACTTATATTGAGGGCCGCTTTCATGCGCGCCACCGGGAGCAATTGCCGGAGCTGCAAAGTCTTTCAGAAAAGGTGGAGAGAGTGCATGCAGAGAGCCCGTATGTGCCCGTTGGTCTGGCGGATCTGCTCGCAGACATGATTGGCGAGCTGGAAGTGCATATGAAGAAGGAAGAACTGGTGCTGTTTCCGGCAATCCGCCAGGGTCATGGTTATCATATGGGACATCCCATCGCTGCCATGCGTGCCGATCATGATGATCATCTCGTCGCAATCATAAAAATTGGTGCACTGACGAATGATGTAACCTTGCCGGAGCAAGCATGCGAAACCTGGCGACGGCTTTACGCTGGTCTTGGCGAATTCCTTGTCGATATCAAAGAGCATATCAGGATCGAGAACGATATCCTGTTCCAGCAGTTCGACAGTGATCTCGAGAAAAGGCCGAGGTCTTACGCTTCCTCCCCCTGCATGGCGCACGAATTCGATGATGATGGCAGCAAAATTTGAAAGAAGGTCAGGAGCCGGTGAATGCAACCTGTGCCGGCGGCCTGGGATTCACCGGAATAAACCTATCCCGGCAGAGGTCCGGCCGTTAGTGCGAGACAGGCATTGTAGGACACATAACCGGCGAGCAGCATGGCACCTGCAACACGGCTGACACGTCCGAGAATTGCCGCGGCGATCAGAAGGATCAGGGTGACCCCGGTCATGACCCAGATGTCGAATGCGGCGATCGATGCCGGAATGTCGATAGGGTGAATGAGGGCAGTGGCCCCGAGAATGAACAGGGTATTGAAGATGTTGCTGCCGATGACATTGCCGAATGCAATATCTGACTGGCCCCGGCGCGCCGCGGCAATTGTCGTGACGAGTTCGGGAAGTGACGTGCCGACCGCAACAATCGTGAGACCGATGACCGTTTCGGATATGCCGAGTGCGCCAGCGACATCGATTGCACCGGTGACGAGGAAACGTGCTCCGAGAATGGTGAGCGCAAGCCCGCCTGCAATGAAGCCGAGATCCTTCCATAAATGACCATCAATAACTTCGGGGCCGGATACTGTCGGATCGCCGGCTCCGGAGCCGCGTTCCTGCATGACCGTGAAGGAAAGATAGGCGATGAGCACCGTGATGAATATCAGGCCGACCGCGGGTGTCAGGTGCCCGAATTGAACAGCGCCGAGACACAGTAGTGCGGAGAGTGCCAGGACCGTGCCGTCCCGAAGAAATGCGGGGCGGTTAATTGTGACGGGGGCAAGCAGGGCAGCGAAGCCCAGTATCAGAAGAATGTTGGCGATATTGCTGCCGATGACATTCCCAGCGGCAATGCCAGGGGATCCCGCAAACGCCGCTTGCAGGCTCGTGACCAGTTCCGGGGTCGATGTGCCGAATCCGACAAGGGTCAGTCCGATTACCAGCGGGGGCAGACCGATCCGACGCGCCAGGTCAACCGCTCCCCGAACAAGGATGTCCCCACCAAAGACCAGTCCGGCGAGCCCGAAAACAATCAATAAGAATATGTCCATGGATTTCCCGAATGCACCCGGAGCCATTGTTCAAGTCGGAAGACTCATCAGGATCGGCTGAAGATGGGAAGGCCGGTGCCGCCTCGCAATCATGCCCTTCAGCCCCGGTGCGAAAAATTCACCTGTCAAATTGGCTTTGCCGCTGGACTGTCCGGTATGGGCTGCGAATAGCCTGTTTCGTCAGTTGCCAGGCGACAGAGCGGGCCAACTCCGCGCCTTCTTCAGCGGTACCCGTGTATACGCTTCGAACTGTGCATGACGTTTCGGGCATGAGCGGCGGTCCGCTCGTCTGGATGCCAGGAAAGATATGCGTCCGCTGTGTTCCGTCGCATCGCAACTCGATACGGGGGTGCGAAAACCTTTGGGGGCCAGGGCCTCACGAGAAAACCCTGCGTGATCTGTCACAGGGAGTGGCATGGAAAATCCGCGCCAGAAGAAGCCTGGTGGCTTGGAGGGATTGCTTCAATTGCTTGCCATCAAGGTCCGGGCTGATTTACGGGAGCTGAAATGCTGGCGTCCTCGTTGTCAGCTGAAAGATTTGTATCGTGAGCAAGCATTTCCTGCGGTCCTTGGGGCCGGCTGTCGCCCGAACGTCCCCCATTGAAGCCTTCCGTGCCGGCCTTGGGGCGTTCATCGGATTGGGATTGACGGGGCTCTTCGAATTGTCTCCGGCGGTCGACTTCCAGCTTGGACTCTATCTCGTGGCGCCGTTCGGAGCGACTTCGGTTCTCCTCTTCGCTGTTCCCAACAGTCCGCTTGCCCAGCCATGGTCTGCAATTGTGGGGAACACAATTGCGGCCCTCGTAGCGGTCACCGTGTGCATGTGGATCGATGGACCGGTCATGCGGATCGCGCTGTCCGTCGGGCTGGCCATTTCAGCCACGATCCTTTTCCGGGCAGTTCACCCTCCTGCCGGCGCCGTTGCCATGGTTGCGGCCATGAGCTCGGAGGCGATCAGCCGGCTCGGATACTGGTTTGCCATTTCTCCCATCGCGCTGGGGACAATCACGCTGGTGGTCATTGCTGCAGCATATGCCCGTCTGACGGGGCGGCGGTATCCGTTCCGGCAATTTGATGAACCCAACCGTCATCATACCCGCGATGCCGAACCCGTTGAGCGCCTGGGACTCTCCGAGACAGAATTGTCGAGGATACTTGAGCGATACCGACAGTCCTTCAATGTCGGGGTCGAAGACCTGGCGCGCCTGATCGGAGCGGCGGAATTGCAGGCTGCAGCCCACCGTACCGGACCGCTGACCGCGGCCGACATCATGTCTCGCAATCTCGTGACCGTTCAGCAGGATACACCGTTGGCCGAGGTCGGAGCGCTATTCAGTCACCACAAATTCACGTCATTTCCCGTCGTCGACGCTGACCAACGCTTTGAGGGCATGATCTTCCAGCTTCATCTCATCTCGCCTGAACTGGAAACAGCGGAGCATCTTAAACGAACAGTTCGCTCCGCGCTGAAACAATTGGCAGGGCGCCGAACGGGTGATCTGAAAAGAGCTGGCAGTGTGATGAAGCGAGACGTGCCCCATGCCGCACCGAATACACCGGTTGCCGCATTGCTGCCGCTCATGGCGCAAGGAGACGTGGATGCCGTGCCGGTCATTGAAAACGGACGCATTGTGGGTGTCGTCACCAGAACCGATCTCATTGCCGCATTGGCACGGATATCGATTCAGGAATCCTGAAGGGGCGGGAGGCGAGCCCGTGTTCGAGCACAGGCTTTGAAACAACCGGCCAGCGTCTGGTGTGCTTGCAGGAATGCATACCTCACTGGCGCGCAACTGGCGCGCAAATCGGGGGTTTTTGCGCCTGTTTCCGGTGTCCTGCAATCGCGAGTCAGCGCTAGTGCATTGTAATTATTGTATCCGGTAAAGTACTGATTTTGCGGGGGCATTTTTGTAATCAGAGGGTCGCGGGTTCGAGTCCTGCAGCCGGCACCATGAGAAAACAGGGCAGTCGGTTCGTGGGGGGGGGCCGTTAGGTGAGGGCAGCATTAGTTGTATGTTGTCTAGAATGAAGTGAGAAATACGTCTTGAAAATACGCGGGTGAATTTCGAGGCTTGTCACCCTCTTTTAGCGGTCATGCAAATTTCTGCTCTTTCAACTTACAATGCATGCAATGGGCTGCAATTCTAGGTAGGTCTGCTAGACAGATCATCATGTTGCGCCTCTAAAAAAGATGCAGGTGTTTTATCTCGTATTTTGGGGGTAAGTTTTTACATGACCGTAAATTTCGATAGCCAGAATGCGAATGTTTACCGCAAGGATATTGATGGTCTTCGTGCTATCGCGGTGAGCCTTGTAATCCTGTTTCATATAGGAACTTTCGGGGTTACGGGCGGTTTTATTGGAGTGGATGTTTTTTTTGTTATTTCTGGCTATTTGATTAGCCAGCGGATACTGAACAGTCTCGACCAAGGAACGTTTTCGTTTAAGGAATTTTACACTCGGCGCATTCGCCGACTATTCCCCGCAATGCTTGTTACGGTTCTATGTACACTATCGGCAGGCTGGTTTTTCTTGGGTCCATTGCAACTCAAAGAACTATTCGCTTCTGCTCTTAGCTCTGTGCTGTCGTTTGCGAACGTCCATTTCTTTTTGCAATCTGGATATTGGGATGCTGATGCACTGGAGAAGCCTCTCCTACACATGTGGTCATTGGGGGTAGAAGAGCAGTTCTATTTCTTTTGGCCCTTCTTTTTACTTGGACTGGCTCGCGTAAAAGGGGGGGGGAAGGTGGGCGCTTATTGGAGTCGCGATTTTACTCTCTTTGTGGCTTACCACTTGGTTTACTCAGCAGAACCCTAGCGGAGCATTTTATCTGACTCCTTTCAGAGTTTACGAGTTTGCGATTGGCACTCTTTGTACTGCTTCAGACAAGTTGAATATTAACAGGTTGGCGTCAGCAAAACTTGTTCAGTCGATAGGGTTTTTAATCGGTCTCGGCCTTATATTGGCCAGCGGGCTCATGTTTAGTGAGAAGCTGCCATTTCCATCTTATTGGGCTATCGTGCCGTGTGTAGGCACCGGGTTGGTCATTATAGCTAGATGCCCGCCTGGCATTTCTTGGATTTTGACGAACCCTGTATTCCGGTACGTCGGTCTCATTTCGTATTCGTTGTACCTTATCCATTGGCCTGTGATTGTCTTTGTACGTGCCAAGTTTGGTGAGCCAGATTTTGTAATTGCACTCTGTTGCATAGCAATCACATTCGTACTCGCCATTGGACAGTATCATTTCATTGAACAGCCATTTAGGCGCCCCAGAGGACGACAGCCAAAAGCCTTTGATAGTGAAGGCAGTTTTACTAGGGCGGGCTTTGGCGTAGCAACTAGTGTTGCGATTGTGTCGGCGGCGGCTGTGGTGATTTTCGCGAACAATGGATTCCCAAACAGATTTGATCTCTCGCGACAAGAGTTCTTGGAAGTCGATACAAAACAGGTTGTTGCTGAACGCGAAGCTCTCAGAAAAAAAACATGCACGGAATCGGGGCAACGGGCGCTGTGCGGACAGATAAAGGAGGGCCGTGTTAATGTCCTTATTGTTGGCGACTCTCATGCTGATGATGCGTTAAATGCCCTTTCTGTCGCATACCCTGACGCAAACTTTTTAGTTGCTGCTGCTCGAGGTTGTCCGCTGCTGGTCGAGTCAGAAAATTTCATCTCAAAAAATAAGACATGTGCACAGCAAAATGAGGTGAGGCAGCTTCGGATACAACGACTTCTGCCGAATTTAGACTACATTGTCTTTGCACAGAAATATTATCCAGATTTCCAAGATGAAATTCTAGAGAGTTTTGAGCACTATAATAAAGGTACTGCCAAACTTGTCGTGATGGGTGCAAATCCAATGTATTCGGATCCAGTCCTTCGCATAGCGGTCCGGCATGGCAGCATTAAAGGTTTGGAAGAGACCGTAAACAAATTTGCCTTAACCGACCAATATGATTTTGATGAGCGCGCAAAGAACAAAATATTGAGTTTAGGGGGAGAGTTCGTCTCAAAACGTGGGTACTTTTGTCCAAATAATGGATCTTGTCGAGTTCTGTTGCCTACTGGAGAGTTTGTAGGTGTAGATAAAGATCATTTGACTGTTCCGGGCGCTAGAGCTTTCGGACGCTACTTGCGCAAAACCAATCCAGATTTGTTTTCTGCTTCGACAACCAAAGGAGTCAATGGTGGATCTCTTTGAAATCTAAGGTATCTATCGTTTCAACAGGGGGGCGGTTTCGGGGAATTCATCTCACTCAAAACTGATGCTTATGATCCTCATAGACTTCTGTAGCGACGATATTTCAGGATTTTCATTGCTTCGATAGAAAATCCGTCCACCTGCGCCAAAGTATTGCGCTGGGGGCATGTTACCTGTGTAGTCGTCCGGCAGGGGGATGAGGTTATACTGTGAGCGAACCGGATGGCATAATCAGCACCGAGCGGATGGACTGGGACAACATGCGCGTGTTCCGGATTGTCGCGGAACTGGGCAGCATGAATGCCGCTGCACACCGGCTGCAGGAGTCCGCTCCCACGATTGGCCGCAAGATCGATCAGCTGGAAAAAGACCTCAATACGGTTCTTCTGGTGCGCACGACCCGCGGGGTTGAGCTGACAGATGCCGGGCGCATCGCCCTCAGCCATATCCATGCCATGGCCGAGTCGGTCGGCGAGGTGTTCGAGAATGCCGGCAACCGGGACCGCGATGTTGAGGGACGGATCGTCCTGGCAACCGGCGACGGCCTCGGCCCCTACTGGATTGCGCCGCGCCTGCCTCAGTTTCAGGAAGCGAACCCCAAGGTCCAGCTGCGTCTGCGCGTCGTCGATACGGTGCCGGACCTGCTGGAAGGCGAGGCGGATATTGCCATCCAGTTCTCCGAGCCGAAATCGCCGGAGATCATCGGCCGCAAGCTGGGCGTGCTTCACTACATGAGCTTTGCCTCCGAGACCTATCTGGAGGGCCGGGAGCTGCCGAACAGCCTGTTCGAGTACTACCGCTACAAGACGATCCTTCACGAAGGCTACGTGCACCAGATCGAGCGCTGGGCGCCGCGGATCGCCGAGCTGAAGAAGATGATCGACTATTCGCTGGTGACGAATTCGGCAGCGGGCATGATCGAAGTGTGCGCGAACGGCGGGGGCATTGCGGTGCTGCCGTCATATATCGGCGATGTGGACCACCGGCTGAAGCCGCTGAACCTGCCTGAGATCGCGCCCATCCAGTTCTGGTTGACCTATACCGAACGGGTACGCCGCCTGCCGCATGGCCAGGCCGTTCTGGATTGGCTGTGGACGATTTTCGACGAGCGCCGGATTGCCTGGTTCCGGGATGCCTTCGTGCATCCGTCCCAGATCAAGCGGGGCGCGGACTCCCAAATCGCCCGGATTTTCTAGGCAAGCCTGAAAACCGGGCGATAAAGGAAATTCAGGGCAGGGTGGCTCAGTCTGCGGACAGGGCCTTCAGAACGCGTGCCATGGCGCCGAGCTTGTCGACGGAGTTGGCGCGGTTGATCCAGGAATGGCACTCGTTGCGGGCCTTTTCCAGCGGATCGGGAGCATTGCCCTTTTGGGCGTTGGTGTCTTCGAACAGGTCGGTGATGTCCACGCGCAGCACGTCTGCGACGTTCGACAGCATGCCGGCGCTCAGGCGGTTGGTGCCAGTTTCATATTTCTGAAGTTGCTGATGAGAGATGCCGAGTTCCGAACCGAGCTCTGCGAGCGTCATGTTGCGGTCCAGGCGAAGTTTGCGGATTTTTTCCCCGACCATCTGGTCAATTGCGGTGGGGGCGCGGGATGTAGTCTGTCGACGAGCTGGCACTTGCATTTCCTTAGAAGTTTATAGATTGCAGGAGTTGAAAATCTTCTCCCTAAGGGTGTTGAAGCAATTCATCTGCTTGCAAAAAAAATGAAAGACTAGGGGGTGGTGCTTGTTCGGTTCCGTACGTTGCCATCTTTTCATGGGTGTGCCTCTGCACAGTAACTGCCTATAAAATCAGGATTTATCCTTAGGCGTGCGCAGCTTTCACCTTCTGCAGTAATTCTTACAGAAGTTGCCCTGAGAGCAGGGGGCGGAATTACCCGTTTAGTAGTCTTTTTTCCACCTGATGGAGACCTTGCTTTCGCCGGTCGCGCTAGTTTCCGAGGTCACCGAGACTTGTGGTTTGGGCTGCCATTCGACCTCTACGGAACTGCCTTCTGCACCTGCAGATTTTAGCTCAAGATAGACATCGTCGCTCAAATATTGGCCAACGCCGATCTCGGCACTGCCTGATTCTGAGGTTCCGATGGAGAATCGGTCGACCCCAAATGCCGCCTGAAGCTCGCTGGCCGGGTCGAAACCTGTCGAGTTGCCGGACAGCCGGGCGATCGTGTTGGCGAGTTGGGCCGCTTCCAGGGCAGACAGGTCCATCGAGGACCGGCCGAAGAGGAGGCGGGAGAGGATCTCGTCCTGAGGCAGCTCAGGTGAGCTGGAAAGCTCGATCACCGGTTTCACCGGCGAGCCGCTCACATCCACATTCACATCGAAGCCGTTCACAGTCCGCTCGGCGGAGAGAGCAATCTGGGCGCGGTTGATCGGGCCATCAAACGAGATCGTGCCCGTGTCGAAAACGAATGGCCGTCCGGCCAGGTCGAGATCGCCACGGATCAGCGTGGTCTTGCCATTGAGGCGCGGGGCGGCAGGTGTCCCGGTCAGCTTCAGGTCTGCCTTCCATTCGCTTTCGAGCCCGCGTCCGGTGACATAGATCCGGCGCTCTGCATTGAGGGCAATGTCCAAGGCGAGCGTGCGGCGCAAGCGGCTAGGTGTTGGTTCGGCGGGCGGGTCGTCCGTCCAGCGCACGTCGAGGGCATGGGGGCGCGACGAGGGCAGATTGTCCAGCGAGTAACGCGCCTGGGTCAGGGTCACTTCGCCGGACAGTGTGCGGGCCTCCTCGCTGTCTGCCAGAACCAGCTTGCCCGTGCCGCGCGTATTGTTGCCATCGCGATTGTAGAGCAGGAGGTTGCGGAACTCGGCTTCTAGATCCGTGCTTTGCCCCGCGAGGCGGCCATTGATGGCAAACGTGCCACCGCCAGGCGCGCCAGCCTTGCCGTTCACGCTCAGGACCTGGCCGTCATAATTGGCAGCAGCCGAAATGCCGGAGAGCTGGAAGCCGAGGCTGCCAAGTTCGTACGTACCGTTTTCGATCCTGGCGTCTGCCTTGTAGTCCGGCGCGTCCAGAGTGCCGGTCAGGCTTGCTGTGGCGCTGATCTCCCCGCTGACATCGTGGCCATAGGCAAGGGCCGCGGTGCGCAGCACGGCGAGATCGCCGGTCAGGCTGGCCTCTCCCTTCAGCGGAGCAGTCCGGTCCGGTGCCACCAGCTTGCCGGCTTCGGCGATCACCGGCACCAGCGCATTCCCCTTCAGGACGAGGCGTCCGCCATAATCACTTTTCAGGGCAATGGAGAGGCCGCTGCGGGTGAGCGTGCCATCGAGATTCATCATCAGAGAGGAATCGACCCCCGGCACATCGCTGGCCGCAACGACATGGAGCGTGCCGGACGGGTCTGCCCCGAAGACGCGCAGGTCGCCATGGCCTTCCAGATGCGTCCGGTTGGTGGTGGCTTCATAGAGGGCGAGCACCGGGCTGAGGTCGATGCCCGTTGCGTCGAAAACGAGGCGTGTGTCATCGCCGCCACCGGTGAAGCCAGCCTTGATCCGCCCGCTCAACAGGCTGATGTCGGCATCGAGTTCCGGCGCGTCGCCGAGGCGCCAGTGCGCCGGCGCTGCGGTCGCGATCGTCTCGCCGAGCGCTGTGCCGGAAAGTTCGAACATGCCGTTTGCAGCAGGGGCGCCGAAACTGGCCGAGGCGATGAAGGTCAGGTCGGTCGGGTAGGACGGTATGTCGGAGATGAAACGGGCGCGGATGTCATAGCCGTCGGGCGCCGTGCGCAGGGCGGCGCTGGCCTTGCCGAACACGACAGCATTGCCGGGGCCGAGGGAGAGGTCCGACACGTCCAGGTCGGCGGCGAGGGCGAACGGGTCGCTGCCCTGGCGTTCGAAATGGATGGTGCCTTTGGCTTCGCGGGCCTGGCCGCTGCTCCAGGTGAGGGCGGTGCCGTCGATCTTGATATCGCCTGTCAGATCGCCGGAATCCGCCAGCGTGACGTCGCCTGTGAACGTGCCAGGCCCAAGCGCGCCGGTCAGGTCTGTCAGATGCGTTGTGCCATCGGCCCTGTCGAGCCGGGCGTCGGCGCTGAGGGCTTCGCCATCAATGCTGGCGCGCAGGCTGAGCGGGCCGGAAATGTGCCCTTTCATGTCTGAGAGACTGGCGGTCAGGGCGAGGTCATCGGCCTGCTGGCCGGAGCCGGACGCGCTGCCGCCGGAGGTGATCAGGTCATACTTAAGCGCGCCTGGACGGCCACCAAACTGGACTTGTGCATGACCAAGCGTGACTTCCCACCCACCAAGGCGGACCGGAGCGGACTGCGTGAGGGAGGCGCGCACATCGCTGGTGCCGGACCAGGCCCAGCTGCCCGCCGCGGTCACCACCGCCCGCTGGCCGGAGAGGCGCGCGGAGGCAATCTTCAGGCTGCCGGACTTCACCTGGAGCGATGCTTTCAGCGTGGGGGCTGTGCCGGTCAGCTGGACCAGCGGGTCAGGCAATCCGGCAAGCTGGCTGCCCGACAGGGTGAAGTCGATCGCAGGCTGGGTGAGGGCACCGGTGAGAGAGAAGGGGCCGCTGATGCTGCCGCGGGTGGCGCCCGGCAGCGGGTCGAGCGCGGTCGTCAGCGTGCCGGTGAGGTTCAGCGTGCGCGGGGCGGCGAGGTCGATCGTGCCAGCGGTCGAGACGCTACCTCTGGCGAGCGTGGCGTCGACCTTGTCGAGAAGGACGCGGCTGGCGGTGAGGTCATAGCTGCCTTCTGCGTGGAGCGCGGTGGTTTCGCCGAACAGCGGCGCGGCCGCGCTCACCTTGCCCAGCAGGTTTGCGAGCTTCAGGTCTCCGGTGAAGGTAATGGCGGACTGGCCGAGCGTGACCCGAACCGGGCCTTCGGCCTGTTCAAAGGGCAGGGCGTTGTCTCCGCTGACCTTCAGCCGCGCATTGCCCTGCAGCAGCCAGTCGTTCCTGTCCTTCGCGGCCTTGCCAGTAAAGGACAGGCGGCCGGGTTCCCCGAGCAGCATCTGCGTGTCGGTGACCTGCGCGTCGAGGTCTGCGGCCTTCACCAGTTTCCACGACCGGGTGTTGACCGTGCCGCGCACGGACAGGGATCCAATGTTCAATGCCGTCGTGATTCCGAACGGGGCTTCGCGCAGGCCGGTCGTGCTTTCCAGCCGCACACTGGCCGTCTCGCCGATCAGCTTGACCAGCTGCGGGCTCAGCATCGGTAGGTGCGTCGCGTCGATATCGGCATCGGCGGTGAGGCGTTTGTCCTTGATCTTCAGGTTCGCGGTCGCGGCGGGCTGGTCGCCAATGGTCAGCGTCGCATCGCCTGTCGCGTCTTCCGGCGTGCCGGAGGCTGTGGCCTTCAGGGTGACCCCGGTGCCGTTTTCCAGTCCGATCAGGTTTGCGATCACGCCGCCGGGGGCGCCGTTGATGTCCGCGTCCAGGCTGAAGGGGCCGGTTTCGCTGCGGCGCAGGTCGATCAGGAAGCGGTCGCTGCCGGTGTCGCGCGGGGTGGCGTCCAGGCGGGCGGCGAGGGTGCGTCCGGCCTGATCATAGCGGCCGGTCACGTCGAAATGTGCCTCGGGGCCAGCGAACCCTTCTTCGAAGGTGAGATCGGGAATGCTCAGGCTGCGGAGCTTGATGCGAATATCCATGCTGCCGCCTTTCGAGGGCGGCTGGGGCTCGGTCACCGGGCGGCGGATGAAGTCGATCTGGCCGGCAGACAGCGCTTTCATATCCACAAGGCCGGAGACGAGCGCCATGGGGGACCAGTCGACGGAGACATTCTGTGCAACCACCCAGTCGCCGGTCGCATCGCGTACGGCCAGACGGCGCAGATACATCTTGCCCAGCGGATCGCCGGAGAGGCCCTCGGCGTCGATCGTGCCATAGGCCCCGGCCTTGCGGCCGTCGATCTGTGACAGCAGCCAGGCGCGCCCGCTGTCGCTGGCGATCCAGAGCCGTGCGGACAGGATGGCAACGAAGACCAGCAGCAGCAGGGCCGCCGCGGCAGACAGCCATGGGTGTTTCCGGATCGGCGCAAAGAGGGATTTCAGGGCCGCCATCAGAAGGCCTGCCCGATGGAAATATAGACCTGCACCGGATCATCCCCATCACGCGGATTGATCGGGGTTGCAAGGTCCAGCCGGATCGGGCCGAAGCCCGGATAGTAGCGCAGGCCGAGGCCGAAGGCGCTGCGCAGGTCTCCGAACACAGCGCCGAAATCGCTTGAGGCTGCGCCCGTGTCGACAAAGGCGACATAGCCCCAGCGTTTCGACTTGCGCCAGCGCAGCTCGAAGGAGGCATCGAACAGGGCTTCGCCACCGACATAGTCCCCGTCGAGGTTCTGCGGCGAGAGGGACTGATAGGCGTAGCCGCGCACCGTGCCGCCGCCACCCGCGAAGAACAGGCGGTCTGCGGGCACATCGGTGTCGCCCATGAAGCCACCAGCCTCGACCCGCGCTGCCGCGATCAATTTGTCTGTAAACGAATGATAGGTCGTCGCGTTGGTCAGGTAGCGGGTATAGGTCGCGTTCGCGGTGCCGGTCGAGATGCTGGGTTCCAGTGTCAGGAACAGGCGGTTGCCGTCCTGCGGGTCCAGCGTGTTCTTCACCGTATTATAGGTGCCGCTGAGCGGGGTGGAGAAGGTCACCTGGTCGAGCGGGTCTGATGGGCCGGAGCGGGTCAGTTCGTATTCGACGGTGCGGGTGACGTCCACATAGGCGCCTGCCGAGACGGTGAAGTTCTTGTTGAAGGGCTGGGACAGGGTGGCACCTGTCTTCAGGCCGGTCAGGTCATAGGCATCGGTTTCGAGTTGCCGGGCGCCGACCTCTGCTTCCAGCGTGCGGCCATAGCGGCCGATGTTCGGCAGCTCGTATGTGGTTTTCAGCGTGCGGCTGAGATTGGCGACAGAGCCTTCGACGCGCAGCGTGTCTCCGCGGCCGGTGATGTTGCGGCGTTCCCAGTACGCATCCACACCGGCGCCCTCCGTCGTGGACACCGAGGCACCGGCCCCAATGGAGCGTTGCTTGGATTCCGACAGCAGCAGCTGAACCGGGTTGTTGCCGTCCTCTGCCGGTTTCTCCTCGATCTCGATACCGATCCCGTCATAGAGACCGGAGGAGCGCAGGCGGGTCCTCAGGGTCCGGATCTTTTCGGGCGTGTAATAGTCGCCGGGCTGCCAGCTCTGCATCACCCGGACGGCGGAGGGGCGGATGGACGTGTCGTCCGGCAGGACCAGCTCACCGAGCTTCACGCGCGGGCCGGGGGTCAGCATGTAGGTGACTTCGACGGTCGCATCCGCGCGGGAGGCCAGAACGTCGATGTCGTCACTCGTGGCGAAGGCGTAACCCGCTTCTTTCAGCCGGTTCACCAGCGTCGTGTTCAGAAGCTCGATGGAACTTGTAAAGGCAGGCCCGCCGATCAGCAGGGCGCGCTTGGCCTTGTCCAGCCCGGCCTGCGTATCCGCGTCGGGCTCGCCGTCATACTTCACTGTGACGGAAGCGATGCGAAACTGCTCGCCGAGGCTGATGTCGATCTTTGGTGTGCCCGTGGCGCTGTCGATCCGCTGGGGCACGGCCGTGGCGGCGAAATAGCCTTCGGAGGCGAGGTATTCCTCGACCGTGGAAGCGGCCCGTTCGGCCCGGCGGCGCGCTTCCAGGATGGAGGCTGGCGGCGTGTTGTAGGTTTCCAGCACCGAGTTCGCCTTGGAGGCGAGATTGCTGGGCATCCCCTCCAGGGAGGCGGCGGCTATGGTGGCGCCGGTGCTGGCCGTTTCGGCACTTTTTCCGCCGAACGTCGCGCAAGCCGACAGGCTGCCGGCCAGCGCAAGGCTGGCAGCGCAACGGGCTAGGCCCGCACCCGTCTGACGAGGGCGAGAAGGCATATGACGGCCGGCCATCGATTTAACCATGCGATTTCTGGACCAAATTCCTCTGTATCTCGTGAATATGTGGCTGGAGATTGCCTGAATCCCGTATGAACTGCGCAAACTTCCCGGAAGAGGACGGGTGGCTGAAACGACTCGTTGTGCGGCGCAGCGCGTAAACTATGATTGCCGGGTTTTCCGAAAGGCCCTTCGATGGACTATCTTCTCGTGCTGGCAGGGCTTGTCCTGCTGATCTTCGGCGGGGAGGGCCTCGTGCGTGGCTCGGTCGCCGTTGCCCGAAAGCTCAACATTTCCGAACTCGTGATCGGGCTGACCCTTGTGGGCTGTGGCACGTCGATGCCCGAACTGGTGACCAGCCTGCGCGCCATCGACACCGGCGCGGTGGGGATTTCCATTGGCAATGTCATCGGCTCGAACATCGCGAACATCCTGCTGGTGCTGGGCGCAGCGGCGCTGCTCCGGCCGATCCTGACCAATCCGCGCGCCCTGAAGCGGGATGCGGCGGTCGTTGTCGGCGCTACGGCGGGGCTCTGTTGGCTGATCTGGCAGGATGCGTTCACGCGGCTCAGCGGGTTCCTGCTGCTGACGGCCCTGATCCTCTACATCGCGCTGTCGCTGATCGCGGACCAGAAAGGCAACACGCCCGAAGGCGAGATGCATGCCGGGGAAGGCGAGATCATCGAGGCAGAGCATGGCGTCGTCGTGGGCCTGCTGATCGCGCTGGCCGGTCTGGCGGGCATTATATTCGGGGCGCGCTTCATGGTCGACGGCGCGGTCGGCATCGCGCGCGATATCGGTGTCAGCGAAGCGGTGATCGGCATGTCCATCGTGGCGGTCGGCACCAGTCTGCCGGAACTCGCCACTTCGCTCGTCGCGGCCCGCAGCGGCAAGGCGGATGTGGCGCTGGGCAACATCATCGGCTCCAACATCTTCAACATTCTCGGCATCCTGGGCGTGACGGCGCTGGTCCATCCGTTCAGCGTGATGCAGAATCATGCCGGCGACCTGTCGGGCGAGGCCATGCAGGCCGCCGGGCAGAGCATCGTGACCTCAACCGATATCGGTGCGCTCATCCTGTCGCTGTTCCTGCTGTTCCTGTTCGGGATAACGGGCAAGCGGATCGCGCGCTGGGAGGGGGGGCTTCTGTTGGCGGGTTATGCGCTTTACATGGGGCTTCTGTTCAACATCATTCCTGTCCCGGCCCTGTTTTCCAATGTCTGACAATCCGATCTACCAGAATCTCGGCCAGCTCGGCCAACAGACCGCCCAACCGCAAAACCCGGAAGAGGCACAGCTGGAGCGCGTGCCCAACCCGCATGCCGGCACGCTGTACCTAACGCGCTTCGTGGCGCCGGAGTTCACCTCGCTCTGCCCGGTCACCGGCCAGCCGGACTTCGCCCATCTCGTGATCGACTATGCGCCGGGCGACTGGCTGGTGGAGTCGAAGAGCCTGAAGCTCTACCTCACCAGTTTCCGCAACCATGGTGCCTTCCATGAGGACTGCACGGTCTCCATCGGCAAGCGCATCTTCGACTTCACCGAAGCCAAATGGCTGCGCATCAGCGGCTACTGGTATCCGCGCGGCGGCATCCCGATCGACGTGTTCTGGCAGTCTGGCGAGGTGCCGAAGGGCCTCTACGTGCCTGACACCGGCGTCGCTTCCTATCGCGGGCGGGGCTAGGCTTCAGCGGCCGCCCGTGCCGGTCAGGCAATCGGGCAGCGCAGATCGCTTTTCATCTCGAACGGCTGGACAACGTTCCGGCGCCCGCGATGCGATGGGAATGACATTGACTGCGTCAGGCACATCGCTTCGCGTTCATATTCCGCTTTCGCCGGGCCGGGCTGGCAGATTGCGCTCAGCTGTGTCGGGCGGCCGGTGTCGTCGATGTCGAACCGGACTTCACAGATTACACTTTCGCCGCACGGAATAGGGCCGGCCTTTGCAAGGATGTCTGGCGCAAACTGGCCGAGGCATGACGACTGCTCTACCATCGACGAGCCTTCCCGGCAGGTGAAGAGCCGGGCGCTCCGCTCAATGTCGTAGAGGTTCTGGGTCGCGAAATAGCGCTGGCGATTAGCGGGGCTTTCGGCGAGCCAGCTATTCAGCCGGGTTTCGTAGCAGGCGTTCCGGCAACTTACCGTGAGCGGTGAATCCGGATCTGACAGAACCGACTCCCGTGATCTGCTGGGTGTGCAGTTTTCTATCAGGTCGTAGATCTCGTCTTTCTCGGTGAAAACGCCTGGTCCACCTTGTGCCTGCGCAGGCAGTCCCTGAAGGAGAAGGCCCAGCCCCATGGCGGCCAGCAGGGGGTGGGGTGCCCTCATCCTCAGCCTTCCCAGCGGGTGATCTTTTCGGCCATGTCGGCGCGGGGGCGTTCGGGCGGGGCCATCGTGGCGGTGCCGAGATAGATGAATCCCGCGACGCGCTCGCCCTCTTCGAGGCCCAGCAGCTTGCCGGCATCTGCGTCGAAAGCCGGCCATTCCGACAGCCAGTTGCCTGCCCAGCCGCTGGCATTGGCGGCCAGCAGGAGGTTGTAGCAGACCGCCCCGGCGGAGAGTTCCTGTTCCCAGATGGGCGTGCGGCCATCATTCACGGGCGAGGAAATCACGCAGACGACGACGGGCGCGCGCAGCAGCAGCTTGGCAGCGGTCTCGACTTCCGGCTCGGGATCGCCGCGTCCGGCGCGGATGGCGGCAAGCCCCTCGCCAAAGCGGGCACGGGCCTCCCCCTCGAACACGACAAAGCGCCAGGGGGCGAGCTTGCGGTGGTCCGGCACACGGGCCGCGATCTGCAGCAATTCGTCCAGGTCTTCCGGCGAAGGGCCGGGCGGCCCCATGAACTGCTTGTTGGCAGAGCGGCGCAGCGCCAGCAGCGTGCGCGCCTCGGCGCTGGGCCTGACAGCAAGCATCGGTTCACCGAGCGGCGGGGCGGGAGGAAACCTTTTCGTCATAAGCCGTCCCTACATTGAACCGATCCGGGCGAAAAGCGGGCTTTCATAGATAACGACTTGCCGGGGGGGAGAAGGCGATCTATTTTTGTGAACACTGTTCACTTTTTGAACGATGATCGTGGCCGCGACATGGATTCAGACTATCCTCTTGAGCAGACGCCCGCCCGGCGGCGGCGCAACAAGGTGCGTGAGGCGATCCTCGCGGCGGCCGAGCGCATGTTTGCGAAAGAAGGCGAGAGCGGCCTGTCGATCCGTCGCCTGGCCGAGGAAATCGATTACTCCCCCTCCGCGATCTACAAGTATTTCGGTTCCAAGGAGGAACTGCTGGAGGAGCTGAAGGACAGCTTTTTCGAGCGTCTGCTGGATCAGGTGGACCGTGTCTCGGCGGCCAGCCGGGACTTCCATGACCGGGCCCGTGCCTGCGTGACGACCTATGTGTCGACCGCCACCGCCCGGCCACATCATTATGCGGCGGCGTTTTCGTCCGTCCCGACGCCGGAGGAACTGGCTGTGCGCCAGCATCTCAGCTGGGAGGATTTCATCGCCACCAGCAAGGGGCAGGCCTTCAAGATCCTGGTCGACCTGGTGGAAGAGGGGCAGGCGCTAGGTGTGTTCGACACAGCGCTGGACCCGCTGAAGGCGGCAAAATCCATCTGGGCGTCCTGCCACGGGCTGGCCCTGCTGATGATCCACATGCCCATCCTGCCGGATGTGCAGCCTTGCCCGACACAGCCGGACAGGGACTTCGTCGCCTACCATGCAGACATCGTGATGCGCGGCCTCGCCGTGCCGGCTGAAACTCCGCACAAGAACGGACAAGATTCATGAGCCACTCTCACCCCTATGAGGGAGATGAAATCCGCGAGAAGAAGCCGACCGTGCTGAAGGGGCTGGTCTTCCTGCTTCTGCTCATCGTCTTCGGGGCGGGCCTGTTCTACGCCGCCACGCGCCTGCGCAGTGCCGAGGGGCCGAAAGTGGCTCATGACGCGCCCGCGCCGCTGACCGTGGCGGTGGTGACGGTGGAGCCGACAGAGGCTTTCGACCTCAAGGAAAGCTATGCGGGCCTCGCCGAGGCGCGGCGCACCAGCATGCTGGGCTTCGCCTCCAGCGGGCGCATTGCCACGATCAAGACCGATGTCGGTGACAAGGTGAAGACCGGCGCACTTCTGGCGAAGCTCGACACGCGCAGCCTGGAGGCGCAGCTCGCGTCGGCCAATGCGCAGGTGCAGGAAGCTCGGGCCTCGCATGACCTGGCCCTCAGCACGGTTCAGCGCCAGCGGCAGCTGAAGCTGCAGGGCCATGTCTCGCAGCAGCATGTCGACGAGGCCGAAGCACAGGCGAACACGGCGCTGGCCCGCGTCGAAGCGGCGAAGGCGCAGGCAGACACGCTTCGTGTGCAGATCGACCTCGCGGCGATCACTGCGCCGTTCGATGGCGTCGTCACCCAGCGCCTTGCCGATGAGGGTGCCATTGCGGCGGCGGGCCAGCCGATCCTGGAACTGGTCGAGAAAAGCCATCTGGAAGCGCGCCTCGGCCTGCCTGCGGCCAGCGCTGCGCTGCTGGAGCCCGGCAAGGAATACAAGCTGGTGGCCGATACCGGCGAAGTGATGGCACGCCTGCGCAATGTGACCGGCGTGATTGATGCCAACCAGCGCACGGTGGGCGCGGTTTTCGATATCGAGGATCCGGACGCCATCGCGGCGGGCGCTGTCGTGCGCCTCGCGCTGGACCGGACGATTGGCGAGGAAGGCTTCTGGGTGCCGGTGAAGGCGCTGTCGGCTGCCTCCCGCGGGCTGTGGACGGTCTATGTCGCCGACCCTTCCGGGGAGGGGTGGACTGCCGTTCCGCGTCCGGTGGAGATGGTGCACAGCGAGGGCGACCGGGCCTATGTGCGCGGGCCGATCCAGCCGGGCGAGCGGGTGATTGTCGACGGACTGCAGCGGATCACGCCCGGCATGCCGGTGACCCCGCGCGACTCCCAGCGGGCCAATCTGGCAGATGATCTTGCTGGCGACTGACCCGTCATGATCAAGGCGCTCAGCATCTTTTACCGCCTGCCGCGCCTGACGGCGCTGGCCATGCTGATCATGCTGATCGGCGGGGTCGGGGCGATGTTCACGCTTGGCCGTCAGGAAGACCCGACCCTGATCGAGCGCTATGGCTCCGTTGTGGCATTCTTGCCGGGCGCCGATGCCGAGCGCATGGAAGCGCTGGTGACCGAGCCGCTGGAATCGGCGCTGATGGAATTGCCGGAGCTGAACGAGATTCACTCCACATCCCGTGCGGGTGTCTCGCAGATCAATATCGAGATCCGCGAAGACCTGACCGCGACCGAGGTGGACAATGCCTGGACACTGGTCCGGCAAAAGGTGGCCCAGGCACAGGCGAGCTTTCCTGCGGGCGTGACGCAGCCTGAAGTCACGCAGCAATATGTCGGCGCCGCGACGCTGGTGGTCGGCATCCGGTGGGACAATGAAGAGGCCCCGCCGCTGGCCGTGATGCGCCGCCTGGCGCTGGACCTGCAGGACCGGTTCGAGCGCCTTCCGGGCACGGAGCTGACGGAGACGTTCGGCCTGCCGTCCGAGGAAGTGCGCGTGGTGATGGACCCTGACGCGCTGGCGGCCACGGGGCTGTCCTTCCGGCAGGCGGCGGCCGCACTCGCCGCGGCGGACTCCAAGGCGCCTGCGGGGCGGCTGCGGGCGGAAGGGGCGAATGTCGGCTTCCAGATCGGCGGGGAGTTCGACTCGATTGCCCGCGTGCGGTCAGTCCCTATCGTGCAGCGCGCTGACGGGACGGCGGTGCGGCTGGGCGATATTGCCGATGTGCGCAAGGGGCTGGCCGATCCGCCGGTGAACATGGCGTTCGAGAATGGCCAGCGGGCCATCCTGATCGGTGTCTATATCTCGCCCGGCCAGCGTGTGGACAAATGGGCGGACACGGCCCATGCCGTGGTCACCGATTTCGCGCGGGACACGCCGCCGGGGCTGACCATCCGCACCGTGTTCGACCAGAGCGAATACACCAATGCGCGCCTCAACGGGCTGGCGCAGAACCTGTTGATGTCGGCGCTGATCGTGTTCTGCGTCCTGTTCCTCACCATGGGCTGGCGCTCGGCGCTGGTGGTGGGCATGGCACTGCCGCTGACCGTGGCGCTGGTGCTGATCCTGTTCAAGATGTTCGGCCATCCGCTGCACCAGATGTCGGTGACCGGCCTCGTCATTTCCCTCGGCCTGCTGATCGACAATGCCATTGTCGTGGTGGACGATTTCGACCAGTGGCGTACGCGCGGGCTGAACCGGCTGGATGCGATCGAGCGCAGCCTGAAACACCTGTTCGCACCGCTCGGCGCCTCGACGCTGACCACGGCGCTGGCCTTTGCGCCGATTGCCATGCTGCCCGGCGCGGCAGGCGAGTTCATCGGCATGATCGGCCTGTCGGTCGTGTTTGCGATCTGCGCGTCCTTCTTCATCTCGATGACCGTGATCCCGGCCATGGCAGGCTGGTTCGACCGGACGCGCGGCTGGGAACGCGGCGAGGCGAAACGCCCGCGCCGCTGGTGGCGGGACGGTATCACGATCGACTATGTATCCGATGGCTACCGCGCGACGGTGGAGGCCGTGCTGCGCTTCCCGCCGCTGGGCATCGTTCTGGGCGTGGCGCCTGCGGTGCTCGGCTTCTGGCTGGCGGGGCAGCTGCCAAACCAGTTCTTCCCGCAGACAGAACGCGACCAGTTCCAGCTGACGCTGCAGCTGCCGCAGGAAGCGAGCCTGGCCGATACCGAAGCGGCAACCCTGCGCGCGACCGACCTGATCCGCTCCCTTGAGGGCGTGAAGGATGTGACCTGGGTGCTGGGGGAACCGGCCCCGCGTGTCTATTACAACGCCATCAACAATACGCGCGGTGTGGAGGGGCTGGCGTCCGGCTGGGTGCAGCTGGACAACAATCTCCGTACACGCCAGATCGTGGCGGACGTGCAGCGCATGGTGCGGGCCGAATTCCCGTCCGCGCGCTTCCTGGCGCTGCCCTACGAGCAGGGGCCGCCCGCCGATGCGCCGGTAGAGTTCCGCATCCTGGGCGATGACTTCGAGACGCTGAACCGTCTGGGCGACGAGACGCGTGCCATCCTGGCGCAGACGCCGGGCGTTACCTACACCGTCGCTTCGCTGCAGCTGGGCGCGCCGACCATGAAGCTGGACGCCGACGAGACGGCGGCAGCGCTGACGGGCGAGCGGCTGACAGATCTGGCCGCAGACCTGAATGCCGAACTGGAAGGTGTGCGGGCAGGCTCCGTTCTTGAAGGGACAGAGGAACTGCCGGTCATGGTGATCGCGCCGGACAGCCGGCGGCGGGAGCTGTCGAACCTCCGTTCGGCCACGGTCGGTAGTGGAGCGGGCGGCACGCCGCTGGCAGCGCTCGGGCAGTTGTCGCTGGACCCGGAGACAGCCGTGATCACGCGCTGGGACGGGCAGCGCATGAACCAGATCCTTGCCTATCTCGAACCCTATACGATCCCCGGCCCGGTGTTGGCCGACTATCAGGCGCGGCTGGCGGCGACAGGTTTTACCGTGCCGGCCGGCTACAGCGTCGTCACCGGCGGGGAGGCGGAGAATTCCGCCGAGGCGATGACCAATCTGGCCGTGGTCGGCGTCCCGCTGATCCTGGTGATGGCGGGCGCAATCATGCTGGTGTTCAACTCCTTCCGGATGATGGTGCTGATCCTGACAGCGGGGGCTCTCTCCATCGGGCTCGCCTTCTTCGGGGTGTGGCTGTTCAATCTGCCCATGGGGTTCAACGCGATTGTTGGCGCGCTGGGCCTGCTGGGCATTTCGATCAACTCCTCCATCGTGGTGCTGAGCCTGCTGAGGGCAGACCCGTGGGCGATGGCCGACGATGTGGTCCGCCAGCGCGAAATCGTGGTGGATGCGACGCGCCATATCGTGGCGACGACGCTGACCACGATGGGCGGCTTCGTGCCGATCCTGCTGTCAGGTGACAATTTCTGGCTGCCGCTGGCGGCGGGGATCTCCGGCGGGGTGGCCGGGTCGGCGCTGCTGTCGCTGTATTTCACGCCTGCCGTGTTCCGCATCATGACCTACAAGCCGGTGCGCCGCCTGTTCGGCTATCGCCCACAATTGCCGGAACCCACGGGTGAGTGAGCGAAAAGTGAACGGGGCAGGGCTTGATGCCTGCGACAGGCTGCCCCATGTGAAACCCGATCCACGAGCCAGAAGGGAGGCCCGGATGCCAGAAAATCCCGATATCGGTGCCCCGCCGCCAGCCTGGAAGCGCCTGCGCTTCGAAGCTGCTGCAGCGGCTGCAGATGAGCCATCCCTGGCGGGCTATATCAACGCCGCCATCCTGGCTCATGACTCGCTGTGCGATGCACTGGCCTACCATCTTGCCGAGAAGATCGGCGACTCCACCATCGGCACCCAGCAGATCCGGGATATCCTGTCCGATGTATGCGATTCACATGCTGAGCTGGTCGCGACAGCCGAGACTGACATGATGGCCGTGCTGGAGCGCGACCCGGCCTGCCGCGGCTTGCTCCAGCCCTTCCTGTTCTTCAAGGGCTTCCAGGCTCTGCAGACCCATCGTATCGCCAATGTTCTGTGGCGTGAGGGCCGCGAGACGCTGGCCTTCCACTTCCAGTCCCGTGCTTCCGAACTGTTCGGAGTCGACATTCACCCCGCTGCCCGCATCGGCCGGGGCGTGATGCTGGACCACGCGACCAGCATCACCATCGGTGAGACGACCGTGGTCGGCGATGGCTGTTCCATCCTTCAGGGCGTGACCCTCGGTGGCACCGGCAAGGAAGTCGGCGACCGTCACCCGAAGATCGGGCGGGGCGTGCTCGTTTCCGTCGGCGCCAAGGTGCTGGGCAACATTCATGTCGGCGACGAAGCCAAGGTCGCCGCGGGGTCCGTGGTGCTGAAGGATGTTCCGGCGCACTGCACGGTGGCGGGAGTTCCGGCGAAGGTCGTTTCCGGCCCGGCCTGCTGCCAGCCGGCGAAGACCATGGACCAGTCGCTGCCCGACGAAGCCGAAAGCTGAACGCGGGCGCGCTGCGTCAGCCCTGCTTGCCGCGCACGATCACATAGCCATGCGTGATGCCCGCTCCGGTCTTCACGTTCATGGCGGCGTGGAGATCCGCTGCCGTGACCCAGAAGGGCGGGTATTTGTAGCGCGACACATCCAGGATGAGGAACATGTCTGAGGCGGCATTGTAGGCCGCCACTGGCGAGATGTGTCCGCCCGTGCGCTGGCCGACCTGGGCGCGATTGTAATTGACCACCAGGTATTCCCCCGGGGTCGAGAGGGTTTTCCGTCCGGCCTCGCGGAACGCGTCGACCGTTACGGTGCTGGCGTAGACCGTGCTGACATCGACGCCATGGGTTTCAAAGAACCGGCCGAGCGTCGAAAGGGGCGTGCCGTGGCGCCTGATATGGGCGCGGGGCGTGATGTGGTGGGTTTCCCGCGTGAAGATGTTTTCCTGATCGAACAGGCCGTGCTGGTCTGAGTGCAGCGAGCCCGGCCGTTCGATGCCGAGCGCGTTCAGCACCATGCTCATGCTGGCGGGTCCGCAGAAGGTCGGCGTGTCCTGAGTCACGAAATGGATGCTGAGCGGCACATAGTCTGCCATGGCGTCCGCCTCCATCAGGAGGCGCGTCCCCTCTGCGGAATCGAGCGCGATGAGGTGCTCGGGCAGGGGTAGCGGATGCGGGGCGGCCGGACGTGGGGCCTTCCTGCGGGCCGCCGTCAGCTCATAGCTCATTTCAGACACGAGACGGCGGACTTTGTACTTCAATCCCAAAGCGTTTGCTCCATTTCCCCGACCGGGACTCATTCTGCCCGGATGGCCGCTGCCAGGTGTTTGTGGCGATGTGTGACAGGCCGGTATTCCCGCAAGGCGGGACTCCCGTTTACTGAAATTCGTATCACGCACGAATAAACCCAGATCTGACAATAATTCTTTACTGAACAGAGCCTGATTATGCGTGCGAATATTGTTGCTCCCCAGGGTTTCGTCTAGAGTTATCCTTCTGAAAACCCGTACATTTCAGGGAAATATTCCGCGTCAGAAGGGGGCGGTTGGGTGAACTACGAGACCGTCGAAGGGGAAGTGACGCGGCGCACTGTGCGCCTGCGCCGCCTTGCCCGCAGGGACGGCCACCTGCCTTTCATGCCTTTCGGCCTGATCCCTCTGGCGGGCCTCAGCCTGCTGTTCCTGATTGCCCTCTGGCCGTTTGCCTTTGGCGTGCAGAACGCGACGAAGCGCGCGGTGACCGAGGCGCTGGCCGCCAATGGCATCGACTGGGCGAGGACTTCCGTCAGCGGACAGTCCATCACGATTTCGGGCGAGCCGCCTTCCGGTGCCGAGGCCAACAAGGCGCGCCTGATCGCGAAGGAGGCCGCCTCCGCCACGCCGTTCGGCCTGGCGCGCCCGGCAACGCGGGTGACCGTGCCGCAGGGGCCGTACAAGGCTCGCCCTGATGCAGACAGCGCAGAAGCCGATGCAGAGACGGCCGCCATCGCCCCGCTGCAGGATGTGACGGACGAGGCCGCTGCCTCACCCGCCTGGCATTTCACGCTGGCCAATGGCGCCCTGCGCCTTGAGGGCGCGATGCCGGACCAGGAGACGAAGGACAAGGTGGTTCGCCATGCCTTCAACAAGATCTACCCGCCCCGCATTACCGGCGTTGACGACAAGCTGACGATAACGGACCAGGACGTGCCTGCAGGCTACCTTCAGGTTGCTATGCGTGGCATCAACACGATCAGCCAGTGCGATACCGGACAGGCCAGTTTCGACAAGGGCCGCTTCAGCCTGCGCTGCGAACTGCCGGAGAGCGCGGCCGGAGCGGTGCGCCGGCAGGCAATGGCGTCGATGCCTTTCGGCACGGTCGGCACGATCGATGTGCTGCCGCATGAGGCGGTGGTCAGCTGTGAGGCGGAACTCTCCGATTTACTGAAGGATGCCCGGATCGAGTTCGACTCCTCCAGCTCCGTGATCGACGCCTCCAGCAATGCGCTTCTGGATGCGGTGGCTGCGGCGGTGAAGAAATGCCCCGGCACGCTGCGCATCGAGGGGCATACCGATTCCACCGGCCCGGAGGATGAGAATGCAACGCTGAGCCGCAACCGCGCCTTTGCCGTGCGCAATGCGCTGATCGCGCGCAACGTCAATCCGAAGCGCCTGATCGCCGAAGGCTATGGGGCGACCCGCCCGGTTGCCGTCAACACCACGCCGGAGGGGCGCGCGCGCAACCGGAGGATCGAGATCCGCGTCGTGCGGGCCTCTGAATGAAGTCTAATCCAACAGGGGGCAGAAGCCCTCGCCACGAGTAACGCCATGCTGTTCCTGCTGCTCCAGATTTTCCTGTTGATGGTTCTCGCCGCTGCGTGCGGGGCGGCCCTGGCCTGGTGGTGGTTCCGCCGGAACTATGAGGATGTGACCGTCTACCATGAGGAACTGGTGGAGGGCGCCAGGTCTGCGAAGGACCAGCCTGCGCCGCTGACCTCGGAAGAGTTCAGGGCAGGCCTGGCCGGCCTTGCCCCGCCGCCGGACCTGTCGCCGCTGACCGAGCGCCTCGCGCGGATCGAAAGCGCCCTGTCGCTGACCGGCAGCTCCGGCCTGGGCGCGATCAATGACCGCTTCACCGAGATGCGCGGCCTGATCGGGCAAACGCAGGAGACAAGCCGTGAGCAGCTTGAGACCCGCCTCGGCCGGATGGAGACGCTGCTGCAACAGCCGGACGACGCGCTGGAAGGCGTGCTGGGCCGCTTGTCGGATATCGAAAGCTCGCTCTTGTCTGTCTCGAACGAGGTGGCCAGCCTGCAGAACACGGACCTCGACCCGGTGGAGATCCGCCTGGCGCAGCTGGAAGAACTGGTCCGTGGCCAGACCATGCCGGAAGTCGACCTTGGCCCCGTGCATTCCGGCCTCGCAAGTCTGGAACTGGCGCTGGAGAATCTGGACATTCCCAAACCGGACCTTGAGCCCGTGCGCACGCACATGGCGGCGATGGAATCGCGGCTGGCCGAGTTTGCCGACCGGATGGACACGGCACGCAAGGCCGATGTCGAGGAGCTGATGATCCGCATGTCCACCCTGTCGTCCTCGCTGGCGGGCCTGCGTGTGCCGGATGTGGACCAGGTGAACGCGCGCCTTGGTAAGATCGAAGCGGCCATCGCGCCGGTCTCCCAGATCGGGGACGCGGTGGACCGTCTGGGCAATATCGAGGAGGCTGTCAGCCGTCTCGACCGGATCGAGGCGGCGGTGAACAGCATCGACCTTCCGGAAACGGACTTCACCCCTATCGTCAACGAGCTGCGCAATATCGAGGGCCTGCTGCGTGCGCCGTCCGAAGACATGCGCGTGGTGCACACCAAGCTGGCCGACATCGAGGGCGGCAGCGCCTCGCTCCATTCGAAACTGTCGGGTGTGGAGCACACGGTGGCGATGCTGGCCCGGTCGGGCGTGGACCTGACGCCGGTGCAGGCCCGGCTGTCGAATGTCGAAAGCGCGCTGGCCTCGCTGCGGGTCGAGCTGCAGTCCATGCCGGATTTCGGCCCGATGGAGCGCCGCCTCGCCGCGCTGCAGGATTCCATGCTGGCCATGCGCGAGCCGGACCTGTCGCCGGTACTGTCCTCCATGCGCAAGCTGGACGCCCGCCTCGACATGGGCGCGATGGACAGCCGCCTCGCCTCCATCGAGTACACACTGGCCGCACTGAACCATATCCTGCGCGCGCGGGACTTCGGCTATCTGCGCGGGGAGGGCGAATACACTTACCGCCAGCCGGTCTACACCCCGCCGCGGCCGGAGCCGCCCGCCTTCACCCCGATCGACCAGGTGCTGCCGGAACGCACGCCCAAGGCGCCGCCCGTCCGCCCGGCTGAGCCGGAGCCTGAAGCGGCCGCTGAGCCCGAATCCGTCTCCCACCCGCTGGAGATTGCCCTGCGCCCCGGCGACAAGGCGAACCTGCTGGTCGAGGCGGCGTTCGGCAATGAGGACGACCTGGAAGTGATCAACGGCATCGGCCCGATGCTGGGCGAGCTGCTGAACGAGATCGGCGTCTATTATTTCTGGCAGATCGCCGAATGGGGACCGGCAGAAATCGAATGGGTCGACAACAAGCTGGAACATTTCAAGGGCCGGATCGAGCGGGACGAATGGGTCGCGCAGGCGAAGGAACTGGCCAAGCTGCCCACATCCGCGAAACATCCGGCAGGAAAATAAAGATCCGAGCGAGAGAGCCTTATCGCCCCCTTTTCCCCTCCGCCGAATTGCGGTTAGGGTAGGCCCCAGTGCTGGGGAAGAAGGTGTCGATCTCAAGAGAAGGGGACTCTCGCCATGCTTCGCCTTTTCCTGCTTGGAATTGCAGGGTTTTTTGTTGCATTCACCGCGCTGGCTGATCCGGCCGCGCCGCCGCGCTATGCACTGGTCATCGGGAATTCCGACTATCAGCAGCGGGGATGGCAGCTCGCCAATCCGGCAAATGATGCCCGTCTGATGGCGGAATCGCTGGCCGAGGTCGGCTTTCAGGTCGACCTTGTGCTGAACGCCAGCGAAGACCGGATGGAGGAGGCCTTCGCCGCCCATGGCGCGCACCTGAAGGCCGGGGGCAAGTCTTCCGTGGGCCTCATCTATTATGCCGGGCACGGTGTTCAGTCTCAGGGGCTGAACTATCTTGTGCCGGTGGACGCCGATGCGCGCTCCGAACAGGACATCTGGCGCCAGGCGCCGCGTCTCGGCGATGCGCTGCGCTATGTGGAGGATGCGGGCAATGCGGTGAATTTCGTCATCCTCGATGCCTGCCGGGACAATCCGCTGCCGAGTGCGACACGCAGCGCAGGCGGCGGGCTGGCCGAGGTGAAACCTTCGCGCGGCCTGCTGATCTCCTATTCCACGGCGCCGGGCTATGTCGCCTATGACGGGGATGGCGCAAACTCCGCCTTTGCGCTGGCGCTGGCGCAGACGCTGAAACAGCAGAACCTGATCGCCGAACAGGTGTTTAAGCGCGTGGCCGACACGGTGAACGCCTCGACCGGCGGGCTGCAGACCCCGTTCTACAATTCCGGGCTGACCGGCGCCGATTTCTGCTTTGCCGGATGCACGGGGGCGCCAGCTCCTGTCTCGGCCCCTGCACCGACCGTTGTGGACGACCCGGTCTTTTCCACCCGCCTGCCGGCCGGGGCACGCTCGGCAGGCAATACGGAAGAGGCGCCCGCACAGGCTGGCCCGGTGGTCTCGCCCGCCGCTGGCACGGTCTCGGCTCTGGTGCGCCAGGGCGCCTTTGCTGCGGCGGCCAATGGCGGCCCTGTCGAGGCGCGCCGGTTTCAGGACTGTACCGATTGCCCGCAGATGGTCGCCATTCCGGCAGGCACGTTCCGCATGGGCTCACCGGACAGCGAACCGGAACGCAAGGCCACCGAAGGCCCGCAATGGCAGCCGCAGGTCGCCATCTTTGCGGCCTCTGAAAAGGAAATCAGCTGGGCTGACCTCGACGCCTGCATCGCGGGCGGGGGATGCGCCGGGAACAAGGCGAAGGCCGAAACCCGCTCAGACCGCTGGACGCGCCCGGCCATGCCGGTGGTGAACATCACCTGGTGGGAGGCGATGGAATATGTCCGCTGGCTGAACGAACAGGTGGAGGGCGAGCCCTACCGTCTGCTCAACGAAGCCGAGTGGGAATACGCTGCCCGCGCGGGCACGGAGACGGCTTTCAATACGGGCGACTACCTCACCGACAAGGACGCGAACTTCAACGCCAGCGGCCGCCAGTACAATGGCGGGCCGAAGGGCGCTTTCCCGCGCCAGCCGCTGCCGGTGGGCGCCTATCCGCCGAACGCGTTCGGCCTGTACGACATGCATGGCAATGCCGCCGAATGGGTCGCCGATTGCTGGTTCCACGACTATATGGGCCGCATCGGCAAGGCCGCGCCCGAAGAAGGGGCGGAGATGTGCTCCCGCGTCGTGCGGGGCGGCAGCTGGGAAAAGGTCCCGTCCTATGTCCGCTCAGCCGTGCGGGATGCGTTCCCGTCCAGCGGGCGGGACGATGCCATAGGCTTCCGCGTGGCGAGAGATCCCGACCCGTCATGATCCGGTCCATCAGCCCCCTGATCAGCCGTCACCGGGACCAGCTCAAGGCCGAGTCCCGGCTGAACCGGACGATCCTGATCGGGGCGATGCTGTCGGCGCTGGCGGCGTTCAGCGTGTTCCTGCTGACGCTGTTCGGGCAGTATCCGCTGCCCGTGGGCGAAGGCGTCTTTGCGAACAATCCGGAGCGTATCCTGGGCGCGTCGAATTTCTGCGTCGCCACCGCCATCGGCACGGCGCTGAAGATGTGGCGCATGCGCCAGACGCGGATCAAGCTGCTGATTGCGGAGGCTTTCCTGCGCGAGAATGAAGACGAGACCGGCCTGCGCCTGCTGCTGGAGCCGATGTTCGGCCCGGATGTGTGGCGCGGGGCGAAGCTGAACCCTTTGGCGGAGACGGCACGATGAGTGCGGAACATCAGGACGGCGTTTCGCCCGTCACCTCGCTGGACCTGTTGATGGAGTTGCAGGGGGAGCAGCAATCCTTCCGCTTCCTGGTGCGGGCGCTGTCTGCCTTGCTGGTGACAGCCGCCGTGATCGCGGTGGGCAGCGTGCTCTATTTCTATTTCGAGCTTCAGGGCTTGCGCGCGGAATATGCCCGGCAGGCGCGGCTGAACGAGGTGAACTTGCGCATCGTGGCGGGCGAGGCGAGCCGCCAGCGGGAATCGACGCAGGCGCAACTGGTCGCCATCCGCGAGGAGAACGAGGCCGCCCGCCGCCAGGCCGAACTGTCGCGGGAGCTGCAACAGGCCGGCTCGCCGGGGCAGATCGCCTCCTACAAGGATCGCGCCATCAGCATCGCGCGGGGGCATATCCTCGGCAAGACGATGAACGAGGTCACCTCGCAGGTCGTCGCCATGGTGCTGCGCGCGGACGAGACCGGTAGCGTCAGCCTGCTGACAAATGCCGAGCGCGTTCTGATGCAGGCGGCGCTGGACGACTGGGGCGGGCAGGTGGAGTCCGCCACCGTGCGCAGCGAGTTCCAGAGCCTGCTGGACGACAGCTCGGCCCTGTCGGATCAGGCCATCGGTGCGGCGGGGCTCGCCATGCTGGAATATCGCAAGGCGGATGGAAATTCCCTCGGCTGGAACCGGGGCTGTTCCACCGTGGTCGACTATGTGAACCAGGCCGTGGCGCGCGGCCTCAGCGAGCCGATGCTGCTGCTCTGGAAGGGGCAATGCCTTCGCAAGCGGGGCGATGCGCTGCTGGCCTACAATGCCTTCAGCCAGGCGGCGAAGCTGATGGAGGCAGACCCGGAAGACATCACGCTGGAACAGTCCCAGATGGCGCACCATGGCGTGGGCACGACGCTGATTGCGCTGGCCGCCCAGTCGCAACTCCCGGAAGGGCGCGACCGGAGCCTCGCCCTGCAGGAGGCGCTGTCGGAACTGCGCACGGCAGCAAAGATCCGGGCCGATCGCGGCTCCACCCGCGTTGGCGTGGCGTATACGGAAGAAAACATGGGCTTCATCTATATCCTTGAAGAGGACTGGCCCGCCGCTCTGTCGCATACCGAGAACATCGACCACATCCTGCCGCTCGCCTGGAATCTGACCGTTCGGAACATCGCCGCGCGGGAGAATGAGACGGCGCTCAAACGTGCCGGGGCCAGCCGCGAAGCGGTGCAGGAGATGAAGCGCATCCAGAGCGATACGGCCATGGTGCTGTCGCTGATGGATTGCGGCCAGATCGACAAGGCCGAGCTGATGCGCCTGTTGCCGCAGAAATATTCCCCTGATGTGGATGAACTGGCGGCCCATTGCCTTGTGGAATCGGGCGGGATTTGATGCAGGCTTGCGGTTGAACCCTCGCAGAAACCAACTAGGTTGCGCCTCGCGAAGAAAAGGACACTTATAATGACCCGCGAAGAAACGCTCCGTCTTGAGGCCTATCTCAAAGAGAAGCTGAATCCCGGCCTGCGCGTGCTGCCGCGCGACAAGACGGACGATTCTGTCGAAGTCTATCTCGGCGCCGAATTCCTGGCCGTCGTCTACAAGGATGTCGACGAGGGCGAGACCTCCTACCAGTTCCAGATGACCATCCTGGAAGAAGACATTACGGGCGGCTGACCTGATGGGACCGTCCCCGCAGGGGGAACGGTCCCTCCAGCCATCTGCGCGGGCCATCCGGGCCGGTTTCCCGGCCTGTTCCTAGAATGGCAGCGCGCAGACATCCGGCTCGACCCATTCGCGCCGGGCTTTCACGCTGAACAGCGTTTCCTTGCGCCAATAGTCGAGAATCCAGTCCGGCTTTCCGCAGGGGCCAGCCAGAAGTCCTGACAGTACGACATGCAGCGGCGTGCCCTCCGGCGCGCCGCCGAGCGCATGGGCTGCGGCCTTCAGCGAGGCGATGGTGATTGTCTCGTGATAGCCTTCAGTCTCGGTGTTCCGGCCGCCAATGGATTCGTTGTAGGCGCGGATCATGCCCGGCATGTCGCGGTGGGCAGCGGCTTCATCCTCGGCGATCAGGCCAAGGGCCGCAGCCCAGTGGGCGGCATGGGTCCATTTCTCCTTCGGCAGCGTGCGGCCGCGAAACGCGTCCAGAAGGGCGGCGATGTCGGCGTCTGTTTCAAAGCTCATTGTTTCAGTTCCTTCATGTATGGCGGGACCAAAACGAAAGCCCCGCCGGGGTGGCGGGGCTTGTCGGTCGATTGCACTGTGACGGGCTGTCAGCAGGGCAGTCGCCAGGCACAAGCACGCGCCGGCAGAATTTGCCGGGTCTGTTGCTGAACGGTGATCGCGTGTTTGTGCATGCGGGGCAGGTAACGGCTGATGCGCCTGCTGGCAAGTACGTATTTGTTCGTAGGCGGAGACCGCGCGTCAGAACAGCGAGCCCTGCTGGCCTTTTGGCTTTGTTTTGGACGCTTTTGGGGTGGCGCCGGATGGAGGCGCGCCTTCGGGAATGGCGGTCACATCGCCATCGGCGAAGCTGATCTTCAGGCTGGCGGCGCTGGCGGCCGGGGTGGCGGAGCGGATCAGCTTGCCTTCGCTGTCACGCACAAGGGCGTAGCCACGTTTCAGCGTGGCCTGGTAGGACAGGGTTTCCAGCAGCTTGCCCTGCGCGGCCAGCGTGGTTGCGCGCTGCTGCATCAGGCGGGTGAGCGCCGGGCGGGCGCGCACGGCGACATCGCGCAGGCGCTGTTTCGATGTGCGGATTTCCGACTTCAGGCTGGCCGGGCTGATGACCAGCCGGGAGAGGGCAAGGCGGGCCTTCTGCGTCAGGGCGAGGGCGGCGCGGGGCAGGCTGGCGCTGGCATAATCCAGCCGCTGGCGTTTCACCTGCAGCAGGGTTTCCGGGCGCGGCAGGCGGGCGGCGTTCAGCTTGTCCTTCGCCTGGCTTGTCCGGCGGGCGAGGGCGCGCTTCAGGCGCTCACCCTGTTCGCCGGTCTGCAGCAGCAGGTCCTGGCGCACGGGTACGGCGATCTCGGCAGCGCCCGTCGGCGTCGGCGCGCGGGCGTCGGAGACATAGTCGATCAGCGTCGTGTCGGTCTCGTGGCCGACGGCGGAGATCAGGGGGATCTCGCTCTCGAAGGCGGCGCGGACAACGATTTCCTCGTTGAAGGGCCAGAGATCCTCGATGGAGCCGCCGCCGCGGGCGACGATCAGCACGTCGGGGCGGTCCGGCCCGGTCATGGCGTTGAAGCCGCGGATACCGGCGGTCACCTGTGCAGCGGCCTGGTCGCCCTGAACCAGCGCAGGCCAGACGATGACGCGGACGGGGAAACGGTCGCGGATCCTGTGGAGGATGTCGCGGATGACGGCGCCGGTGGGGCTGGTCACCACGCCGATGGTGCGCGGCAGGAAGGGCAGGCGCTTCTTGTGCTCGGCAGCGAACAGGCCCTCGGCGGCGAGCTTCTTCTTGCGCTCTTCCAGCAGGGCCATCAGCGCCCCGGCGCCGGCTGGGCGCATGGAGGAGGCGATCATCTGGTAGTTGGAGCGGCCTTCGTAGATCGACAGCCGCCCGGTGGCGATCACTTCCAGACCCTCTTCCGGGCGGAAGGGCAGCCGGTCCACCTGGCCTTTCCACATCACCGTGTTCAGCACGGCTTTCTGGTCTTTCAGGTCGCAATACATGTGGCCCGAACGGGCAATGGTGACCCGGCCCAGTTCGCCGCGCACGACGACATGGTCGAAATTCGTCTCGATCGTCCGCTTCAGGCTGGCGGCGAGGTCGGAGACGCTGAGGGCGGCGTCGTTGGGGGCGGGTGTCTCTGGCATGGGCCTTTTCTGGACGCGGTTGCGGGCGGGGGCAAGACTTGACGTCTGTGGCCGATTCCCTAACCAGCTGTGGCGCACACACTTCTCCTGCCAGCCGGACCTGACCTTCATGACCCAACCGACTTCCAGGCCGTGGTATCGCACGGTGGCGGGCCTGTTGCCGCGCCAGATGCGGCGGCGGCTGTTGTGCCTCGGGCGGGATCTGGCCAGCATTCCGGCGCGGCTGAAGCCGGGGGCGCGGCCGGTGCCGTGGTCCAGCCTGCACGATGTGGGCGGCGGGGAATTCCACACGGTTGGCAGGGCCATCCTGAACAGCCTGGTGACCGAGGCGGGCCTGACGCCGGACGACCATGTGCTGGACATCGGCTGTGGCACAGGGCGTGTTGCCTTTGCCCTGGCGGACTATCTGACGGCTAAAGGCTGCTATACCGGATTTGACGTGGCCTCCAGCGGACTTGCCTGGATGATCCGCCACCTGCCGCCAGCGGCCGCGCCGTTCCGCATCGTGCGGGCGGACGTGTTCAACACCGAATACCGCCAGCAGAGCGCCGCGCGCGCGGCAGCCTATCGCTTCCCGGTCAGCAGCGGCAGCGTGGACGTTGCCTTCGCCACATCGGTCTTCACGCACCTCCTGCCGCCGGATGCAGAGAATTACCTGGCCGAGATCGGGCGCAGCCTGCGGCCCGGCGGGCGGGCCTATGTGACCGCCTTCCTGATGACGCCGGAGCGCCTGGCCCCGGCGCAGGCCGGCCGGGCCTTCGTGCCGTTCCACCCCTTCGGCGAGGTGGCGCATGTGGGCGATGTCAACGTGCCGGAAGCGATGATCGCCTTTGACGAGGCGGTGTTCATGGGCTGGGTGGAGAAAGCCGGGCTGGTCCTGTCCCCGCCAGTGAAATACGGCCACTGGTGCGGCGAGGCGCCAGCGCCAGGGCAGGAGTTCCAGGACATCCTTGTACTGAGGAAGCCGGTCTAGGCCGCTTCCAGCAGGTGCGCCTCCCGTCACCGGAGTGAGGGAGCGGCGGAAGCTGGTTTTCGGGTGTGGATCAGGACGAGTCGTGGCTTTGTGCGCTGAGGGCGACGTCGTGCAGGTGCTGCATGTTGTCTGCCTGTTCGGGCCGGAGCGCCGGGTCGAGGAAGGCGTCCGGCTGGGGCGCGGGCAGGGGTTTCTGCGGGGCACGCAGCCGCGCGCTCATCGCCTGCAGGTATAGTTCCCCATTCTCGAACACATGCATCAGGGCCGCGAGCCGCTTCAGCAGGGGCGCCGCGGAGACAAGACCGTCCGTAGGCCGATCTGCAGGCAGTGCACCTGCGGCCGGGGCCTTCAGGAAAAAGTCCGGGTCTTCGGCGCGCGGTGTGCGGATGACCGGCTGGGGTGGGCATTCATCCATGCGGAAGAGGAGTTTCGCGCCATGGGGCGGCGCAGGCATCGGGCCATGTTCGGCGCACATGATCACCAGCATGCGGCGCACCAGCGCTTCGATCAGGCCGATGGCGAAGCGCACGGCACCCGCCTCCACGCGGGAGAGGCGCGGCGCGGCGGGCGACTCCTCATTCCGTGACATGGGGGCGTAGCGGGACAGGAGGTCTGCCACGGAATCCTGCACGCTGTACCACCAATGGCCGACCAGCTGCTGGATGCGGAGGGAGACGGGAAAGCTCATGCCGCGCAGCATGACTGAGGGGTGTGTCCGGGCGGATTGGCGGCGCTGAACCTGTTGAAATAACTGGAAAAGATGAGTGGATAGAGTGCGCTCTCTCCCCCCATTCCGGGGCGGGGCATCCTTAAAATTTTGTCCTGAAACCGGAAAGCGCTTGACGGCAGACCGCCCGGATAGATAGTGAATGGTCACTTACATAAATGGCGGCGGAGGAAGCCATGGCATTCGAGATCCTGGACTCCAGCGGCGTCGTGCCAGCCGTGATGCAGGCCGTGGAGGGCACGCTGGCGGCGGTGCAGCCGGTGGCGGCGGCGGGCCTCTCCATCCTGTTGGCCGGGCTGGTCATTGCGGGGCAGGCCCTTGCGGGCTGGCTGGTTGCGGATTTCGGCAGCGGCGTGATCCATTGGGCGCAGGACCGCTATGGCTCCCCCCGCTGGCCGCTGGTGGGCGGCATCGTGCGCGACACGATCCGCCACCATCGCAAGCCGATGGGCTTTCTTGCCAAGCCCGTGCTGGCGCGCAGCGCACGGATGATTGCGCTCTCCCTTGTGGTGCTGGGCGTGCTGTTGCTGGCCGGGGCGCCGCTGGCCTTTGCGCTGCCGCTGTCTGCCGGGATTTTCCTGTCCAACGAAATCCACGCCGCCGCCCATGCGAAGGCAGGCAGCCTGCCGGGCCTTGTGCGCGGCCTGCAGCGGACTGGGCTGATCCAGTCCCCGCTGCATCATGCGGCCCATCACCGGCACCTGAAGAATGTGAATTTCTGCACGCTGACCGACTGGCTGAACCCGGCGCTGGAACGGGCCCGCTTCTGGCGGCGCCTGGAAGCACTGATGCGCTACGCCGCCGGTATCCGCACCCGGCCGGACCCGGTGGTGCGACGCCAGCAGCGTCGGCGCTGGAAAATGGCCTAGGCCCCGGCGGCGAGCATGACGGCGAGGGACGGGACGGACCGGGTGGTCACCCGGACGAGCGAGAAGGTGCCGCTGGCCAGGGCATGGTCGGCAAAGGTCCACCGCCCGGTGAACAGGGTGAAGGAGGCATTCACCGCCCCGGAATAGAGCAGCTGCGGCTGGCGCACGCCGTCGACCGGGCGGTAGCGCTTGGTGAACCAGACATGCTGGCCGCACCGGTCGCCCCGCAGGGTCGCCTCATATTCAAAGTCACAGCCCAGCAAGGGGCCGAAAGTGGCCGGTTCCAGCGTTGTGCCGCACAGCTTGCCGTCGGTTTCGGTGAGCATGGCGCTGAAGTTCACGCACTCGCCATTGTCGTCGCAGCGGTACTCCCCGCTCCACAGTCCGCTCATGTTCTGATGTCCGCTCATAACACTTGATCTCAGAGGCGGAGCCGCGCATCAAGCGCGCCATGAATATTCTTCTTATCGGATCGGGTGGCCGCGAGCACGCGCTGGCCTGGAAAATGGCCCAGTCGCCGCTGGTCGATGTGGTGCATTCGACGCCGGGAAATCCCGGCATGGACGAGGTTGGCCCGTGCTTCGATGTCGGCGCGACGGACATCGAGAGCCTTGAAAAGCTTACGCTTCAGATCGAACCGGACCTGATCGTGATCGGTCCGGAGGCGCCGCTGGCAGCAGGGCTGGCGGATGTGCTGCGGGCGCGCGGATTCGACGTGTTCGGGCCCAGCCGCGAGGCGGCACAGCTCGAAGCATCAAAATCTTTCTCCAAGGCGCGAATGACAGCCTATGGCGTGCCGACGGCCGCTTATGGCGAATTCACAGAGCCTGGGCTGGCAAAAGCCTTTTTGCGCAAAATGCAGGCACCTTACGTGCTGAAAGCCGACGGACTGGCTGGCGGAAAGGGCGTCGTGATCGCCGAAACGCTGGAGGATGCGGACGCTGCGGTGGACGAAATGCTGGGCGGGCAATTCGGGGATGCGTCCACCACGCTGGTGATCGAGGAGTTCATGCATGGCGAGGAAGCCAGCATCTTCGTGATCACCGATGGCGAGGGCGCGATCTACCTGCCCGCCGCGCAGGACCACAAGAGGGTCGGCGATGGCGATACCGGCCCCAACACGGGCGGCATGGGTGCCTATGCCCCGGCGCCGGTGGTGACGGATGAGATCATGGCCCGCGTGAAGCGCGAGATTGCCGAGCCGATGCTGAAGGGCATGGCGAAGGACGGGATGCCGTATCAGGGCGTGCTCTACATCGGCATCATGGTGACGGAAGACGGCCCGAAAGTGGTGGAGTTCAATGCCCGCTTCGGTGACCCGGAATGCCAGGTTCTGATGAAGGGCCTGAAGGGCGACATCGTGCCGGCGCTGCTGGCTTCGGCCACCGGCGGCCTGAAGGGTAATGAAGACGCCTTCGAGGCGCTGCTGGAACTGGACCAGTTCGAGCCGACGGCCACGGTCGTGATGGCCATGGCCGGCTATCCCGGCAGCGTGGAGAAGGGCTCGGTCATCAAGCATGTCGGCAAGGCGAACGACCTGCCGGGCGTGCACGTCTTCCATGCGGGCACGGATCGCAACCAGCTGGGCATGCTGACCGCCAATGGCGGACGTGTGCTGAACGTGACGGCGAGCGGCCTGACCCTGCGCGACGCGATCGAGCGGGCCTATGCGGGCGTCGATGCGATCGACTGGCCGGAAGGCTTCTGCCGCCGCGACATCGGCTGGCGCGCGCTGGAACGCGGCTGAGGCATTCCTGCCGCGCTGCGGCGATCGGGAGAGAAAGATGAAACAGACCCTCAAAGGATTTGGGGCGGTGCTGGTCGTCGCCACACTTGCCGCCTGCGCGACTGATCCGGCACCTGAGCTTCTCGCGGGTGATCTGCTGATCCGCGATGTGCGGACGGTCGCCTTCGAGGGCGAGACGCCTGCCGTCCGCGCGCATGCCTATGTGCTGGTCAAGGACGGGAAGATCCTTGCCGTCCGCGATTCTGAGGATGGCCTGTCGGCGCCGGAGAGTGTGGACGGCGCCGGGCGGACGATGCTGCCGGGCCTGACGGACATGCACGTGCATATCTGGGATGAGGCGGAGCTTGGCGCCTATCTCTCCTGGGGCGTGACGAAGGTGCGCAACATGTCCGGCCTGCCATTCCATCTGCCGCTGGCAGAGCGGATCGAGGCGGGCGAGGTGATGGGGCCGCACCTCATCACCACCGGGCCGATCCTCAACAGCCCCGGCCCGAATGCGCAGATCAACCACCAGATGGTGGTGACGGCGGACGAGGCGCGCGCGGCGGTTGCCTGGCAGGTCGAGCAGGGCTTCACGCGGCTGAAGGTCTACTCCAACCTGACCCGCGAAGCCTATGAGGCGATCATCGAGGAAGCCATGGCGCGCGGCCTGCCGGTCAGCGGGCACACGCCGGAAGGCGTGCGCGAGGAGGGCATGCCGGAGGAGAAGCCCTTCGACATTCGCTTCGAGGACGTGCTGGCAGACCATTTCGAGTCCATCGAGCATATCGAGTCCATCGTCTGGCACGGCCTGCGCAACCGGCATGACGAAGCGGCCGCCCATGCGCTGGCCCGTGAGATCATCGCGGCGGACGTGCCGGTGACGACGACGCTGCTGGCGCACCGCAACCTGCTGCTGGTGGCGGAGACGGACGGCGCAGCGGCGACCCGTCCGGGAACGGAGCTGTTGAACGCGGTGGAGCAGCAAACCGAGGCTGACAATTTCGCCTTCTGGGCCGGGCGGGACCCGGCGCCGGTCGCGGAAGAGGCGGCCTTCTATGCGCGTGTCGCGGACATTTTCGAGGATGAAGGCGTCACGCTTCTGGCAGGCACCGATGCGGGCATCTTCACGAACATTCCCGGCAAGTCGCTGGGCGAGGAACTGGTCCTTCTGGTCGATGCGGGGCTGACGCCTTATGAGGCGCTGCGCGCGGCGACCTACACGCCGTCGGCTGTGCTGGGAACAGTGGGGCAGGATGGCTGTATCGGGGCAGGCTGTGCGGCGGACCTCGTCCTGCTGCCTTGCGATCCGCTGGAGGACATTGCCTGCGCGACGGAGCCGGCGGGGCTGGTCTATCGGGGCCAGTGGCTGGACCGCGCCGCACTGGACGGCCTGCGCGCCTCATCGGCACAGCAGGATCCGGAACGGACCATGACGAATGTGTTCGGCGGGCTGGCCGCCTATGGCGTCGACCTCAGCGGCCTGACGGGCGAATAGCCGGTCAAAGGCGATAAAGCTCCGCCATGCGCCGGATGTCCGGTCCGGGCATGACGGTTTGCCTGTCGCTGGGTCGAGTTGGGAAATTGACGACAGGCAAATCGCCGGATCCTTGCGGACCCTGAACCTGAAACGGGGGACGCGCGAAAATCCGTCGCGGAATTTGCGCGGATGGATGAAATTTTATTCTACCTGCTGTCGCCACTTAAGGGCCTAAGCGTTCGGCTCGATCAGGATCTTGATTTCATGCGGGTCTTTGGCGAGCGCGTCGAAGGCGGCTTCGGTGCTGGCCAGCGGCTGGCGGCTGGTGATGAGGCGGGAGACGGCCTCCGGATGCGCTTCGATCAGGGCGAGGGCGCCGGCAAATTCTTCCGGCCGGTAGGCGAAGCTGAATTCCAGGGTCAGCTCACGGACAATGCCTTCGGTGGGTGTGAACTTTTCCTCATGCGGGCAGACGCCGACCACGACGATGTGGGAATGGGCCGGGGCGGATTTCACGATCTGGTCGATCACGCCGGGCGCGCCGGTGCATTCGAAAATGTTCAGGCCCGGCGGCTGGCCGTGAAAGTCCCGCGCCAGAAGGGGCGACATGGGGGCGGGCGTGTGGCCGAGATCGCTCCACCGCTCATATGGGCTGTCATTGGCAGGATCGAGCACGATGTCGGCGCCGAGGGCGGCGGCCACCGCGCGGCGCTCTGCCGAGAAATCCGCCGCGAGCACCGGCCCGCGCCCGGCGAGTTTCAGCGACAGGATGACGGCGAGCCCAACAGGGCCGCAGCCGATCACCATGTTCGGCCCCTCATTGCGATTGGCGATGTTCGCTGCGTGGAGGCCGACCGAGAGCGGCTCTGTCAGGGCGGCGAGATCGTCCGGAATGCTGTCTGGCACGCGGTAACTGCGCACGGCGTCGATGCAGGAGAGCGTGGCCAGCCCGCCGCTATAGATGGGGGAAAGGCCGATACAGGCCGGGCCGTCATGGCTGTGGGTGAAGGGCAGGCCGGTCATCCGGTCGCCGGGCTTCAGGCGGGTCTCCGTACCCGGACCGATGCCGATGACTTCAGCTGAGAATTCGTGGCCCGGCACGATGATGGGCAGCTGGTCCTGCGCCTCTGCTGGTGTGGCGTCAGCCAGGGCGGCCATCTGCTTGCGCAGGCTGAGGTCGCTGCCGCAGATGCCGGTGAAGAGCGGGCGCACCAGGATCTGCCCGGTGGCGGGGGACGGGTCCGGCAACTCCGCCACGCGGAACGCTTTTCCCTGCAGGGTGAATGCGCGCATCTAGGCCTCCGGCATGCCGACGAAGAGGGCGACTTCCGGCTGGCCGGTGTGCGCCGTGGTGCCGCCATCGGCGACAATGATGGAACCGGTCATGTAGGAGGCGGCATCGGAAGCGAGGAAGGCGACGACATTCGCCATCTCTTCCGGCTGGGCCCCGCGGCCCATGGGAATGCGTTTGCACCATTCTTCCGGAAGGCCCGGCACCTGATTCAGCCCCGCGGTGATCGGTGTTTCGACAAAGCCGGGGCAGAGGGCATTCACCCGGATGCCGTCGCGGGCATGGTCGATCGCCAACGCCTTTGTGTAGTTGATCACGGCGCCCTTCGCCGCGTTGTAGGCGGCGAAGCGATAGTCGCCGCCCAGCCCTGAAATCGAGGCCGTGTTCACGATGGCGCTGCCGCGCGGCATGTGCGGAATGGCGTGGTGGCAGGCATAGTAGACGCTGTGCAGGTCTACCGCGATCACCTGTTCCCACAGGTCCGGCGGCAGTTCCACCGTGTTGCCGAAACTGCCGATGCCAGCATTGTTGAACAGGATGTCGATCCGTCCGTGTGCGTCAATTGCAGCCCGGATGAGCGCGGCGACGTCTGCTTCCTTCGAGACATCGGTCTGAACGGCCATGGCCTTCGGGCCGAGTTCGGCGGCAAGCGTGCGCCCGCCTTCGTCTGAGATGTCGGCCAGCACAACGCTGGCGCCTTCGCGGGCCATCAGGCGGGCGGTTGCTGCGCCAATGCCGGAGGCGGCGCCTGTGATGATGACGACCTTGTTGTCAAATCGCTGTTGCGTCATGAGGTGGCCGCTCCGTCAGGACAGGGCTGAGCTGGGAGGTTGCTCGTCTGCCCATGCGGAGCGGCGCTCGGAGATGACCCCCGAAATTTTTTGCCATGCAGGAAGCGTCTTCGCGAGGAACTTGATGTCGAAGTTCTCCTGGGTGCGGAATTCAAGGACTTCCACGCCGTCAGGGCCGGGCGTGTAACGGTAGGCCTTTCCGGCACCCAGGAAGAAACCGTCGCCCGGGCCCAGCGTGTCTGTGCCCAGTTGGAGGCTGCCTGCGACGATATAGTAGAGACAATCGGAATTGTGAGTGTGCAGAGGAAGCGGGAAGCCGCTCTTGAACCAGGCATAGGTCAGGCTGAAGCCCGGCTGGGAGAACAGGGTCTTGACCACATTGCCTTCGGCAAAGCCCGCTTCGAGGGCAGCGCCGATGCCGGCTTGAAGGTCGGGTGTCATGTCGGCGACTTCCATATGCGCCGTCTCGTCCAGCGAGGGGGCCTCGGAAGTGCGGAAAATCTGGTATCCGGCGGCGGTGGCCGGTTTTTCACTGACGGTTGAGTCGCTCATGCCTTGTTTCCTCCCATTGGCCGCGCCTGTTGGCTGCGCGGTCCATGTTTGCGGGCGGCCGGTCTTGTGCCGGTCTCACCTGCAGGGAGAAGGCTAGCGCAAAAGCCATAATAGTCAACATTGACTAATATTTATCCGGCGCGGTTGACGCGCGCAGGCCGCTGGCCATTATCGGCAGCAGGGCAGGAAACGGCAAAACCGTATGAGTGAAACCAAAGAGCCGACAGGCCGCAGGCGCACACGCCGCGGCGAGGAAACGCGCAAGCAGCTGATCGAAGCCTGCATCGATTGCCTGAATGCGCGCGGCTATGCGGGCACGTCGATCGAGGCGGTGATGTCGAAGGCAGGCGTCAGCCGCGGCTCGGTGCTGAACCAGTTTCCCACACGGCTGGACCTGATGACGGCGACGATCGAAGCCGCCATGCGCGCCATGATGGCGGACACGCAGGCCCGGTTCGACCGTATTGCCGATCCGGTGGAGCGGCTGCGGCGGCTGTGCGACCTCTATTGGGAGGCGCAATGCCTGCCTGTCTCTGTCGCGGTAACCGAAGTGCTGCTCGCGGCGCGCTGGGACACCGAGCTTGCCGGGGCGCTGGCCCGTGTTGCCGGGCAGATCGAGATCGAACTCGATGCGGAAACACGCCGCCGCGCAGCGCAGGCGGGCGTGAATGACATTGAAGCCGTGGTCGTGCATGCGCGCATGCTGATCCTGTCGCTGCGCGGGATCACGCTGGAACTGATGTTCGATCCGGATCGCCAGATCATCCACCACGCGCTGGACGAAATCCGTGCCTCCCACGACGCCTTCTGCGACCGCGTGCTGAACTAGGCGAACGCTCCCCCGAACCGGGGAGGCGATGTCCGCCACGGCATCCTAGGATGCAGCCAGCACAAAGTGGGAGGAGTGAGCGATGAACCAGGCAATCAGGCTGACGGCGGGATTGTCCGCCATGTTGCTGGCGGGCGTGGGACTGGCAGGCGCGGCCATGGCGCAGCTGCAATTGCCGCCGGGCGCCGAGCTCTGGCCCCAGCAGTGCGAGGCGGGTGATCCGGATGCGTGCATCAACCAGGGCATCCGCTACCAGAATGGCATCGAGATTGAACCCAGCTGGGGCGGCGCGGCGGAGTATTGGGGCAAGGCTTGCCAGCTGGGCGTGTCCGATGGCTGCCAGATGGCGTCAGAAGTCTATCGCGGGCTCGCAGATGGCTTCGCGGCGGATTATCCGCGGCTGGTGTCTGTGGAGGCATTCGGCTGCGAGGCGGGCATCGCCCTGCATTGTTCCGACGCGGCGCTGCGCCTCTATGCCGGCGATGGCGTGGAGCGGAATGTCGGACTGGCGCTGCCCCTTTTCGAAAAGGCGTGCGATCTGGATGACGCGCTCGCCTGCGCGGTCGCAGCAACTGAGTATCTGGATAGCGAACACGGCACGCCGGTGAATGCCGAAAGGGCGGTGGTCTACGGCAAGAAGGGCTGCGCGCTGGAGCAGCCGGATTCCTGCCGCCTGGTCGAAGCGGCCTACATGCTGCCGCAGCATTCGACCTTCGATCCGCAGCAGGGATTCGAGTATGCGCTGAACAATTGCGCGGACGGATCGAAGGAAAGCTGCGCGAACCTTGGCAATGTTTATGTCGAGATCGGGGAGTATGACCTCGGCGTCGAGAATTACGACAAGGCCTGCGGCATGGGTATGGATGAGGCCTGCGAAGTATCCGGCAACTACAAGACATGGCTGGAGGAGCGGGCGGCCTATGAGGCCTGGGAGGCCCAGCAGGCCGAACGCCGGGCGCAGCTGGACCAGATGATCGCTGGCGGAAACCTCGACGGGGCGATGCAGGCGGCGCTTTATGATTACGGCTCCACCGATCTTGCAGAATTCGTCGCCGGGAAGGCTTCGGGCTATGGGACCTTCTCGACCAACAATCTCTATGTCCTGTCGCTCTGGTTCCCGGGGCAGGCCATCGGCGCCGCGGCGGACAAGGAACTGGCCAGCCGCGGCACCGGGCTGGAGGGACGCTTTGGGGAGGGCACGAACACGGCCGGCGCCGCCGATGCCCGCTATCGTGCCGCCTATGGCTCCAGCCCGCCTTCCTACACCGCCAGCGTCTCGTCGCCTTCATTGCCGAAGATGAAGAGTGCTGCCGAGATCAGCGCCGCAACGCGCGACCGGTATCGCTGGGCGCACTGCACGATGAGCGGCAGCAATACCAGCGCCAAGGTCTGCCAGTAAGACAGTCCACGGAAGAGAATGATGATGATGCGATTTCTGAAGGCAGTGATTGCCGCGTCTGCAGGTCTGTTCGCCGCAGGCGCTGCAAACGCCCAGACCGCGCTGCCCAACGGCTTCACCGAAAGCCCCCAATGCGTCGTAAAGGCGTCCCAGTGGGAACAGCCGGCCGGCACCTCGACGCTGAGCCTGGTCTCACGCGGGCGGGGAGACAGCTCATTCCATTACCAGCCGCACACCATCCTCAGCTGGTATTATGGCGGGGCAGCCGCCATTCACGAGATGGATGACATGACGGCGTCCTACTTCCTCAACTGCATCAGCAAGGGCTCGTCCGAGCAGTGCGGGCTGAAAAAGGACAACAAGGTCGCCAAGGCCATCAACAAGATCCGCTTCGACGACAGCCTGTCCAAGAGTGACCGGAAAGCGATCGACAAGTATTTCGGCCAGAAGCCGCCGGCCTCCGCCATCCGCTACGCCGCCACTGAGTTGGGCCTCTGCTTTGGCGATGATCCGGGGCAGCCGACCATCGAGGAAATCGACTTCATCCAGGTGACGCCACCCGAGGAAGACTGCAGGCAGTATCCGGAGATGGTCACCCAGCGGTTCATCAATGTTTCGTATCCGGACGGGCTCCACCGCTATTACCTGCCATGGAAGGCGAGCTTCCAGGCCCAGCTGGATGCCGGCCCGGTCTGCGACCGCCCTGTCTGGGTGCCGCGCCAGGCGGTCGACAATCTCGCAGGTAGGAGAGCCTACAAGAGTGCGTTTGAAAACCGGCCGGTGGCGGAGCGCATCGAAGGCCTGAATGGCTGCGAGATCGCCTATGGCGTCGTCACCATGGGGCTGACCCAGCAGGGCGGCGTCGCCCGCGTGCCGGACGAAGCCATCGGCTGGGCCCTGAGATACGAGCAGGCCGTCATCGACAACGAGCTCTGCCCGGTCATGTCGCAAAGCCTGTCGGACTGGGTACAGGCCCAGCCGCTGACGAAGTTCGAGCCTGCGCCGGACCCGTTCGAAGGCTTCCGCAATCGCGGCCCGTCCAGCTACAGCATGGAGGGCTGGAAGGCCTACATTGCCCGCGTCATGGGGCACTACGAGACCGCATCGTCACCGCAGATTACGCTGGAGGGCGATGTCTGCGACGACTACGCCACCTTCCTGGTGGAGCAATACTACGCCAATCCGGGCGTGAGCGATCCGCAGAGCAAGTTCCTGTTCGATACGGCCTTCAAGCTCGACTTCAGCCAGCGCTCCGCCATGTGCGTGGCCGTGCCGAAATGGTCGTTCGCCAGCTATGCCAACAAGCGCGCGATACAAGCCGCCCGGCGGGAAGAGGCGAACCGCAAGATGGCCCAGCGCGAAGCTTTCATGGCGAGCCTCAAACAGGCCGCTGACGAAGCGAACAAGTGGAAACCCACCTATCGCCCGCCGGCGAGCGAACCGCGCTGCTACCGTACCGGCGAGAAGGTGGAGACCTGTTTTTACAACTGACGCCGCTCAGGCGGGCAGCTTGTCCGGGTTGCGCATGGCGTAGAGCCAGGCAATGCGGCCGTCAGTGGCAGGGGCGAGGGTGAGGATGAGATCCACGCGCCCCTCAAGGCGCCGCACGATGGCCGGGGCGCCATTGGCGAGGCCGGGCTCCACCGACCACTGGACCGGGTCTTTCATGGCTTTCGCCATGACGGCCATCAGGACCTGGGTGATTTCTGCCGGCCCTGTCAGCGGGCGCAGGGCCGCGCGGACCTTCTTGCCGCCATCGGTATAGGCCACCGCACCGGGCGAGAAGAGGGCGAGGGCGGCATCATGATCCTGCGCGGCGGCAGCGGACATGAAGCGCTGCAGCAGATCTGCCACTTCCGCAGGCGGAGCATCGAAGCGCGGGCCGCTTTCCTGCAGGCGCTTGTGCGCGCGGCTGACAAGCTGGCGGCAGGCGGCCTCAGACTTGCCGGTCGCGGCGGCGATCTCGTCATAGCCCGCATCGAAAGCCTCGCGCAGGATGAAGGCGGCACGCTCGGTTTCCGAAAGGCGCTCCATCGCCCAGAGGAGGGCAAGCTCGCATTCCTGTGCGAGGGCGAAGCTGTCTTCCAGGGAGAGCGTGTCGCTCTCCACCAGTGGCTCCGGCAGCCAGGGGCCGGGATAGGTCTCGCGGCGTGCGCGGGCAGAGCGCAGCGCGTCGATGGCAATACGCGTCGCGGTGCGGCGCAGCCAGGCGCGCGGGTTTTCGATGGCGCCGTGATCGGCACGCTCCCAGCGCAGCCAGGTGTCCTGCACGGCATCCTCTGCACTCGCGCGCTCTCCCAGCATGCGATAGCAGAGGGCCGTCAGGGCGGGGCGTTCGGCCTCGAAGATGGCGGTGTCGGCAGTCATGCGGCGAGCTTCACGACCTTGCCGCCAAAGTCCAGCTTCATGCAGGCCTGTCCGTGGCCGAGACCGCGTTTCAGCACCGGATATATCCGGCCGGAGGCGGCGGCGAAGGCGCAGGAGACGGCAGCCTTCTTGCCGAACTCGCTTTCGATTTCGCGGCGAAGGTCGTCCGCGCGCGGGTCAGCCGTAATTGCCATCATGGCGAAGCGGAAGCCGAGGCCGATGGCGCCTGCGTCCTGCGGGCGGCCTTCGGCGCAGGCCTGCAGGCAGGCGGGATCGGCCCCGCCTTCAAGGGCCATGTCGACAACGAGTTGGGCGCACGGGCCGCAATCGCCTTCCAGCGTGGAGGCGAGCAGGGCGCCGATCCACACGGCCTGTCCCGCGGTGGGGCCGCGATATTTGTAGAATTGCGGCAGCCGCGCGAGGCCAATGGCGGCCGCCGGGCTGATGTCGATCAGGCCGTGCATGTAGCTGACATCGTAATTGTAGTGCTGGCCCATCTTGCGGGCTCTGGCGTGGAGGAATTTGCGGATCATGCTCTGATCTCCTTGCGGGTAAAGTTGAGGGCGGCAGCGAGGGCGAGCCAGGCCGGGGCCTGGATGCCGGTGAGGTTCACGAGCGCGATCTGGTCGAACGGGGCGCCGCGGTGGACGGTCCAGATCCAGACATGAAAAAGCGCGTGAAGGGCGGGCCATGTGGCGCCGCAAACGGCCGCCGTGCGGTCTGACTTCGCAGCCCCATAGGCAAGGGCTGCCGCGCTCATCCCGAAGGCGAGGGCGATGTCGCGCACGAAATGCGGATTGAAGGGCCCCATCATCGCAACGCCGGGCACGGTTTCGTACCAGGTGTGCGGCGCGAACCACATGATCAGCGCATTGGCGAAATGCGCGGCGGCGATGAGGAAAAGGGCCGGTCTCCACATGTCATGTCTCCTGTTTCAGAGACATGACGAGACAGCGCCCGGTTTTGTGACAGGACGGGCTGGCTTACGCTTCGGCTTCCAGCGCCTCTGCCGCTTCCAGCCATTCCATTTCGGCTTTCGAGGCAGCGTCGGCTTGGGCAGCGCGGTCTTCCAGGAGCTTGGCCAGCTCGTCCGCAGGCGGATTTCCGCTTGCGAGCTTTGCGTCGATCTTCGTGATGGCGGCGTTGGCCTTTTCCATCCGCTCCTCAGCTTCGCGCGCCTGTTTCTTCAGCGCGGAGAGGCGTTTCTTGTCTCCCGGCGAGGCAGCGGGCTTCGGCGCGGCCTGTTTCGGCTTTGCGTCCTTCGCCTCTGTGCGGTCGGCCTTCATGACGAGGGCGCGGTAGTCTTCGAGGTCGCCGTCATAGGTGGTGGCGCGGCCGTCCTTCACCAGCCACAGCCGGTCTGCCGTCGCCTCGGCGAGGTAGACATCGTGGGTGATCAGCAGGACGGCGCCGGGAAAGTCGTTCAGCGCGTAGATCAGCGCCTCACGGCTATCGATGTCGAGGTGCGAGGTCGGCTCGTCGAGGATCAGGATGTGCGGCGCGCTGTGCGACATGAGGCCGAGCAGCAGGCGGACTTTCTCGCCGCCGGAAAGCTTCTCGACTTTCGTCTCCACCTTCTCCGCCGAGAAGCCCATGGCCGCGGCGGCGGCGCGCACCTTTGCGGGCGGCGTCTCGGTGGGCAGCAGGCGGCGCACATGGTCGAGCACGCTGTCGCCCTCGGTCAGTTCGTCCAGCTGGTCCTGCGAGAAATAACCGATGCGCACGGCTTTCGGCGTCACGCGGCTGCCGGCCATCAGGGGCAGGCGCTCGGCGATGGATTTGACCAGCGTCGTCTTGCCCTGGCCGTTGGCGCCGACAATGGCGATGCGGTCGTCGGGGTCCAGGCGGAGGTTCACCTTGGACAGGATGCGCGCGCCCTCGCCATAGCCGAGGTCTGCGTCGCGCAGTTCCAGCATGGGCGGGGCCAGCTTGTCGGCGGGCGGCGGGAAATGGAAGGGCGTCGTGCGATCCGCCACGGGGATCGAGATGTCCTGCATCTTCTCCAGCATCTTGATGCGCGACTGGGCCTGACGCGCCTTGGAGGCCTTGGCGCGGAAGCGGTCGACGAAGCTCTGCAGGTGGGCGCGTTCCTTAGCCTGCTTGGCCTGCATGGATTCCAGCTGGGCGAGCTTTGCCGCGCGCAGTTTCAGCCAGTCGTCATAGCCGCCGGGCGTGATGGACAGCTTCCGGTGCTCCAGCGCCATCGTGTGGGTGACGCAGCGGTTCAGCATCTCCCGGTCGTGACTGACGATCAGGACCGTATACGGATATTTCTTGATATAGGTTTCGAGCCAGGCGGCGCCTTCGAGGTCCAGATAGTTGGTCGGCTCGTCCAGCAGCAGCAGGTCCGGCTGGGAGAAGAGGACGCCGGCAATGGCGGCGCGCATGCGCCAGCCGCCGGAGAATTCCTTCGTGGCGCGCGACAGGTCCGCATCGGTGAAGCCGAGGCCGTGCAGCACTTCGGCGGCGCGCGCCTCTGCCGTCCAGGCGTCGATGTCGACCAGGCGCTCATGGATTTCGCCGATCCGGTTCGGGTCGGTCGCCGTTTCGGCTTCCTGCATCAAGGCGTGGCGCTCTGTGTCGGCTTTCAGCACGACGTCGAGAATGGTCTCGTCGGTGGGGGCAACCTCCTGCGCGACCCAGCCGAGCCGGGCGCCGGTGTTCAGGCGGATGGCGGCATCATTGGTCGGGCGTTCGATGTCCTCGCGGATCAGGCGCAGCAGCGTGGACTTGCCGGTGCCGTTGCGGCCGATCAGGCCCACCTTCCAGCCCCCGGAGATCTGCGCCGAGGCAGATTCGAACAGGGGCCGTGCTTCGACCTGAAAATCGAGGTTCGTGATGGTGAGCATGGGCGGGGTGTAACGGGGCCCAACGCGAATGCAAGAGGGGCTTCGGAGCCGGACTGGAAAAGGTGCCCGCCATGCCGATGGTCCGGGGGGCAGGACCTGGCATGGCGGGCGGTTCGCTGTTCCCCGGTACGGTGGGAGAATGGGGAATGGGAAGATTGGTATCCTCAGCGAAGGGGCCGGGTTAGCCGGTCTTCCCCTCCATTTGCGAAAAGCCATGCAGATTTGCCGACAACTTTTTTCGAATGGATGAAAAAATAGGCAGATCGAGAAAGGCCCGCC
>JACXUV010000035.1 GCA_014763715.1 Rhodobacterales bacterium | reverse complement strand
GGGCTTACGCCTCCCCCTGCCGGACTCGTAACCCCAAACCGGCCCCTGAAAACTCAGCCTCCCCCCACCAAGCGCCTTTACGGGCGCCGCATGTGCTGGGGGCTGCCCCGGCGCAACCTCTGGACAAGGCCCGCGCTCCGCCCGACAGTCCGGGCATGATTACAGGACCCACTTCACACTCGTTCATGTCGCAGCGCCTGCGGCTCCATTATGTCGACTGGGGCAATGAAGGCGCCCCGACGCTGATCCTGCTGCATGGCGGGCGCGATCATTGCCGCAACTGGGACTGGGTGGCCCAGGAACTGCGCGACGACTGGCACATCATCGCGCCGGATCTGCGCGGCCATGGCGACAGCGCCTGGTCGTCGGACGGGGAGTACAGCCCCCGCGCCAATGTCTATGACCTCGCCCAGCTGATCCACCAGCTGAATGTCGGCCCGGTCCACATCGTCGCCCATTCCTATGGCGGCAACATCGCCCTGCGCTATGCCGGGATTTATCCGGAGATGGTCAACAAGCTGGTCGCCATCGAAGGGCTGGGCCCGTCGCCGAAAGTGCTGGCCGAGCGGTTTGCCGAGGCGCCCGACAAGCGCATGCGCGACTGGATCGAAGGCAAGCGCGCCGCCGCCGGCCGGGTGCCGCGCAAATACCCGTCGCTGGAAGACGCCTACCAGCGCATGAAGGAAGAGAATTCCTATCTCTCCGGTGAACAGGCCCGCCACCTCACCATTCACGGCATCAGCCAGAATGAGGACGGCACCTATTCCTGGAAGTTCGACAATTATTTCCGCGTCATGACGCCCTACGACATGCCGCAGGAAGACCTGGAAAAACTCTGGAACAACATCACCTGCCCGACCCTCTTGCTCTATGGCGAAAAGAGCTGGGCCTCCAATCCGGCAGAAGATGGCCGCGCGAAACATTTCCGCAATGCGCAGGTGAAACTCTACAAGGATGCCGGCCACTGGCTGCACCATGACAAGCTGGACGAGTTCGTCGCCGACCTGAAAGCCTTCCTCTAGAGGCTGTCACTTCAGGCTGACCATGGGGAACGACTGGTGTGCGCGCCTGTCCCGGCTAGACTGGCGCAAAACATACCAGGAGGAACCCATGGCAGATCCGCTTTTCAGTTTTGAAGGTAAGGTCGTCCTCGTCACCGGCGGCAGCCGCGGGCTCGGCTACCAGATGGTGAAGGCCTTCGCGACACGCGGCGCCGATGTGATCATCGCCAGCCGCAAGATCGAAGCCTGTGAGGAAGTCGCCGAAGAAGTCCGCGCCATGGACCGCCGCGCCCTCGCCGTCGCCGCTCATTGCGGCAAGTGGGACGACATCGACCGCCTGATCGACATTGCCTATGAGGAATTCGGCCGCGTCGACATCCTGGTCAACAATGCCGGCATGGGCCCGATGGTGCGCAGCCATGAAGTTCCGGAAAACCTGTTCGACAGTGTCGTGAACCTGAACTTCAAAGGCCCCTACCGCCTCGCCGCTGTCATCGGCGACCGGATGAAGAAGGATGGCGGCGGCTCCATCATCAACATCTCGTCCATCGCCTCGCTGGTGCCGATGCCCCGCGTCGTCTCCTATGCCGGGGCAAAGGCCGCGCTGAACGCCATGACCACCAGCTTCGCCCGGGAATACGGCCCGGAAGTGCGCGTGAACTGCATCGCCGCCGGCCCCTTCCTGACAGACATTTCCAAGGCCTGGACCGAGGAAGCGCGCGAAACCTCTGACAACGCCCTCGGCCGCCCCGGCCGCCCGGAGGAGATCGTCACCGCCGCGCTCTATCTCGCCTCCGACCATTCCAGCTTTACAACCGGCTCGATCATCCGGGTCGATGGAGGCGCATGATGTCATCCGAATACCTGCTTGAGCCGGACCTGAAGGACTTCTTCCTGTCCATGCCGCCGCTGACCTTCACGGCAGAGGCGCTGCCCGCCATCCGCGCGGCGCGCGAAAAGATGGCGATGGAGCAGATGCCGCCGCTGCCGCCGGAAGTCTCCATCGTGCAGGAATATGCCCCCGGCCGCGATGGCGCGCCGGATGTGCGGATGAAGATCTACCGCACGCCCTCTGACCGCAAGGACCGGCCCGCGATCCTGCACCTGCATGGTGGCGGCTATGTGCTGGGCAGCCCGGACAGCATGGCGCCGCAATGCTGCGCCTGGGCCAAGGGCATGGACGCCGTCGTCGTCGCCCCGGCCTATCGCCTTGCGCCGGAAACGGCGTATCCGGGCAATGTGGAAGACGCCTACGCCGCCCTCGCCTGGCTCTACAAAAATGCCGATCAGCTGGGCGTGGACACGTCGAAGATCGCCGTGGCGGGCGAAAGCGCAGGCGGCGGGCTGGCCGCAGCGCTGGCCCTCCTCGTCCGTGACCGGAAGGAGTTCAGCTTCTGCTTCCAGTACCTGATCTTCCCGATGCTGGATGACCGCACCACGATCCGCGCGGACCTTTCGCCCATGTTCGGCGAGTATGTCTGGGACCGCGACAAGAACCGCTTCGGCTGGGCAGCGCTGCTGGGACAGGCGCCCGGCGGGCACGATGTCTCGCCCTATGCCGCCGCCGCGCGCGCCGATGATCTTTCGGGCCTGCCGCCGACTTTCATCTCAACCGGCGCGATGGACCTCTTCACGGAAGAAGACCTCGACTATGCCCGCCGCCTGATGGCCGCCGGTGTGCCGGTGGAGCTGCACGTCTATCCCGGCGCGCCGCATGGCTTCATGTGGGTGCCGAATGCGCGCGTGACAAAGCAATATGCCCGCGATGCGTGGGAGGCGCTGGCCCGGGGGATCGGCGCAGCCTAGGCGCGCAAGCGCGCTTTCGCCTCGTCCGCCGTGATCTCGAAGACCAGGCTGGGCGCCGCGTCCGGCACATCTTCCATCGTCTCGGTCTGGTGCATGTTCAGGCGCTCCAGCACCCGGATGGAAGGCAGATTGCCCGGCCGGACGAAGGCATGCACGGCCTGAAGGCCAAGCTGGTCGAAGGCCACATGAAGCGCCGCCTCGCCCAGCTGCGTCGCATAACCCTTGCCCCACGCATCCGGTGCGAACCGGAAGCCCAGATTGATCCGTTCCTTGCCATTGATGATGCGATGGGACAGACCGCCGAAACCGATCACGTCTTCCGGCACTTCACCGGTCGACACCGCCCAATTGCCGAAACCGTATTTCCACCAGTGATCCTTCCAGGCCTGCAGCATCCTGCGGCTGTCCTTCGGACTCGCCAGCGGCCCGGCCGGATTGTGCTTGTTTGCACGCAGATCGCCGTAGATTTCAAAATGGCGATCAAGGTCTCCCATCCCCGGCTCCCTCAAGACAAGGGAACCGTACTTTTCCAGCTCGGTCATAGGATTGTCTCCTCGTCCCCCCACAGGACAGGTGCAATCCTGCGGCGCCAGCCGGGACGAGTCAATTTCAACTTACAGGTATTATGACGCGCCGCGCCCTCAATCGTCCTTCAGGCCGAGTTCCGCCAGCACCTCATCCGTATGCTCGCCAATCGAAGGCGCCGGGGTGATCTCGCGCCGCGGCTGGCCAACGAACTGCACTGGCGGCTGGGTTTCCCAATAGCCGCCTTCTGTCGGGTGTTCGCGATGCTGGAAGAAATTCACAGCCTTGAGGTGCGGGTCTTTCTGCAGGTCCGGGAAATCATTCGCCGGACCGGCGGGAATATCCGCTTCCGCCAGCACATTCAGCCAGTGTTCCGTCGTCTGAGCGAGGAAGTAATGCTGAACCCGCTCCATCATGTAATCCATGTTGTAGTAGCGGCCACGCCGGTCTGCGAGGCGCTCGTCCTTCAGCTCCTCCGGCGCGGATAGCACCTCCTCGAACAGCTTCACCCAACGCGCATCCACATAGGGTGCAATGACGATCCAGCCATCCTTTGTCTGCAGGGGCTGGCGGCAGGGGTCGACCTGGCGCTGGTAACAGAACGGACCGACAGGCGGATCGAACACGGCTTCGTAGAAATGCTCCTCCAGCAGGAAGTGCGTGATGCATTCGAACATCGGCACTTCCACATGCACCGCTTCGCCCGTCCGGTCGCGCTGGCGCAGCGCCGCAAGCGTCGCATAGACAGCATGCAGGCCAGAGACCTTGTCCGCGAAAGCCGTGGGAATGAAACGCGGCCGCGGATTGCCATCCACCTTCGGCAACAGGCTCGTCGCCGCAGACAGGCCCTGGATCAGGTCATCATAGGCCGGCCGCCCGGCATAAGGACCTTCGGAACCGAAGCCGAGGCAATGGACATAGACAATATCCGGCTTGATCGCCTTGACCTCCTCAAAAGTCAGGCCCAGCCGCGCCACGGCATCGGGCCGGATATTGTGGATGAACACATCGCTGCGTTCGATCAGACGGCGGATGGCTTCCTTGCCGATATCGGATTTCATGTCCCACACAACCGAGCGTTTGCCGCGGTTGATCGTCATGTGACACGGGCCCATGTTCTTGTTGTTCGCAGGCTTTCCGACATTGCGGAAATCGTCGCCGGTGGCAGGCTCGACCTTCACCACTTCGGCGCCCATGTCCGCCAGGGTCTGGGTGCAGTACGGCCCGAAGATCACCGTGGTCATATCGGCTATTCGGATATCGGACAGCACACTTGTTCCTGGCATTCGGCCTCTCCCTTTTCTTTATCAATTGATTGAATGGGACAGGCCCGGCGGCCTTGGCAAGACCTGCCGCATGGGTATTGCGCAAGGGAAAGACGGGTCAGGTCAGCAGGCCGACCGGCACGTCCAGCGCGTCCGACAGGCGCTTGGCGGTTTTCAGCCCATAGGGCATGCCCCGCTCGATCGCTGAAATATGGTTGGCGCGGATGCCGCTGCGCTCGCCCAGTTCCTTCTGGGTCATCAGACGGTACTGGCGAACAGCGCGGACCGGGTTTTCGCCCTTGTCGATCTGTTCCAGCACATCGGCGGGCACATTCGCCGGGTCCGACGCGCTGACTTCCCGTGCGAGCCGGTCGAGCGTCTTTTCAAGTGACGCAACCTTGGCCTCAAGGTCCAGAACCTTGATCTCAAGAGAGTAAACGAGCTGAGGATCGCCAGACATACGAAACGCCCCCCTATCTTCGGGCCCTCCATATGTCTGTTCGTGAACGGTTTCTTGTCTATGCCGTCAATCTTATGTGACAGCTTCGATGAGACACTCAGGCCGCGTGCGTTTTGCGCGTCGGCATGGCGGCCTGCAGGCGGCTGGCCATCCAGTCCAGCGTCCGGTTCACCCGCTCCACTGCATTACGCTCTTCGCTGAGCACGCTTTGCTCGCCGCGCGGCAGGTAGAAGTAGGGATTGGCTTCCCACAGGATCACGCTGCCATCCGGGCGGATGCTGTAATCCACCGCCGCAAAGTCCAGCCCCAGGGCGCGGACGCCTTGCACCAGCGTTTTCGCATAGAGCGGGTCTGTCTCGAAGTAAGCCTTGTCTTCGCGGATCATGTCGTTGAACAGCTTGCGGTGATAGCCAAGCGCATGGCCCTTGCGACGGCGCGGCCGCGCCTCACGCGTAAACAGGCTGTTCGACAGGCCGACAACGATATCCGGCGAAAAGAACAGATGGCTGGGCATGACCGCATCGCCGAACACAAAGGCGCGGGCCTTGTGATGATAGCGGCTGTAGAGGCTGGAACGCTTTGCACCGGCCGCGCGGTATTCCGCCCGGATATCGTAGAGCTGGATCACAGCGGCCGGAAAGGTACAGCTGCGCGCTGCGAGGCGGGCTTCTTTCTCGTTCCGCACGATCACGACATCGCGCTGGGCATGTTCCACGTCGGAGCGGATGATGCAGGTGCCGCCCAGCTCCTTGCAGACCTGGATCAACTTGGCGGGGTTGTTGACCACTCTGGCACGGGCCGACGGTACATCCTGCTGGTGCCAGATCGCCGACTGACGTGTCTTGGCAGTATTGCTGAGCGCTTCCGGGCTGTTGATGATGGCAATGTTGGCCGCGCGGGCTGCCTGGGCGATTGCCATGGCATCGGCGAAGCAATCCGGGTATTTTTCTTTCAGCGGGTCGCCCAGCCAGAACATGACGAGGCCGACGCCAGAAAGGTCCGGCATGTCCGATCCGGTCTGGTGAACACGGATACGCTTGGCAAGGCTTGGATCCGTCTCGCGGAGGCGCTCCATGAACACGGCACCGGTCGGCACATCGCGGCCGCGGCCCGGTCCATGCACCACAATGAGAATGTCGCCCTGACTGCCCATGGATCTGCTGCGCTTTCCTGTCCCAATACGTACCGGAACCCATTTCCGGACGCTGTATGGCCCAGGCCGTCGCAACATTCTTGCCAAAATGGCAGCGCCCCAAAAATTTCTCAAATCGTTGTATTTATTGCAGATAAGGGAAATTTCGCGCTCACCGGAAAGGCCGTCTTAACCGACCTTAACCGAATCGCGCGCATCCTTGGGACATCACCATCGCGAGGAGGCTGAAATGGCCATCAAATGGGTTCGGCGGCGCGCGCATGTCCGGCGCCTGGCATCCGGTGACAGTGTTCAGGTTGCCCCAAGCTGGGTCCCCGTCGAGGACAAGGGCGGAGACGCCAAAGGCGCCTCTTTTCACTCAGCCTGCCCTGTGTGTGATGCACCGATCCTCAGCCTGCGCATGCCCAATGGCGGCTGGGTGCATTTCGAGCGGGGCATCGGCCTCTCCCGGCTCAAGCATCCTTGCTTCTATATCGGCGAAGACATCGCCAATGCCCGCGATGAAGCGACGGGCGACCTGTTCGGCGAAGCCTGAGACGCCCCATTAAAAAGAAAATCGCGCAGGCGGCTGGCGCCTGCGCGATCCCGGCTGCCCTCCCAGGGGGGCGAGAGGGCAGCGATCAGATCAGGATTTCACTTCCGTCAGGCGGAGATACGGGCGGAGCGTTTCCCAACCTTGCGGGAAGAGCGTCTTGGCCTCTTCGTCCTTGATCGACGGCGGAATGATCACCTTCTTGCCCGGCACCCAGTCTGCCGGCGTTGCCACCTTGTTGGCATCGCCCGTCTGGAGGGCGTCGATCACACGAAGGATCTCATCGAAGTTCCGGCCAACGCTCATCGGATAGGTCATCGTCAGGCGGATCTTCTTGTTCGGGTCGATGATGAAGACCGAACGCACAGCCTGTGTATTGCTCTGCGCCGGATGGATCATGTCGTACATCTGGGCGATCTTGAGATCCTTGTCGGCAACGATCGGGAATTCGAGCGTTGTATGCTGGGTCTCGTTGACGTCATCGATCCATTTGACATGCTCTTCCACAGTGTCGGTCGACAGACCGAGCGGCTTCACGTTACGGGCAGCAAACTTGTCCGCCAGCTGAGCAGTCCGCCCCATCTCCGTGGTGCAAACCGGCGTGAAGTCGGCCGGGTGCGAGAAGAAGAAAACCCAGCTGTCACCGGCCCAATCATGCAGGGAAATCTCTCCCTTCTGAGTGGCAACGGTAAAATCGGGGGCGGTGTCTCCAATACGTAATGACATGTAATCAGGTCCTTCAGTTAGGTTGAATGTTTCGAGTTATTGGTTGGCCAGGCGTTTTTCCGAGCCGCGATCTGGAGCTAATGTGTTACTTCAAGTAACACTTTTCAAACTCATTATTCCGATGCCTGCCATAGATCTTTTTTATAGGATAACCCTAATGCAGGTATTTTGAGAAGCGCCAAAACATTAAAAACAATACGGAAATACAATTCCTAACATGACACCACATACAATCTGCAACACCCTCGGGGAGTTACGGATTGACAGCCTACGCATATATACAGAGAATTAGTGTCAATAATTTTGACACTTTTAGTTGTCATCAACAACAGCTTCGGGGGAAGCAGAACGGTCTGGAGGAATCAGGCAAAGTGCGACTGACGGCTTACACGAATTATGCTCTCCGGACGCTGATGTACTGCGCGTTGCATCCGAACAGGCTGGTGCGTATTCAGGACATTGCGGATGCCCATGGCATTTCAAAAGCCCACCTCCTGAAAGCTGCACGCCAGCTCGGCCAACTCGGCTATCTTGAAAACGTCCGCGGCCGCACGGGCGGCGTCCGGCTTGGCCGTCCACCGGAACGGATCATCATCGGCGAAGTCGTTCGTCAGACAGAGGGCGACCTTGAGGTCGTCGAGTGCTTCAATCCCTCCACGAACACCTGCCCGCTGATCGGCGTTTGCAAGATCAGTACAGTGTTTCGCGCCGGGCTGCGGGCATTCTTTGCCGAACTCGACAAGGTCACCCTGGCCGACATGGTCTCCAATGGGCCTGTTCTTCTGGAACGCCTGGAACGGAACCGCGAAGTACAGGGTATCGGCTGCTAATTCGCAGCCGCCGCCGTATCTTCCTTCACTTCAACCGCCTTGAAACTGCTGTGACAGGCAACGCATTTTGACATTGCGCTACTGACGGCAAGTTCGATATCCGCCATGTCGGCCGTGCCGGACATGTCCGCGATTGCACTGAAATCGTCGCGCAGGGATCGGCCAAGCAAGCGAAACCCTTCCGGGCTTTTCATTTGCACGGCCATCCCCTGGCCATTGCCCCGGCGCAGGGCCGCTGCCGCATCATGGATTGTCTCGCGGTCTTCATCCACCATGGCTACGCTGATTGTCTGCAGGCCCTGCAGGAAGCCCAGCATTTCGCCGCTGATGTGGCCCCGGTCGTCAGCTGTATAATAGAGCGCGATCCGGCCATCGGCCGTGCGTTCGGGCCGCGCCGTCTCTGCGGCAAGCTCTGTCAGGTCGTCCTGTGTCGACAGAAACCGCATCAGGCCGACGCCCATGATAAGGCCGAAAAGGATCCAGCCAAAAACTGCAAGGGCCTTCTTCATTGTCGCCTCACCTAAATCTGCCCTGACGGCCAAAGCCGCCGCCCGGGCCTCTGCCTGGCTGGCCGCCCCGCGCAACACAGCGCTGGAAAGCCGGCAGGTGGTTTTCCTGAGAGGCATTGCGCAGGCGCTGCATTACCGCAGAAATATCCGGATAGGCCGCAACCGCCGGCAAAAGCCGTTCATCATACAAACGGACATTGTCGATCTCCGCCTGAACGCCGATCTGGCAAAGCCCGAGCATGTCTTCCGTGTACACAGACTCAGCCACAGCCGTGTCATCCGCAGGAGGTGTCACCCCATACCGCTCATAGAGCGGCAGCAGCATGTCGATATGCCACTGCTCGGCGCGGGCAATGTTCACGAATGGGCGCACATCGCCGAACCGGTCGAGAATTACCTCATAGGTGGCCAATGCCCTGCGCTCATCCGCGAGCGCCTCGTTCATTGCTTCGATGACACTGTCCGGAAGTGGGGGTGTGCGGGCGTCCGCCACGCCTGCCCCCACAACCGCCAGTCCGATGGCTGCCGCGCACCGCATCGCCTTGCGTCTGTGTCCACGGCAGCGATCCATTAGTCGATCTCCAGATCGTTCTCTCCGGCTTCACCCATCGAGACTTCGTTCCACATTGCATTGAGGATGCCGAAGGTCAGCGCGAGGCCGAGGCCAAGGATCCAGCTGAAATACCACATATCGTTATTCCTTCCGCTTAATAGGTGCTGGCCGAGTTGGCCTCTTCCGTGGTCAGACGACCCCAGAGGACCTTGTACACCCAGGCCGTGTAAGCGAGGATGAGCGGCACGAAGATCACCGTCACGATCAGCATGATGAACAGGGTGAGATGGCTGGAAGAGCTGTCCCACACGGTCAGGCTGGCATTCGGGTTGATGGAGCTCGGCAGGATGAATGGGAACATCGACGTGCCGACCGAGGCAACAATGCCAGTGGCGGCAAGGCCGGAACCGATCAGCGACAGCGGCGTCTTGTTCTTCAGCCCGACGAAGGCCATGGCCGAGCCGACGAAACCGAGCAGCGGCGCAAGGATCATCCACGGATACTTGCCGTAATTGCTCAGCCAGGCACCTGCCTCAACCACGACTTCCTTGCGCAGCGGGTTGGCAACGCCCTGCGGGTCCATCTCCGTCACGATACGGTATCCCATACCTGCCATGGCGAGCCAGACACCGGCCAGCGCGTAGAACGCAATGACCAGCAAGGCAGCGATCTGACCGAACCTGGCAGCACGGTTCATCACCGGGCCATGCTCAATCTTGACGACCAGCCAGGAAGCGCCGTGCACCACCAGCATGGCGACCGAAGCCAGGCCACACAGCAGGGCGAACGGATTCAGCAGGCCAAGCAGGCCACCCGAATAGGTCGCCCGAAGTGTCGAGTCGATGTTGAACGGCACGCCCTGCAGCACGTTGCCGAGTGCTACACCGAAGATCAGGGCCGGGACGAAACCGCCCACGAACAGGGCCCAGTCCCAAGAGGTGCGCCACGTCGCGCTTTCGCGTTTGGAGCGATACTTGAAGCCCACAGGCCGCAGGATCAATGCTGCAAGCACCACGAACATCGCCAGATAGAACCCGGAGAAGCTGATGGCGTAGACATAGGGCCACGCTGCAAACAGTGCGCCACCACCCGTGATCAGCCACACCTGATGGCCTTCCCACATCGGGCCGATGGAGTTGATGACCAGACGGCGTTCCTTGTCGGTCTTGGCCACGAAAGGCAGCAGCGACGCGACGCCAAGGTCATAACCATCGGTCAGCGCGTAACCGATGAGGAGAACACCCACCAGCCCCCACCAGAGGACCTTCAGTGTTGCATAGTCGAGAGGAAGTTCCATTGTCCGGTCCCCCTATTTGTCAAACTGGATGGTGCGCGGACGGGCCGGCACGGCTTCATTGTGGGTATCGGTCCCGCCGCCACCGATGCCTTTCGGCAGGATGCGTGCGCCCGGGCCAAGCTTCACAGCGCGGATCATAAGGCTGATCTCGATCACTGCGAGCGTGCCATAGAGCAGCGTGAAGCCGACCATGGTCATGATCACCTGGGTTGCCGACAGGCTGGACACGCCCATGAAGGTCGGCAGCACACCGTCGATCACCCAGGGCTGACGTCCGGTTTCAGCGAGGATCCAGCCAAGCTCAGCTGCGATCCAGGGCAGCGGGATGGCGAAGAATGCCAATTGCAGGAACCAGCGCGGCACGTTGCGCTTCAGGCTGATGAAATAGAAGGCCACAGCGAACATCGCGATGAACAGGAAGCCAATCCCCGCCATGAAGCGGAACGAGAAGAACGACATGGCCACATTCGGAACCGTGTCCATGGCGGCTTTCTCGATCGTCGCGCGGTCTGCCGTTGCCGGATCATCGACATAACGTTTCAGGAGCATGGCATAGCCAAGGTCCGTCTTGGTCTGTTCGAAGACCTCACGCGCTTGCACGTCGTTCGGATTTTCGTTCAGGGCTTCGACCGCCTTGTAAGCGCGAATACCATTCTCGATCCGGTCTTCGGCCACCGCGACGAGCGGCAGGATGCCTTCGACTTCACCGTCAAGAGACCGCGTTGCGATCAGGCCAAGCACGTAAGGAACGTGGATGGCATAGTCGGTCCGGTGCTCTTTCTGGTTCGGAATACCGATCACAGTCAGGCCAGCCGGGGCCGGTTCGGTTTCCCACATGGCTTCCAGAGCGGCGAGCTTCATCTTCTGGTTATCCGTCAGCGCGTAGCCGCTTTCGTCACCAAGGACGACAACGGAAAGTGCCGAAAGAAGGCCAAAGCTGGCAGCAACGGCCATCGACCGCTTGGCCAGACCAAGGTGGCGGTTTTTCAGAACATACCAGCTGGAAATGCCCAGCACGAAGACCGAGGCCGTCACATAACCGGCGCTGACCGTGTGCACGAACTTGGCCTGAGCAACCGGGTTGAACAGCACTTCCATGAAGTTGGTAACTTCCATCCGCATCGTATCGGGATTGAACTCCGACCCGACCGGGTTCTGCATCCAGCCATTGGCGATCAGGATCCACAGTGCCGACAGGTTGGAGCCAAGGGCAACGAGGAACGTGACCAGCCAGTGCGCCGGGCGGGACAGCTTGTCCCAGCCGAAGAACATCAGGCCGACCAGCGTGGCTTCAAGGAAGAAGGCCATCAGGCCCTCAATCGCCAGCGGGGCGCCAAAAATGTCGCCCACATAATGCGAATAATAGGACCAGTTCATCCCGAACTGGAATTCCATCGTGATACCGGTGGCCACACCCAGCACAAAGTTGATGCCAAACAGCGTGCCCCAGAACTTGGTGGTGCGTCGCCACACCTCCTTGCCGGTCATCACATAAGCGCCTTCCATGACCACCAACAGCATGGAAAGGCCAAGCGTCAGTGGCACAAACAGGAAGTGGTACATGGCTGTCAGCGCGAATTGCCAGCGCGACAGGTCAGCTACAATTAAATCAGGCATGTTTGTCTCCCGACCGCCAAGGAATCGCGGTCTCTGGTATTCATGACCGGATGAATATGCCTGTCATTTATAACAAACGATAGCGCAAAAAGTCGCATGCAATATACCACTTATAAGTCCTAAGTGTCCGAGATGCCGGAACCTGCGGGAAATACTGAGAAAATCAGGACGCGCTCAGCTCTGCGGCGGTGGAGCGGCAACGTTCAGCGGCAGGTGAGCCTGGGGCTCGCCTGCCAGCTGATGGCCATGGCCGGGTGGATCGCTATCGCCTGGGGCATCGGGCATGGCGTCAGCGCCATTGCCGCCGGACAGCCAGTCGGCACAGGCCTTCTGGTCGCGGCCGCCGGGGTTCTCGTCCGCGGCATGAGCGGCTGGCTCGGCGATATCCTGCTGGCGCATGCCGGACACGCCATGGTGAGCACTGCCCGGAAGGAATTGTTCGAGACCTTGTCGGACGCAGGCGCTGGCTGGCTCGGCGGGGCAGATGCTGGCACACGCACAGCCCAGATCATCGACCGTACAGCCAAGCTGGAAGGCTATGCCGCGCGCTGGCTGCCCGGTATGCGCCTGGCCGTTGCAGGGCCGGTGATGATCCTGATCGCCGTGGCAACGCAGAGTTGGCTGTCTGCTGTGCTGTTACTTGTCTCGGTGATGGTCCTGCCCCTTTTCATCTGGCTCACCGCCAGCGAGACGGCCGCGCGCGCCAAGGCCCAGCAAGCCGCACTCGATAGCCTCTCCGGTGCCTTCCAGTCACGCGCGGCCCAGTCTGGCCTGATCCGTGCCTTCCGCGGGATCCGCCGAGAAACCGACAGCCTGCAGGAAGCCTCCCTGCAATTGCGTGATCGCACCATGGCCATCCTGCGCGTCGCTTTCCTGTCGACCGCTGTGCTTGAGTTCTTCGCCTCGGTCTCCATTGCATTGGTTGCCGTTTACATCGGCTTCAAACTCCTCGGCGTGTTCCCCTTCGGCACCGGTGAGACGCTGACGCTCGCGGAGGGTTTGACGGCGCTGATCCTCGCCCCGGAATTCTTCAGCCCGATCCGCAAGCTCTCCAGCCTGCATCACGACCGCGCGGATGCGTCCGCCGCTGCCGCCATGCTGTCAGACTGGCTGGAGCACCGCGCCGATTATCCTGTGCACAAACTGCCGAAATTGGAAACGGCACCGGATATCACCTTTGACAAGGTATCCCTCAGCTGGAGCGACCAGGTCCCTGTCGTCACGAACCTCAGTTTTGAAGCAAAGCCCGGGCAGATCACCACGCTGGCCGGGCCTTCCGGCTCTGGCAAGTCGACTGCCCTGCTCGCCCTGATCGGCCGCGCGCGCCTGACCGGAGGAACCATCCGTGTCGGCAAACAGACGCTGACCTCTGGCGACAGCCTTGCAGACTCGATCGCCTATATCGGCCAGACGCCCTGGCTGATGGAGGGCACAATCCGCGAGAATATTGCTATCGCCCGGCCCGATGCGAGCGCTGAAGAGATCAAGGCAGCCGCGAGACAAGCCGGCATTCTGGACTTCGCAGACGATAGCCGCGGCGGACTGGACCAGGCTCTGGGCCGTTTCGGCGCCGGCCTGTCAGGCGGCCAGCGCCAGCGCATTGCCCTTGCCCGCGCCCTGCTGCGCAATGCCCCGGTTTTCCTGCTCGATGAACCTACCGCGCACCTGGACCCGGATGCAGAAGAAGACTTCCTCCGCAAACTGAAAGTATTGTCTGAAGGGCGCACCGTTCTGGTCGCCAGTCATTCGGAGATGCTGATTGCAGCCACAGACACGCTCGTTCCCCTTCAGCCATTCCAGGTGAAGGAGGGGGCCGCATGCTGAAACTCTGGCGCCTTCTTGGAAAGCCGGCCAAGGTCCGCTTTGCGCTCGCCCTGTTGCTCTCGGCTCTGGCAGGAGCCAGCAGCATCGTCTTGCTTGGCCTGTCCGGCTGGTTTCTCACAGCGGCCGCCATGGCCGGCGTCAGCGGCGCAGGATATGTATTCAACCACCTCTACCCCAGCGCAGGCGTCAGGGGGGCAGCCTTCTCACGCGTCCTGACTCGCTACGGCGAACAACTGGTCGGGCACGACGCTACACTCAGCCTGTCCGCAAAACTGCGGCCGGATCTGTTCTCCGCAAGCGCGGCGACCCAGCGCGGCTTCACATCCATGCCTGCGAAGGAACTCAGCACACTCATCGATGATGTGGATGCTGCCGAAGCAGGGTTCCTGCGGGTCTTCAGCCCTGCGGCCGCCGTGTTGGCAGGTGTCCTCGTCGCGCTTGCTTTTGTCTTTGCCAGCGACTGGGTCAGCGGCCTGCTCGCCCTCGGCGCCTTTGTCTGTACCGGCTGGATCTTTCCGGCCCTGGCCGTCAGCCACTCCCACCACGCAGCTGAAGCGCACGCCCACCAGACAGAGCTGGCACGCGAACAAACCTCGCGTCTCGTTGAGAACGCCATCGAGCTCGATATTCTTGGCGCCCTTGGGCGCGAAGCCGAACAGGCCCGGTCCGTACTGGAAGAGCAAATCTCCGCCCGCGATGCCATCGAAGCCCCCTATCGCAACCTCGGGGCTTTCACCGCCACGACCGGACTCGCTCTCGCCTTGCTCGTCATCTGGCGATCTGGTGAAGTGGGCTCTGGGATTGCCATGGCAACCGGTGCCGCGCTGGCGCTGATGGCGGCCTTTGAATCGACGGGCGCCATGCTGAAAGTCTTCGACGCAAGATCCCGTTCCGGCGTCGCGGCCGAACGCCTTGCGGAACGCCTGCAAGCTCACGAGGCCAGCTGGGATCCGCCCCTGGAAACGGCAACTCCGCTCAACAGCCTCTTCCCGGTATCAGCCACAGGCCTGATGCTGCAGGCGGCACCATCCGCGCCAATGATAGGTCCGCTGAGCTTTACAATTCATCCGGGCATGCTGCTGCAGGTCATCGGCCCATCTGGCAGTGGCAAGACCACGCTGGCCGAAGTACTGATGCGCCTCCACCCCGTTTCCCCAGGCATGCTACGCTATGGCGATGTGCCAGCTGAAAACGTTCGTATCGCAAGCGTGCTGGCCTACGCCGCGATCAGCCCGCAATTCCCTGCTTTCCTGCCCGGCACACTGGCAGACCAGATGCGCCTGTCCGCACCGGAAGCCAGCGAAGCCGACATATGGGATGCCCTGCACCTCGCCTGCGCAGATGATCTGGTCGCCGCCAAGCCGGAGGGGCTGAACATCCGCTTCTCGGAAGGTGACTTGCCCTTTTCAGGCGGAGAACTGCGCCGCATCGGTCTGGCCCGCGCATTGCTGGCGAAACCGGAAATACTGATCCTGGATGAGCCATTCGCTGGACTGGAGCCCGCCCTCGCCGTGCGCCTTGCCGCTAATCTCAGCCGATGGGCGGCGCAAGTACCGCGATCTCTGCTATTACTAGCACACAAGCCAGTTGAGGCGCCTTTTGACGGACTGAAGCAGGATACGGTCCAGATCCCCGGCTGACACAGGATCAGACTTTTTCGATATGCGCTTTCGCGCGGCGAACATTCAGCCAAACCAGCGCGACCACGATTGGAACGCTGACCGCCTGCATAAGGCCAGCACTCACAGCGAAATGCGGCAATGACTTAATAAGTATACCGATCAACCCGACGACATAATAGGATATGGCCGCCACAGACAGCCCCTCAACCGCCTGCCCCAAATGCACCTGCTGGCGCGCGCGTTTTTCCATGGAGACCAGCAATGCCTGATTATATTCCTGAGAGGTCTGCTCCAGCCGTGTCCGGGCCAACGCCATGGCATCTGACAGGGTTGAGGAAACATCGGAAATGCGCCGGTCGAAAGCTGCAATCGTCTTGATCGCCGGGGCAAGGCGATGATCGACAAAGCCTTTCAGGGTCTGGCGTTGACCGATCGGCGTCTCCGCCAGGCTCGCCAGACGATCCGAGACAATATCATAATAGGCTTTTGAAGCCGCCATGCGGTAACGTATCCCTTCACGCAACGCTCCCACTTCTGCCAGCAAGGCCGAAAGCTCGCGTATGGATCCGCCCAGATCCTCATCTCCTGCAGAACTCAGAGACCGCATTGCCGCCCCTGCCCGCGCCTCAAGCGACTGTAGCTCTGGCATTGCCTGACGCACCGCAGGCAGACCCAGCAGCGCAGCCATTCTGTAGGTCTCCAGATCGATCAACCGTTTGACCAGCCGCCCGCGGGCAAAGGCATCATCGAATGAGCCACTCAAGGTATAGGTCACCACCTCATCAGCACCGACCTGAAAGTCGGTTGCCACCTCAACACCCGCAAACCGGGCCGCGCCTCCGAAAATCCGACCTGTTCCAAATACATCCGGCAGAGCGCTCCATCCGGACGGACGGATCAGGACATGTGCCCCCGCCAGCTGTCGCCCGGGACACAGGGCGATCACATCCTGCGCTTCCCCATCCGGTGGAGCTGCACCCAGCCATGTAATCGATACAAATTCCGTATGACGCTCAATGCGCAACTGCCCACCAGGCAACTCAATGACCTTATGCCTGCAAAACTGGTCATAAGGTGCCTGCCAGGCGGCAGGAGCTTCCGGCAGATCACCCAGAACCCAGTTCCAGACTTCAGCAGTTTCCGCCTCTATTGCCAGCGGCGGGCGCGCATGCGCCTCGGCCTGTATGTCGGCGCGTTCAGGAAATTGCTCAAAGCCAAAGCCGGTCTTCGCGTTCATCGAACACCTCCCCGGCCAGCCACTGGCATGACACGCATCATGAAACCGGCTGGCCGCCAGTCTCACTTTACGTTTTTGTAAATCAACAGACAGTCATGCGCAATGCGGCGGATTGCACGGCGAAGCTGTCAGGATTTTGCCGACCGCTTCATCCGGATAAGCCGGCGGATTGCCAGGGAAATCCCGGTATATACCAGCACAATCGCCGCGATGGAGGCGAGGCCGGCCAGGGTTTGACCGATAAAGCCGTAAATCTCGCCCGTATGAACAAAGCGCAGGTATCGCCGCGCCTTGCCGGCAGGGCTGGACGTATCGCCCACAGCTTTGCCGATCTGCCCGGAGCCATCCCGCGCCAACGTAACGGTTCTCTTCTTCGAAGCCTGCGTGCCATTCCCCCAATCGACAGCCATGTCCACGGTCGACGCATCCGCCGCCGGTAGCGTGATAGAGATCTGGCGCCAGTTCCCAAAGTCTTCCGTCACCTGCGCGACAAGATCATCGAGCGCAACCGGCGCACCGATCATATCCGGAGCAATGTTTGCGACAGCTGCGGGACGACCAGTCTGTTGGCCTCCTGGCGTTTCACCAAACGCGCCATAAACCAGCTTGTTCGCCCAACTGTAAGAAAAGACAGCCCCCGAAACGATGATCAGCATCAGCGGCACAAAGCTCCACACCGCCAGAACATGGTGCCAGTTATAATGACGGGCTTTCGCATTTGGCAGGCCGCGCCGGAAGAACAATTGCGTCTTCACCAGCGGCCATTTCCATTTCCGTGGCCACCAGAGGACCACGCCGCTGATCAGCAAAGCGCCAAACACCAGATTGGCCGCATCATTGATCGCAGCCCCGACAGTATTTCGCCCGCCGGTAAACGCCAGCCAGCGGTGTATATGTTCCACACGGGAAAAGAACGCTTCAGTTCCAGCCCCTGCATCCTGCAAGATCTCACCTGTATACGGATCAATCAGGGCAGTATCGCGCCGCCCTTTCGACAAGGTCGCAACATGTTCCCTGTTACGTGGGATGATCAGCGTATTTCCGGGTCCGGCTCCAGCTGCAACAGCCGCAAGTGCGAGTTCCTCCACATCCAGCGGCTCGGCGCCTGGTTCTGCCTGAACTGCCGCGTTCTGGGCGCCCGCCACAATCTGCCGCTCATAGGTCAGCAGCACACCTGTCACAGACATCAACAGGATGAAAATGCCGGCAGCCAGCCCCATGGCAAAATGAGTCCAGAAAAAAATGCGCCGCATGGTGCCAGCCCCTTCATGTCCACATGCCCGATTCAACGAGCCAAACAGAAAAATCCGTCGCCCATCCCCTGCCTGATCTGCAGAGGATCCGCCATATGACAAAAAAACCCCCGAATCCGGAGATTCGGGGGTCTCTTTTGGGTGCGGGAGCAGGATTTGAACCTGCGACCTTCAGGTTATGAGCCTGACGAGCTACCGGGCTGCTCCATCCCGCGTCAAACTTGTGCGCATCTCAGGTAGGTGCCCAAAATGCAAATCCGGCTCGCCAAAGGCTGAGCCGGATCAACTGCCGGCTTGCGGCAGATGTCGTCGTAAAGGAAAGAAATGTCTGCAAGATGCTTGCTTTGTCTGGGCTCTGCGGACCCGGCAGCGTCCTACTCTCCCACGCCTTAAGACGTAGTACCATCGGCGCAAGGGGACTTAACGACTGAGTTCGGGATGGGATCAGGTGGGGAGCCCCTGCCATTACCACCGGGTCGGCGGAAACCAGACTGCTTGCAAGCTTAGAAACCAATATGTCTTATCTGAGATCAGTGGCAGTCGAAGCGAATACGCTTTCAACTACACACGAGTTTCTCGATCAAGCCTATCGAGCAATTAGTACCGGTTAGCTTCACGCCTCGCAGCGCTTCCACACCCGGCCTATCGACGTGCTGGTCTTGCACGGCTCTCAGGGATACCTGGTTTTGAGGTGGGTTTCCCGCTTAGATGCTTTCAGCGGTTATCCCGTCCACACATAGCTACCCTGCAATGCGGCTGGCGCCACAACAGGTCCACCAGAGGTGTGTTCATCCCGGTCCTCTCGTACTAGGGACAAATCCTCTCAAGTATCCAACACCCACGGCAGATAGGGACCAAACTGTCTCGCGACGTTCTGAACCCAGCTCACGTACCACTTTAATCGGCGAACAGCCGAACCCTTGGGACCTGCTCCAGCCCCAGGATGTGATGAGCCGACATCGAGGTGCCAAACGATGCCGTCGATATGGACTCTTGGGCATCATCAGCCTGTTATCCCCGGAGTACCTTTTATCCGTTGAGCGATGGCCCTTCCATTCGGGACCACCGGATCACTATGACCGACTTTCGTCTCTGCTCGCTCCGTCGAGCTCGCAGTCAGGCAGGCTTATGCCATTGCACTCAACGAGCGATGTCCGACCGCTCTGAGCCTACCATCGCGCGCCTCCGTTACTCTTTAGGAGGCGACCGCCCCAGTCAAACTACCCGCCACACAGGGTCCCGGCCCCATCCAGGGGCGCGGTTAGACATCAAAGAAATTAAGGGTGGTATTTCAAGGTTGGCTCCACTCTGGCTGGCGCCAAAGCTTCAAAGCCTCCCACCTATCCTACACATAAGTTCTTTAATGCCACTGTGAAGCTGTAGTAAAGGTTCACGGGGTCTTTCCGTCTGACCGCGGGTACCCCGCATCTTCACGGGGAATTCAATTTCGCTGAGTCTATGTTGGAGACAGTGGGGAAGTCGTTACGCCATTCGTGCAGGTCGGAACTTACCCGACAAGGAATTTCGCTACCTTAGGACCGTTATAGTTACGGCCGCCGTTCACCGGGGCTTCAATTCAAGGCTTGCACCTCTCCTTTTAACCTTCCGGCACCGGGCAGGCGTCAGACCCTATACGTCGCCTTGCGGCTTCGCAGAGCCCTGTGTTTTTGATAAACAGTCGCAACCCCCAGTTTTGTGCCCCTCAGCACTGGTTGCCCAATGTGAGGCCTCCTTCTCCCGAAGTTACGGAGGTAATTTGCCGAGTTCCTTCAACATAGTTCTCTCAAGCGCCTTGGTATGCTCTACCTGACCACCTGTGTCGGTTTCGGGTACGGTCTTAATGGGAGGCTATTTCCAGGAACTTCCAGGCTGCAGACCCAATCCAATAAGGGTCTACAACTTTCGAAATCCGTCACTCATCCCTTGGCCCACGAATATTAACGTGGTTCCCATCGGCTACGCCTTTCGGCCTTACCTTAGGGGCCGGCTAACCCTGCGCAGATTAGCTTTACGCAGGAACCCTTGGTCTTTCGGCGAGAGGGTCTCTCACCCTCTTTGTCGCTACTCATGTCAGCATTCTCACTTCCGATACCTCCAGCAAACCTCACGGTTCACCTTCACAGGCTTACGGAACGCTCCGCTACCACTCTTTCGAGTCCGCAATTTCGGCGAATAACTTTAGTCCCGTTACATTTTCCGCGCAGAGGCGCTAGATCAGTGAGCTGTTACGCTTTCTTTAAAGGATGGCTGCTTCTAAGCCAACCTCCTGATTGTCTCAGCACCTCCACATCGTTTCGCACTTAGCTATTACTTGGGGGCCTTAATTGGCGGTCTGGGTTGTTTCCCTTTTCACGACGGACGTTAGCACCCGCCGTGTGTCTGCCAGATAGTACTTCCAGGTATTCGGAGTTTGAGAAGGTTTGGTAATCCGGTGAGGACCCCTAGCCCATTCAGTGCTCTACCCCCTGGAGTATTCGTCTGACGCTCTACCTAAATAGATTTCGCGGAGAACCAGCTATCAGCAAGTTTGATTGGCCTTTCACCCCTAGGCACAGGTCATCCGAGAGCTTTTCAACGCTCAACGGTTCGGCCCTCCAGTGCGTGTTACCGCACCTTCAGCCTGCCCATACCTAGATCACTTGCCTTCGGGTCTAATGCTACGTACTCGGTCGCCCTATTCAGACTCGCTTTCGCTGTGCCTACACCTAACGGCTTAAGCTTGCACGCAACACTAAGTCGCTGACCCATTATACAAAAGGTACGATGTCACTCCGAAGAGCTCCATCAGCTTGTAGGCATCCGGTTTCAGGATCTGTTTCACTCCCCTCATCGGGGTTCTTTTCATCATTCCCTCACGGTACTTGTTCACTATCGGTCGGTAAGGAGTACTTAGGCTTGGAGGATGGTCCCCCCATGTTCAGACAGGATTTCACGTGTCCCGCCCTACTCTAAAAGGTCTTCATGTTACGGATACGGGGCTATCACCCACTATGGCGTACCTTCCCAGATACTTCTCCTTGTTTCAGACCAGGCCTGGTCCGCGTTCGCTCGCCACTACTAACGGAGTCTCAATTGATGTCCTTTCCTCCGGGTACTTAGATGTTTCAATTCCCCGGGTTCGCTTTTTAACCCTATGTATTCAGGTTAAAATACCTCACTATTGAAATGTTAGATACATCGTCCGCGAACGGAAGATTTATCCAACATCTCGGAGGTGGGTTTCCCCATTCAGAAATCACCGGATCAAAGGGTGCTCTCGCCTCCCCGGTGCTTATCGCAGAGTGCCACGTCTTTCATCGCCTCTTACCGCCAAGACATCCCCCGGATGCCCTTTTGACGCTTGATCGTTTTTGAAACCCATGTGCAGTGGAAAACGCATTCGCGATACCACCACATGGATCTCGATCAGACATGTTGGTTTCTTGCAGACTGATCCTTTGAATGAGCACCTTACGGTGATCATTTTATCGGCTGAAGCAACCAAACCAGACCCAATGGGTCGAGCGGCGTGGCTGCCGGATCAATCTTTCCCTTACGATGACAAATATCCCGGAACAGATGTTCCGGAAACAGACTACACTTCTTTCGTTCGTTAAGGCGATGGTGGAGCCAGACGGAGTCGAACCGACGACCTCCTGAATGCAAATCAGGCGCTCTCCCAACTGAGCTATGGCCCCGTAAACCCCGGCTCTCGCCAGGTCGCATGCCCTACCCTGCGTTTCCGCAGGCTTCGATGGTGGGCCGAGGAAGAGTTGAACTTCCGACCTCACGCTTATCAGGCGTGCGCTCTAACCACCTGAGCTACCGGCCCGTGACTGGTCAGGGCCAGGCCCATCGCGGTCAAAGTCGAAGACAGGCGTAAAAGCGCCCGCGGGGCTCGCTTAGTGCCCGGGCTTGCAATCAGCAAGCCCAAACAACGAACGAAGGAAGAGAAACGGAGACGGCGCGATAGCCGCATATGTTTTGCTCCTCAATGGGAGCTAATTTTAAGAAGCCTTGGAGTTCCGCGTGAGCAAAACAATCCAATGCATCCTTAGAAAGGAGGTGATCCAGCCGCAGGTTCCCCTACGGCTACCTTGTTACGACTTCATCCCAGTCACTGACCCTACCGTGGCCGCCTGCCTCCGAAGTTAGCACAGCGTCTTCGGGTAGAACCAATTCCCATGATGTGACGGGCGGTGTGTACAAGGCCCGGGAACGTATTCACCGTGGCATGCTGATCCACGATTACTAGCGATTCCACCTTCATGCCCTCGAGTTGCAGAGGACAATCTGAACTGAGACAGCTTTTTGGGATTATCCCATTGTCACTGCCATTGTAGCACGTGTGTAGCCCTACCCGTAAGGGCCATGAGGACTTGACGTCATCCCCACCTTCCTCCGGCTTGCCACCGGCAGTTTCCTTAGAGTGCCCACCCAAACGTGATGGCAACTAAGGATGAGGGTTGCGCTCGTTGCGGGACTTAACCCAACATCTCACGACACGAGCTGACGACAGCCATGCAGCACCTGTCACCGATCCAGCCTAACTGAAGGAATCCATCTCTGGAAACCGCGATCGGGATGTCAAGGGTAGGTAAGGTTCTGCGCGTTGCTTCGAATTAAACCACATGCTCCACCGCTTGTGCGGGCCCCCGTCAATTTCTTTGAGTTTTAACCTTGCGGCCGTACTCCCCAGGCGGACAGCTTAATGCGTTAGCTGCGTCACCGACAGGCATGCCTGCCAACAACTAGCTGTCATCGTTTACGGTGTGGACTACCAGGGTATCTAATCCTGTTTGCTCCCCACACTTTCGCACCTCAGCGTCAGTATCAGTCCAGTTAGCCGCCTTCGCCACTGGTGTTCCACCGAATATCTACGAATTTCACCTCTACACTCGGTATTCCGCTAACCTCTCCTGAACTCCAGACTTCCAGTTTCAAATGCAGTTCCGAGGTTGAGCCCCGGGATTTCACACCTGACTTAAAAGTCCGCCTACGTGCGCTTTACGCCCAGTAATTCCGAACAACGCTAGCCCCCTTCGTATTACCGCGGCTGCTGGCACGAAGTTAGCCGGGGCTTCTTTACCAGGTACTGTCATTATCATCCCTGGCGAAAGAATTTTACAACCCTAAGGCCTTCATCATTCACGCGGCATGGCTGCATCAGGCTTTCGCCCATTGTGCAAGATTCCCCACTGCTGCCTCCCGTAGGAGTCTGGGCCGTGTCTCAGTCCCAGTGTGGCTGATCATCCTCTCAGACCAGCTATAGATCGTAGGCTTGGTAGGCCATTACCCCACCAACTACCTAATCTAACGCGGGCCGATCTTTCGCCGATAAATCTTTCCCCCGGAGGGCGTATACGGTATTACCACTCGTTTCCAAGAGCTATTCCGTAGCGAAAGGTACGTTCCCACGCGTTACTCACCCGTCTGCCACTATGTCGTTCGACTTGCATGTGTTAGGCCTGCCGCCAGCGTTCGTTCTGAGCCAGAATCAAACTCTCAAGTTGAGTGTTGATCTGACGAAACCATCCATTGGAATATGGACGGTTACTCAAGCTGTTAAGCATAAGTATTGCGTTCTTTTGACGAGAAACCCTTTGTCACAAAGAACAGGCCGAAACCCATTCGATGGATAAAAGAATTTTCTCTCAAGAAACGCATCCGTCGTGATCGTAGAACCTACCGTCGATTTCTCTTCGGTGAGGTTCGCAAGCCATCACGCCGCCTGCGTTTCTCTTCCTTAATCTCTTACGATGTCAAACAGCTGGAACCGAAGCCCCTGGATCCCTTCAGTAGGCCGTGGCCCCGTCCGGAAGTGGCGGCTTATATGGGCCGCCGAATTGCCCGTCAACACTCTTTTTTGCGCCTTCTGCAGTTTCCGGTTTGAACCGTCTAACCACCGAATTTTCAGCGCAAAGAACACGTTGGACCGACATGCGGCCCGGTGTGTCCGAGCGATCAGGTGGAACCGAAGTTCCGTTCCCTCAGAAGGCCAAGACCTCATCAGGAAGCGGCGGCTTATATGGACCGCCGTATTGCCCGTCAACACTCTTTTTTGCGCCTTCTGCAGTTGCCGGTCGAAGCCGTCAAACTACCGAATTTTCAGCGCGTTAGACACTAGAGCCGACATGCGGCCCGGCGTGTCCGAGCGATCAGGTGGAACCGAAGTTCCGGGTCCGTCAGAAGGTCGAAACCTCATCAGGAAGCGGCGGCTTATATGGACCACCGTTTTCCCGTCAACACTCTTTTTTGCGCCTTCTGCAGTTGCCGGTCGAAGCCGTCTAACCACCGAATTTTTAGCGCAAAAGACACTGTGGGCCGGGAACCGGCCCGGCATGTCCGAGCGTTTCAAGGAACCGCATATATAGCCCCTGTTCGGTGAAAGCTTCAAGCTTTTTTCTCACCTGAGGAGCGCCATTTGCGGGCGCCGCGTCCGAAGCCCGAGGGCGTCTTCAGCGGAGGCCGGGAGATACTCAAGGCATGGGGTGGCCGCAACCCCCTTCTGCAGCGTTTGGGCAGAAAATCTGCTTTTCCGCTGCAGATACGCATAGGCCGCGACGAACGGTAAGACGATCGCCCTCTCTAGTGCCTTGTAAACTCAGTACTGGGCCGACAAATAGGATTTCATCGCTTCTGCTTCCGCCTCTGTTTCAGCGATCTTCCATTTCACCAGATCCCCAATGGAAACGACACCAACGAGTCGATCCTGGCGGAAAACCGGCAGGTGCCGAATGCGCCGATCAGTCATCAATTGCATCGCATCTTCCAGTTTCATGGATGCATCGATGGTGATGACTTCGCGAGTCATGGCGTCCCCCACCAGCATTTTGAGAGCGGTTTCGCCGTTGCGGGCCACCTGGCGAACGATATCCCGTTCTGACAGGACCCCGGCAATGGCACCCCCTTCCCCCAGTGCGACCACAGCGCCGATCCGCTTTTCATCCAATGTGCGGGCCGCCTCAGCCAGACTGGAATCAGCCTTTACCGAGATGACTTCACGCCCCTTGTCGTTCAGAATCTGGTCGATATTCATGCGCGTCCTCCTTTATTGGCGGACCGCGGGCCGGCCTCGCCCTTGTGGAAAACTACCATAAAGGCGTCAGCCGCGCGATCAGAATCAGGAAATCCGCCGGCGCGCGCGATAGATCTGGAACGCGACAGCCCCCGCCAGGAAGCCGCCAAGGTGTGCCTGCCAGCTGATTCTCGCCCCTATAATGGAAGGCCCCACCAGCCAAAGGGCGAGGTTGATCGCGGCAAAGAAGAGGAAAACCGTCGCGAATCGCTTCGACAAAACCTGTCCGCCACGCCCTTCCTGTATCAACACCCAGGCCGCAAACAGGCCACTGGCGCCGCCTGAAGCCCCAATCAGGGCGCTTCCGGCCGGATACTGGGTGACAAGATGGAGCAAGGAACCGCCCACTACAGAGGCTGAGAAGACGATCAGGAGGGGAATCGCCCCGCTTTTGCGCCCAATAGAGAGCGAAGCATGGACCAGGCGCCCGAAAATCACGACCAGAGCCGCATTCAGAATCGCTGCGCCCCACCCATCATGAAGGAAAGCATCCATCAGGAGCGGCATCAAAGCGCCGACAGGCGTATCATAAGGCACAGCTCCGGGCGCCCCCAAGCCCAAAGTCGCCCAGAATCGGTCCGGCTGCAGGCTTGCCAGAGACAGCATCGTACCCTGCCAGGAGATCGGCGACACCACGCGCACGGCATGCGCCAGGACGATCAACCCCGCCAGACCGGCCACGGCCGGCGGGGCCTCTATAATAGGGGGCGCACTGGATCGACGCTTCACGGGGCTGATTCGGGCCTCTTCTATGGATCTCTCACCTTGTGAGGCTACCCACCCCTCGCCCCGAAAGCCAGAACAAGCCCGCCCTGCGTGCTCAGAAAGCCATAAAAAAAGCCCCGCCGTGCGGCGGGGCTTTCCATAAGAGAATCGCAATTGCCCTTAGAAGGACTTGCGCACCGTGACACCATAGGTCGCCGGCGGGCTCGGATAGCCCGAGAAGGAGCCGAGCTGAGCCACGGCCGGGAATGCCGCCATGACATACTGCTCGTCGAAGATGTTCCGTCCCCAGAAGGTAAAGCTGATGCCGTTTTCCGAGGTGAAACCAACCGACGCGTTGAACAGGTTGTATTCACGCTCCTGGCCAATGATCGCCTGCTCGGCCGGATCGTCGCGATAGGTTGCCGGGCCTTCATACTGCCAGTCACCACGAACGAAGGCGTCGAGACCTTCGAAGTTGAAGGTGTAAAGCACCGATGCAGAGGTCGAGACCTCAGAGATGGCCGCAGGCTTGTTGCCGGAAATATCGCCGGCCGACGAATCCTTGAAGCTGTCATAGACCGGATCGAGGAATGTGCCGGCAAAGCCAAGCGTCAGGTTCTCGGTTGCATTCCAGGTCGCATCGAGCTCCAGGCCCTGGGTCGACTGCTCACCAGCATTGGCCAACGCGAAGCCCGTACCGTTGAAGATGTTGGACTGGAAGCCTTTGATCGTCTGGTCGAACAGAGCCACGTTGATCGCGAAGGTCGACCAGGCACCCTTCAGGCCGATTTCGAACACTTCCGATTCTTCCGGACCGGCAAAGCGCGTACCCGTGGTCAGGTTCGGCGGGTTGAGACCCGCAGCGACGAGGTTGGCATAACCTGCCGCCGTCGGACGGCTGTCACGCGACAGGTTCCAGGACGACGCCTTGAAGCCGGTCGCATATGATCCGTACACGTTGATGTTGTCAGTCCAGTCATAGGCCAGACGCAGCGTGTAAGTCGTATCACTGTCATTGGTCGAACCGCCTTCCACGACGTTCGGGAAGTTCACGAACTGTGGGAAGAACTGAAGCAGCTGAAGCTGGGACGTCGCGCTGGCAGCCGTTGCCTGGATCAGGGCGAACTCATTCGGGTAAGCTGTTGCGAAGGCACCAACTGCCGCCGGGTTGGTCGGATCCACACCGGCCTGCATCAGCAGGGCACCTGCAGCCACCTGGGAAATGTATGGCGACAGCGGGTCAAGATCGATGGCCGAGAACGTGTCTGTCGACACGATGTTGCCATAAGCGTCCTTGTTGTCCTGCGTGTAGTTCAGGCCAACGGTCGCGGTCAGGCGGTCGGTCATGTGGTAATCCACGGTCCCGAACAGTGAGAACGCCGTGTTGTCCTGCCCGTAGGCTTCCGTCAGGCCCTGGCCCGGCTGGAAGAAGAAGCCGGCCGGCACGTTGAACACCAGCGGCTCAAGCCCGGTGAGCA
>JACXUV010000004.1 GCA_014763715.1 Rhodobacterales bacterium | reverse complement strand
CGCCTCCGCCGCCTCCAGCCTCAACAGCCATCGACCTGGTTCCGGCGAATGGTTGTCCGACCGGTACTGCTGAGACAACACTCGCGGCAGATGCGAGCAATAATTTCAATGAAGTTCAGGTCTGTGCGCTTGGCGGCGCATCCGGTTCGACGATCATTACCACCGACCTCAGCATTCCTTCGAGCACGACGATCGCTATTCGTGGTCCGGTGTTTATCGGTGCTGACGCAGGCAGCGGCGGCACCTCAGCCGTTCTGACTGTCGGGGAAGGCGTGCGCTTTTTTGGTGCGTCGGGAACCGATGATTACATGGTGATCTCTCGTGGTTCTCGCATCGAGGCAGTTGGCACGGCTACCAATCCGATCCGCTTCACCTCGCGCGCAAAAATCAACGATGAAGAAACGGGTTCCAGCATCACGCAAGCTTCCACCACTGCCCAGTGGGGCGGGTTGGTGATCAATGGTTTTGCACCCATCAACGCATGTATCAGTGCGGCGGCTGTCGGCGGTTCTGCTGATTGCGAAAAGTCTGGCGAAGGGTCGTCTGGCCGCTTCGGTGGCGATCAGGCCGATGATAATTCCGGTACGCTTCGCTATGTTTCCGTAGAGTACACGGGCGCTCGCCTTACAACTGAAGACGAACTGAATGGCATCGCTTTCCAAGGGGTGGGTTCGGGCACAGTTGTTGATCACATTCAAGTTCACAACAACCTTGATGATGCCGTTGAGTGGTTTGGTGGCACGGTTGGCGTTAAGTACTTTGTCGCAACCGGTACTGGCGACGACTCGATCGACTGGACTGACGGCTGGTCAGGTAAACTTCAGTACGCCATCGTTCGTTCGACCAACCCGTCTTCGGAAGATCCGCGCGGTATCGAGGCGGATAACCTGAACAACGCCAACGCCGCTGAGCCGTTCTCGAATCCGAGTATCTCGAACGTCACGCTCGTCGGCACCACAGGTAACCAGCAGGGCGTTCTGCTGCGTCGTGGTACCAAAGGGCGCCTTGTCAACTCGATCGTTACCGGTTTCGAGTCGGGCCTTGATGTCGATGACACGCAGACCTTCGACAACTACACCGCTGGCGACCTGGTGATCGAGAGCCTCTTCCTCGACAATCCCGTCAATTTCACGGCGGACAGCGATGGTGTGCCGGCATTCCCGGCCAGCGCAAATCTCGTGACTGGGAATAACACGCTGTCGGATGAGTTCTTCCCGGGCCAGCAAGAGCTGGGCGTTCCGGTGTCAACGGTTCTGTCCGGTGATGCCTTCTTCGATGCGACTGACTACATCGGTGCATTTGCGCCAACAGAGAGCGTCGAGAGCAACTGGGCGACTTTCGCACAACCGGGCACCCTGTTTCCGGCAGCTGCAGCGAACTGTCCGACCGGCACCACGCAGAATGGTACGCTCGACAACAAGAAGCTCTGCGTCATCAGCGGTGATACTGAGCTTACCAGCGATCTTCACCTCACGGATGGTGATGAGCTGATCTACGAACTGTCCGGCTTTGTGCGGGTTGGTATCGATCAGGGCGCGGACCCCAGCAATCCGGTAGCGAATTCTGCTGCTGCCAATCTGACGATCGATGCAGGCGTCACAGTCGTTGCCGAGGGCAATGATGACTATCTGGTCATCGCTCGCGGTTCCAAGCTTCTGTCGAATGGTACAGCCAGCCGTCCTGTCGTGTTTACCTCCAAGGACAAGATCGCTGGTACTGGTACGTTCGATCAGGACACCCGGGGTATCTGGGGCGGTATTGTGATCAACGGACGGGCGCCAATCAACGCCTGTGCCTCTGATACGGCCACTGGCGGCACGGTCGATTGTCAGAAATCCGGTGAGGGGTCTTCGGGCTTCTTCGGTGGCGCAAGCGCTGATGACGACTCCGGTCAGATCTTCTACACCCGCGTCGAATATGCTGGTGTGCGCCTGACGAATGAGGACGAACTGAACGGTATTGCCTTCCAGGGCGTCGGTTCGGGCACCCAGGTTGCTTACGTTCAGGGCTACAACAACCTCGATGACTGCTACGAGTGGTTTGGCGGTACTGTCAGTGCAAAGTACCTGCTGTCCACTGGTTGCGGCGACGATCAGTTTGACTGGACGGATGGCTGGCAGGGGTCACTGCAGTATGGCATTGCGTATGGCAGCGTTTCGTCTGCTACCGGATCGATCTCTGAAGACCCGCGCGGCCTTGAGGGTGACAACCTGAATAATGACAACGCAGCGACACCGGTCTCTACGCCTCGTATTTCCAACATCACGATCATTTCCGGTGGTGATCCAAATGCTGACACTGGTGCTGTGTTGCGCCGCGGCATGCAGGGTACTGTCGCGAATGCGATCGTGCTGGGCTGGCCGGATGCCGGTTTGGATGTGGACGATGGGCAGACGATCACCAACTTCAACAATGGTGACCTGCAGATCCAGTCCTGGTTCCTTTCCGATAACGGCGATGATCTGGAAAACGACGGTGAAGACCCGACTTTCACGGCAGCAAACAATCTCACTACTGGCCAGGCAATCACCATGAGCGGCTTCACGTTCCGTGAAAACCGCCCAGGCGTAGTCCCCGGTGCCAACGAGAACGCTGTGCCAGTGTTTGATGTGACGGGTATCGGCGAACTGGAACCGACGACTTACATCGGTGCCGTCGAAGACGCCAACGACACCTGGTTCCTTGGTTGGTCGGTCGACCAGGCAGGAAACCTCACCAGCGCGAACTAGTTCTCGCGTCGGCAATCGGGTGGAGCAGCGCGTACCGGCTGCTCCACCTCTTATGCTTTCATAGCCACTCATTCGTGCGACTGGTTCAGCTTCGCATTCAGGAAAACAAAGATGAAACGTTTCATGTCCGCCCGCTCTGTCCTGCTGACGAGCGCCTGCCTGGCGTGGATTTCTCCCGCACTGGCCCAGGACGCCACGGTTACAGATCCGGCGCCAACCGTTGAAGAGCAGCCAGCGCCGGTTCAGACTGAAGAAACCGAAGCACGTCAGCAGACTGTTGTTGTGCGCGGCCAATTCATTCCGGATGAAAAGCGCAACACATCTGAAGTGTCCGCCCTGATCGATGAGGGCGATTTCAATCTGCAGGGTGATGGAGACGCTGCTGCTGCACTGGCGCGTGTGGCCGGGATCGCCGCAGCTGAGGACGAGTTCATCTACGTGCGCGGCCTGAACGAACGTTATTCGACAGCGCTGCTGAACGGTTCGCCTTTGCCGAGCCCGGCGCCTCTGCGCCGCGTTGTGCCGCTGAACCTGTTCCCGACCTCCACACTGAAAAGCGTTCTGGTTCAGAAGACCTATTCACCGAACCTCCCGGGTGAATTCGGTGGTGGTACCGTCGACCTTCGGACCAAGGCTGTGCCCGACGAGCCTTTCCTGACGGTTGGCGTGAAAGCCGGCATCGATGTGCAGACATCGCTGAAAAATGGCCTTATGTATGATGGCAGCGATACTGATTGGCTCGGTATCGACGACGGTGCGCGTGAGCGCCCATCTGTGGCAGACGGCCTGACCCATGAATTCGGCCGGCAACTGACGGACAATTCCTCGCTGCTGGTCATGCAGCAAGGCGAGGTCAATCCGAATAGCGGCTTCGACATTTCGGGTGGAACTCGCCTTGATCTGAGCAATGACATTTCGATCGGGTTTACGGCCTCCGGCGGCTATTCCAACGATTGGGAAACAAAGCGCGGTGAGCGCAGCTTTGGCGCGATCAACTCCGGCACCGGCCGGCTTGAGCCAAACCAGAAATACACCCGGGATTCGACGCAGAACACGATTGGCCTCAACGCACTGGCCACAATCGGGGTCGATCTGTTCGATAATCACCAGATCAAGTTCACGGGGCTGGTGACACGTTCTTCCGAAAAGGAAGCGCGTATCGTCAGCACCGGGCTCGACGGTTATACTCAGGAAGATACCCGTCTGCGTAATGATTATCTGGAATGGATCGAGCAACAGCTCTGGTCGACGCAGGTGCAGGGCGAGCATTTCTTCCCCGGTCTGCATGATCTCAAGGTCGAGTGGCGCGGGTCCTATTCCGAGGCACTGCGTGATGCGCCTTACCAGCTGTCCAACATCTATCGCATTGCGGACGATGGCAGCCTTTCCCTGTCCAACAGCCCCAGCGCGAACCGGATGCAGTTTAGCCGTATTGATGATGATACGACGGACTTTGGCATCGACCTGACATTGCCGCTGGATCGTTCTGGCGATTGTTTCCTGTTCTGCGAAACGGAACTGAAAGCCGGCTACGCCTATGTCGAGAATGACCGTAAGGCGACCAGCTTCATTTACGACATCAATGGTGTCGCAGGTGCGCCAGGCGTTGACGGTCGGATCGGTACAAACCGTCTGGACTATATCTATGCCTACCTGTTCGCTCCGGATGGTCCCGGTTACATCACCGAGATCAAGAACGACGGTTTCCCGCAGCTGTACCTGGCTACGCTGGAGATCGACGCGGGATATGTCGGTATCGATACTCAGGTGACACCGTATATCCGCGCTGCAGTCGGCGTGCGCTTTGAGGATGCAATCCAGGCTGTCGATACTCAGTCTATCGGCATGGATCTTTCGACGAACTATGTTGAAGGCGTTATTGACGAGCAGGACTGGTTCCCGGCAGTTACTCTGACCTGGAACCCGATGGACGAAATTCAGGTCCGGGGTGGCTATTCCGAGACGATTACGCGTCCTCAGTTCCGTGAACTGGCGCCGGCTGTGTTCAACAACTCTGAAACGGACGTGACCTTCTTCGGTAACCCGTATCTGGTGAACGCTTCGATCAAGAACTACGATCTGCGGGCCGAATACTATTTTGCCCGTGACCAGTTCGCGACGATCGGCTTGTTCTACAAGGATATTACGAACCCGATCGAGGAAGTTCTGGTACCGGCAGAAACCCTGCAAACCAGCTTCATCAACGCGCCTGCTGCAGAGCTTTACGGTTTTGAGGTGGAGTATGAGCAGGTCCTGCCGATGCAGCAGTGGACAGGCTGGTCCTTCTTCAATGATCGCGATCTGCAGCTCAAGGCCAACTATACCTGGTCGGACTCTTCAGTCGATGCTGTTGGCGAAGTTGCTGTCAACGTCGGTACCAACCTGAACCCCGTTCGCGGTTATGAAGACGCTGCGGGCCTGATCAATGATGGCCGGCGTCTGCAGGGCCAGTCCGAACACCTCTTCAATCTCCAGCTTGGCCTTCTGAATGAGAGCGCACGTTCGGAATACAACCTGCTCGTGAATTACGTTTCAGATAGGATCCGCTCAGGCGAAATTGCTGCGCGCGGTGTTCCTGCATTCCTTGAACAACCGCCAATGACCGTGGACTTTGTGTGGAACAAAGGCTTCAATATGGGCAATGGAGATTACGAATTCTCGTTGAATATCCAGAACCTGTTTGGTGAAAGCTATGAGGCATATCAGGAGTATGGCTCTGACCGCGTCTATGTGGACACTTACAAGCAGGATACCGTATTCAGCGTGGGTTTGAAGCGGAGGTTCTGATCGTTTGACTGGATCTGGATCCGGCATGCTCACAGGGGGGTCCGCGGTGGAGAATATCCGCCGCGGGCTCATCCGTTTTATTGGGCCTGCAATTATGGTTACCGAGATTGCTCTGGTGGCCGGTTTGGCGTTTCTGCTTGCAAAGATTGCCTGGCTGGTAATCGAACCGGGCGGCGCAGTTTCCGGGACGGAGCCGCTTGCGCAGAATGTCCGCGTTGAAGCTGAACGGGTAAACCGTGCTCTTGTGGGCGATATGACGCTTCTGGTCACCTCCGATCCATTCTCGCGGTCTGCCGAACCTGTCGCAGATATTCCGGAAGCACCTGAAACGAAGCTGAATCTGGTCCTGAAAGGGGTTCGCGCTTCTGCGGATGGCACAGGTGTTGCGATGATCGTCATGCCGAATAACCGGCTGAGCATATTTGCACCAGGTGAGACCATCCTTGATGGGGTGGTGCTCGACCGTGTCTATGGGGACCGCGTGACCTTGCGAAAGAACGGCCAGATTGAAGCCTTGCTAATGGCGAGCGGCGCTGACCGGCTTTCAGTTCTGTCATCTCCTGGCGAGACGGCGCCAAAGGCTCAGTCCTCAAGCCGTGGCAGCGAAGAAGAGCTGATCAGTACAACCGCCACCGATTTCCTGACTAATCTCGTCATCAATCCTGTTCATCGCGGCCAGGAGTTCATCGGATATGAGATAGGGAGCCGTGGTGACACTGCGCTCCTGGAGCGGTCCGGTCTCCGGTCTGGGGACATCGTGCTGTCAGTTGATGGCATCCCGGTCGGGACAACAAGCCCCGGGGAGCTTGCCATGAAGCTTTCTTCATTAAGAAAAGTTCGGTTGAGAGTTGATCGCGACGGCCGCCAGATCGACCAGGTATTCACGCTGCCGGAGAACCCGTAGCTTATGAAATTGAAATCCGTCCTCTCCGCAGCATTGTTTGCGACGATTGCGCCAGGTGCGTTGGCTCAGGCAGGTCAAAGCAGCCCGGAGCCTTCGCGCCACATTATGAATTTTGATGATGTCGAGCTTTCGGCACTGGTCGCAGATGTGTCGACAGTGACGGGCTATACGTTCATCGTGCATCCGGATGCGCGAACCAAGCGTGTAACAGTATCTTCGTCGACACCGCTGACCCGTGATCAGGTGTTTGATGTCTTCCTGTCTGCATTGCGGGTTCATGGGTTTACGGCAGTGCCCGCGGGACGTGCAACGTATCGTATCGTGCCGGAGCGCCAGGCTGTATCCGATGCAAGCGTCTCGGCTGCGGGTTCGAATACGTTCACGACAGAAATATTCGCCTTGAAGCATTCCAGCGCCCGTGATGTGGCGGCCGTAATCAAGCCGCTGATTGCGGAGCAGGGGCAAATTGTTGCCAACGATGCTTCAAACACGCTTGTCGTCGTGGATTATGCATCCAATCTGCCGCGTCTGCGCGCCATGCTGAAACAGATCGATACAGATCCATCCGTCACCCAGACAATCAGTCTAAAGAACATCCCTGCACGGGAAATGGCGAGCATCCTGGCAAGTCTTTCTGTTTCGCCGGGAAAAAACGGTGCTGCGGTCAACTTCCAGGCTGTTGCTTCGGATACGGGAAATGCAGTGGTCCTGCAGGGTGATGATGCTCTTGTGCGGCGCGCAGTGGACGTGAGCCGTGAGCTCGATTCACATGACCGGACCGAGGATACATTACGGGTCATTCCGCTGAATAATGCGAACGCTGTGGATCTTGTGCCGGTGCTGCAGCAGATGGCCGCGGCTATGGATGCGCGCCGTGCTGCCGGTGGGGAGCTTCAGGGCGTAACAACCATTGCGCACCACGAGCCCACGAACTCGCTCGTCATCAGTGCGCCCCCGGAAACACTGGGTGCGCTTGAGAGGATCATTACCGATCTGGACCGGCGCCGCTCTCAGGTGCTGGTTGAGGCGATCATCGTTGAGATGTCGGATGACACGGCACGCGAACTTGGACTGCAGTTCCTTGTTTCGGGCAGCAACGATTCAACAGTGCCATTCGTTTCCACGAACTACTCACGTTCTGCGCCCAGCATGCTTGCGCTGGCCGGGGCGCTCAGCTCCAACACACCTTTCAATACGGGTGACTCGGATACCAATCCATTTGCTGAAGCTGCAGTGAACTCGCTGCTCGGTTTGTCCGGGCTGAGTGTTGGTGTCGGCGGGCAGGATGGCGATACGCTTTTTGGTGCGATCCTTACCGCTGTAGAGAACGATACGCAGTCACGCATCTTGTCCAAGCCGTTCAACATGACACTGGATAATGGCACGTCTAAGCTGCTGGTCGGGCAGGAAGTGCCTGTTGCTACGGGTGAGGTGCTCGGGGATTCCAATTCCAATCCTTTCCGGACTGTGGAGCGCAGGGATGTCGGTGTCGGGCTGGATGTGACGCCCCGGATTTCAAATGATGACACGATCCGCCTCGACATCACGCAGGAAGTCTCGAACATCGCTCAGGCGATTACGACGGGCTCCACGACAGATTTGATTTTCAATACACGGAAGATCAGCACGAGTGTGATCGCCGATAATGGTGAGATCATCGTGCTAGGCGGTCTGGTCGAGCAAACAGAAAGTGTTACCAACGAGAAAGTACCGGTATTGGGGGACATTCCTGTTGCCGGGCGGCTGTTCCGTTCGGAGGGCAAGGGATTGGGACGCACAAACCTGATGGTCTTTATCCGTCCGACCATTGTGCGAAGTCGCGATGATGCGCGTAACGCCACGGCGCGCTCCTACCGCTATCTGCGGGCTCAGGAGCTGTGGGAAGGCGAAGGCGACAGCGGTGCCTCCCTGGACAAGTTCGTCAACCAGGTTCTGGGGAGTCCGCCCCCGCAATGAGCACTTTGCCGGCCATTGAGCAGTTCACTTACGCTTTTGCCAAGGACAAAGGGGTGGTTGTCCTGCCGGGACGTGATGAGCTGACGCTTGGGGTAAGGGCGGGTGCAGACCCGCTCGCACTGGTGGAGGCGCGGCGTGCGCTTGGGACTGCGTTCAAACTTGAAGCACTGGATCGTGATGCCTATGAGCGCATGCTGGCTGACGTTTTTGCCGCGGATGCATTGGCGGGCGACAGCGTGAACGCTGCCGTGGATGCGCGGGGTGGGCTGGAAAGCCTTATTGATGACCTGCCGAAAACGGCCGACCTTCTGGAGGGGCAGGATGATGCGCCGGTCATTCGCCTCATAAACGGTTTGATCCATGAGGCGATGAAGCGTCGGGCTTCAGATATCCACATCGACCCCTTTGAGGACACATTGTCCATCCGCTACCGGATTGATGGCGACCTGGTGGAGGTGTTGACGCCTCCGCGGAAACTGGCAGCTCCAATTGTCTCGCGTATCAAGGTCATGTCGCGTCTGGATATCGCTGAGAAGCGCCTGCCTCAGGACGGACGTATTTCTCTCTCAGCCGGCGGTAAGTCTATAGATGTACGGGTTGCCACACTGCCGACCCGTTATGGCGAGCGCGTCGTGCTCCGCCTTCTGGACACGAAAAACGCACTGCTGAACCTCAAGGAACTCGGCATGGATGTCGATACCTACGAGCGGTTCACTGAAGTGTTGAGCCAGCCCAATGGCGTGATCCTCGTCACTGGCCCGGTCGGCTCCGGTAAGACAACCACCCTCTATTCGGCGCTTTCCCGGCTGAATACCGGCCGCGACAACATCATGACCCTGGAAGATCCCATTGAGTATGGCTTGCCGGGGATTAGCCAGACGCAGATGGACCACAAGGTCGGGCTCAATTTCGCTGCCACACTGCGCTCAATCCTGCGGCAAGACCCAAATATCGTGATGGTGGGCGAAATTCGGGATTCGGAAACTGCGGAAGTCGCATTTGAATTTGCATCCACAGGCCGTCTGGCTCTCTCAACCCTGCACACCAATTCCGCTTCGGGCGCCATTACGCGACTGCGGGATATGGGGGTGGAGGACTATCTGCTTTCGTCGACGCTGCGGGCGATCATGGCGCAACGACTGGTGCGCCGGTTGTGTCCCTCCTGCAAGACATCAAGAAAAGCAACGCATACAGAGTGTGAATCGCTCGGCCTCCATAGCGATGCCGACCTGACCGTCCATGACCCTCAAGGGTGCCTTTCTTGCGGGCAGACCGGCTTCATAGGCCGTCTTGGCGTTTATGAGTTGCTGATAGCAGATCGCGATATCCGGAATATGCTCAGCGATGGCGCATCGGAAGATGCGATCGATCAGGCTGCATTTGCGCATCATGACCGTCTTCTGGACAATGCGCGCCGCTATGTGATTTCTGGTGAAACCAGCGTTGCCGAAGTATTGCGAGCCTGCCGGAAAGGAGGCCAGTAATGGCCGCCTTTGAATATGTTGCGCTGGATGCAGAAGGAAAGCGCCGTTCAGGCGTTATCTCCGCAGACAGCGCGCGTTCGGCACGTAAGGAATTGCGGCTGCGGGACCTCATGGTCCTCAACGTCAATCCTGTTTCGGAAAAGCAGTCCAAGGTGGCTGTCCGTCGTGCACGCCTGAGCGACAAGCAGCGTGTTTTGCTGGTGCGCCAATTGTCAGTGCTTTTGAAATCAGGGCTTGCTGTGGAGCAGGCCCTGGCCGCCTGTGCCGGGAATGAAAACCCGGTTAGCGTTCAGAAGGCAGTGCATACTGTGCGCGCAGATGTGGTCGAGGGAGCCCGCCTGTCTGAGGCGATGGCCCTTGCGCCTGGAGCCTTTCCTCCGCTTGTCCGCGCAGTGACCTCCGCGGGTGAGATGTCTGGTAAACTGGGTGACATCATGGAGCGCCTCGCGACCTATCTGGAGCGCAGCTATCAGTTGCGCCAGAAGGTGCGCGCTGCCCTCATCTATCCGGCGCTATTGTCTGTCATGGCGCTGGGGATGGTCATTGCATTGATGGTCGTGGTGGTGCCGCGCCTTGTTGAGCAGTTCGACCTGTTTGATGCGCAGCTGCCATTGCTCACACGTATTGTCATCGCCCTGTCCAATGGCGTTCGGGAGTATGGGGTGTTCGTCCTCTTGTTACTCGCCGCCCTCACATTTCTGGCGGCTCGCTTGCTGCGCCAACCGGTCATGCGGCGTAGACTGGATCGCTTGGTCCTGCGATTGCCCCTTATCGGGTCGCAAGCACGAACAGTTGCTGCTGCACGATTTGCACGGGTCTATTCGACGCTCTCTGCCTCAGGCGCAACCGTGCTCGAGTCACTGGAAGGGGCGAAGGGCGCTGCCAATAATACGGTGATTGCGGATGCTGCGGATTTCATCGCGGAGCGCGTCCGGGAAGGTGGATCCATGTCGTCCGCCCTGTCCGCCACTGGGGTCTTCCCGCCGATGATGGTACACATGGTGACGAGCGGTGAAGCCGGTCGTGATGTGCCTGGTATGATGAACCGTGCGGCAGATTTTCTGGATACCGAATTCGAAACAGGTTCGGCTGCGCTTCTCGCGCTCGCCGAGCCTTTGATTATCGTGCTGATGGGCGGAATTGTCGGGCTGATTGTGATGTCGATCATGCTGCCCATTCTTCAGCTCAACACGCTGGCCATGTCATAGGAAGTATCGCCATGATCCCATACAGAAAGAACAGACGCACCCAGCGCCGCAAGGAGGCTGGCTTCTCGCTGGTCGAGCTTATGGTGGTGATATTCATAATGGGGTTGCTGGCCACCTTGGTCATCATCAACGTCGCGCCAGTGGGGGAGCAGTCGCGTGTCGGAAAGGTACGCGCAGATATTGCTGCGTTCGAGAGTGCCCTCGAAATGTACAGCCTCGATATGTTTACCTATCCGAGTGCGGATGCCGGGCTTGCCGCGCTGAAAACGCCGCCTGCTGGCGCAGATATCGCGACCTATCGGCCGGGCGGGTATATCAAGCGCCTGCGCGATGACCCGTGGGGCAATCCCTATCATTACGATCTTCCGGGGCAGAGATCCGGCGGTGCCTATGACATTTATTCCGCAGGACCGGATGGCAAAGCCGGGACGGCGGACGATATAGGCAACTGGGACTAGACGAGCCGTGAGGAGTGTTCGGCATCGGGATGGCGGCTTCTCCCTCGTGGAGATTATGGTCGCATTGTTTATCATGGCGCTTGCCAGTGCCATGGTCGTGATGGTGATGCCTTCACGTCCTGATGCCCTGCAGAAAGAAACGGAGCAATTTGAATCGGTTCTTTCGCGAACACTTGACCAGGCGATCAGCCGCGGACAGGCGCAAGGCATTCGTATCGAGGAAAATGCCTATACCGTCTATGCGCGCATAAATGGCCGTTGGGTGCCAGTCAGAGGGTTGTCCCATTCTCTATCCGGAGGCGTGACCGTCATCACGACAGGTCCATCTCAGAAACGTGCAGAGGAAGTTCGTCCACAGATCGTTGCAGATGCTTCGGGTATCGTATCGGGCCCTGATGTGCGTTTCTCCAAAGGGGCTCAGACGCGCGAAATTCAGATGCCGGGGCAACCGGAACAATGACGGATCGCGGGTTTACTCTGGCTGAAGTACTTGTGGCTCTGCTTGTCTTTTCCATGGCGGCGATCGGGCTTGCGCATCTGGTGACTGAGACAACATCCAATGCCGGGCATACGCGTCGATTGGCGCTCGCCAGAATTGAAGCGGACAACCGCCTGGTGGAAGCGGTAATGGATCCGGCCGTAGTGCGGGCAGGTTCCATGTCCGGAAAGAGTGAGCAACGCGGGCAGGCGCTCGAATGGCTCCGGCAGGTTGAGCTTCGCAACGAGAATGGCCTTGCGGGCATTCGGGTCACGGTGACGGACCCGATTACAGGACAGCAGCTCGCTCTGCGGGAGACCTTGGTGCAGGTGGTGCCATGAAGAAGGAAGCAGGCTTCACCTTGATTGAGATGCTGGTTGCACTGGCCTTGACCTCCATGATTGCTGTGGCTGGATCAGCTTTGCTTATCAGTACTGTGAGGGCTTCGGACCGTCTTGGGAAGACAACACAGAGCGTGAGTGAAATAGATCTCGCCCACACGCTGATGCGGGACGACTTTGCCAATGCTGTTTCTCTCATCGGCGAGCCTGGAAGCCCGGAATACACATCCCGGCCCTTTGTGGCGTTTGTCCGGGACGGTTGGAACCACCCTGTGCCGGATGAAACGCGGGCCAGCCTTCTTGCGGTAGAATATCAGTACAGTGCCGGTACGTTGACACGGCGTGCCTGGTTGCGCCCTGAGCCGGCGGCAGAGACGCCATATGTCGAACGTGTGATCGCGACGGGGCTTTCCCGCATGTCGGCACGTTACTTCAATGGCCGCGAGTGGGTGCCGGACTGGAATGCCGGTGATGAAGGCTTCCCAGCGGCTGTGGAATTGCGTCTGGAGTATTCAGACAAGGATGCTCTCACCGAACTCTTTATCATGGGTGGGGGCGGATGAAGCTGACAACAGATCGGGAACGAGGCGCAAGCCTGTTGTCCGTACTTGTGATCGTCATGTTGATGTCTGTTGCTGCTGTTGCTGCAACCGATGCGCTCGCACGTTCTGTATTGATTGCGAAATCCTCTGGCGCCAGGGCGGAAACCTTCTGGACTGCGCGCGGCGCCGCGAGTGCGGCTGCGTCATATCTTACAAAAATCGTGAAGGTGAGCGAGGGTGTCCTGAACAGCGAATCCGATCTCTTCACGCAGCCCATCACTCTGCCTGCAGGAAATGGTATGGTTATGCTTCAGACGAAAGAGGCTTCGAATTGCTTTAACCTCAATGCCATCTCCGGGGGCGCTGGGGAGAGTGAGGGAGACGACGCCTCGCTGCAGGCTTACGAAGACTTTCTGGTGTCCGTGGGCATGGACAAGGCAGAGGCGCAATCTCTGGCGGAGAAACTGGCGGACTGGGTGGATGCCGATTTTTCCACGCGCACCTATGGTGCAGAAGATGGCTATTATGCTTCTCAAGCAGAACCGTATCGAGCCGCAAACGCGGGCCTTCGCAGTGTCAGCGAGCTGAAAGCGATTGCTGGCTATGATGCGGAAGTGCGGGCCCGTCTTGATAATCTTGTCTGTTTGCGCCCCAGTCGTGAGCAGTCCGTTCTCAACATCAACACGCTGACACTGGAACAGGCCCCGTTACTGGTCGCGCTGTTTTCCACGGAGCTGTCTGTGGACGATGCCAAAACCCTGATCGATTCACGACCCACAGGCGGTTGGTCTGGTGTCGAGGCATTTCTCCAGCAAGATACCATAAACCGGATTGCGCCAGATGCCCGGAACGAGACCGCGCTGTCGATTGCTTCCAGTTACCTGACGGCTGATATCGATATTGGCACAGGCGACCTTGTCACAACCTACCGCGCGCTTTACCGGCGCGCTGAAAGCGGAGACGTATCCTTGGTCTCCATGGTCCGGAGGGATTTCTGATGGCGCGCCATCTTGTTGCCCTGATGCCTGCACCTGGTGAACCATGGCGCTTCGCGGTGGTGGAAGCTGGCGGTGGGGGCACTGTATCACCATCAAATCCCCCAGCTGCCTCAGACGAGGTGACCGTTGTTGTGCCAGCGACAGAAGTGACAATCACTTCTGTGCGCCTTGTCGGCGCACGGCGGGCAGACTGGCTGCGAACGGCCCGCTTTGCCGTAGAGGATGATGTCGCCGTTCCGGTCGAAAACCTGCACGTTGCCATTGGTTCGCGCAACAGCGTGGGGACTCAGGCTGAAGTCTGCCTTGTCGCGAAGTCCGAAATGGAAAACTGGATGTCGCGCCTGGGGGAGGCAGGGCTGGATGATGCCCGTCTTGTGCCGGATGTGACGCTTCTGCCTGAAGGAGCTCCACCACTGGATGTGGGAGATCGTGTTCTCGTTTCCGGGGCGGATCAGAAGTTTGCGATTGATAAGTCACTTCCTGCAGAACTTGTCTCGGCACTGACCGACCGGGTATCTGCTGAACCTGAGCATACGGCTGATCCGCTTTTGGCGTTGGCGGGCTATGTTGCAGCAGGGGCCAACGGTATTGATCTGCGTCAGGCGGATTTTGCGCGCAAGGCCGAGCTCCCTGTCGATCTGAAACGTTTTCGTCTTCTTGCTGGGCTTGCCGCAGCCTTTGCTATTGCCTGGGGCGCCTATACCTTTGCGAGCATACGGGCCATGCATCAGTTGGAGGCGGTTCTGGGCCAGCAGACCCGGGCGAACTTCACTGCACTATACCCGGGAGAGCCGGTTCCCTCGAACATTCTTGCTGCGGTTCGCGCGCGTTCAAATGGGGCTTCACGTCCAGTTGCGGGCTTCCGGGACATGACGGGTGTTCTTTATGGCGCGCTGGCGGGAGATGAGGGAACACGTCTGTCCAGTCTGCGCTACGACGTAGAGAGTGGCCGGCTGGAGGCCAAACTTTTCTATAGTGCGTTTGGGGATGATGAAGCCCTGAAGTCAGCCATTGAGAGTGGCGGGCTTGTTGTTCGTCTGGGGGATGCGCGAGTGGAAGATGGTCGCGTCGTGGGTGATATGGTTCTGGAGCTGCCGTCATGAACGATTTCTGGTTGGCGCGTTCCGCTCGTGAACGTCTTTTGATCCTGATGGCAGCATTGCTCGTGACGGCACTGTTGTTGAATGTGCTGCTGGTGCGTCCGTTGCGTACAGCGAGACAGAACGCTGAGCTTTCATTGGCTGTTGCATCCCGGACCCTGGATGCTGTTTCGGCTGCGCGTGCCAATGTGGGAACAGAACAAGCGACGGGTGGCCCTGTTGTCTCAGGCGAAGACCTTCGTGCCCGGCTGGTTGATCTGGCCTCCCAGAGAGGCCTTGCTGTTTCCCGTCTCCAATCGAATGAGCGCGGTGCAATTATCGTCCAGTTTGATCAGGCTTCAGTGCAAACGCTGTTTGCCTGGCTGGAGGCAGCTGAACGTCAACTTGGGGCCGAGCCGGCCCAGGCATCCATCTTCGCAGATACGTCGGGTACGGTTCGTGCCAGCTTCGAGTTTCGTGGAGGCGCCTCGTGATGCGAAAGTGGCTGCTGCTGATACTCTTTGCAGGCGTGTTCTTGTTTGCTTTGGCCGCAAATGCGCCGCTCTCATTTGCGCTCAAGAAGTCTGGTGCCATTCAGCAAGGTGTCTCCTGGCAGCAGGCGCGTGGTACGGTCTGGCATGGTCAAGTGACGGGACTTGCGGTGAGGGGGGAGCCTATCGGCGCGGTAGAAGGGGATTTCAGCCTGATGCGTGCGCTGGGTGGTAAGCCAGGGCACCTTCTGCATTGGGTCGGCCCACAAGGTCGCGGCTCTGGTCTTGTGACACCGGCTAATAAGGGGCTGCGGATAGAGGAAGGGCGTACTGCGCTGACTTTCAATGCAACGCGTATTTCCCCCATGTTTCCCTCGCAGGATGTTGATCTGCGTCTTTCGAATGCTTCGATCGAATTTGATCAGGATGGGTGCCTTTCTGCCAGTGCCAATGTTGTGACGGACGCGCTTGCCCGTATTTCAACTGCCTACGGATCGAATTGGCCTGAGTTATCCGGGACGCTCTCCTGTCAGGACGGGGACTTGATTGTATCAGTGGAAGGGCAGGCTGCGGATGGGACTCATATTGCTGCCAGTGCTTCGCTGTCTGGCCGTGGGCGATTGGAACTTTGGGATGTGCCTGAGAATCAGGTGAAAGCACTGCTGGTGGCAGGGTTTACCGATGAGGCAGGGCGGCTCGTTTATGAGCAACCGATCCCGAATGGAGGGTCTATTCAATGAAACTGCGTCTCTTACTGGTTGCTTTGGCCTTTCTAGGGGGGTGTGCTTCTGCCGGTTCGGTTGCCGCATCAGCGACTGATGCAGGTCCTGTGGCCAGCACTAAGGCTGTTTCCCTTCCACCTCAGACGCTGGAGCCGGGAGGGTGTGCATTGTTTCTCTGGACGCGCGATGACCCGCGCCATTTCGTTCTGTTTTTTCCGGCCGGGGGGCTGGAAGCCGAAGCTATTCTGAATGGGCGTCAACAAACGCTGAGTGTCGAAGCACAGGATGGCGATGTGTTTGGTCAGTTCATGACGCGCATGAGCATGAGAGACGCTGACGGAGAACACGTTTCGCTGACCCTTGCGCCTGGTGACGAGATTGAGGGCGGGCGAAAAGTGCCGCTGGCGCGCATGATTTCGAAAGACGCAGAGGGATGGGAAATCATAACACCGCTTACAGGACTGACTGCCTGTCAGGCTGAGTAGGGTCCGGTATTCTGTAGTAACTACTACAGTACACAAATATTCCACAATAATGGATGTCATTGACACGTAACTGTCACACAATGTAGTGTGACAGTTATGTTACATTACGCCTACAAAATTCTGTCCGTTTCGGCGCTGGCCTTTGCGGCTCTGAGCGGCCCTTCCTTCGCAGACACTGCGTGCGACCTCTCTGATGGTTACGGCATGACGCCGACAGCTTTCCAGAAAGAGGCTGATGCCTGTCTGGAGGGTATCAATGGAATCAAGACTGACACTTTCCTGGCAAATGAGCTGTTGCGTCTCGCTGGTGAGAAGCGAGAGACACAGGGCGCGCAACAAGTGGAGTCGCTCAGTTCACTGATAGATGCTGCGCGTCTGCATGCGTATGACATGGCTGTGCGCGGCTATGCAGCTCATGAGGACCTTGAAGGCCGCACGCATCTGGACCGGGTCCGGATGATGGAGCGTAGCCGGCTGATCGGTGCTTTCGGTGCGAATGTCGTGGTCGTGAAAGCGGGAACCACAGCGGAGGATATTCAGAAGGCCCTTCTGGCGGATGAAGCCAATGCCGCGAACTTCAAACGGAAAGAGTTTGACCATATGGGCGTCGCCGCAATTGAGGCGAATGGCATGATCTATGTGGTTGAGCTGTTTGCTCGCGTTGATGGTCGGCTGGACACGCCAATTCCGATGGTCGCTGCGCCTCGCACCAACCTTGCCGCAAACTACAGTGACAAATTGGAACCGGTTGGCTGGTCCGTTGTGTCCGCGAGTGGTGAGACACTCATGCGGGGGATCGGGGACAAGATGCCAGCGTCCCTGCCAAATATATCCGAGGGCTTCCTTCAAGTGGATGTGGCTCTGGGTAAGGATGTCTACACGCTCAAAGGCCCTGCAATCTCATCGTCCCTTTAAGACGTAATGCTGGAAGTTCCAATTCGCCCGGGCCATGTGCCCGGGCGTTTCTGTTTCATGGTAATGATTCTATGATGCGGCTCGCTGTTCGAGGCGTTGTGGGGCGGTGTTCATGTTTCTTGATGTAGTGCTCTGGGCGCTTGTCCTGTTGCCGGCGCTGGTGGCGCTCACCTGGATCGACATACGTACGATGCGGCTGCCGGATATGATTACCCTGCCTCTGATCGGCGTAGGCGTTGTGCAGTCGTGGTACTTCGCTGGTGAGGTATGGAGTGCCGGCATTGGTGCAGCCGTTGGCTATCTGTTTTTCGTGGTCATTGAAAAGGCTTACCGCGCAACGACCGGCAAGGATGGGCTGGGCCGCGGAGACGCGAAACTGCTCGCCGCCGGTGGGGCCTGGTGTGGATGGATTGGCCTGCCGTGGATTGTTCTCATCGCGAGCAGTTCGGGCTTGGTGTTTGCAGGCCTCATGGCCGTTTCCGGACGTAAACCAGACGGCGCGATGCCGTTCGGGCCATTCCTGGCGTTAGGCATCGCGGCTGTCTGGTTGGGTCAGATACGGCTACTCATGTTCTGAGTGTCGGCAAGTTTTCCGGTCAGGCCGCTGCGGCACGCGCAGCATCACGGCGATAGTTCCGCGTTGCCATCAACAGGCAGGCGATAGAGCCGAAATTGAACAGCAGCATGACTTCCAGTGCTTTGGCGAGCGAGTTTTCTGCTCCTTGCGCAGCGAAATGATCACTGAGCTCGCCAGCGATCCACGGGCCGCAGCCAATGCCAATCAGTGTCAGGCAGAACAGCATGAAGGCAGACGCAAATGAGCGCATGCGCACCTGCACCAGTTCCTGAGATGCAGTGTAGGCAATACTGGCATAGATCAGACCGATGAAGGCCGGCACGAGGTTCCAGGCGTAAGCAACCCAGACGTTTGAAGCGTGAAGGAACATCCAGGCGAAGGGCAGGGCGAGCCCGGCACAGATGGCAATCATGAGTGGCCGCCAGCGCATGTCTTTCGCGGAAAGCCGGTCACAGACCGCGCCAAGAACAACGGCGCCAAGACTGCCGACACCTCCGATCAGTATGCCCAGTGGCAGGGAGACCTCGCCAGGGGTCAGGCCGTAGGTGCGCTGCAGATGCCCGGATGTGAACACGAGGAAAGCGTTGGAGGAGATGCAAATCAGAAGGCATCCAGCGAGCAGCCAGAGATATGAGGTTTGCTGAAGAATGAACGAAACGGTTTCACCGAAGGAGGGGGCCGGACCGGTCACTTGGTGCTGGTCAGCCAGGCCGCGCGTGGGCTCCTTCACTGTGAAGCGAACCAACAGGGCCAGTATCAGACCGGGGACACCGGCGACAAAGAAGGCTGCGCGCCAACCGAAATGTTCATAGATGATGCCGCCGAGGGCAAAGCCCGCCATCACGCCAAATCCGATGCCGGTCGTGTAGATGCCCATGGCCGTTGCCCGCTCTTTTGGGGGATAAAGGTCGGCAATCATGGAAGTCGCAGGCGGCGTACCGCCGGCTTCACCGACCCCGACACCCATACGTGCCAGCAATAGCTGCCAATATGTCTGTGCGAGCCCGGAGAGGGCCGTCATGGCAGACCATATCGTCAGGGCGAGTGTGATAATGTTCCGGCGATTTCCGCGGTCGGCCCACATTGCGACAGGAATGCCAAGCGTGGCGTAAAATCCGGCGAAGACAATGCCCGTCAGCATGCCCAGGTCGCCATCCTTCAGGTTTAATTCTGCCTTGATCGGTTCAAGCAGGATAACCAGAACCTGACGATCAATATGATTGAAGGTATAAGTCAGTGTCAGGACGGCGAGCACCCAGGCGCGGCCAGGGATAGCGGTCGATTGTGCGGCGTGTGTTTTAGAAGTCATGTGCGGGCTTCCACATTGGCAAGGAAGTTTCGGATACCTTGAACGGCCTCCGGTTCATCGAGGATCGGGGCGTGACCGACACGAGGCACAGTAACCAGCTGTGCATCCGGATGACGTTTGATCATCTTGGCGGCGGTCTTTTCTGAGAGAATGTCTGAGGTCTCGCCCCTGATCAGGAGCAAGGGGGCTTTCGACATTTCCTTGTAAAGCTTCCACATGGCTATCCGGGTGAGCAGGCCGGGGCGTACCTGGCTGACTGTGCGGGTGATCTCCGGATCATAATCCAATGCAACACGGCCATCACTCAGTTCGCGATAAGTGCGCCGGGCGAAGGCCATCCATTGCTCAGGGCCATAGTCGGGGAAGATGTCCGCTTGTACTTCCCCGACTATGCGGGCCGCGTCATCCCACCCGGCCATAGGTTCGTTGTTGCTTGTATAGGCGGCAATTCTGTTCAGACCTGCTGTTTCAAACACCGGTCCGACATCATTCAGCACCACACCGCGTACACGCTGGGGCATTGCCTTCATCATGATCATGGACATCAGTCCGCCCATGGATGTGCCGATCAGTGCGACACGATCAAGTTTCAGGTGGTCGAGCAGGGCGGCCATGTCGCCAACATAGGTCACTGGCGAATAGTGCTCTGCATTCTTGTCCCGATCGGATAGTCCGCGGCCGCGGACGTCAACAGCAATGAATTGATATTGCTCAGGCAGCGCGGCGATCATGGGCTCGAAATCCTTGTGATTTCTCGTCAGTCCATGCATGCACAGCACACTGAGTTGTGCATCCCTTGGGCCATATCTCTTGGCATATAGATTCAGCCCATCCGATGACTGGTAGCGGATGTCTTCAGTCATAGCTTACACTTTCGAATGTTTGCCGGAGCTCGCGCTTCAGGATTTTCCCGTTTGGATTACGGGGGAGGGCATTCACTATTTTCACATCAGACACACGCTGCTGCTTGCCTACCCGTGAGTTGCACCATTCCTTGATATCTGAAGGGGGGATGTCAGTGCGCAGCACAACCAGGGCCAATGGTGTTTCGCCCCATTTCTTGCTGCGCACCCCAATAACGGCAGCTTCAGATATAGCTTCATGTTGCATGAGCTGGGCTTCGATGTCCTGAGGGTACACATTCTGTCCTCCGGAGAGGATCATGTCCTTCTTCCGGTCAACGATATAGAGGAAGCCTTCTTCATCTACGCGGCCAATGTCTCCGGTGCGCAACCAGGCTTCGCCCGTCGGAGACGTCCATGTCGCATCCAGTGTGGCATCCTCACGGCGCCAGTATCCCGGCATGACAATCCGGCCTGTTGCCACGATCTCCCCGGGTGTGCCCGGCGGAACTTCGTTATCAAGTTCGTCCACAATGCAGAGGTCCGTGCCCAGAAGGGGCTGGCCAACGGACGCAAGATGGTGATCTGCGACTTCCGGATCCAGGGTCGTGATGACCCCCTCGGTCAGGCCATACAATTCAATGACTGTGGGGCCGAACCTATCGAAGAGCTGGCGCTTCAGATCGGGGTACAGGGGCGAACCTGCCGTCATGATTGCCTGCACGGCAGTCGGCTGAGCGGGATCCGGATCAGCCTCCATGATTTTTTGCATCTGAAGAGGCACCATTGAGGAATGCGTGATGCGTTCCTGTGCGCAGAGATGCCAGAAACGGTCTGCATCGAAAGTGTCTTCTATAATCAGCGTCCCACCTGCGAGGGCTGTGCAGAGCAAGCTCACCCAGGAAATGTTGGAGTACATGCCAATAGTGACGAGTGTGCGGGCCGCCCCGTGATAGCGCAGCGCAATTGACAGGTCTCCAGCCCAATCCCGGCGGCCTTTTTGGGTGTGTACGATTCCTTTTGGCGTTCCGGTCGTGCCTGATGAATAGATGATGTTAAGCGGCGTGTTGGGTGAAATCGCGAGCTTTGGCTCGTCCGTTGCAGCTGTCTCGGTCCAGTCTTTAAATGGTTTCCAGTCATCCATTGATCCGGTGGAGACACGAATGAGTGAAGCGCACTCATCGAAAAGAATTGCGTGTTTTTCTATGCGTCTGGCCTGATCTTCAGTGCAGATGATCATTCGGGCATCCGCATCCCTGATCATGCCGGCGATCGCTTCTTCTGTAACAGACAGATTGATCGGAACGCTGGTCATACCGGCTTTGATCAGGCCAAAGAGGACCTCCAGCATCTCAATGCCATTGGTCATCAGGACGATGACGCGATCACCCGGGGCCAGGCCTTCGGCCAGAACGGCATTGGCGACTTGATTTATACGCGCGTTGAAATCCCGCCAGTTCAAACGCAGATCACCACACACGACCGCCTCTCTTGTGGGGCGCCAGCGTCCGTGAAGGCGAAACACCTCCGGAAACAGCGCCTGTGGCATCGTGTAGTGACTCACGTTTCTTCCCCTGATCTTGGATACCCTGTACGGGTACTTCTTCTTTTTCAACAATTGTTGAAATTGGCCTAAACAGCGCCAGAACGCAAGCATAAGGTGGGGCGTTGTCGGCCTTTCTGACGTCGCGGTATCGTTGATCTATCGATAGCTGAGGTTTACTAGCGAAGCATGAGCGTAATCAGGACAGAACCGAGGCTGGACCGGCGCACAGCTATTCTCGATGCCGCGGAAGAGCAGTTCGCAAAGCATGGCTATGATGGGGTGACGCTTCGTGCGATCGCGAAACATGCTGGCGTCGATGTGGCATTGCCTAATTATTATTTCGGGCCGAAGCGCGACTTGTTCGATGCGGTCCTTCTGCGGCGTGCGGAGATCCTGAACCAGGCGCGTCTGGAGCAACTGGATGCCTGCCTCGTTGAAAGCGAGCGCTCTCCGACAGTCGAGGCGATTATCCGCGCATATTTGCGGCCGATGCTGACGGGAGATCATGTACGCGAAGAAGGGTGGAAGAACTACTACGCCCTGATTGCCTATGTGAACAACTCACCTGAATGGGGCGGCAAGCTGATGACGCAGTTCTTTGATCCGCTCATTGAGCGTTTCATTGATGCGCTCCGCCTGGCCTTGCCGGGGATTGAAGATCGGGACCTTTATTGGGCTTATCATTGCCTGTCAGGGGCTCTGACGCTGACGTTTGCGCAGACTGGACGTATCGACAGCCTGTCTGGTGGTTTGTGCCATTCAAGCGATCTGGAAGATGCGTACGAACATATGGTTCGGTTCACAGCAGCTGGGTTTGAATCATTCCGTGCAGAAGCGTCTTCGAAAAAGAAAGGGCGGCCCTGAAAAGGGCCGCCCGCGCGTCGTTGAAGGAGGATGACGCGCCTAGTGCTTGATCTAGAAGTCAGCCGACAGCGAAACGGTGAACGTACGCGGCGGGCCGTAGAAGGCCGAGTAGGCAGAGTCGAGACCGAGTTGGCTCGGTGTGACAAAGTTGTAGGCTGCCACCCGGTATTCCTGATCCGTCAGGTTCCGGCCATGCAGGCCAACCCGGTATTTGCCGGTCGGCGAAGTCCAGACCGCACTCAGATCAAAGAGGTAGTAGCCCGACGGGTCTAGCTTTGGTCCGCCGCCCGGGAAGATTGCGCTTTGCCCGGCCGGGAAGCCTTCGTTCGGCACGTTGAACAGGTAGTACTCGTCACGGCCGGAGACCGTGCCGGTCAGCGAAATCTCTCCGCGGTTCGAGCCCAGGTCCCGAGTATAGTTGGCTGAGATCTGGCCCTGCAGTTCCGGCGTGTTCTGCGTCACGAAGGAGCTGGCGACGTTCGTGCCGCCCGACAGGATCTCATTGATCTTGGCATCGATGTAGCCAAGGGTCGCGAACAGAGTCAGGTTATCGGTCGCAAACCAGGTGCCTTCGATTTCCAGACCCTTGTATTCTGACGAACCAGCGTTGAATACGGATGAGACGAACGTGTCATTCACGCCATCATTGTTGGTATCCGCACCACTCTGCACCGTGATTTGCTGATCGGTATAGTCAGCGAAGAACACTGCCGTGTTGAGCAGGAGGCTGTCACCGAAGAACGAGCCTTTGACGCCGAATTCGTAGGAGTCGACTTTTTCCGGACCAAAACCCTGGCGGGAGAGGCCAGTCGGATCGAGATCCTCGCGGGCCCGCGGGTCGAAACCACCGGCTTTGAAGCCCTGTGCGTAGGTCGCATAGAGGTTCAGGTCGTCGGTCGGTTTGTACGAAACGGAGACGCGAGGCGTGAACTGATCGTCCTTACGCTCCACCCCCTTATAGTCGGTCTGAGTGACGAGATAGATAGAGGTTGTGTTCGATGGATCAAACGAACCGGTTCCGAGGCCAAGCCAAGCTTCTCGGAGCACGTCAGCTGTTGTCTTGTCTTCGGTGTAGCGGCCGCCGAGCGACACACTCCACTTGTCATTCAGCGCATAGGTAAAGTCGCCATAAATGGAGATGTTCTCTTTCTCCTGCGCGCCGCCTTGGTAGATCGAGAGCCCGAGGGAGCTGAGGATGACGTCGAACGCGCCATCGGCATTACCATCCAGGTAGTAGAAGCCGGCAACGCCGCTAAGCGGGCCGTTATTATAGAGAAGCTGGAATTCCTGCGAGAACTGATCATCATTGTAGTATGCAGGCACGTCGAAGTCAGGCTGTGGCAGGGCGTCGAAATCGATCGGCGTGACCGTCGAGCCTTCGCGATAAGCTGTGATCGACTTCAGGGTGACGATGTCGTTGACATCCCATTGAGCGGTTAGCGAGTAGCCTTCCGTTTCCACCGAGTTGTCGTCGCCAATGCCAGCGCGGGTGTCGTAGATGTCACCGGTAACCGGGATCGTTCCATCTGCACTCGGAAGCAGGCGGTGACCGTGCTTGGCGTTGGAATCGTCTTCGGACTTGTCATACGCGAACCTGACTGAGAAGTCGTCCGTCGGCGTCCACTCGGCGCTAAGGCGATAGGCCAGCAGGTCCTTGTTATAGTGCTCGGCACCCGTGTTGAGGTTCTTGCCGTAACCGTCACGCGTGTATTTCGCAATGGCGCCACCGACAGCAAACGTGTCGCTGAGCGGTGTCGATCCGGAAACGATGATATCGGCCTGGCTGTAGCTGCCGAGATTGGCCTTGACCTTCAGGTCTGGCTCGTCGCCGAGCGGTTTGGTGACGTATTTGATCGCGCCACCGATGGTGTTGCGGCCGTAAAGCGTACCTTGCGGGCCGCGGAGCACTTCCACGCGGTCAACGTCAAAGATGTCGAGGATCGCGCCCTGGGGGCGGGCGATGTAGACGTCGTCGACATAGAGGCCAACGCCGGGTTCGAAGCCCCAGAGCGGGTCCTGCTGGCCAACACCGCGGATGAAGGCGATGAGCGTGGAGTTGGAGCCACGTGCGACTTCGATCGTGGCGTTCGGGGTCGAGCGCTGGATGGACGTGATGTCGACCGCGCCGGTGACTTCCAGGCGTTCCGACCCGATTGCCGTGACGGACAGAGGTACGTCCAGAAGGTTTTCCTCGCGCCGTTGCGCGGTGACTGTGACGCTGCCCAGTCTGCGAGCGTTATCTTCGGGCTCGTCTGCCTCCTGGGCCCATACAGGCAGAACCGGCGTCATGGCGGTGGCGGCGAGCGCATACAGTGCGAATCTGGTTTTTAGGTGCATCCTAATTCCTCCCTGGTAGATCGCGTCACTTCAACGACTGTTGAGTAAATTCAACGCTTGTTGAATTCGAATGAGCACGTTGCTTTGAGGAAGTCAATTATCTTCGCGAAAGACCATTTGGCTGTTTTTACCGATGAAAGCAGGGTGTGGCTTTCACGCATCAGCGATCCTTCCGGGGAAGGGATGACGTTGTTCGTCAGGAATAGGGGCAAGTCTTTCCTTTGAGGGGGCAGACGGGTGCAGTCATGAAAACTATTCAAAGACACTTCGGTGCCACGCTCCCTGTTGCAGTGGGCTTAATTCTGTTGTGAATTGAATTTTCAGGGGAAAGACGGCTGTCCGGTCATTGAAACGGCTGGTTTTGAGTGAGGAAGTCGGTTCGTGAATAAGAGACGCAGCATACTGGTGTTCACTGCACTGATCAGCGCGTGCACCGCGCTGACGGGGTGTCTGTCGAGAAGCATCAACACCCGGCCGACAGTGGTTTCAGATGGTATGGGTTCCGATCTCCGGATCTTCCTGGATGACAGCTGCCTTCCCGAGGAAACCCGCGGTCCAGGCGACAGGACCCTTGGGTTCGGTCAGGAACTGGCGCTGCAGGCCGGCATGTTGATGTTTGATTCTGTTGGCGCCTGGCTTCAGCAGATGGGGGCTCCCAAGATCGATCGGAGTACGGGGGTTGTTAGCGGGAAACTGTTTACCAGTCCCGACATGATGGAGTTCAATCGCAATACCGGTTGTGTCCACGTCGTCCGCGAGGGCTTCGATCCGTCCGGTCCATCCTTTGGAAACGCGCCGCAGGAATTCACGACGGACTGGACTCGTCTGGGACTCGTTTCGCGCCCCTCTTTCTATGCAGAGATCAGGCTGAAGCCCGATGAGGAACGCTCCGGTTATTTTACGGGTGAGTTGTTGAAGGTTGTCGCCAACGATTTCGAACGTCAGGCACGGTATGATTCCCGGGATTACCTGCTTGTCCTGGACTTTGAGCGGCCAGAGCCGCGCACCTATGTCCAGTTCACGCCGGATGGAGCAGTCGAATTCCATGATGCTTCCGGCTTTGCGCGCGGGGTGTTCAAATTTCCGGCATTGCAGCGCGGGGAGTATATTTCGGGACCAGCGGCAAAGGGGTTGGAGACCGGCTGGATGCCGCTCGACTTCTCAGGCATTGACCGGGATGCGGGGATCTTCAACCTGTTTGTGGATGTCCTCGAACTGAAGCGCGGCGATCCCTTGTTGTCTGACGTGGGCTCGTTGCTGCGTTCCAGCGCAGTTCAGAGCGCCGCAGAAGAAGAGCTGCGCAAGCAGATCGACAAGGAAGGAACGCGTCGCGACGAGGAGGAAGAGCGCGCCGATGCCCTCATCGCGCAGCGCAGTCTTGAGCGTGCCTTGCGGCGGGCTGTGCTGGATCTGCGGCGTACCCTTGCAGATGCTGACACGACTTCCGACGATCTCATCGCTGCGCGTGATGATGTGGAAGACGCATTGTTCGATATTGACCATCAGTTCGGCTGGCGTGGGCCAAAGCCGGATGACGAAATCGATGCGGCGAATGCACTTCTGGATGAGGCGGACCTGCGCCTTGAAGCGCTGCTTGCTGCAGAACTAGGTGAAAATCAGTAGGACACGGTTGCTGCGGCCCAGTCTGACAACCCGCCTTCGCTGGAGCGATTGGCAACTTCTGTCAGCATGCGGGTCGCAAAGTCGACAGGCTCACGTTCGGGCTGTTCTTCCTCTGCCAAAGTGCGCATCCGGGCTGGTGTGGGCAGGAGGTCTCCTGCGAAAGCGACACTTTCAGGAATGACAAAAGCGTAGACGGTCGCTCCGCCTTCTGCTGGGGGAATGATCATCCAGGGCACTTCCGGCAGGGTGACGGTTTGTCCGGCTGTGACGATGGCTGCACCTTCCGGGGTGCGATCATTGGGGAAGTAGGTGTTGATGCGGCCTGAATTCTCCAGTTCGAAGACGATCAGGCGGCCATCAATTTTCGGCGTGATGGTAATTTTCAGGGCGGTGTCAGGGGCCTCACCTTCCTGTTTCACATTCATCTCTATGCGGCTGCTTGTCGGCTGCAGGACTCTGGCCATGGCTTCCATGGTTTCGGCTGTTGCCACGAAGACCTGCTCGGGTTGAGCGTCGACAAACATGGCGCCGCGAGCCGTGGTTTCAATCCAGTCGCGATAGGGGGAGATGCGCGTATACACGCCCTCCGATTTCTCTGCAGCGCATTCGAAGCCATAGCTGACAATACCGACCTGGTATGTGCGTTCCTGCGCATCCAACGCGACCAGAGGCCCGCCACTGTCACCCTGGCAGCTATCGACACCGCCGAATTTCCGGCCGGCGCAAATCTGCGTGCTGCCGTCATAGGCCAGGTCCGCATATTGCATACCGCAGACCTCAGGGGGCTTCATCGGAAGCATGGCGTGATAGAGGTAACGCGAACCTGCCTGAGCGGACCGGTCCGTGTCGCCAATCCGGAATGTTTCCAGTCTCGCATCAGCGCCGGAATCTGCCTGTTTGCCGAAGCCGGCCACAAAGGCGCGAGCGCCATTGGCGTCGCTGTCAGCCTCCCCGCCAGACGAGAGCCGGGCCAACTGACCGGTCCAGGTGCGGCCAATACGGACGAGGGCGAGGTCATTTTCTGATCCCTCCCAGACACCGGGTGATACTTCCATAGTCGCCTTATAGTCCGGATGGATCATGACAGAGTCGACTTCAAACACGGTTTCGTCGCCTGATCCGAGGTCGTCCGTGCCTCCAACGACTTCCAGTGTCGCGCGTGGCCGCCACTCCCAGCGATCGTCCACCCGGCGGGATTCCCCTTCAAAACAATGGGCCGCGGTCAGCACCCAGCGCCGGGCAACAAACGTTCCGCCACAAAAATATTGCAGCCGTCCGGTCCGTGTTTCGTGTCTGAAAACAGCGATGTAGGGCCACTGCGCGAGGGTGGACCGGTCGCCCTTGACGATGCGATCAGACGCGCGGGCATCGGCATCAAGTGTCGGTGTCCAGGAAAGCTGCGCTTCGCTTGGTGTGTCGCGTGCAGTCGTTTGGCAGCCTGTTGAAACTGCCAGCACGCAGGTGGCGATCAGTATCTGGCGCAACAGTCTGAACATGAAGAGGCTTTACTCGCTGACGCTATAGGTGAGCAGCCCCATGCCGGTATTGGCGTACGGGTCTGATTGCGCTGTATCGGACATCGCATCCTGAACTTCGAAAACAAGGATGTCGGAATAGGACTGCCAGACGGAGCGGATTGGGCCTTTCGTGCGGCTGAGTTCCGGAAGCGTATCGCCAATCAGCGCCATGCGTTCTGGTAAGACGAAGGCAGCCAGCGTGCTGTTACCCGGCACCGTGGGAGGAGAGACGCTGATGGAGATGCCGCCGGGGGGAAGCACCACCGACTGATGTGGCTCGACCAAGGCTTCGTCTACTTCGCTTGCATTGCAAGGGAACAGGCACGTCACAGCGCCTGACGGATCAAGATCAAAAACCCAAAGACGTCCTTTGATTGAAGGATCGACAAAGATGCGAACCTTTTCACCAGAGTGAAAAGACGTTGCGCCATCATTGATGCGGACTCCAACTTTTCCTGCGGCGGGCTGGAGTGTGCGGATAAGGTTTTCCAGTCCGGCTTTCGTCAGGAATACAGTTTTTTCCGGTTTCGCGTCGATAAAAGCGGCGTCGGGCACAACGGAGAGAACAAAGTCCTTGAAGCCGGATATGCGTGTGTAGACGGCAGGTCTCCCCCGCATCCCACAGCTTTCGCCGAAACTGACGATACCGATCTGATAAACGCGGCCTGCAAAGTCTCTGGCAATAAGCGGCCCACCACTGTCGCCTTGGCAGGAGTCGATGATGCCTGTGTCATATCCGGCGCAGATCATGTTTACACTGTCATAAGCTTCAACCTGATAATCAGTTGAGCAGGCTTCCGGGCTGCGTGTCGGGATCATGGCATTGCCAAGGATATCTGTATACGCCGAGAAGGGGCCCTCAACGGAAATGAAACGCTCAGGTTCTTTCTGGCGCATGTCGGTTTTGCCAAATCCCGCAAAATAAGCGGGCCCGAAAAAACGGTCGACGTCGGAAGCATCGCTGGCAGACAGTCGGACAGTGGGACCAGTCCAGGGACGGTCCAGCCTGATCAGGGCAATATCATTTACAGGGACCTTGTTGTCGCCCCCCCGTGAAAAGGTGGGGGCGATCCGCACATCTGTTGCATTAAAAACATTCTCAGGCGTGACGGCTTTCAGGTCTTTCTGGCCTAGTACGATCTGTAGCTTGCCTGAGCCTGGGCGCTCCCAAATGTCCGTACTGGAGCCTTTGAGGGCGCCTTCCACGCAATGTGCAGCAGTCAGAATCCATTCACTCGAAATGGCTGACCCACCGCAGTCATATGTAACCAGGCCCTCTCGAGTGCCACGCAGGGCAGCAAAGAACGGCCAGTCTTCCTTGCGCGCGGGTTGTGTGTTGAAGCCTTTGGTTCCCGCAGCATCGTCCGAAATTGTGAAGTCAGTGCGCGGCCAGCTGGGATCGTCGTCTGTGGGCTCGATCTGCTGAGCGTACGTTGTCCCGAGGGAAATGGAGAGTGCGAACAGGCACAATCCGGTAAACTGCCGTAGAAACTGAAGTTTCTGCACGTCACTCTCCCACCACGAACACTACAGGCCTGTTCAGTCTAGCAGGTGGCACGCGTCAGGCCAGTCTTGGTTTGAGGGGTTAGCGGAACTCTTCCTGAATTCTGCGCAGAGCTTCAGCGCCCGGATTTAGCGTCTCATAGGGTATGGAGTGGAGCGGTGTGTCCGGCAATTTCTTGTGCTCTGCCATCGCGGGACGGGATTCGTCGATGTAAAGCAAGCCGGTCAGGATTTCCTGCGTTTGCTGGCTCTCCATGAGCTTTGCCATAGCAGCCGTTCGATCCGTCGGGTCGTAGTCTGCATCCAGCTTGCGCAACAGGATTGTCCCCCCATCGTGCAGTTCGACCGGCATGGACTCACCTTCCTCATAGGCGGCGGTGATTTCCTCGCTTGGCGGGACGTAATCAGCGTGTACGGCTTTGTGATAGTATTGGTAAGTATGAGCGTAAGACTTGGTGGAGCCCTTGTGATCGTTGAAACTCACGCAAGGGGAGATGACATCAATCAGGGCAAAACCGCGATGCGCGATGCCGGCCTTGATCAACGAGACGAGTTGTTTCTTGTCGCCTGAGAAACTGCGGGCGACGAAAGTGGCGCCGATGGACAGGGCCATGATGGCCGGGTCGATAGGTGGCAACATGTTCGTTGCGCCTTTCTTCGCCTTGGAGCCAATATCGCTGGAGGCAGAGAATTGTCCCTTTGTAAGTCCGTACACGCCATTGTTTTCCAGCATGTAGATCATATCGACATTCCTGCGGATGGCGTGTGCCATCTGTCCCAGTCCAATGGACAGGCTATCGCCGTCACCTGACACGCCGACATAGGTCAGATGTTTGTTTACAGCTGCCGCACCTGTCGCAAAGGAGGGCATGCGGCCATGCACTGTATTGGCGCCATGGGCATCTTTGAGGAAATAGGTGGTCGTTTTCGAAGAGCAGCCAATGCCGGAAACTTTCACAACATCCTTTGGGTCACTCGAGAGTTCGTAGAAGGCGCGCGCAAGTGCGGCTGTCACGCTGTCATGGCCGCAACCGGCACATAAGGTCGACATCGCGCCATCATAATCTGCACGGGACTTACCAAGTGCATTCGTCGGCTCGTTCAGTCTGTGAATCTTGGGTTTGACGAAGGAGGTCATGCAATCTTCCTCACTTTCAGGGCGGTTTCCACGGCTTCATAGACGAAGCGGTAATTTAGTGGTTCGCCGGAATAGTGGAGTACGGGAACCAGCTTCTCTTTGGCAGCACTGGTTTCCGTGATCAGAAGGTTCAGGAGTTGTGCATCACGGTTCTGTTCGATGACGAAAACTTCCTCATAATTGTCGATGAAGGCGTCGACCTCTTCATTGAAAGGGAAGCCGCGCACCCGTAGATAATCAACAGGGATGCCTGCTGCCTCAAGGCGGTCACGTGCTTCAGTGACTGCGGCATCGGAGCTGCCAACTGCAATCATGCCGTAACGGGCCGGGCGGTTTGCGCTCTTCAGGACAGGCGATGGCATGAACGCGGCGGCTCGCTTCCATTTCTGATATAGGCGATCGACAACTTCCTTGTATTCATCGCCTTTCTCCGTGTACCGGCCGAGTTTCGTGTGACCGGATCCACGAAGGAAATATGCGCCTTTCGGATGCGTGCCGGGCAGGGTGCGGTACGGGATCGTGTCACCGTCTACATCGAGATAGCGGTAGAAGGCGTCAATCTCTTCAAGTTGCGTCGCATCCAGAACCTTGCCGCGGTCTGGTACATAGTCTTCTGGCCAAGTCAGCTCATCGACCATCCAGTCATTCATACCGATGTCGATATCGGACAGGAAGAAGACCGGCGTCTGGAAGCGCTCTGCAAGATCGAGTGCCTTGGCGGAAAATTCGAAACATTCCCCCGGATGGGACGGGAACAGAACCAGGTGGCGCGTGTCGCCATGGGATGCATAGGCGCAGAGCTGGATGTCGCATTGCTGCGTCCGCGTCGGCATGCCGGTCGAAGGGCCGACCCGTTGGATATCGCAGATCACAAGCGGTACTTCGGTGTAGTAGGCAAAACCGATGAACTCGCTCATGAGCGAAACGCCGGGGCCGGATGTCGGCGTGAAGCCGCGGGCACCTGCCCAGGCTGCGCCGATAGTCAGGCCCGCTGCAGCAAGCTCATCCTCGGCTTGCAGGATACAGAAATTGTTCTGTCCGGTCTCCGGATCGACGCGGAGTTCCTCGCAATATTTCTGGAAGGCATCCATCAGAGAGGTGGAGGGTGTGATCGGATACCACGCTCCGAATGTGGCGCCACCGAAAACAGCGCCGATGCCGGCGGCCGTATTGCCGTCGATCATCACTTTGCCCCTGGTTTTATCCAAGGGGCTGACGCGGAAGTCGAGCGGGCATTCGAAATTCTGCTTCGCATAATCGTGCCCAAGTGCAACAGCCTGCATGTTCAGTGGAATGAGCTTTTCCTTGCCAGCAAACATCTCCGTCACCAGCTGCTCGATCACGTTGAGGTCCAAGTCGAACAAGGCGGCGGCCACGCCTACATAAGCCATGTTCTTCATCAGGATACGTGAGCGCGCGGCTTTGAACGCCTCATTGCACATAGCTGAGAGTGGTGCGCCCAGAACGGTCACGTCTGGACGGGAGAGAAGCTGCGGACGGGGCCATGTGGAATCGTACAGCAGCACGCCGCCAGGGGCGAGGTCGGCAAGATCGGATGCGTAGGTTTCTGGGTTCATCGCAATGATGAAGTGAATTTCGCCATCACGCCCGGCATAGCCGTCTCCCGTTACACGGATTTCATACCAGGTTGGCAGGCCCTGAATATTTGACGGGAAAATATTTTTGCCGACCACCGGCACGCCCATGCGGAAGATCGTCTTCATGAGCAGGCCGTTTGCGCTGGCCGAGCCGGTACCGTTCACCGTGGCAACGCGCAGGGTGAAATCATTTATGCCGGGTCCGTTCATGCCACGGTCTCCATTTGGTCATCCGCATGGGGAATCTTGATCACGCCTTCCTTCATGTCCCAGGCAGACGTGGGGCAGCGTTCAGCGCAAAGGCCGCAATGCAGGCAGATGTTTTCATCCTTGATCATCACCCGGCCGGTCAGTGGCAGGGGATTGGACACGTAAAGGGATTGGTCTTCCGGAGCTTCCGGTTGTGTCAGTGAGGCGCGCAGTTCTGCTTCGCTATCGGCGGCTGGCGTAATGCTGAGGCATTCCACCGGACAGACATCGATACAAGCGTCGCACTCTTCACAGAGCGGCGCTTCGAAGACAGTCTGAACGTCGCAGTTCAGGCAACGCTGCACTTCGATAGCGATCTGTTCGGCGTTGAAGCCAAGCTCGACTTCAATGTTCAGGCGTTGGAACCGGTCTACCAGCGCAACATGTTCCATCTCGCGGCGTTCCGCTGCGGTGTAAGCGTTTGAATAACGCCACTCGAACATACCCATCTTGGCAGACTGTAACTCCACCTCTCGCGGGGCACGATTGTGCAAGTCGCGGCCCTGACAGTAGCGGTGGATGGAGATGGCGGCCTGATGGCCATGCTCAACTGCCCAAATAATGTTTTTCGGTCCAAAAGCGGCGTCACCCCCGAAGAACACCCCCTTGCGAGTGGATTCAAACGTTTCGTCATCGACGATGGGAACATCCCATTTACCGAACTCAATTCCGGCATCCTTCTCGATCCAGGGGAATGCGTTTTCCTGGCCAATGGCGAGGATCACATCGTCACAGGGCAGGGTTTCTTCGCCAATTGTGCGCTGGCCGGTAATGTCACCTTTGTCGTCGATGTCGTATTCCATCAACTCAAACGTCATGCCGACCAATTTGCCGTTCTCGGTGACGAAAGCCTTTGGCGAATGGTTCACGACAATCTGAATGTTTTCTTCTTCCGCATCTTCCAGTTCCCATTCGGAAGCCTTGAAGAAGTTGCGTGGCTTGCGTGCCATGACCTTCACATTTTCCGCTCCAAGACGAAGTGATGTGCGGCAGCAATCCATTGCCGTATTCCCAACACCGATGATCAGGACGTTCTTGCCGATCTTGTCGATATGCTCAAAAGCGACTGATTCCAGCCAGTCGATGCCGATGTGGATGTTTGCATCTGCATCTTCCCGTCCCGGAAGATGCAGGTCTTTCCCCTTGGGGGCGCCAGTTCCCACGAAGACCGCATCCCAGCCCTCATCGAGAAGGGTTTTCATGCTGCTCACGGGTGAGTTCAGCTTAAGCTCCACCCCCATATCGAGGATGTATTGCAGTTCTTCATTCAGAACTTTTTCCGGAAGTCGGAAGGCCGGGATATTCGCGCGCATCAGGCCGCCAGCTTCGGGCAGTTTTTCGAAGATTGTGCACTCATAACCAAGCGGTGCGAGATCGTTTGCGACTGTAAAGCTTGCCGGGCCCGCACCGATCAGGGCGATCCGCTTGCCATTCGTTTGTTCCGGCTTTTGGGGCAGGCGGTCTGCGATGTCCTCGCGGTGATCGGCGGCGACCCGTTTCAGACGGCAAATCGCCACGGGTTCTCCATCGACGCGCGTACGGCGGCAGGCCGGTTCGCAGGGCCGGTCGCAGACCCGTCCCAAGACGCCCGGGAATACGTTTGAGTCCCTGTTCAGAAGATAGGCGTCTCCATAACGCCCTTGTGCAATAAGTCGGATATACGCCGGGACCGGCGTATGTGCCGGGCAGGCCCATTGGCAATCGACCACCTTATGAAAATAGTCGGGATTGCTCGTATCTGTTGCTTTCATGTTTGCCCGCTTCCTCCGATCAAAAGACTAGCGATACAATCGAGAGGCTTCAATGACCTCTGTCTGGCTGCGACAACAGGAATCAAATTCCACGAATTGTTGAGGGGTAAACGGCACGTCAGCGGCCCTTGAAGTTTCCGGGGCGGCGTTCGGCGACGGACCTGATCCCTTCCTGGTGATCTTCAGTCTCCCGCAGTTTCCATTGCTCTTCATGTTCAAGAGCCAGCGTATCCCGGACGGTTTCATAGAGGCCTGCGCGGAGAGTCTTGCGGGTCGCCAGCACGCCAAGGGGGCCGCCTTCGGCGATTTCGGCCGCGAGGCGGTGGGCTGCTTTGCGGACATCTGCCAGGGGAACCAACTCATCAGCTAGCCCCATGGCCAGGGCTTCTTCTCCCTTGATACGCCGGGACGTTAGAAGCATGAGCGCAGCCTTTTGTGGGCCGAGCAGGCGGGGCAGGGTCGCGCTAAGCGCAAACCCCGGATGAAAGGCAAGCCGGGTGAAGTTCGCCACGAAGCGGGCTTCCGGTGCGGCGATACGGAAATCGGCCGACACGGCCAGACCGAGGCCTGCACCTACGGCCGCGCCTTGAATTGCTGCGACCACAGGCTTTTTCGCTTCATAGATCCGCAGCGCCTGATCGTAAAACTCGCGTACCGGATCGTCACCGGATCCGCCAACGCCACCACCAATTTCGTCATTCGCAAGATCTGCTCCTGCGCAGAATGCCTTGCCATCCGAAGCGAGGACGATTGCACGACAATCTGGGTTTTCGTCCAGCTTCAGCAACGTTTCGCCGATTTCCCGCAACAACGCCACGTTGGCGTGATTGTTCGGCGGATTGGAAAACACGATCTCGGTGACGTTACCGACAGCGCGTACGGATAAGGTATGGGTCATGGGCGGGTGTCCATCAGGTTGCGGGCGACGACCATGCGATGCACTTCGGAAGGGCCGTCATAGATGCGCATGTTGCGAATACGGCCAGCAAACAGGTGCAAGGGCATTTCCTTGGTCATACCCATCGCCCCGAAACATTGCATGGCGTTGTCGATAATTTCCTGCGCCATTTCGGTGGCGTAGAATTTGATCATGGAGATCTCGGTGCGGACATCCCGGCCCTGGTCGATTTTCCACGCGCAGTCATAGGCCATCAGGCGCGCAGCATGGATCTTTGCGGCACCATCGGCGACCCACCACTGAATTGACTGGCGCTCCGATAGTTTGTGACCGAATGTCCGGCGTTGCGGCGCGTATTCTCGCATCATGTCGAGTGCCCGTTGAGCGGCGCCAATGCACCAGGCGGCCATCTCCATCCGGCGCGTACCGAGACGCACCTGCATCGGGCCGAAGCCCTGGCCTTCTTCTCCCAGAAGTTTCCAGCCCGGAATGCGGCAATCCTCCAGCACCACTTCATAGGTGAATTCTCCTCCCAGCATGGGGATGCGGCGGAGCACGTTAAAACCTGGCGTGTCGCGATCCACCAGAAATGCAGACATGCCGCCGCGTGCTTTTTTCTCCTTGTCCGTGATCGCCATCAGGATTGTGAAGTCAGCTTCAGCGGCTCGGGTAATCCAGATCTTCCGGCCATTGATGACCCAATCGTCGCCCTCCCGAACTGCACGCGTGATCATGCCTGCCGGGTCCGCTCCGGCACCTGGCTCGGATATGCCGATGGCCGAAATTGTTTCGCCGCGCGCATAAGGCTCGAGGTAGGCTTTGCGTTGCTGCTCATTTACCGACGTCATGAGCATCCGAAGGTTGGGAGAATCCGGAGGCAGCGTGTAGGTTGCGACGGTTGAACCCAGCGCTTCATTGACAGCCACGAGCGCCACATGCGGCAGGCCCATGCCGCCGGCATCTTCTGGTGCGTCGAGGCTCCAGAGGCCGAGATCTTTGGAGATATTGTCCAGGCGCTGGCGTTCATCTTTCGTCAGGTAGGCGCCCTGTCCGCCAGCCTCGCGCTCCAGTACGGCACCTTCCAGAGGCAGCAGTTCATCCCGCACAAAACGCTGGACGAGGTCAGCCAGCATTCGGTGATCTTCATCCAGCTCAAAGTGCATTTGCGCTCCTCCGGCTGCCTTATCATGGCAGTCTGGAGAGTCAGAACGCCACAAGGGAAAGAGTCGGGCAAGGCGGGAAACCTTATGACCTTGGGGAAGGGCCGACGGGCACAAAAGGTTCCAGAAGTCTGGCAGAGCCAGACATTCTGACCTATCGATGCGCAAGGGGAAAGGCCGCCGACAAGGCCGGTGGGGAGGAAACGGGTTGATGAAACGGTCAAACGCGAATGCGGTATCTGAGGAAAAGGGAACCTATTGGGTTCTCCGGAAGGATCAGCTCGAATGCCTGGCTTCTACAGTCCGGATGGACATCATTGACCACCTGGTCGGTCGTGGGGCGATGTCGATCAAGGATCTCGCGGCTTCTATGGGACGGCAGCCGTCATCAATCTACTATCACATCAACATGTTGGTGAAGACTGACCTGGTCGTTGAGGCCGGGACACAGGTATCCAACCGGCGCACGGAAGTGCTGTATGAGACGAGAGCCCCCAGGATTCGGCTGCAGAAAGCACTGGCGGATCCGGAGAACCGGGAGACCATCAGCAAGACCGTTGGAATTCTCTCACGTCAGGCCCACAGGGATTTCGTTCAGGGGTTAAGCCATCCGGATGTCCAGCTTGAGGGGCCAGAGCGGAACCTCGGGTTTTTCCGGCTGATCAACCGACCGAGTCCGGAGTCATTGCGCGAGATCAATGGCTACATTGAACGCATTGCAGAGATCCTTTGGGAAGAGCGGGACATGGACCAGCCCCTGATCGCCTTTTCGTGGACGTTGACACCGCTGCATGAAAAGGCAGAAGGCGCTGACGAATAGGCTTTTGCTTACGCATGTGGCCCATCCTGCGAATACCAAATGACGGAAATCATGGAGCCTTGAATGTGTGACCTCGATAGCCGCGCAATCATGAAAACGCATTATGACGTGATCTCCCAACCGTGTGGTGAGCGGGACTGGGAAACGCTCCGCAAACTCTATCACTCCCGGGCGACGATGACGCGGGCGGGCGTGGCTATCGATGTGATCGTACCAGATAAGTGCATGACGTTCGATGAGTATATCGAAACGACAGACGCCAATCTGGCGGGGGCGATCTTCAAGGAAGTCGAGATCGGTCATGAATGCACGCAGTTCGGCTCGGTGGCTCAGATCCGCAGCGCTTATGAGACGGTTTATCGCGTGGGCAATCGCGATATCCGGGCGCGTGGCGTCAATTTCCTGACGCTCGCCCGGCTGGATGGGCGCTGGCAAATCACCTCAATCGCCTGGGATAACGAACGGGCCGGCATCTCCATCCCAGACGAGTGGCTGGATGAGGAGTGAGCCAGAATTTGCATTCCTGGCCGGGGCTGTCAGAAGCCCCAACCCTGAAATGACAGCCTGCTTCAGACGTTGAAGCGGAACAGCATGACATCGCCGTCCTGGACAACATAGTCCTTGCCCTCTGACCGCATCTTGCCTGCTTCCTTCGCGCCGGTTTCACCGCCGCAGGCGACATAGTCTTCAAAGGCAATGGTTTCAGCGCGGATGAAGCCCTTCTCGAAGTCGCCATGGATGACGCCAGCCGCTTTTGGGGCTGTCCAGCCCTTGCGGATCGTCCAAGCCCGGGCCTCTTTCGGGCCGACGGTGAAGTAGGTTTGCAGGCCCAGCAGGTCGTAACCGGCATGGATGAGGCGGGTCAGGCCGGGCTCTTCCAGGCCCAGAGTTTGGAGGAATTCGGACCGGTCAGGCTCGTCCAGCATCGCGAGTTCGGATTCGATTTGTGCTGAAATGACAACACAGCCTGCGCCTTCTTCCTGGGCCCGTTGCTCAACACGCTTGGAGTAGTCGTTGCCAGTGGCGGCGCTGCCTTCATCGACGTTCGCAACGAACAGGATCGGCTTGGAGGTCAGCAGTTGCAGCATGTTCCAAGCCTTGATGTCGTCTTTCGGCACAGCGGCGCGGCGGGCTGGGCGACCTTCTTTCAATTCGTCGAGGGCCAGGTCGATCAGTGCAACCTGTGCCTTGGCTTCCTTGTCGCCGGAATTGGCTTTCTTGATCACGTTCTGCTTGCGCTTTTCGAGACTTTCGAGGTCGGCCAGCATCAGCTCGGTTTCAACGACTTCAAAGTCGGCAATCGGGTCGATCGTGCCGCGAACATGGGTGATGTCATCATTGTCGAAGCAGCGCAGCACGTAGATGATGGCGTCGGTCTCGCGAATGTTGGCGAGGAATTTGTTGCCGAGGCCTTCGCCCTGGCTGGCGCCCTCAACAAGGCCGGCAATGTCCACAAAGTTCATGCGGGCTGGAATGATCTCTTTTGAGCCAGCGACCTTGGCGAGTTCGGGCAGGCGCGGTTCCGGCACGGCCACTTCGCCGACATTCGGTTCGATCGTGCAGAATGGATAGTTCGCCGCCTGTGCTGCAGCTGTTTGCGTCAGGGCGTTGAAAAGTGTGGATTTGCCCACATTTGGCAGGCCCACGATACCGCATTTGAAGCCCATTCCGGCCTCCTTAAACTTAGATTCCGAGGGGGCCATAGCCCTATTCCCGCAGGAAAAACAGGCGGTTTTCTCTCCTGACGGCGGAATTGGGTGTTCAAGAGGAGGGCATCGGGTAAGGTTGGCCCGCGAAATGCAAGGCAGAATGCATGGCTTATGACGTCTTTCTTGTGACTGTGCCGGAAGACTTCGACATGGCGAAGCTTGTCGCCCGTCGTCTCCGTTCGCTCAAATTCACCGTTCGTTTCAATCAGAAACAAACGGAGGACGATATTTTCGACGCAAAAGATGCGCGCGATGCCGGCAAATCCGGCAACATGCTCGTCCTGTGGTCCGCGAATTCAGTAAAGAATGACTGGGTCCGCGCAGCCGCCGCCGTCGGCAATTCCCGCGATGGCATGCTGGTGCATGCAGGTATCGACAAAACGATCCCTTACGAGCCCTATCGCAAGGCCAAGCGGTTCTCGCTGGAAGGGTTCACCTCCCGCAAGATGCCGGAAGGTTTCTACAAGCTGGTTGAGGAACTGGCTGAGCGAACAGGCCGGACGGACCTTCGGGCATGGATGAAGCTCGGTTCCAAGGATGACGAAGCACGCGATGCGTGGCTTGAGGCCCATCCGGATGACCCGCTCGCCATCGCCGAACGCCAGAAACGAGAGAAGGCGCTCGGTATCAAGCCGGAGCCGGCCAAGGAAGCCGTGGAAGCTGCCAGCCTTGCAGCAACGACGATCCGGAATGGCAATGGTCACCTTCCGGCGAAATCCACGACGGGCGTTTCTGCTGCAGTGGCACGCGCCTCTGCCAATGCCCGCACCACGCCGACGACTGTCGTGCAGCCTGATGTGGATCCCGTCTATGGAAACTGGACGATAGCCGCGATCGGCATCGCCATTGCGGCGATCTTCCTGTTCAGCCTGGTTGTCAGATCTCAGCCCGTGGAGCGGGCCGAAACGCGGCTTCCGGCCATTGGAAATGCCCAGCCGGTTATTGCGGCATGTCCAGCCGGCACGGTTCCCCGCGATATGGTGGAATTCGTGGAGCAGGGCCCCGTTGATATCGGTATGGGCCATGGCCCGATCATTGATGACACGGCGCCCGCGGAAGACGAGTAGACCTTAGCCGAACACTGCGATTGTCTGGCGGCCCACCATCATTGGTTCTCCTTTGGTGTTCCAAAGGCGCATGGCCTGACTGGAATAGCCCTGCTGTGCTGTTTGCGCGATGTGCTGGGCGAGGAACCAGCCATCCTCTGTCGAAATGTCGTCTGTCAGGAATTCTGCCATCCAGGTCATGGAGCTGATGCGTGCAGGCGCCGTCAGCATGGACAATGCTGCCGGCGGCGGAGAGTCCGCAATGGAAAGCAGGGTCACAGCATCCATCGGGGCTTTCTCGTCCCTGTGACGCAGCCACAACACGATTTCTCCATCTGGTGCGCCGCTGATCGGGCGTCCACCCTTGGCGAGGCGCACGTTGAAGTGGTGCGAGAATGCCGGGCGGCGGGTTGCGTCCGGAAAGAATTGCGGCGTTTCATCCGGCAGGGTCACTGAAGGTGCAGCCATGTTGGAAAAGTCCAGGCTGGAATCCCGCGCTGTTCCGAAAGCGAAGATACATTCGGCCACCACGCCATCTGGCCCGTGCATGCGCACGGAAATAAAGGCCGTATTCTTTCCTTCGCGCAGTATGGTCGGGACTGACACGAGCTCTCCGGAGGCGGGGCCTACAAAGGCCACCTGAGCCGAACGTAGCGGACGGTCACCCGCAAGCGGTAATGCCGCTTTCAGGCAGAGCGCCGCGGTCAGGCCGCCATAGGTCGTGCGGCCCTGCATCCAGTCTTCCGGCACGGTGACGCGGGAAGACTGGTCAGCGTTGAAGGCGATGGAAGTGAGAAGGTCAGTATAGTCCATGATCGGGTCCGGAATTGCGGCTTTGATATTTGCCTAGACGCATTCCTTTTCGGAACCAACCCGTTTCGCAAGGGGAGCGGAAGCAGAAATAAAGACCCCGGCCTGTGGAGGGCCGGGGTGCTGAATTTTGAGGGGAAAAACAGACTAGTGCTGGCTTTCCGGGGTGGTCACGCGCAGGCCGTCCAGCTCGTCGGAGACGGTGATCTGGCAGGACAGGCGCGAGTTTTCCTGAACATTCTCAGCGAAGTCGAGCATCGACTTCTCCATCTCCTGTTGCTCGCCCACCTTGTCCATGAAGGCAGTGTCCACATAGACGTGGCAGGTGGCGCAGGCACAAGCTCCGCCGCAATCAGCATCAATGCCGGGGATGGAGTTCTTGATGGCGGCTTCCATCACGGATTCGCCATTCTTCGCCTCGACGGTGCGTTCGTTGCCCTCGTGGTCGATATAGGTGATCTTCGGCATCGGCTTTTTGGTCTCCTTAGGCTGTGGCGGCGGCCGCAGCGATGTCTTTCATTGAGATGGACGTATCCTTGAGCATGTCAGGTGCAACCTTTGAACCCGTCATGATCAATTTCTTTGACGCCAGGAATTCCGGCGGGCTGTTTACCGCGTCGACCGCGATCAGCGTGCCATTGCGCAGATAGAAGACGGCGAACTTCAGTTCATCCGGGTTCCCGCGAACGACGATTTCGTCATGTCCCTGGTTGAGACCGGCGATCTGGAGCTTCAGGTCATACTGGTCTGACCAGAACCATGGGCAGTCTTCCGGCGGACGCGGTTTGCCGAGAATGGCTGCCGCTGCCAGCTTGCCCTGTTCAATGGCGTTATGAACGCTTTCGAGGCGTCCGGTATGACCATAATGGACCAGTGGGCGGCTTGCGCAGTCCCCCGCAGCGAAAATACGCGGATCAGAAGTGCGTGCGTCCCGGTCGGTCGCGATCCCGTTGTCGATGGTCAGTCCGGCATCCCTGGCGAGTTCGATATTCGGGAGGATGCCGATGCCGGCCAGGACCAGATCGGCAGGGAGTTTCGTGCCATCAGCCAGGACTGCGGCGGTAACCTTGCCGTTTTCGCCTTCCAGGTGGTCCAGGCGCGCGCCGGTGAGAATGGTGACACCATGGGCACGGTGTTCCTTCTCATAGAAGGCGCTCATCGTTGGGCTGGTCACGCGGGCAAGCACGCGGTCGGCCATCTCCAGAACGGTGACTTCCAGCCCCATTTGCCGGGCGACGGCAGCGGCTTCGAGGCCGATATAGCCTGCACCGATGATCACCATCCGGCGTCCGGTCACCATGTTCGGCTGGATCCGGTCCACATCGGCGAGACCGCGCAGGTCAAACACGTTTCCAAGGTCTGCACCCTTTACGGGCAGCGGACGTGGGCGTGAGCCGGTGCACAGGATCAGCGCGTCATAGGTCAGCGTGGCGCCGTGTTCGAGTTCGACGATCTGCGTGGCACGGTCGATCTTCGTGGCGCGGGTCGAGAGGATCAGTTCGACTCCATTGTCTTCGTACCAGGCGGCCGGCTTGAAGAAGAGGCGTTCTTCGGCGAACTCACCCTTCATGTAAGCTTTCGAGAGTGGGGGGCGCTGGTATGGCAGGGCAGGTTCGTCGCCAACAAGGGTCAGCTTGCCGGTATAGCCTCCCATCCGCAGGGACTGCACGGCCTGTGCGGCAGCTTGTCCGCCGCCGATCAAGACGATCTGCGATGCGTCTGAAAGATCCAAACCAGTCCCTCCCTCAGGGTATTGCATTTATTTATGACGCATGCGTCACGTTTTCAGTCTTTTATATCGTGGCCAGTTACAGTGCAAGGCACCGTGAATCCATGGCACGAATTAGCGCAGCAGCTTTATATGCATGAGATGACAGTGATTCTCGAATGTCCAGACGAGGCTTCCCTGCGTGACGTTGGGGCACGTGTCGCCGGCTTGCTGCAGGCTGGGGATGTAATCGCCCTTCATGGGGATCTTGGGGCAGGGAAAACCACGTTCTCCCGCGGGCTTATAGCGGACTATAGCGGGACTATGGACGTACCAAGCCCGACTTATACCCTCGTTCAGCTGTACGATACCGGACCACTGCCGATCTGGCACTTCGACCTTTACCGCCTGAAATCGCCTGAAGAGGTGATCGAACTCGGATGGGACGAGACCCAGGACGGGATTGCCCTGATCGAGTGGCCGGACAAGGCGGGGGACTATCTTCCGGAATGGCGGCTGGATGTGACCATCGAAATCCTTGGGGAAGGGCGGCGCGTGACACTGGAACCGCGCGGCGAAGGCTGGCAGACACGTCTTCATGGGTTTTGACGAAGCAGGCCGCGCCGCAGAAATTGATGCCTTTCTGGCCCGTGCAGGCTGGGAGGACGCCGACCAGTTCCCTCTGGGCCAGGATGCGTCCACCCGGCGCTATATCCGTCTCGTCCGGCCGGACGGCACGCGGGCCATGCTCATGGATGCGCCGAATGTGGAAGACAGCCCGTGCCCGCCGGATGCAGACGATGCCACGCGTATCGCGATGGGCTGGAACGCCTCTACCCGTCTTGCCGCCTCGCGGGTCGATGCCTTCGTCCTGATCGCAAACTATCTCCGCCATCGCGGCTTCCGGGCGCCGGACATCATTGCGCATGACAGTGCGCATGGCTTCGCCCTGATCGAGGACTTTGGCGAGAACCTGGAAATCGCCCGCCAGATCGAGGCGGGCCATATCGACGAACACACCGCCTATGTCACAGCGGCTGGCATTCTCGCCGAACTCCACCGTGAGGAGGCGCCAGAGGTCCTGTCGAATGGTGTCGACATGTGGCCGATCCTGGATTTCGACCGGCTGGCCCTGATGTCGAATGCAGACCTCTATGCCGACTGGCTGCGTGCCGAGCGGGGTGGCGGGCCGCTGGAAGGGACGGAACGGGAAGAGTGGAACAAGGTGCGCGACCAGCTGATCGGGCAGGCCATGGCGTTTCCCCGGACGTTCACGCTTCGGGACTTCCATGCCGAGAACCTGCTGTGGCTGGGCAATGGCGAATTGGGCCTGCTGGACTTTCAGGATGCCGTGCGCGGCTGGGACGCCTGGGACATGGCGATGCTGACGCAGGATGCCCGCCGTGCAGTTTCTCCTGAAGCCGCTGAAGCGGCCATCCGTCATTATCTGGACGAGACCGGCAAGTCGCGTGAGGCGTTCGACGAGCGGCTGGCCGTAATCGGCGCCCTGAATGCTCTGCGCATCGCGGGTGTCTTCTCCAGGCTGCAACACCGGGATGGCAAGCCGCGCTACGGCCTGTTTCAGCCGCGCCAGCTGGCCATTCTTGCCCGAAACCTGTCACATCCTGCGCTTAAGGACATGAACGCCTTCGTACGGCGCACGACCCCATTCGTTTTCGAGGGCTTCTGAATGAGCGCACCTGTCCCTCACACCGCCATGGTGTTGGCAGCTGGTCTCGGCACGCGTATGCGGCCGCTGACAGACGATTGCCCGAAGCCGTTGATCAAGGTGCGCGGCAAGGCGCTGATCGACAGGATGCTGGACCCGCTGGTCGCTGCAGGCGTGAAACGGGCCGTGGTCAATGTCCACTACCTGGCGGATCAGGTGGAAGCGCATCTGAAGAGCCGCAACGATATCGAGATCGTGATTTCAGACGAGCGCGGGGAGGTGCTGGAAACCGGTGGCGCGCTGGCCAAGGCCCGGCCGCTTCTGGGCGATGATCCTATCCTGGTTGCCAACACCGATGCCTTCTGGGAGCCGACCGGGCCAGACCCCATCCTTGCGCTGGCCGATGCGTTTGACCCGGAGACCATGGATGCGCTGCTGCTGGTGGCGGATATTGGCCGCACGCTGGGATTTGGCGGCGCAGGGGACTTCTTCCGTCATGCTGACGGCAGCATGACGCGCCGGGGTGATGCGCCGAGTGCGCCATATGCCTTTTGCGGCCTGCGTATTATCCGGCCCCAGCTTTACGACCATGAGCCCATTGAGCGCTTTTCGGCGCTTCGCGTCTGGGCGCCGCTGATAGAACAGAAACGCCTGCATGGCGTGGTTCTGGATCGCTTCTGGCTGCATGTCGGTGATCCGCAGGCGCTGAAGGATGCCGACATGTGGCTGACCTGCCATGGCGGATAAGAAGGGCCTCTTTTCCGGGGCGTCCCGCATATATACCATTCCTCCGGGAACAGACTTCCTGCGAGCGCTGGCCTCGACGCTGGCGGAGGAGACGGGGCTGGCGAATGCTCCCGATGCACTGGCGGATGCCATCATCTATGTGCCGAACCGGCGCTCAGCGCGTGTGCTGGCCGGAGTGCTCTATGATGCAAGCGGTGAAAGAGCGATCCTGCCGCCGGACATTCGCACGCTGGGCGATATCGAAGCAGACGAGGCGCCTTCGGTAGATGCTGCGCGCGCCGGCCTGCCGCCGGCCATGTCGCCTGCCCGCCGTCTTGGGGCGCTGACGCATCTGGTTCAAGCCTTTTATGAGAAGGCTTATGGCATCGTGCCGCCGGCAACGTCTGCCCTCGCTGCCGCGCAGGAGCTGAGCCGCCTGATGGAGCAGGCCGCCCTCAGCGAACAGGTGGACTGGTCGGGCCTTTCGGATCTTGCGGACACAGCTGAGTTGGCCCTGCATTGGGAAAAGTCGGTCAAATTCCTGAAGATCATTTCGGAGAGCTGGCCGGGCTGGCTAGCCGAGAACGGGGAGAGTGACCCTTTCCTGCGGGATATTGCTGCAGCCCGTATCACGGTTGAGCGCTGGCAGGCGAAGCCGCCGCAGGCGCCCGTACTGATCGCCGGCTCCACAGGGGCGACGCCTGCTGGCCGTATCCTGATGAAGGCGGCCATGGCTTTGCCGAAAGGGCTTGTCGTGTTGCCCGGCCTGGATACGCACGCCGATGAGGAGGCGCGCGCCGTCATCGGCGGTTCTGCTAGCCACCCTCAGCATATCCTGTTCGACACATTGCGGGATCTTGGTGTCGCTCCGGGCGAAGTCGGCATCTGGCCGGGTACGGATGGGGCGCACAAGGCAGAGGCCCGCCGCCGGATGATCCATGAGGCGCTCGCCCCGGCAGAGTCCACAGCCGATTGGCGGCGCACGCTGGACACGCTGTCCCAGTCTCTTGGCACGGTAAAGGAAGACTTCGCCCTGTCAGCCCTGGACGGGCTGACAGTGATCGAGGCGCCTGACGAGGCCGTGGAGGCGGAAATTGCTGCGCTGCTGTTGCGTCAGGTGGCGGAGAAGCCAGACGAGACGGCGGCGCTGGTCACACCGGATGCGACACTGGCCCGGCGTGTCAGCGGCGTGTTGAGGCGTTGGGGGCTGGATGTGCCGCCTTCCTCGGGCAGTCCGCTGGGGCAGACCACCGCAGGCAGCCTGATCGGCCTCTGTGCGCGCTGGGTGCTCGATCCAGCGGAGCCGGTCATCCTGAGTGCGGTGCTGAAGCACCCCTTTGCCCGTGGTTTCAAAGGCGCCGACAGCCTCGATCGCCATTTCCTGCGCGGAGCGCGCAACTGGCGCTCCCTGAATGATCTCATTCACTCCATCCGGACCCGGAAGGATCTGGATCCTTATGCCGGTTTCTCTGACGCCGAGCAGGCCGCGGCATTGGAGTTGGTGGAGCAGATCGCAGACGCCTTTCTGGAAACGGACGCAGACCTTTCGGATGCCGGACCCATGCCGGGCCGTGAGATTGCCGAACGTATCGCCGCGCTTGCCGCCCGTGTCAGCCAGACACCTTTCCCATGGGCGGGGGAGGATGGCCGTTCCGCCACCCAGATGATGGAGCATATCGCGGACCTGGCGGATTATCTCGCGCCCATGCCGCCTCGCGCTCTGGCTGAACTGATCGGAGCGGACGCCGCAAACCGGACCGTGAGTGCCGGCGTGGCGGAGCACCCGCGCCTTGCCATCTGGGGACCGCTGGAAGCGCGGCTTCAGTCTGCCAGCCACATTATCCTGGCAGGGCTGAATGAAGATGTCTGGCCGCAGCGCCCACCTGCGGACGCTTTCCTGCCGCGCCGTTTCCGGAAAGACCTTGGCCTGAACGATCCGGAAGACCGGGTTGGCCTGTCAGCACATGACTTTGCCCAGCTGGCCTGTGCGCCGCGTGTGACGCTGCTTCACTCCGCCCGGCGGAACGATGCGCCTGCCGTTGCCTCGCGCTGGGTCTGGCGCCTGAAGACGCTTGCGGAAGGTGCGCTCGGTGAAGGCGCAAAGGACGCGCTGGCACCGGAAGGCGAAAGCCCGCTCGACTGGGCGCTGGCCCTCAGGGACCGTGGCACGAATACGCTGGCGAAGGATTTCCCGGTAGAGCCAAGGCCGAGGCGACGTCCGGAAGGCTGGCCGCGTAAGCTGTCCGTCACGCGGATCGATACGTTGCAACGTGACCCGTACGCGATCTGGGCAGAGCAGGTGCTGAAGCTCGACACGATCGAGCCGATGAATGCGGAACTGGGCCCGGCGCCACGCGGTACGGCGATCCACAAGGCACTGGAAGTGTTCGAAGATGATGGCGCGCCGAAAACGGCGGCGCATCTTGTCTCTTTGCTGACGGAAAACCTGCAGGCCGCCGGGGAACCTGAGCCTGTGCTGGCGGGGCGGCGGGCGGTGCTGGAGCAGATGGCCGTCTGGTACCTCGATTGGCGTTCAGCGCGCCGTGTCGATGGCAAGCCGAAGCTTGAAGTCAAAGGTAGCTGGGATTTCGAGATTGGTGGTGCGCCGTTCACGCTCTCCGCCATGGCTGACAGGATTGAGCGCCAGCCGGATGGCAGTCTTGTCGTGATTGACTTCAAGACAGGCAGTCCGCCCTCGGACAAGGAGATCGCCGCTGAACTCAGCCAGCAGATGCCGCTGCAGGCGCTTATTGCAGGCAAGGGGGGCTATAAGGGGATTCCGGCGGCCCCTGTTTCCGGTCTGGAATATGTGGCTTTCAAGGCGAAGCCGGATGCGCGGGTCATCGGTCAGAGCCGGGCGCTTCAGGCGACGCCGGACGAGCTTGCGCAAACGGCAGAGGAAGGGCTCGTGCGCCTGATCGCAGCCTATCGCGAAGATGACGCCGCTTTTCTGTCGGCCCCGCGGGTGCAGTTCGTGAAGTATGACAATGGATACAACCGCCTCGCTCGCCGGGCGGAGTGGGCGGGTGATACAGAAGACGGGGGCGGCGATGACTGATGCGACGGCGCCCATTCTGCCGCCAGACACGGCGGATTTCCGCAAGGCCGTACAGGTTCAGGCGCGCTCAGCTGACCCGATGCATTCGGCGTTTGTCATGGCAAATGCAGGGTCCGGAAAGACCAAGGTTCTGATCGACCGGGTGGCCCGCCTGCTGCTGCGCCGCCCGGATGGACGGCCGGGGGCGAAACCGGACTCGATCCTCTGCATCACCTACACCAAGGCTGCCGCGAGTGAGATGCTGTCGCGTCTCTTCCGCACGCTTGGCCAATGGTCGGTGATGGAGGACGGGCCGCTCCAGAAGAAACTCGCCCAGCTTCAGGGGCGGGACATCGACGACTACAGTGCCGAAGACCTGCAGGTCGCCCGGGCCCTGTTTGCGAACGCGCTTGAAACGCCGGGCGGCCTGCGTATCGAGACAATCCACGCCTTCTGTGCCCGCGTGTTGCGACGCTTCCCGCTGGAGGCCGGCGTCTTCCCTGGCTTTTCCGAAATCGAGGAAGACGAGGCCTTCGCGCTGTGGAATGAAGCGCGCAGCGCCGCGGTCATGTCCGCCCGCGAAAAAGCGTCCGAACGGCTTGATCTGCTGGCATTGGAGGGCGGACATGAAGGGGCCATGCTGGCGCTGGACACGCTGCGTAGCATTGGTACGGCTGTCCTGCGTTTCGCAGAGCATCATGGCGGCGATTTCGATGCCATGGACCATGTCCTCCGGGAGCGTCTGAACGCGCCGGAAGCTTCTGTTGCAGAGTTGCTGGAGCAGGCCATGGGCGAGGACATGCCCGCCGCGGAGATCCGCACGGTCGCCGAGCTTCTTCTGACCGGAGGCAAGACAGACGCGGCAACCGGCGAAAAACTCATGGCCGTGATCGCAACGGAAGATGCGGGTGAGCGCTGGGCGCTCTACCGTTCTGTTTTTCGTACAGGGACCGGTGACCTGCGAGCTTCCAATCCGTACACGAAAGGCATGGGCGAGGCCCTGCCTCTGGTTTCAGCCCTGTTCCAGATGAAGGACGGTTATGGCGAGGAAGCCCTGCGCATGCTGGAGCTGGAGGACCGGCTGAACCGGGCCGCTGCCTTCGCGCGTACCTCCGCCATGATCCGTGTGGGCCTGCCTGCACTTGAGCGGTATCACGAGTTGAAGCGTGCCCGCGCGGCGCTCGACTTCGATGACCTGATCGAACACACGCGGCTCCTGCTGACGGAAACGGGCATGTCAGACTGGGTGCTCTACAAGCTGGATGGTGGCCTCTCCCACCTGCTGCTGGACGAGGCGCAGGATACGAGCCCCGCGCAATGGGAACTGGTCGATGCGCTGACGGGTGAGTTCGATGCCGGGCAGGGTATTGAACGGGCACAAGACCCGCGAACCCTGTTTGTCGTGGGCGACGAGAAACAGTCGATCTATTCCTTTCAGGGTGCGGACCCATCGCAGCTGCTGAAGCAGTATCATCAGTTCCAGTCCCGCAATTCGGACCTGCTGAAAGAGACAATGGAAATGTCCTTCCGGTCCGGGCCGGAAGTGCTGGAATATGTCGACACCGTATGGAATGCGGCGCCGCCCATCCCGAATGCCCCGGCAGAGATGCCGGCGGAAGAGAGCAATCTCGTCCATCATGTCGCCTGGCGTTCGGACCAGCATGGCTCCGTCGAGCTTTGGCCAATACCTGCCAGGCAGGAAGAGACTGACGAAGACGCCTGGGCCCGCCCGGTCAATGCGATGCGGTCTTCTTCGCCGAAGGCGAAGCTGGCCAAGGATGTCGCCGTTGCCGTCAGGAACATGATCAGGGCGGGGGAAAGTATCTGGGCCGATGAGGGACACGGCTGGGTGCAGCGCCCCGTTCGGCCGGAAGACATCCTGATCCTCGTTCGCGGGCGCACGGGTGGCCTGTTCGATGCGATGATTGGTGCCCTGAAGGCTGAGGGGCTCCCTGTCGCCGGAGCAGACCGGCTGAAGCTGGGCGATCATATCGGCGTGCAGGACTGTTTGAACCTGATGCGCTTCGCGGCGCTGCCCGAGCGGGATCTGACTCTCGCTGAAATCCTGCGTGGTCCTTTTGTTGGCCTGGTGGATGACGACAGTTACCTGTTTGAACTCGCCAGCGGCCGTGCGCGGGGCGAGACGGTGTGGCAGCGCGTGCAAAATAGTCCGGATCCGGATGTGCAGTCTGCGGCGGCTTTCCTGCAGGCATTGATCGACCGGGCGCACCTGCCACCCTTCGATTTCCTGACCTTCATCCTGGATGTTCCGGGTGAAGATGGGCGAACCGGCTGGGAGAAGCTGAACGCCCGCCTTGGCCATCCGGCGCGTGACCCTGTCGAGGCATTGGTTGCCGAGGCGATTGCCTTCGACTCGACAGAGCCTGCCTCCCTGCAGTGTTTCATCGCCCGGATGGAGGCCGGAGAGGTCGAGATCAAGCGCGACCTTGCCGCGCCGGAGCGCGAAATCCGCGTCATGACTGTGCACGGCGCCAAAGGTCTGCAGGCACCGGTTGTCATTTTGCCGGATACGACGAGTGCGCCGAAACCTTCCGGCGGACGCATTCACGAGATTGAAGGTGTGCCGGTCTGGTCGCCGCGCAAAGATGGGGAACTGGCGGAAGTGACCGCTGCCCGGGCCCTGGCCGATGCACGCGCCGAGGAAGAGCACCGGCGACTGCTGTATGTGGCGCTGACCCGCGCGCAGGACCGGCTGATTATCGCAGGCCACTGGTATGGCGGGCAGAAGGGCGGCGGGTATCACGACCGGTCCTGGTATGCCCTCTGCCTGAATGCGATGGACCGGCTTGTCCCCGCGGAGGGAGAGGCGCGCGAAGAGATCCGTCGGTACGGCGCTCAGCCTGCTGTTGCCCCGAGGCAGGCAGAGGCCGGGCAAAACCGGGCAGAGTTTCCCGAATGGGCTTTGCGGCCTGTCGAGGATGCACCTGCGGCGCGCCGCCGGTTCAGTGCACCGACCAGTCTGCTTGGGCGGGACACGCCCGTCATGGCGCCATTCGGGGAGGGGCGGGAAGCCCGTCTCAAGCGCGGCCGCCTGATCCACGCCCTGCTGCAATACCTGCCTGACGTACCTGAGGCAGACCGTGAGGCGGCTGGCCGCAACTTCCTCGTGCGCGATGCTTCACTGGAAGATGCGCAGAGGGACGAGATGCTGACGGCGGCCTTGGGCGTGCTGAACGATCCCGCCATGGCTGGTGTATTCGCCCCCGGCGGCCGGGCCGAAGCCGCGATCATCGGGGCCTCGAAAGCCTATTTGCCGGAAGGTGTGGTCATAAACGGCCGGGTGGACCGGCTGGTCGTGTCCGACAAGGAAGTCCTCATCGTCGATTTCAAGACCGACCAGCCCGCGCCTGCCGAACCTTCGGGCGTGGGAGAAAGCTACAGGCTGCAGATGGCGGCCTATTGGGCTGTCCTGAAGGAAGCATGGCCAGATCGCACCGTGCGTGCCGCCCTGTGCTGGACGGATGGGCCAAAACTCATGCCCTTGCCGGAGGAGATGCTTTTAGACTCACTAAAACGTGCTGGCAGTGAGGTTTGACTTGTGCCGTGAGTCCCTATCTAGCAGTCTGTTGAACCAGAGATCTGAGGGAGCCTTATCATGGCAGCCATCACCGTAACCGACGACGATTTCGACGGCGTGATCGCCAATTCCGATGTCCCCGTCGTTGTGGACTTCTGGGCCGAATGGTGCGGCCCCTGTAAGCAAATGTCGCCCCACCTTGAAGCCGTGGCTGAAGAGCTGTCGGGCAAGGTGAAAGTGGCGAAGATCAATGTGGATGAAAATCCGGTCGCCGGCTCGCGCTATGGTGTGCGTGGCCTGCCGACTCTGATGATCTTCAAGGATGGCAAAGTGGCCGCCACGCACCTCGGTGCGATGAGCAAGCAGGCCATTGCCGACTGGATCAAGCAAACCGCCTGATCAGGGATCAGGCCGGTTCGCTGGTCAGCGCCAGGAACACATCTTCCAGGTCGGGGGTCTCGGTGACGAGGTCCCCGATTCCGATTCCGGCCTGTCGTACTTGTTCCAGAAGGCGGCCGATTCCGGTTTCGCTGGTCCGGAACGTGATCGCCAGTTCGCCCGAGCTGCGGATCGTTGTGTCGAGCGCGGAGAGGGCCTCCGGCACAGCTGCCAGCGGTTCTTTCGGGCTAATGACCAGCGTCTTGTAATCGAGACGGGAGAGGAGCTGCGGGGTCGGTTCGCAGGCAACGATCTCGCCATGATTCACGATGGCGATGGAATCGCAGAGTTCCTCGGCTTCTTCGAGATAGTGAGTCGTCAGGATGATCGTGGTGCCGCGGTCATGCAGTTCGCGCACATAGGTCCACAGGGAGCGGCGTAACTCGACGTCCACACCGGCTGTCGGTTCGTCCAGGATCAGCACGGGCGGGTTGTGGACCAGCGCTTTGGCCACCATGAGACGCCGCTTCATCCCGCCGGACAGCTGGCGCACATAGGCGTCCTTCTTGTCGTCGAGGCCCACAGCCGTGAGAATTTCGATCGTCTGGCGCTCGTTCTTTGGAACGCCATAGAAGCCGGCCATCAGTTCCAGCATTTCGTGCGGCGTGAAGAAGGGGTCGGCGACGATCTCCTGGTTCACGACACCAATGGCAGCGCGGCTCTGGCGCGGATGGGCGTCGATATCGAGGCCCCAGATGCGGGCCGTGCCGGAGGTCTTGTTCACCAGGCCGGCCAGAATGTTGATGAAGGTGGATTTGCCAGCCCCGTTTGGCCCCAGGAGACCGAAGATCGAACCGCGTGGAATCTTGAGGCTGATTCCCTTCAGGGCGTGCTTTTCAGGCATCCGGCCCGAGGCCGCGTAGACTTTCTGCAGGTTTTCGACTTCGATCGCGTATTCCGGGGCGGAGTTTTGGTCAGTCATCCGGTCCTTCTTTCCCTGCGGCATGGCGGTGCTTGCGCGGTTCTCTGGTGCGCTCTAGGTAGGGCCGTGAAGCGAGGCGAACAAGCCACGCAAAGCTCACAGGAGTGGATAGGCAAGGTCATGGCGACGAAGCGCGATGTTTTTACCCCGCCGGAAATTGTGATGGTCAACAGCCATAAGGTCTCCTGCAATGGCGGCGGCGGGGCTCTTGGCCACCCGCGCGTCTGGTATGAGATGGGCGATGAAGACTTTGTCGAATGCAAATACTGCGACCGGCGATTCGTTCTGATCGGTGGTAAGCAAGACCCCAGCCGGGGTCGCTGATTCTCCCTGAACATGGAGCCGGCTGATCATGCACGTTCTTGTCGTCGGCGGTGGAATTGGGGGGCTGACTGCCGCCCTGGCGCTTGAGAAGCGCGGCCATACGGTCACTGTCGCGGAGCAATCCGGCGTGATCAGCGAAGTCGGCGCTGGCCTCCAGTTGAGCCCCAATGCGATGAAAGTCCTGAACGCCCTTGGCGTGGGCGCCCGCGTGATGACGGACGCCTTCCGCCCGCAGGCCGCAGAAATGCGTTGGGGCCGGAGCGGCAGGACCGTTTTTTCCATTCCCCTACGCAAGGCCGCGACGAACCGCTGGGGCGCGGAATATATCCATGTTCACCGGGCAGACCTGATCAATGCGTTGCGCGAGGAGCTGATCGCGCGCGCGCCGGATTCGCTTGTCCTGGGCCGCAGGCTGGAACGCTACGAAATGCAGGGCGGCAAGGTCGTCGCGCATTTTGCGGGTGGGGACACAATCGAGGCAGACCTGCTGGTCGGTGCCGACGGCATCCATTCGGCGGTGAGGACGCAGATGCTGGGCGCCGACGAACCGGAGTTCACCGGCTGTGTTGCCTGGCGCGCGACGGCGCCGGTTACCGCCCTTGGCAAGCATGTTCCACCCCCGGCAGCCAGTGTCTGGGTCGGACCGCACCGGCACGCGGTCACCTACCTGTTGCGCCGTGGCAGTCTCGCCAATTTTGTCGGCGTGGTTGAGCACAAGACGCCAGGGGACGAATCCTGGACGGCGACCGGTGCGAAAGAGCAGGCGTTGCAGGATTTCAAACGCTGGCATCCATCCGTCACCGCGATCATCGAAGCAGCCGATTCGATGAACCGCTGGGCCCTTTATGGGCGCAAGCCGCTGCCGAAATGGAGCGAGGGGCATGTGACCCTGCTGGGCGATGCCTGCCACCCCATGCTGCCATTTCTGGCGCAGGGTGCGGCCATGGCGATCGAGGATGCCTGGGCGCTCGCGGCATGCCTGGATGCGGAAGCGGATGTACCGGCGGCCCTTGCCGCTTATGAGGAACGTCGCAAGCCGCGTGTGACACGGGTTCAGGCGGGGGCCCGCTCGAATGCGAAACTCTATCACCGCGGCAATCCGCTGACACGGTTCGGTTCCTATGTCCCTATGGCGATGGCTGCCCGTGCGGCGCCCGGTTTCGTCCGCTCGCGGCTGGACTGGATCTATTCCTACGACGAGACAGCGCTCTGAGCTTGTCGGCTATTCTTGCCCTGGAAGTGATGTCAGGGCAGGAAGGTCAGCCCGCAAACTCATGTCTGTCGAACAATGCTTTCCATTCTTGATCTTTTCCGCGTCGGAATAGGCCCTTCCAGTTCTCACACGGTTGGGCCTATCCGGATCGCGAACCGGTTCCTGGCAAATCTTGGCGATGCCGTTCAAGCGGTCGCCCGGATAGAGGTCGAGTTGCAGGGCTCACTGGCGTTGACCGGGGCAGGGCACGCAACGCCCAAGGCTGTCATGCTCGGCCTGCTGGGACTGGAACCTGAGACACTCGACCCGGATACCGCGGACAGGGATGTCGCGTCTCTGGAAGATTCGCGAGAGCTCTCCTTGCCGGATGGCCGGCGTATTCCGTTCGACCCGGCGGCAGATATCGTTTTCGCTTATGATGTTCTGCCAGCATTACACCCAAACGGTATGCGTCTGCGGGCCTTCGGTGCGGATGGAGGCGTGCTGGCAGATGAAACCTGGTACTCCACCGGGGGCGGCTTCATCGCAACGGAGCGCCAGCTCCAGCGTCCGGTCGAGGATGATATCCTGCCGGTCGGCCCGTCGGTGCCGCACCCGTTCGGATCGGCTGAAGAGTTGCTGGCCCTTAGTGCAGCGCAGGGTGCAAGCATCGATGAGATCATCCTCGCCAATGAAGATGCCATGCGCCCGCGTACAGACACGGAAGCGGCGCTGGACCGGATCGCAGAAGTCATGCTTGCCTGCGTGGCCCGCGGACTGGCGCGTGAAGGCACTTTGCCGGGCGGGCTGAAGGTGCGCCGCCGTGCGCCAGGCCTGTGGAAGAAACTGCAGGAAGCTCCGCAATCGAATGAGCGTGAGCAATTGTTCGACTGGTTGAACGTCTATGCCATGGCCGTGAATGAAGAGAATGCGAGTGGCGGGCAGGTGGTCACCGCGCCGACCAATGGTGCGGCCGGTATTATCCCGGCTGTGATCCGCCATTACTGCGCCGATGCGGAAGACAAGACCGAACGGTTGCGCCGCTTCCTGCTGACGGCCGGGGGCATCGGCCTTCTCTACAAGCAACGGGCCTCGATCTCTGGCGCTGAAATGGGATGCCAAGGGGAGGTGGGCGTTGCCTGCTCCATGGCGGCGGCAGGGCTCGCGGCAGTCTGGGGGGCAAACCCGCAGCAGGTGTGCAATGCGGCCGAGATCGGCATGGAGCACAATCTCGGCCTGACATGCGACCCGGTTGGCGGACTGGTTCAGATCCCGTGTATCGAACGCAATGCCATCGGGGCGGTAAAAGCGGCCAATGCGGCACGTCTGGCGCTCCACTCTGCCGAAAGAACCCATGTCACACTCGATCAGGTTATCGAGACGATGCGGCAGACCGGCATGGACATGTCGTCCAAATACAAGGAAACGAGTCAGGGCGGCCTTGCCGTGAACGTAATCGAATGTTGAGCGTTCTTTCCGAGAGTTGATTGCTGCGAAATCACCGGGAGTGCCGCATGTCCAGCGTTCATAATCTGTCCTCGCTGCTGCACAGTCTGGAGGCCAATACAGAAGGCGACACGGTTACCGTTCGGGCCATGTTGAACGCAGTGGGGCGGCGCGCTTACGGGCCTATCCTGTTGCTGCTTGGCTTTCTGGCGCTTAGCCCGCTCACGATCATTCCCGGCGCGACCTGGCTTGTGGCCATTATTACCCTGTTGATTGCCGGGCAGATCCTCATCGGGCGGTCATTCCCCTGGATTCCGTCACGTTTCCTGAAAATCGAGTTTCCGCGTGAGGCCCTGCTACAGGGCATCAAGCTGGCAGACCCGTATGTCTGCCAGGTGGACAGGTTCCTGAAGCCTCGACTCCCAATTCTGACCTCGCCGCTGTTCGCACCATTCGTGGCGCTGATCTGTATCGCGGCGGCCGTGTTGACCATTCCATTGGGGCTCGTTCCCTTTGGTCCCGTCCTGCCAGGGCTGACGGTGTTTCTCTTCGGTCTGGGCCTGACGGCGCGGGATGGGTTCGTGATCCTCCTTGCGGCGCTGGGGCTAGCTGCCGCTTGCTGGCTGTTGTTCCGTCTGTGGACGCGGATCAGCGGCGCTTTTGCTTGACGCCGGGGACGGCCTTTCTGGGCGGGCACGGCTGGGTTACGCTCGCGCAAACGTCAAGCGGAGCAGCCCGTGCAGGAGATCAAATCCTATCTTGGCTGGAAGGTGGATTTCCTGAACCCGCCCGGTGAGCCGGCTTTTGCCGGGCCGGACTCCGTATCGTGGCGGATCTTCAAGAACCCGGTTGCGCTTGCGATTGGGGGTATCGCGGCGGTTCTCCTTGAATTTGCCGATGCCCGGATCCGGTCCGGCGTGTGGGATCACTCCGTATTCAAGACAGACCCGATAGGCCGGTCGAAGCGTACAGGCATGGCGGCCATGGTCGGCGTCTATGGCCCTCAGTCTGCTGCGCGGCGTGTCATCCAGGGTGTCACCAACATGCATGCCCGCGTCGAAGGCGAGACTCCGTCTGGCGAGCATTACAAGGCTCTCGACGTCGAACTGCTGGACTGGGTCAGCGCGACGGCCAGCTTCGGTTTCCTGACGGCCTATGATCGCTTTGTGGCGCCGGTATCCGATGCCGACAAGAAACGCTTCTTCGAGGAGGGCGTGCCAGTTGCGCGGCTTTACGGGGTTCAGAACCCGATCCGTTCGCTGGAAGACTTCGGTGCGATGCTGCAAGCCCTGCTGCCGCGCTTTGAGCCGCATCCGATCAATACCGAATTCCTGGACATCATGTCTTCCGGCCGCGCGGCGCCTGGTGTTCCGAAAGGGCTGCAGAGCGCCCTCGTACACGCGGCTGTGGCGATCCTGCCGTCAGTTGTACGTGAACGGCTGGAACTCGGCCGGGACTACGACCTGCACTGGAAAGGCGAGATGACGGTCAAGCTGATGGCAAAGACCGCTGACCGTGTTCCAGATCCGTCGTCGCCAGCAGCGCATGCCTGTGAACGCCTCGGCCTGCCGCGGTCTTTCCTTTGGAAGAGTGCAGCTGAACAAGCGCGTCTTCTTGAGGCCAGGGACGCGGAAAAACTACAGAACGCCTGACTATTCAGAATACAGACAACTAAATTCGGGAGAAAACAAATGGCAATCAAGACACGCTTTACAGAGCTTTTCGGGGTGGAGCACCCCATCGCGCAGGGCGGCATGCAATGGGTCGGCTATGCCGAGATGGTTGCACCGGTGGCCAATGCGGGCGGCCTCGGCTTCCTGACCGCGCTGACCCAGCCGACGCCGGAAGACCTGGCCAAGGAAATCGCCCGCACAAAGGAAATGACCGACAAGCCGTTCGGTGTGAACCTGACGATCCTGCCGGCAATCAAGCCGCCCCCCTATGCAGAGTATCGTGACGCCATCATTCAGGGCGGTGTGAAAATCGTCGAAACCGCAGGCTACAAGCCGCAGGAACATATCGACCACTTCAAGCAGCATGGCATCAAGATCATCCACAAATGTACGGCCGTCCGCCACGCGCTATCGGCTGAGCGCATGGGGGCTGATGCGATCTCCATTGATGGCTTCGAATGCGCGGGTCACCCGGGCGAGGATGATATTCCTGGCCTGATCCTGATCCCGGCGGCTGCTGACAAGGTTAAGGTGCCTATGCTCGCGTCCGGTGGTTTCGGTGATGGACGCGGCCTCGCGGCTGCACTGGCGCTCGGCGCGGATGGCATCAACATGGGCACGCGCTTCTGTGTCACCAAGGAAGCCCCGATCAATGAGGCGTTCAAGCGCCAGATGGTCGAGAACGACGAGCGCGCCACAAACCTCATTTTCCGCACGCTGCACAATACGGCGCGCGTTATGAAGAATGCCGTTTCCGACGAAGTGGTTGCGATCGAGCGCAAGGGCGGGGCGAAGTTCGAGGATGTCCAGCACCTTGTCGCCGGTGTCCGCGGCCGCAAGGCTATGGCGGAAGGCGACACGGATGGCGGCATCTGGTCTGCCGGCATGATCCAGGGGCTGATCCACGATATCCCGTCCGTCGAGGAGCTGATCGACCGGATTGTCGCCGATGCCGAAGAGATCATCAGGGGCCGTCTCGAGTCCATGATCAAATAGACCGGGGAGGGTCATATGGCTTACGAGCAGGTGCATCTTGAAAAGGATGGCCCTGCGGCCATCATCACCCTCAACCGCCCGGAAAAGCTGAACGCATTCACGAACCAGCTTGGCCGGGAACTCGCCGATGCAATCCGCGCCTGTGACGCAGATGATGACATACGCGGCATCATCATCACGGGCGCGGGCCGGCATTTCTGCGCGGGCGCCGACATTTCCGATGGTGCAGATGCCTTCGACACGAAGAGGGGATCGGGGGCCAAGAATTTCGGAACGGCAGAGCCCGGCAAGGACCGAGACGGGGCCGGCTTCATCGGCGCTATGTATGCCTGCCAGAAACCGTTGATCGCGGCGTTTAACGGCGCTGCAGTTGGTGTCGGTATAACGATGATGCTGCCGACAGATTTCAAGATTGCATCCGAGAAGGCGAAGTTCGGTTTTGTCTTCGCCCAACGCGGTCTGCCGCCTGAGGCGGGTAGTGCCTGGTTTCTTCCGCAACTTGTCGGCCTACCACAGGCGCTACGCTGGTGCATGACCGGCAGGGTTTTCGAGGCTCAGGAAGCGCTTGAAGGCGGCCTGATCAGCGAGATTTACCCGCCGGAGGAACTTTTGCCCGCTGCCAAGCGGATCGTCACCGAGATCGCACAGAACACAGCACCGGTCTCGGTGGCCCTCGTGCGTCAGCTGCTCTGGCGATTCGGCCCGGCGGCAGATCCATTTGACCTATTGAAGGTCGACGGCAAGTTTGCGCTCAGCCTTGGCGCGTCTCCGGATGTGAAGGAGGGAGTCACCGCATTTCTCGAAAAGCGCCCGCCGTCATTTCCCGGCAAGGTCTCAGCGGACATGCCGGAAGGGTATCCCTGGTGGAAGTAGTCCCGCGGGGCGCATCGGGCCCGGATATGGTGTCCCGGGTGCCCGTTATACATGGTGTTTACATCGTGTTTTTCACGGTGCCTGGGCGCCGGAAAGTGGTGGATACGGTGTTGGGGAAGAGGTGGCTCCGCGAGTAGGACTCGAACCTACGACCGGGCGATTAACAGTCGCCTGCTCTACCAACTGAGCTATCGCGGAACAGCCGGAGAGGGGCTATTACCAGACCGCTCCACCGGTTCAAGCCCTCTGATGCTGCGAACAGCATAATTCTTTCAGAAGGCAGCAGAAAAAAGCACAAAAAAAGGGCGGGAGATTATCTCTCCCGCCGAGGCGTTGGGTGATGGTGGGTGTCTCCAAGAGAAGACAGGGTTAACGATCTGTTGAAATGGTTAACATCTTCTGAACGGGATGCCGGAAACTCGCGATTTCGCGTCAATCTTCTCATGAAGGCACTGAAATGGCGAAGGCTCACGCAAAAAAAGCGTGATTCCTCGAATATTCTGACTGTTGGGAAGGTCTGGAGGCCCCGGCCGGAATCGAACCGGCGTACACGGATTTGCAATCCGCTGCGTCACCACTCCGCCACAGGGCCATGCCGGAAGCAGGCCTCCTAGCAACCTTCCGCCTCGCGTGCAATCTGCCGATTTCAGGCCGATGCGCGTTTATCGCCGATTGCATGTATGAAGCTGCATGTTAAAGGGCTCCACAAGAGGAACATACGCACCCCGAAAGGCGAGAGCCCATGAACTTCGAAGCTGCCCGTGAAATCATGGTCGACAGCCAGATCCGTCCGAATGATGTGTCGGACCCTGAAATCGTCCACGCTTTCCTGAAAACCCCGCGCGACGCCTTCGTTCCCGCGACCCGCAAGCCGGTCGCTTATTCGGAACTTGAGATCGAGACCTCGGAAGGGCGGGCCCTGTGGACCCCGCGCGACATGGCGAAACTGCTGAAGGCTGCTGAAATCAAGCCGACAGATATCGTTCTCGTTATCGGGGCAGGCGCTGGCTATGAAACGGCTCTGATCAGCCATATGGCGGAAACGGTTATTGCGCTGGAAGAGCAAGCTGAGCTTGTAGACGCCATGTCCGAGCGTTTTGCTTCGCTGGGTTTTGATCGCGCAGTGGCCGTCGAAGGGAAACTGGAAGACGGCTTGCCGGATCAGGGGCCTTTCGATGTGATCTATGTGTGCGGCATGGTCGAAACAGTGCCGGAAGCGTGGACTGCGCAGCTTGCCGAAGGCGGGCGTCTTGCCCTGGTGCAGCTTGATCAGGATGGCGTTGGCCGCGGCCGGGTCTTCACCCGGGCGGGCGATACAGCCTCTGCGCGCTATGCATTCGATGCGTTCCCGCCGAAATTTGCACAGTTCGACCGCAAGAAGGCATTTGTCTTCTGATTTTTCGGGCACGCTGCGTAAGCGTTAACTCCCCGGAAAAGTGAACGCTGTTCTCTGTCGCTGCCAGGCCTGTATAAGGGCGTGTAATTTGAATTACGGCATCTGAGGAGCCCCCCATGACCCTGAAGTTTCGTTTTCTGGCAGGCAGCGCCTTGGCCGGCCTGATGATTGCCGGTGGCGCCTCGGCGGAAACCTTGGGGGACGCGGTGTCCTCGGCGATTCTGTCGAATCCCCAGCTGGAAGCGCAGCGCTACGAATCGGATATCGCCCGCGAATCTCTGGAGCAGGCACGCTCTGGCGGGCGCACAACGGTCTCGGTCGGCGGTTCGGCCGGCTACCAGTATACCGACACGAACTCTCCCTTCAGTGTCAGCAATGGTAATTCAGGGGCATTCTCTTCGCAGGTCCAGGCGACCAAACCGATCTATACGGGGGGGCGCATTGCTGCGGGTATCCGTCAGGCAAAAGCCGGGATCAACGCCGCGGACGCGCAATATGATGCTGCGGTGCAGGACCTGATTCTGCAGGTCATCACGGCTTACATGGATGTGCGTCGCGATCGTGAGACAGTTTCGATCCGCCAGAACAATGTCGATGTCTCGAACGAGCAGGTCCGCGCAGCAGAGGATCGATTTGAAGTCGGTGTCGTCACGCGCACGGACGTGTCGCTGGCACATGCAAATTTCGAAGGTGCCCGCGCATCGCTTGCGGGCGCTGAAGCCGCCCTTGAGACGAGCCTTGCAAACTATTCTTTCCTGACCGGGTTGGTCCCGGGCGACCTCGCGCCACCACCGCCTGTGCCGCCGCTGCCGGAATCCCTGGAACAAGCGATCATGCAAGGGCTCGACGCCAATCCCGACATGATTGCAGCGCGCCATTCCGAACGTGCAGCCATGGAGGCGATTGAAGCCGCAAAGGCGCAGGGGCGCCCGACCGTGAACCTCGTCGGCACAGCACAGACCGCATATTCTTCATATGAAACGCGGAACGTGCAGCAGTCTTCCGTTTCCGGTGTCGTGCAGGGCTCGATCCCGATCGTCACCGGTGGTCTGGTGAAGAGCCAGACCAAGGCGGCCCGCCTGCGCCGGGATCAGGCGCGGCGCCAGATCGATTCGCTTGATCGCTCGATCCGGGCTCAGGTTGCTTCAGCCTGGTATGGATATGATGCGACCCTGCGGGCGATCGAGGCTTCCAAGCGTCAGGTCGATGCTGCCGAAATCGCTTATGATGGTGCCAAGGAAGAGCTGGCGGTGGGTGTGCGTACCACGCTGGATGTCCTGAACCAGGAACAGCAGCTTTTCGAAGCGCGACTTGCGCTGGTTCAGGCCGAACGCAACGCATATGTGGCGGCCCACCAGCTGCTTCGGGCGACCGGCCAGCTGACACAGCCATAGCCGCCCAGCCCCAAAGGGGTTAATATTGTCAGGTCTTTGTTAACCCAATCGCCTTAGCGATCGTAAACAGAATCGACGACGCGCAAGCATATCAGGGGGCTCTGATGGCCAACGAAGCACACAAGGAACCGACGATGGAGGAAATCCTCGCGTCGATCCGTAAAATTATCTCTGACGATGCTGCATCCCCAGCTCAGGCGCCCGAGCCTGAGCCGGAAATCGCGAATGATGAAGACGATGTCAGCCTTGAAGAGGTGATGTTTGACGAAGACGTTCGCGAAGCATCCTATGACGATGAAGCCGATCTGGATGAACCGGTCGAACTGGAAACAGAAGAGTTCGAAGTTGAGGATTTCTCCGCCGAAGAGCCTGTAGAGGCTGCTCCGGAGCCAGTTGAGAGCTTTGAGTCTCTGGTCAGCGCTTCGCGTTCTGCTGAATACGAATCTAAGCCAGCGCCGGTGCCTGTTCCGGAGCCGGTCGCTGTGGCGCCGGCCCCGATTGCACCGAAACCGGCCCCCGCACCTGCACCCATGGAGAAAGCTGTGTCTGCCTCGCCCGCTTATGCCCAATCCGCACTGACCGATGATTCTACTGCAAATGCTGCAGCTGGTGCGCTCGGCAAGCTGATCTCGAAAATGGACCTTGGTACCGACAACACGCTCGAAGGCCTCGTGCGTGAGCTGTTGCGTCCGATGATCAAGGAGTGGCTGGATGCCAACCTTGCATCGATCGTTGAAGAGAAAGTCGAAGCTGAGGTAGAGCGCATCTCCCGCATGGCGCGCTAGCCTCTCCCGTCAAATTGTTTATAGGGAAGGGCGCGCCGACACCGGCGCGCCTTTTCTTTTTATCTGGAATACGCCCGAAACGATGCTCGACCAAAGATTTGACCCCGCTGAAGCCGAACCGCGCCTGTATGGCGCGTGGGAGAAGGAGGGCTGCTTCAAGCCCTCCGGTGACACGTCTGCGCAGGCCTATTCCATCGTAATCCCGCCGCCCAACGTGACGGGCGTGCTGCACATGGGGCACGCGCTGAACAATACGCTTCAGGACATCCTGATCCGGTTCGAGCGGATGCGCGGCAAGAACGTTCTCTGGCAGCCGGGCACGGACCATGCGGGCATCGCGACCCAGATGGTCGTGGAGCGCCAGCTTGCGGCTGAAGGTAATCAGGATCGCCGCTCCATGGGGCGTGACGCCTTTGTCGAGCGCGTCTGGGCATGGAAAGCAGAATCCGGCGGCGCCATCGTGAACCAGCTGAAGCGTCTTGGCGCTTCCTGCGACTGGAGCCGCGAGCGTTTCACCATGGATGAGGGCCTGTCGAAGGCCGTCACCAAGGTCTTTGTGGATCTCTACAACAAGGGCCTGATCTATCGCGACAAGCGCCTCGTGAACTGGGACCCGCATTTCCAGACGGCGATTTCGGACCTGGAAGTCGATCAGCGCGAAGTCAACGGCCACTACTGGCATCTGCGCTACCCGCTGGCAGATGGCGTCACCTATGAGCATCCCATCAAGGATGAAGAGGGGAACGTCACCGGCACTGAGACGCGCAATTATATCGTTGTTGCTACCTCTCGTCCGGAGACGATGTTGGGCGATACCGGCGTTGCCGTGCATCCGGAGGATGAGCGGTACAAGGACCTTGTCGGCAAGTTCGTGGAACTGCCCATCGTCGGCCGCCGCGTGCCGATCATTGCGGACGAGTATGCGAACCCGGAGAAGGGTTCCGGCGCGGTGAAGATCACCCCGGCGCATGACTTCAACGACTTCGAAGTCGGGAAGCGCGCGGGCCATACGCCGCTGAACATCCTGACCTCTGTTGCCGCCATCGTGGATGGTGCCGAAGCAGATGCAGCGGGCATTCCGGAGGCCTATCGCGGGCTGGACCGGTTTGATGCGCGCAAGAAGGTTGTCGAGGATTTCGAAGCGGCAGGCCTGCTGCAGGAGATCGAGAACCTCAAGATCGAGCAGCCCTTCGGCGACCGCTCGAACGTCGTCATCGAGCCGTGGATGACCGACCAATGGTATGTCGACGCCAAGACGTTGGCCCAGCCGGCCATCGCTGCGGTGCGCGACGGCAAGACGAAGTTCGTGCCGGAGAACTGGGAGAAGACCTATTACAACTGGATGGAAAACATCCAGCCCTGGTGCGTCTCCCGCCAGCTCTGGTGGGGGCATCGGATTCCGGCATGGTATTCCGAAGAGGGTGAAATCTTCGTCGCGTCTACAGCGGAAGAGGCGCAGGCTATGGCCGGCGCTGGCGTTACGCTGAAGCAGGAAGAGGATGTCCTCGACACCTGGTTCTCATCTGCGCTCTGGCCGTTCTCGACGCAGGGCTGGCCGGACCAGACGGAGGATCTGAAAACCTTCTTCCCGACGGCGACGTTGGTCACCGCGTTCGACATCATCTTCTTCTGGGTCGCCCGGATGATGATGATGAGCCTCGAATTCATGGGCGAAGTTCCGTTCAAGGACGTCTACATCCATGCCCTCGTCCTGGACGAGAAAGGGCAGAAGATGTCGAAGTCCAAAGGGAACGTCATGGACCCGCTGGAACTGATCGACGAATACGGCGCTGACGCGTTGCGCTTCACCATGGGCCGCATGGCCGGGCAGGGACGCAACATCCGCTTGTCGAAACAGGCTGTTGAGGGCAACCGGAACTTCGCAACGAAGCTCTGGAACGCTGCCCGTTTCGCAGAGATGAACGAGTGCGGCGCACCGGGCGAAATTGACTTCGACGAGATCAAGAGCCCGGTGAACCGCTGGATCCTCGGAGAGCTCAGCCAGTGCGTTGCTGATGTCACCAAAGGCATCGAGGACTACCGTTTCGATGACGGCGCAGGCGCGATCTACCGCTTTGTCTGGAACACGTTCTGCGACTGGTATCTGGAGCTGATCAAGCCGCTGCTCGGCGGGATGGATGATGCCGCGAAGTCCGAAACCCGCAAGGTTTGCGGCTATGTTCTCGATGAGACGCTGAAGCTGCTTCACCCGTTCATGCCATTCGTGACGGAAGAATTGTGGGACCGCCGCGCGCCGGGCCGTGCCTTTGATCAGGGTTTCCTGATGGGGCAGGACTGGCCGGTTTTCAACGGCTTCCACGACGAAGCTGCGGCTGAAGAAGTGAACTGGGTCATCGACCTGATCACGGAGCTGCGTTCGCTGCGCAACGACCTGGGCGTGCCCGCCGGTGCGAAGATCCCGCTGGCTCTGGTCAAGGCCGGGGTCGAGATCGAAATCCGCACCATGCGGCACGAGGACGTGCTGAAGCGCCTTGCGCGCCTGGAAGACATCACCTTCACAGACGCGACGCCCAAGGGCGCTGTGACTGCCGTGTTCGGCAAAACGGTGGCGGCGCTCCAGATTGCGGACTTTGTGGACGTCGAGGAAGCTCGCAAGCGGCTCGATAAGGAACTCGGCCAGATCGAGAAGGACATCACGTCCACCGAGAAGAAACTCTCCAACGAGAATTTCGTGGCCCGCGCTCCTGAAGAGATCGTGGAAGAGAACCGCCAGCGTCTCGTCGATTGGGCAGCACGCCGCGAAAAGCTGCTTGCGGCACGAAAGGGGCTTGAAGGTCTCTGACCTTCAGGGTCAACCTGCTGTCAGATGGACAGGAGGGTTTCCCATGATGTTTCGGCCGCTTCTCGCGGCAGCCGCGATTCTGGTCGCGGGCTGCCAGGCTTTGCCTGTGAACGCTGATCCGCCTGAAGCGCCTGAATGGCGCCTCGCCATCCATGGCGGGGCGGGCGTGATCACACGCGGTTCTATGACGCCGGAACAGGAAGCGCTCTACAAGGCTGGCCTGCAGGAGGCTCTGGAGGCTGGTGCCAAAGTGCTTCGCAATGGCGGCAGCGCTTTGGATGCTGTGCAGGCAGCCGTGATCCCGATGGAAAACAATGAGATCTTCAATGCGGGCAAGGGCGCGGTCTTCACCGCTGCAGGAACGCACGAACTCGACGCCTCGATCATGGAGGGTAGCACGCGCAATGCCGGTGCCGTCGCTGGCGTGACCATCGTGAAGAACCCGATCCTCGCGGCGCGCGCCGTCATGGACAAATCGGAGCATGTGATGTTCGCCGGACCGGGGGCGGATGCCTTCGCTGAGGCGCAAGGGCTGGAGACGGTGCCCAATACCTATTTCGACACTGAACGCCGTCGCAAGGCGCTGGAGCGCGTGCTCGAAACCATGTCCCGTACCGCGGCCGACAAGCACGGCACCGTTGGTGCTGTCGCAATTGACGTAAACGGCAATGTGGCAGCAGCGACAACAACAGGCGGGATGACGGCAAAGCAGGCTGGGCGCGTCGGCGACTCGCCTCTGATTGGCGCTGCCACTTATGCCGAGAATGGCGTGTGCGGTGTCTCGGCCACGGGCCATGGCGAGTATTTCATCCGTGTCGGCGTTGCCAAGACGATCTGCGACCGCGTGAAGCTCGCCGGTGAGAGCATCGGTCAGGCGGCTCAGGTTGCGCTGGATGAAGTGGCGGCACTTGGCGGTGACGGCGGTGTCGTTCTGGTCGATGGAGCTGGGAACGTCGACTTCGTCTTCAACAGCGAAGGCATGTATCGCGGCTGGATTGATGCCACTGGTTCCTGGACCGCCATCTATGGCGATGAAACGGAAGCCGGGGAATAAAGGCGCCGACGGCAAGCCATGAAAGCTGACACTATGCAGAATCTTGCGTTCCGCGATGCCGTGGCTGAGGACGTTGCGTCCCTGACGGCTCTGGCGCGCAAGACTTTCACCGACAAGTTCGGGCACCTCTATAATCCGGAGGACCTGGCAGCGTTCCTCGAAGAGTCGCACAGCCCGGACGTCTATCGCGGCTGGCTGGCAGACCCGGAGGTGCTGGTCCGTGTCTGCGAAGTGGACGGGGAGATGAAGGCCTATCTGCTGTGCAGCCCGCTCAGCCTGCCAGCGGAAGATCCGGAACCGGGCGCGGTGGAGCTGAAGCGCGTCTATGTCGACTCATCACTTCAGGGGCAGGGTATCGGGTCGCGTTTCATTGATGAGGCATTGGCATGGGCGCGTGCACGCGGTGCACCGGAAATATATCTCAGCGTCTATTCGGATAATCTGGACGCTCAGCGCCTCTATGCCCGGCTTGGCTGGGAGAAGGTGGCCGAGTTCCTCTTCCCGGTCGGCCGTCACAGGGATCTGGAATATCTGTTGCGCCTGAAACTGTGAGCGCCTTGGCGCGCGAAGCGAACCGGTTTTAAGCTGCCCGCTAAAATTCGGGGACGCATTGATGACACCACAGCCAGACATCGACCCGGCTATCCTGCAGGCCATGGATGGCCTCGCAGACGAGTTTGCCGGTTTTGCATCCGTCTATCAGAACGAAATCCAGCCAGCCCTTCAGGCCCGCGAGTATGAGCGTGAGGCAGCTGTCAGGAAGGCCCGGATTTACCGTTATGTCGGTATCGGGCTTGGCCTTGCGGTCGCGCTGGTCGGCTTTATCGGTTTTAAGTCACCGATTGGCCCGTTCCTCGGTGTTGTTCTTGGGTTCGGTCTGGTGACATGGGGTGGCCAGGATCTGAAAAAGTTCACCAGGGAAGCCAAGGAACTGATTGTCCAGCCAGTGGTGCGGGAGCTGGGCATGAATTTCCAGCCAGAGCCCGGTGAGGTCGCTTCGATCCTGGAGCACAAGATGGTCGGCGTGGTGCCCGGCTGGGACCGGGCAAGTTATGAGGACCGGCTCACGGGGGTACGTGACAATGTCGAGTTTGAACTGTTCGAGGCGCATCTGGAAGAAAAGCGCCAGTCCACGGATTCAAAGGGCCGCACAACCACGACCTGGGTGACGGTCTTCAAGGGCCAATGTCTTCGCTTCCATTTCGACAAGACCTTTTACGGCAAGACGCTGGTGACCCGTGACGCCGGCTTCTTCAACAGGTTCGGTGGCGGCAACGGGATGCAGCGGGCTTCTCTGGAAGACCCTGAATTTGAAAAGATCTTTGAGGTCTACACCACCGACCAGGTGGAATCCCGTTACCTGCTGACGCCTGACCTGATGCAGGAACTGGTCGACCTCGAAAAGACATTTCACGGCGGGAAGCTGAAGTGCTGTTTCTTTGGCGGGGAACTGTTCATCACCCTGCAGGGCGGGAACCTGTTTGAGCCGGGCAGCATGTTCACCCCTTTGGATAGTCCGGACCGGCTTCGGGAATTGCTGGAGGACTTCGCGGCTGTGTTTCACATCATCGATGTCACGAATACGAACCGGCGGCGCCGAAACGGGCAAGGGGTTTCGACTACCTGAAACAGGCGGACAAACTGGGCAATTTCAGGGCAGTAACGTTCAGTAAGGCTTCAGGTGACACAAGCCAAAGTGCAGACAACAGGTGAGAGAGGACTGTTCATGACCCGACTGCTGATTGCTGCCATCTTCGCGCTTGCTGCACCCGTCGCTGCGGCAGATGCGGCGTCGTCGGCCAAGGAAATGGCGCGTTGCCAGGCGATGTCTGCGACTTTCAAGCCGAAGCAGGAAGAGATCGTGAAGCTGAAAGATGCGCGCGATGCGCAGGCCGAGCTTGTCGAGACCAAAGGTGAAGCCTGGGATGATGTGGAAGTCCTCCGCAATGCGTCCAAGGCCCACGCGAAGACTGCAGACGCTGCCAAAGCGGACTATGAGACGGCTAAAGCGGATCTCATGCGCATGGAACTGGGCCTTCAGGAAGCTGTCACAGCCCTCAATGCTGACTTTGAGGCATACAACCAGACCTGCGCCACCAAGAAATAATTACGGCCGCCACGGTCCTGTCTCCGGTCCCCTCCGGGGGAGGTGGAAAATGTCCATTGGACATAAGGGATTTGGCCTCTAATCCTGTTTCCGGACAAACAGCATTGCCGTAAGCAGATTATGCCCCGCAGACATGCTGGCCAGCGGCCGGCGACGATCATTGACGTAGCCCGCGAGGCGGGCGTTTCCTTCAAAACCGTCAGCCGTGTGCTGAACGGGGAAAGCAATGTGCGGGAGCAGACCCGGGAGCGGGTGATGAATGCGGTCAAGGCGCTGGACTACCGCACCAATCACAATGCGCGGAACCTGCGCGCCCGGCAAAGCCGGATCATCTGCCTTCTCCATGCCAATCCATCGCGCAATTATGTGGGGGAGGTGCATCTCGGCGCGCTTCAGCGGTGCCAGGCTGAAGGGTACAGCCTGATTACCGAGGACTATTCCGCCAATACGCGTGAAGTTCTGGCGCTTCGCTCAGGGACCCGGTTGGCGGGCGCCATCCTCACACCGCCCCTGTCTGACGATCAGGACCTGATCGGCCTGCTGCAGCAGCAACAGGTTCCCTTCGTCCGGATTGCGCCCTCGGAAACCGGCACACCGGGGCGCGATGTGGCGATCGATGACCGCGCCGCTGCCCGAGAGATGACGGAATACCTTATCGGGCTCGGTCATGAACGGATCGGCTTCATGCGCGGCACTGTGGCCGATAGCCAGGCAGGGGCGCGGTTCGAGGGCTACAAGGATGCCCTGGAGACGGCCGGGATAGCGTTCGATCCGGCACTGGTCGTGAATGGGAATTTCACTTTCGATTCCGGTGTTACCGGGGCCGAACAGCTTCTGGATGTGTCTGACCGGCCAACAGCCATCTTTGCTTCCAATGATGACATGGCGGCCGGTGTGATCGCGGCCTGCTATCGCCGCGGGATCCAGATCCCTCAGCAATTGTCTGTCGCGGGCTTCGACGACACGCCTCTGGCGGCCACGATCAGCCCGTCCCTGACCACGATCTACCAGCCGAGCCGGGAGCTGGCCTCTGAAGCAATCGGCCTGTTGCTGGAGGAAATCGCTTCACCGAGCGAAACCCCGAACCGGCACCTGCTCGGCTACCGGATGGTGCCGCGCGATTCTACCGCGCCGCCGGGCGGGTAAACCGCCGCAATTCCTGTTTTCAGCCGTGCCCGCGTATTGTAATGCGCGTGCATGACCAGCATTCGCCCCCTCCCGCACATCGAAAAGACGAAACCTTATGTGCCGGGCGGCAAGCTGCATGGTACTGACGGGCGCGTCGTCATGCTGGCGTCCAACGAAAATCCGTTCGGGCCGAGCCCCAGGGCAATCGAGGCCATGCAGGATGTGGCGCGGCAGGTTCACGTCTACCCGGACCCTGACTATGGTGCCCTGCGTGCGGCCATTGCCGAAGCGAAGGGTATTCAGGACGTTTCCCGTGTGGCTGTCTCCGCCGGGTCGGATGAGATCATCCACCTGCTGACGCAGGCCTATGCCGGACCGGGCGACGAAATTCTGTTTACGGAACATGCCTTCTCCATGTACGCGGTGTCGGCACTGGGGCATGGCGCAACGCCCGTCACCGTGCCGGAAACGGATTTTACGGCAGGCTTCAACGCGCTTTTGGGTGGCGTGACGGAGCGGACGCGTATCCTGTTCCTGGCCAATCCCAACAACCCGACCGGAACCATGATGCAGGTGGAGGAACTCGAGCGCCTTCAGGATGCGCTGCCGCCGCATGTCCTGTTCGTGATTGATGGCGCCTATGCCGAATATGTCGGTGAGGCTTATGAGGCCCAAATCCGCGATCTCGTCGACCGGCGCCCGAACACGGTGATGATCCGCACCTTCTCGAAGATCTACGGCCTCGCCGCCCTGCGTCTTGGTTGGGGCTATTTCCCGGCAGAGATTGCGGCCACGTTCCAGCGCATCCGGCCGCCGTTCAACATCAATGCCTTTGCCGTGGCCGCTGGCATTGCCAGCATCCGGGATATTGAGTTCATCGAGATGAGCCGCCGGCACAATACCGAGTGGCGTGCCATCTATATCGACCGGCTGAACGCGATGGGCTTGCCGACGCCGGAGGCGATGGCAAACTTCGTGATTCCCGATTTTGGCACGCCGGAGCGCGCGGCCGCCGCGAACGAATTCCTGAAGCAGAACAATGTTCTGGTCCGGGCAGTCGCGGGTTATGGCCTGCCGAGCCGCTTGCGGATTTCGATCGGCTCGGCCGAGGACAATGAAACGGTCCTCGGCCTACTCGAAACCTTCACCGCGTCACACTGATATTGTCGATCAAGCGCGTGCGCCCCATCCAGGCGGCGCCGAGCAGCCGGGCGACTGTGCCGGTGGGCAGGGGTGTGTCTGGCAGGTCCTGAAGCGTGTCCGGATCGACCAGGGAGACATAGTCGATCTTCCCGAACCCGGACCGGGCCAGAAGCGTGCGGGCTTCCTCCAGGGCGGCGGCGGGCGATTCGCCGGTGACGAGCCGGATCGAGGCCCGGTGAAGAGCTGCCTGCATGGCACCGGCATTCCGGCGTTCTTCTGGTTTCAGGTAAAGATTCCGCGACGACTGGGCCAGGCCATCGGCATCCCGCGCCGTTGAAGCGCCAATGATTTCAATGGGAAAGCCAAGGTCCCGCACCATGCGGCGAATGATCTGGAGCTGCTGGTAATCCTTCTCGCCAAACACGGCCACATCCGGCTGAACATGCAGGAACAGGCGGGCGACGACCGTGGTGACGCCATAGAAGAAATGCGGTCGGTAGATTCCATCCAGCAGGTCGGACATCTCCTCGACTCGCACATTCGTCACCGATCCCTCGGGGTACATTTCGCCGACGGTCGGCAGGTATGCGAGATCGCAACCGACGGAGGCGAGCTTTGCAAGATCGGCCTCTTCGTCTCTCGGGTAAGTGTCGAAATCCTCGCCCGGCGCGAACTGAGTCGGGTTCACGAAAATGCTCGCGACGATTCGTGTCGCTTTTTCTTTTGCCTTTTCAATGAGGGAGAGATGTCCCCCGTGAAGTGCACCCATTGTGGGCACGAAACCCACTCGTTCGCCTGCCTGCTTCCAGGCCGTAACCTGTTGTAGCAACTCGCTTCTGGTACGTACTGCGGGGGTAAGGCCGCCTGTCTTCGAATTCACTTTCAATTCGTCCCGGTTACCGATTGTGTAAACGCGTTGTTAACCTGTTCGGAGGAATTTTGAAGTCATGACACAGCGCATCCTTTCTTCCCTGAAATCCTTCGTGCTGACGGCAGCGTTCCGCATGTCAGCCAGCGAGTCGCGTCTTCCCGGCGAGGGCGCTCCGGAGCCGGTCACCCGGCACCTCAATCCGGAAATGGACATCGACGAATGGATGTTCGATCGCGACGGCAATCCGGTTACGGAATCGGCCGCGCTGTATGCCCGTGAAACGGCCCGAGTCTCCGGCGCCCTGTCTGGCCTGCGCTCCCTGCTGACGCAGATCGCCATGCATGCCCCGCAGACCGAGGAGCTTCCGTCCGAAGCTGCCTTCGGCCCGATCATGTCCGACGACCTGCTCTTCGACGGTGAGCCGATGCCGGCACAGTTCGGCCTCCTGGCTGAAGATGAAGACCTGTTCGACGATCTGCCCGGCAGCCGTCCGGCCTGGAATGTTTCGCAGGATATGCCGCGCGTCGCCTGACCCGTATAATACAACTGATTCAAACCCGACTGATTGAACTTGGAGCTTTCTGACATGCCTGATGGATTCGCGCCTACCGCTCTTGTGGGTGGCCCGGACCTGTCGGTCCCCCAGAAGGATGCCCGCGTCATCGTCGTCGGGAACGAGAAGGGTGGGGCCGGCAAGTCGACCGTTTCCATGCACCTGACCGTCTCGCTCATGCGCATGGGCAAGTCGGTCGGTGTGATCGATCTGGATGTGCGTCAGCGGTCGCTGACCCGTTACCTCGAAAACCGCCTGCGCTGGATGCAGTCGACCGGTGCGCGCCTGCCTATGCCGGAAATCGTGCGGGTGGATGCGTCCACCGAGCGCGATCTCGACAAGGCCGAAGCGGAAGAAACGCATCGTCTCGTCTCCAGCCTGCAGCGGCTGAAGAAAACTTGCGACTTTATCATCATCGACTCGCCCGGCGGTGACACGTTCCTGTCCCGGCTGGCGCATATGCAGGCGGATACGCTGATCACGCCGCTGAATGACAGCTTCGTGGACTTTGACCTGCTGGGCGATGTGAACCCGCAGACACTGGAAGTGATCCGGCCGAGCTTCTATTCCGAAATGGTCTGGTCCTGCCGGAAGAAAAAGGCACAGACTTCGCGCCGTCCGATCGACTGGATCGTGATGCGCAACCGCATGTCGCCGCTGGCGGCGCGGAACAAGGAGCGCGTTGGCGAGGCGCTGGACAATCTGTCCAAGCGGATCGGCTTCCGCCTTGCGCCGGGCCTGTCCGAGCGGGTGATCTATCGCGAATTGTTCCCGGCCGGCCTGACGCTGCTGGACCTGACTGAGAAGGGCTCGAACGTTTCCTTCACGATGAGCCATGTCGCGGCCCGTCAGGAAATGCGCGACCTGATCATCATCCTGCAGCTGCCGGAACTGACCGGCGCGGAAATCACGTTCTGATCCAGTGAAAGCTGACGCGAGGTGAGGCCAGCCCGGTGCTGGCCTTCTTTGTTTTTCGGCGTCACTCTGCCTCTCAAAAGAACAAGGGAGGCAGGCGCATGGTATTCAACAATACGGACTGGGTTTGGCAGGTCAGGGAAGATGTCCTTGAGCCGGAGCGCGAGATCGTCGATCCGCACCATCATCTCTGGCCGAGCGAGGAGATGGGCTACCAGGTGCCGGACCTGCTGGCGGATCTGACGAGCGGCCACAATGTCGTCCAGACTGTCTTCATGGAATGTGGCGCGGCCTACCGGAAAGATGGGCCGGATCATCTGAAGCCTGTGGGTGAGACGGTGTTCGTGACGGAATCCGCCGCTGCGATGAAGGCGAAGGGCGGGCCTTATATTGCGGCGCTTGTGGCGCATGCGGATCTTCGGTTGCCGGTGGTGCAGCTGGATGAGGTTCTGGATGCGCATGTGGAGGCGTCGGAGGGTTTGTTCCGGGGCATCCGCCATGCCGGGTCCCGCGACAATAGTGGCGCGACGCTTCGCATTCCGGGGCACGCGCCGCCGCGTCTTTATGCGGATCCTGACTTCCGCCGGGGCGTTCAGCATCTGGGCGAGCGGGGCCTGACCTATGACACCTGGCACTATCATCACCAGAATCGGGACTATCTGGACCTCGCCAAAGCCTGCCCGGATACGGTGATGATCCTCGACCATTTCGGTACGCCGATCGGGATTGGCCCTTATGAAGGCAAGCGCGACGAGATCTTTGCGGCCTGGAAGGACGACATGGCGGCGATTGCCGAATGTCCGAATGTCCATGCCAAGATCGGCGGGCTGGCGATGCCGGACAATGGCTTCGGCTGGGACAAACGGGATGTTCCTCCGTCATCGGATGAGGTCGTGGAGCAACATGGGCGCTGGTATGAGCACATGATCAGCTGTTTCGGGCCGGAGCGCTGCATGTTCGAGAGCAATTTCCCGGTTGACCGCTGGTCGCTGAACTATGTCGTTTACTGGAATGCGATGAAGAAGATTGCCGCGCCTTATCCGGAAGACGCGAAGGCGGCGATGTTCGCGGGAACGGCACGGAAGGTCTATTCGGTCGAAGCCTAGGTTCATGCCAGCACGTTTGCCCGGCGCGGCGGTTGCCGTCCGGTGCAGGAAGCTGAATTCGGACTGGAGGACGAGCTAGGGCGGACCCCGCACGTTCAGGGCATGACCAAGCCGGACTATGTCATGACTAAGCATGACTATGCCGGACTTCGGCGGATCATGGCGGACTAGCGCGGACATCACGCGCACGGCGTCGAGAGCGTCGCTGCAGACAGCAGGACGTTCCCATCGCGGGATACGCGGCGCTTCATAAGTGTAGAGATCATCGGGCGGCGGCGGGTCTGACATCCGGACGAAACGGATGTTGCCGAACCTGTCCACCGCCATCAGCGCATCGCGTCCTGTCTCCGTGTGCCAGCGGGCGACACGGAGCAGGTTCCAGACCAGCCATGGCCAGAAGAGCGGCCAGACAAAGTCAAAGTAGATGCGGAGCTGCGGATGCATGGCCCGGAGGATGAGACCTCAACCTGTCCGGTTGGATAGAGCCCACCTCCCGCGTGTCATCCCGGAATTTGCGCAGCAAATATCCGGGACCCAGATGCAGCGGTACCATTACAGGGCTGGGTCCCGGATAAGCCTTGCAAGCTTTCCGGGATGACACGGGGGGAAGTGTGGGATTGGTCTCCGGTTGTCCTTACCCGGCATGACTTGCGGCACAGTTGACGCAGCGAGAGGCCAATGTGGCGCCGATTTCACGCTGTTTCATGGCCCTGTTTCTGTTAGGCTTCACACCGAGGAAACGCAAAAAACATAAATGAGGACCCGTGCCATGAGCGCCGACATGAAATTCACCATGACCATCAACGGCAAAGCCGTCACCGGCACCGAGACGTTCGGTGTCGAGAACCCGGCGACGGCGGAGGTTTTCGCCAATGCGCCGAATTGCACGCGGGAGGAGCTGGACGAGGCTGTCGCGGCCGCCCGCGCGGCGCTGCCGGCCTGGCGCAAGACGCCGATAGCAAAGCGCAAGGAAATCATGCTGGCCATTGCCGGCACGATTGCGCAGCATGGGGAGGAACTGGCCCGCCTGCTGACACGTGAACAGGGCAAGCCGTTCGAGCAGGCCATGGGCGATGTGCTGGGCGGGGCGCACTGGTTCGCCGAAACCGCCAAGCTGGACATTCCGGAAGTCGTCTCGCAGGACGATGACGAGCGCTACACCGTGACCCGTTACGAGCCGATCGGTGTCGTGGCGGCCATCGTGCCGTGGAACTTCCCCGTCATCCTGGCAGCGTTCAAGCTGGCGCCCGCCTTGCTGGCCGGGAACACGATCGTGCTGAAGCCTGCGCCGACCACGCCGCTGACGACCCTGCGCATTGGCGAACTGATCCGCGACCTGCTGCCACCCGGCGTGCTGAATGTTGTGTCAGGCGATGACCGTCTCGGCCCCTGGCTGACCGGGCATTCCGGCATCGACAAGATCAGCTTCACCGGATCGACCCAGACGGGCCGCAAGGTGATGGAAGGGGCCTCGAAAGACCTGAAGAAGGTGACGCTGGAGCTTGGCGGCAATGACGCGGCCATCGTGATGCCGGACGTGAATGTCGAGGCGGTGGCGCAACAGCTGTTCTGGGCGGCGTTTCAGAATACCGGGCAGATCTGTATCGCAACCAAGCGCATGTATGTGCACAAGGATATTTACGAGCCGCTGAAGGCCGCGCTGGTGGACTATGCCAAGACCGTGAAGGTCGGCGACGGTTCGCAGCAGGGCACGCAGATTGGGCCGATCCAGAACAAGGCGCAGTACCAGCGCGTGCTGGACCTGATCCAGGATTCCAAGGACAAGGGCTACAAGTTCCTGCTGGGCGGGGAAGCCTCCGATGCGCCGGGTTATTTCGTGCCGGTCACCATTCTGGACAATCCGCCGGAAGATGCCCGCATCGTTCAGGAGGAACAGTTCGGGCCGGTCCTGCCGCTGATGTCGTTCGAGAATGTGGACGAGGTGGTGAACCGCGCAAACGACACGATCTATGGCCTCGGCGCCTCTGTCTGGAGTGCGGACATCGCCAAGGCGCAGGAGATTGCCGACCAGCTGCAGACCGGAACAGTGTGGATCAACGAGACCCAGCACCTGTCGCCGCATGCCGTGTTCGGCGGGGCGAAACAGTCCGGTATTGGCGGGGAAGGCGGCGAGCATGGCCTGCTGGAATTCTGTCAGCCGAAGACGATGAACATCCGCCGCAACGCCACGGTGGCCTGAGGGACGTGTGAGGCGGGCTTTGCCGCGCGGTAAAGCTCGCCTATATGCGCGCCCATGGCGACATTTCCTTTTGAAATTCAGGCCCGCGAGGGCAAGGCGCGCACCGGCGTGCTGAAAACACCGCGCGGCGACATCCGCACGCCGGCCTTCATGCCTGTCGGTACGGCGGGCACGGTGAAGGCGCTCTACATGGATCAGGTGAAGGGCGCCGGGGCGGACATCATCCTCGGCAACACCTATCACCTGATGCTGCGCCCCGGTGCCGAGCGGGTGAACCGCCTCGGTGGCCTGCACAAATTCGCCCACTGGGACGGGCCGATGTTGACCGACAGCGGGGGCTTCCAGGTGTGGAGCCTTGCGCAGCTGCGCAAGATGGACGCCGATGGCGTGACGTTCCAGAGTCATATTGACGGCTCGACCCACCGGCTGGACCCGGCGCGGAGCATCGAGATTCAGGCCGACCTGCTGGACGCCGATATTTCCATGCAGCTGGATGAGTGCACGAACTTTCCGTGTACGCATGAGGAGGCCGAAGAGAGCCTTGAGCTGTCGCTGCGCTGGGGCGAACGGAGCCTCGATGCGTTCGGTGAGCGGGACGGGCAGACGCTGTTCGGGATCATTCAGGGATCGAACTTCGAGGATCTTCGGGAGCGTTCTGCGAAGGGTGTCGTGTCTCAGGGCTTTGGCGGGATCGCTCTGGGTGGCCTCGCTGTCGGCGAAGGGCATGAGCAGATGTGTGCGACCATCGACATGACCGTGCCGCACCTTCCGGACGGGCTGCCGCGTTATGTGATGGGCGTCGGCAAGCCGATCGACCTGGTGGAGAGCGTGGCGCGCGGCATCGACATGTTCGACTGCGTGCTGCCGACGCGCTCCGGCCGCCATGGGCAGGCCTGGACCTGGGCGGGACCGGTGAACGTCAAGAATGCGAAATTCGCCGAGGATCTCTCGCCGCTGGACGAAGCCGTCGATTGCCCGGCCAGCCGCGATTATCCGAAAGCCTATTACCACCACCTGTTCCGGGCCGGGGAGTATCTGGGGCCGATGCTGCTGAGCTGGCACAACACGGCCTTCTTCCAGGCCCTGATGCAGGAGATCCGCGCGTCCATCGCCGAGGGGCGGTTCGAAGCGTTGCGGGCACGCCTGCAGACGGCGTGGGCCTCCACCAAGTCAAAGCCGCGGGCGGCCGAAGGCGAGGCCGGCTGAGCCGCCCCGCTGTTTAGTCGGGTGTGTCGCCCTTGAAGACGGCCTTGTCAGGCTCGGACTCTACCGGGTGAGGCCGGGCCGGATAGGGGCAGTCCATGGCCTGGCCCACGCCCTTCAGGAAGGCGCGGCGTTGGGCCCCGATCTTGTAGGCCAGGTTGTATTTCTTCTGATAGGCATAGGCGCCGGACGCGCGGCGCACGAGGCTGCGGAAGGGAATCAGGCTGCTGGCCGTGGACGAAATCGTGTCGAGCGCGGCGTCTGAGGCTTCGTCGGCCAGTTTCTCGGTGCGCAGCCGCTCGTCCGGGTCTTCGGTATCCCAGTCCGGGCCGAGGGCGGCGTCCAGCTCGGTCACCATCAGGGCGATGCTGGCGCAGCCGGTGCCTTCCGGCAGCTCGTAGGGGTTCTTGATGGCCTCCAGGACCGGGGGAATCGGGTCGCGTTTGAGGTTCAGGTCCTCCAGCGGCGACATGGCAGCGTCCGGCAGGCCGTCTTTCGTCTGCGTGTAGGCGGTGCCAGCAGCCTCTTCAGTGTTCTTGACCACGCCTTGCGAGGCGGCCGGGTTTTCCTCTGCGGCAGGTTCGGGATTGCTGGCACAGGCGGAGGCCAGAAACAGGGCTGGTAACAGGGCGGGCAGGAGCAGGTTGGAATATCTCATGATTTCGCTTTGAGTGGATAAAAGCTGTGACTCTTCAGAATTGGGTGCAGGCGGGTGTTGACCCGCCTCAAACCCTTCTCTAAATGGGCCGCTTCGGTGCCCTTAGCTCAGCTGGTAGAGCAACTGACTTTTAATCAGTAGGTCGCAGGTTCGAACCCTGCAGGGCACACCATCTTCTCCTCTCAGTCTCCTTTCACGTGGTTATCGTACCAGCCAACATAGCGCTGGTAGCGGTCTGCGACAAAGCTTGGCCTGCCGATTGAGTGATCTTCGTCGGGATAGACGACCAGGCCGGTTTCGATGCCGCGCTTGCGCAGGGCCATGTACATTTCCTCTGAATTGAGAATCGGCACGTTCCAGTCCGCGCCCCCGCCAATGAAGAGGCTGGGCGTGGTGACGTTCGCAATCTGGAAGAAGGGCGAAATGCGGTCCCACTCGGCTTTGTTCTCCCAGGGCAGGCCCAGTTCCGTGACCCATTCGCGCTGGTAGATGTCGTGGCCGTAATTGGCCGTGTAGTTGGCCTCGCTTGCGCCGCTGACCGCGCCTTTGAACCGGCCGGTCTTGGTGATCACGTAATTGGTGAGAATGCCGCCATAGGACCAGCCGCCGACGCCAAGACGGTCTTCATCGGCGAGGCCCATTTCCACGGCCTTGTCGACCCCGGCCATGACATCCGCAAAGTCCCGGTTGCCCCAGTCGGCCCAGATGGCGGCGGCATAGTTCTCTCCGCGCCCGCTGGAGCCGCGAGGATTGGCCATGATCGTCGTGTAGCCATTGGCAGCATAGATCTGGGCGAACGGGTCGAAGCCATAGTCGAACTGCGCTACAGGGCCGCCATGGATGCGCAGGATGGCCGGGGGCGGAACGCCGTCCGTCATGCCGAGCGCCGGATAGATGAATTCCTGCACGGTCTCGCCGTCCGGATCGGTGAAGTCGATGAAGTGCGGCTCCGACAGGGTGAGCTGGTCCAGCAGGGCCTCGTTCACATGGGTGACCGGCTTCAGCTTGTCCTTGCGGTCCAGGAAGAACACATCGCCCGGCAGGGTCGGGGTCGAAACCACGGCGGCCATTGTGCCTTTCGGACCCTCATCGAAACTGCTCACGGCCAGGCCGCCCTCGATGACTTTGGTGATCGAGTCCTTCTTCAGGTCATAGGCCGAGACAGGCTGGGTGCCTGAGTCTTCGCTGAGGAAGTAGATGCTGCGCCCGTCCGCGGAGAATGTCGGCTCATAGACATTCCGGTCCAGCGCCTTGGTCAGCACGCGCTCGGGGCCGCCATCGGCAGGCACGACCGCCAGGTGGATGGTGGCATACCACATCAGCTCCGGTTGGATCTGTGTGGTGTAGGTGAGGGTCTTGCCGTCCGGGCTCCAGTCCGGCGAGGCTTCGGTGCCGGGATTGGTAGTGACCTGCAGAGGGGCGGCGGGAATGCCGTCCGCCGGAACAGAGGCGGAAATGGTGAAGACGTCCGTATTGTCGTTCGAATCCGGCTCGTCCGTGTGGTTCGAGATATAGGCGATCCGGCTGCCATCGGGGCTCCAGTCGGGTTCGCTGTCATTGCGCTGGCCGAAGGTCAGCTGCACGGGCTCTTCTTCCCGCCCGGAGATGACGTAGAGATGCGTGTAAGTGCGGTCCAGATAGCCGACGCCGTCTTCCTTGAACTGCAGCCGGTCGATCACATAGGGGTGGACAGCAGGCGTTTCGCCTTTGGCCTTGGCTTCCCGGTCGGCAATGTCGTTCTCGCTCTCGTCGGTGATGAGCAGGGCCATGCGCTGGCCGTCCGGAGCCCATTCGAAGCTGTCCACGCCCTGGGTCACATTCGTATAGGCCCGCGCCTCGCCGCCGCGCATGTCCAGCGTCCAGACCTGGCCGGTTGCGTCTTCGTCGAGATCGTCACGCGTGGCCAGGAAAGCGAGCTGGGAGCCGTCCGGGCTCCATCGTGGGGCGCTGGCGCTGTAGGTCTCTCCGGTCAGAGGCAGGGCTGTGCCATCGTCGATGGAGGCCATCCAGATCTGGGTGACGGCCTTGTCCTTATCCATGTCGTTGCGCTTGACGGTATAGACGGCCCAGGCCCCGTCCGGGCTGAGGTCTACCGATGAGACATCCCTGATCGCCAGCAGATCGTCGACCGTGATTGCGCGCTTTTCCTGTGCTGTGCCGGTTCCGGCGATCAGGGCGCAGGTTAGGCAGAGGGTGAGGGATGACTTCAGAAATTTCATGGGAGGGCTCCTTGGAGAGAGGTGGAGCTTACTCTCTTCCACAAGAGCGGCAATGGATTGCCGAAACCTAAGTTTGCTGTGCCGGGCAGGGCTGGTATAGGCGGCGTCTGACAAAGAGGGGCAGATATGGATTGCGTTGTACGCGCCACCGTCCGGGACGAATTGCTGCACAGGCTGTCGGAAGGCCGCGTCCAGCTGATGGGCATCCTGAACGTCACGCCGGATTCCTTTTCGGACGGCGGGGCACATTACGGGCTGGCCAATGCCATTGAACATGCCGAGCGGATGCGCCTGGATGGCGCTGACATTATCGACATTGGCGGGGAGTCCACGCGGCCAGGCGCCGATGAGGTTGGGCCGGCGGAGGAATGGAAGCGCGTCTCGGGCACCATTGCCTCGCTCGCGTCCTCTGCGGCGCTTCCGCTGTCGATCGACACCTATAAGGCGAGTGTCGCCCGCAAAGCTGCGGAGGCGGGCGTCGTCATCATCAACGATGTCTGGGGCATGACTCGTGACCGGGAGATGGCGCGTGTCGTTGCCGAGACGCACAGCGTGGTCGTGATTACATATAATCGCGGCAAGGCCGATGGCGCGATCAATCTGCGCGACGATATGGCGGCGTTCTTTCAGGACAGTTTCAAACTGGCCGAAGCGCACGGCATTCCGCGCGAGCACATCATTCTTGATCCCGGTGTCGGCTTCGGGAAAACCTATGAGCAGAATTTCAGCGCGCTCGCCAATCTGGACGTGCTGTGTGAAACAGGCTGTCCGGTTCTGGTGGGCGTGTCGCGCAAATCCTTTATTGGCCGCCTTACGGGCAACCCGGTCGATGACCGCCTGACGGGAACGCTGGCAGCGAACCTGGAAAGCATTTGCCGGGGCGCCTCTATCCTGCGTGTGCACGATGTGGCTGTGCACCGCGAAGCCCTCACCATGCTGGAAGCGATTGAGAGAGCAAAATGACCGACCGCGTATTCGTGACCAATCTCTGCCTTCACGGCTTTCATGGCGTCCACAAGGCCGAGAAATCGCTTGGCCAGAAATTCTATATCGACATGGAATGCGAGCTGAAGCCGCAGGCGGCGCGCAAGGACGAGATGTCCGAAACGGTCAATTATGGCGAGCTGTGCGACCTGGCCGAACGGCTTTCCGGCGAGACGGTGTTCAACCTGATTGAAACCTTTGCCGAGCGGATCGCCATGGCCGTTCTGGAAGAGCAGCCGCTGGTGGAGCGGATCACCGTGACGGTCCGCAAACCGTCTGCGCCAATCCGTCATTTCGTGGATCATGTGGGTGTGGTTATAACCCGTAGCCGTGATGGCTGAAGCATATCTGGAACTGGGCACCAATCTTGGCGAACGCGAAGCCTATCTGGCGCGCGCGCTGGAGCAGCTGAGCACGTCGGAAGGGATACGCCTCGGAAGGGCGTCGCGTGTCTATGCCAGCAAGGCCTGGGGCGTGACGGATCAGCCGGACTTCCTGAACGTCTGTGTGAAGATTGAAACGGATCTTGCGCCGCATGCGCTGCTTGCCGTCTGCAAGGGGATCGAAGAGTCGTTGGGCCGTCAGGCGCGCCGGCGCTGGGGCCCGCGCGAGATCGATATCGACATTCTGCTGATGGCGGGCGTGGACATGGAGACGGATGACCTGATCATCCCTCATTCACGACTGCCGCTGCGCCGTTTTGCGCTGGAGCCGCTGTCGGAGCTTGCACCGGACTGGGAAGTCGACGGCGTTCCGATTTCCCTGCTCGCGGAATCGCTACGTGCCGATGCGCCGGAGCAGGTGTGCGAGCCGGACGAAAAAGCCACGCAGCGCCTGGCGGAACTGCGTGGCTCTCTGAAGTGATGTCAGGCGCCTCTAGAGCGACTTGACGATGTCTTCCACCATCTTCTTCGCGTCTGCGAGCAACATCATCGTGTTGTCGTGGAAGAAGAGCGGGTTGTCGATGCCGGCATAGCCGGAGCCCATCGAGCGCTTCACGAAGAGGACCGTGCGGGCGTTCTCAACGTCGAGTACCGGCATGCCGTAGATCGGCGAGGTCTTGTCCGTCTTGGCCGACGGGTTGGTCACGTCGTTGGCGCCGATGACGAAGGCGACATCTGCGGTCGAGAATTCGGAGTTGATATCTTCCAGCTCGAACACTTCATCATAAGGCACCTGGGCTTCGGCCAGCAGCACGTTCATGTGCCCCGGCATCCGGCCAGCGACCGGGTGGATGGCGTACTTCACGTCGACGCCTTCCTCTTTCAGCTTGTCGGCCATTTCCTTCAGGGCGTGCTGGGCCTGCGCAACAGCCATGCCGTAGCCGGGCACGATGATGACCTTGGAGGCGTTCTTCATGATGAAGGCGGCATCGTCTGCCGAACCCTTCTTGAAGGGGCGGTCGACGGCCGGGCCACCGGCACCCGCTGCGGAATCGTCCGCACCAAAGCCGCCGAGGATGACCGAGATGAAGGACCGGTTCATGCCCTTACACATGATGTAGGACAGGATTGCACCGGAAGAGCCGACGAGGGCGCCGGTGATGATCAGGGCGAAGTTGCCGAGCGTGAAACCGAGGGCGGCAGCCGCCCAGCCGGAATAGGAGTTCAGCATCGACACGACGACCGGCATGTCCGCCCCGCCGATCGGAATGATCAGCGTGATGCCGAGGATCAGCGCGAGAGCGGTGAGGCCCCAGAAGGCCCACTGGGCCGAGCCGCCAGTCGAGATCAGGTAACCAAGCAGGCCGACAATGCCGAGACCGATTACGATGTTCAGCAGGTGACGGGCGGGCAGCATGATCGGCGCGCCGCTCATGTTGCCGTTCAGCTTCGCGAAGGCGATGACCGAGCCGGTGAAGGTCAGCGCGCCGATGGCGGAGCCGAGGCCAAGCTCGATCAGCGAGTTCACATGCACGCCTTCGGCGCCCATGATTCCGAACTGGACCGGCGAGTAGAGCGCGGCGGCCGCCACGAGCACGGCGGCCAGGCCGACGAGGCTGTGGAAGGCGGCGACGAGCTGCGGCATGGCCGTCATCGGGATACGGCGCGCGATGATGGCGCCGATGGTGCCGCCCACGGCGATGCCGCCGAGGATCAGGCCCCAGGTGACGACATCGATTTCGTTGAACAACAGGATCAGCGTGGTGCCGATGGCGATCGCCATGCCGATCATGCCATTGCGGTTGCCCGCACGGCTGGTGGCCGGGCTGGAAAGTCCGCGCAGGGCGAGAATGAAGAGGATACCGGCGGCGAGATAGAGCAGCGGTGCCCAGGTCGTTTGGAAGGCGGTCATGAATTAGTCCCCCTTCTTCTTGTACATGGCCAGCATGCGCTGGGTGACGAGGAAGCCGCCGAAGATGTTGACGCTGGCGAGCGCAACGGCGACGGCGCCGAGGATCTTGGAGACCCAGTTGTCAGCGTTAAGGCCAACCGTAGCGGCAGCGACGAGCGCGCCGACGATGATCACGGACGAAATGGCGTTCGTCACAGCCATCAGCGGCGTATGCAGGGCAGGCGTCACGCTCCATACGACGTAGTAGCCGACAAAGCAGGCCATGGCGAAGATCGCCGCCAGGAAGACCGTCGGGTTGACGGCCCCGCCTTCGGCGAGGGCGGGCAGCGCAAAGCTGGCCGCGGCAAGGGTCAGGAGTGCGCGTTTCATGATTTGATCCTTTCGTTCACCGTTTCGCCGCCCTTGGTCAGGAGCATGGCGGTGACGATTTCGTCATCGGTGTCGAGATTGAGACTGCCATCCTCAGCCGTCACGAGCGGCAGGAAGGCGAGCAGGTTCTTTGCGTAGAGCGACGAGGAGTCCGCAGGCAGGCGGGCGGGCAGATTCGAGAACCCGGCCACTTTCACGCCGCCGACATCGACGATCTCATCCGGCTTCGACAGCGGGCAGTTGCCGCCCTGGCTGACAGCCATGTCGACGATCACGGAACCGGGCTTCATGCTCTTCACCATTTCCTCGGTGATCAGCACAGGTGCCGCCCGGCCGGGAATAAGCGCCGTCGTGATGACAATGTCCTGCTTGGTGATGTGGCTCGCCGTGAGTTCGGCCTGTTTGGCCTGGTATTCCTTCGACATTTCCTTGGCGTAGCCGCCAGCGGTCTCGGCGGCCTTGAACTCTTCATCTTCCACCGCGATGAACTTCGCGCCGAGTGAGGCTACCTGTTCCTTGGCGGCGGGGCGGACGTCTGTTGCTGTAACCACACCGCCGAGGCGCCGGGCGGTGGCGATAGCCTGAAGGCCTGCGACGCCGACACCCATGATGAACACTTTGGCGGGAGCGACCGTGCCGGCAGCGGTCATCATCATCGGCATGGCGCGTCCATAGATCTGCGCGCCTTCAATTACGGCGCGATAGCCGGCGAGGTTGGATTGAGAGGAGAGGGCGTCCATGCTCTGGGCCCGGGTGATGCGCGGCGTGAACTCCATCGAGAGCGACGCGATCTTTTTCGCATTGAGCCCGTCGACAACCTTCGGGTCCATCGCAAAGGGCTCCATGAGCGCGATCACGCTGGACCCGTCCGGCAGGGTTGAGACTTCGTCTGCTTCCGGTCCGCGGACCTTGAAGACGATGTCTGCCCCCTGGACGGCTGCAGCGGCATCCTTCGCAATGGATGCGCCTGCCTCCTCATAGGCGGAGTCCATAAAGCCGGAGACTTTGCCGGCATCAGACTCAATTGTAACCGAGTGGCCTGCAGCCACTAACTTCTTGACCGTCTCTGGTGTAGCCGCCACACGGGTTTCACCGGAACGTCGTTCCCTCAGCACTGATATTTTCATGTTGTTAGGAGTAGCGACAGAATCTTGCGTTGTGCAAGTGCGAAATAAGGAGATTGGGGCATGAATTTGTTTAGTCTTGCTGACAGGACAGCTTTGGTGACTGGCGCCTCAAGCGGTCTTGGCCGTCATTTTGCGAAAGTTTTGTCAAAGGCCGGTGCGGATGTCGTCGTTGCCGCGCGCCGGATGGACCGGCTGGAATCGCTGGCGGCAGAGATCAGCAAATCCGGCGGCCGGGCCCTGCCTGTGGAGATGGACGTGACCTCTGATGCCAGCGTCAGCGGCGCATTCGCGGAGATCAAGGAAGCCATCGGCCGCCCCTGTGACATCATCATCAGCAATTCCGGCATGTCGCGCGACACCTGGTTCCGCGAGCAGAGCGAGGATGACTGGAATGCCGTGATCGACACCAATCTCAACGGTGTGTGGCGGGTCGGCAAACACGGCACGAATGCCATGATCGACGCTGGCGTGCCGGGCTCCATCATCAACATCGCTTCCATCACGGGCCTGCAACCGCAGATGATGACCACGGCCTATTGCGTGTCCAAGGCAGGGGTCGAGCATCTGACCCGCCAGATGGCGCTGGAAAATGCGCGCTATGGCATTCGCGTGAACGCGATTTCGCCCGGTTACTACAAGACCGACATCAACTCCGATTATCTCGACTCCGATGCGGGCGACAAAATGCGCAAGCGTATCGCCATGAAACGCTTTGGCGAGCATCAGGAACTGGATGGGGCGCTGCTGCTGCTGGCGTCAAATGCGGGCAGCTACATGACCGGCTCCAATATCGTAGTGGATGGCGGTCATCTGCTGATGCCGCTCTAGGCCGGAAAGCGCATTCTTTTATGCGGCGTTAGCCAAGCCTTAGTGACTGGGATGGCAGAAGGGACGGTAATCTGCAGGAGATTGCCGTGTCTGCCCTCAAAGCCCCTCAAGACTTCCAACAGGACGCCCTTTCCGGGCGTGAAGCCGCTCAGGAAGCCGCTAAGACTCCTGCCGAAGCGGCTGGATGGCAGTATGGCGATCTCAAGGCTCATGGCACCGGCTCACCCGCCCGGAAGCTGCAGTCTTACCTCGCAGAACGCCTTCACAGGCCGCACCGCATTTCGGTCCGGGCGACGCTGGCGACGCTTGCTATCCTGTGCCTGTCCATGACTGTGGCGGGCTTTTACCTGATTACATTCGGCTGACACATTGCCGGAGTATGCGTTCAGTCAGGTCCCCACGGGTGACCTTGGCAGGCAATTTGCTTATCAGGCAGAGACGTTTTCACCTGACACACGAGAAATGGAATTGTTATGCGCGTAAGAAAGGCTGTCCTTCCGGTCGCCGGTTTCGGTACACGGGTGCTGCCGGCAACGAAAGCAATCCCGAAGGAAATGCTGCCGGTCGTCGACCGTCCGGCCATTCAGTATGTGGTGGATGAGGCCCTTGAGGCTGGTATCGAGCACATCGTCTTCGTGACGGGCCGCAACAAAGGCGCCATCGAGGACTATTTCGACCATTCTTACGAACTCGAGACCTCACTCAAGGCCAAAGGCAAGGACAAGATCCTGGAGCAGGTGGAAGCGACCCGCCTGCCGGCCGGGACCGCCAGCTTCGTGCGCCAGCAGGAGCCACTGGGCCTGGGGCACGCCATCTGGTGTGCCCGCGACATCATTGGCAATGAGCCGTTCGCAATCCTTCTGCCGGACGTGATCGTGAAGGGCCAGCCTTCGTGCCTCGCACAGATGACCGAGGCCTATGACAAGGTCGGCGGCAACATCATCGCGGTCGATCCGGTGCCGCAGGAGCGTGTGTCTTCCTATGGCGTGATCGCGCCGGTGGAGCGCGATGGCCGCCTGATCCGCATGTCCGGCATGGTGGAGAAGCCGCCGGTCGAGTCTGCGCCGTCGAACCTGGCCATCACCGGGCGTTATATCCTTCAGCCGGAAATCTTCGGCCTGCTGGCCGATCAGGGCAAGGGCGCGGGCGGCGAGATCCAGCTGACCGATTCCATGGCCCGCCTGATGGAGACGCAGGACTTCTACGCCTATGAGTTCGAAGGCGCGCCATATGATTGCGGGTCCAAGGTCGGTTATTTCGAAGCTGTGCTCGCGCATGCGGTCGACAATGCAGAAACTGCCGAAGGTGCGCGCGCGCTGGTGAAGAAATTCGCCGCCTCGCTCTAAGCCGATTTTCCTGAAAGCCATGGCGCGCTATGGAGCGCCATGGCTTCTGATTCCCTTCCTGCATATTCCGACGTCGTTGCCGCTGCCGAGCGGCTGCGCGGCCTTGTCCGCACGACACCCGTCCTGCGCCATGACACTCTGGATGCGCTTGCGGGCGCGCGTGTCTATGTGAAGGCCGAGTGCCTTCAGGAAACCGGCAGCTTCAAGATCCGCGGGGCGACCAACCGGTTGCGGCAGATCCCTGAGGCGCAGCGCGCCGCAGGCGTGGTCGCCTTCTCGTCCGGCAATCACGCCCAGGGTGTGGCTCGTGCGGCGCGCCTCCTGAACATGCCGGCCCTGATCGTGATGCCGTCCGATGCCCCTGCGGTGAAAGTGGAGGGTGTGCTGGCGGATGGAGCTGAAATCCGCCTCTACGACCGGAATACCGAGAGCCGGGAAGAGATCTCCGCCCAGATCGCAGCGGAGCGCGGGGCGGTGCTGGTACCCAGTTTCGATGATCCCGATATCATCAGCGGGCAGGGAACGGCTGGCCTCGAATTCGCGGATCAGATGGCGGAAGCGGGCGTGACGCTTGACCATGTCGTCATTCCTGCCGGTGGCGGCGGGCTTGCCTCCGGTATTGCGCTGGCGATGGAGGGGCGCTCGCCCGAGACCAATATATGGGTCGCCGAGCCCGTGGGCCACGATGACTGGACCCGTTCGCTGAAGAGCGGCCATATTGAGCGCAATGCGCCGGGAACGCGCTCCTTCTGCGATGCCATTCTGACCCAGGCGCCGGGTGACCTGACATTTGCGATCGGCAGCCGGTTGTTCTCGGGCGGCCTGGTTGTTTCCGATGCACAGGTGGCCGATGCGATGCGGGCCGCCTTCCGTTACCTGCGGATTGTGGCAGAGCCGGGCGGTTCAGCTGCGCTGGCAGGCGCGCTCTCCTGCCTGCCGGATGAGATGAAGGGCAAAGCCATTGGCGTGGTTGTCAGTGGCGGCAATGTCGATGCGGCGGACTATGCCAGGGTGCTGATGGAGGGCTAGGCCCTCCTGTCGGATACGCTAATGGATTGAAAGGCGGCGCACCCATTGGGTGTGCACGACCGATACTGCTCTTGTCGGGCAATTTCGCCTTTATGGTTTGCACCAGGTTAATTCACCTTGTTCTTTGGTTAATGCGCCCTTCCGGCGGATTTCCAGATTTTTCTGCACGTCTTCAAGAGACCTTACCGTCTACGTCCTAATCATGACAGACGGAGCAGTTGCGCTGACCGGCGCAGTGAGGGAGCGATGAAGACAACACCCTTAATCAGTCTGGGATTGTCCGTGGTGCTTGGGGCAGGCGCTGTCTGGCTTGGCAGGTACTACATGTCGGACAATGGCACGCGCGCGGAAGCCCAGATGGGCGCGCCAGCCGTGCAGGTGGCAGGCATTATGGTTGCGGCACGGACAATCGAGACCGGAGAGCAGATCGACCCATCCATGCTGAAGCGCGTGGAGTGGCCGCAGGACATTGTGCCGGAAGGCACGTTGAGCGCCGAGGATACGCTGCCGGAGAAGGCCTACTCGCGCGGACTGATCATTGCGGGAGAGCCCGTGAATGTCAGCAAGCTGGACATGAGCGGCGCGACGCTGACGCTGGCCGGGTCTATAAAGCCGGGTATGCGGGCGGTCTCCATTGTTGTGAGAAGCGACACGGGCGTTGCAGGCTTCGTGCTGCCCGGGGACCGCGTGGATGTGAACGAGTTCATTCCCCGCGAAGGCCGGAGCGACACATATGCCCGTGGCAATGAGGACATGCGGATCTCGGGCGATCTGATCGCGCGCCCGGTCCTCAAGAGCGTCTTTGTGCTGGCAGTAGATCAGACGTTCGACCCGAATCTTGAAGGGGCGATGCCGTCGAACACGGTCACACTGGAAGTGACACCAGAAGGCGCGCTGGCGCTTGGTGCCGCAAGCCAGCGCGGTGCGCTTGGGCTTTCCCTGATTGGCCGGGATGAAGAGGCTGAACTGATCGTTGCGACGCAGGAGACGAAACCAGCCCCCGCGGTTGTTCGCTCCCCGGTGCGCAGGACCACGACGCAGGTGCGCGTCATCAATGGCAGTCAGGAGACGGAAGTGTCGGCTCCTGTCAGCCAGGGTAATCCTCCTAAGAAGGTGACGGACTGATGGGACGTTTCAATCGCATGATGCTGGCCGGTTGCCTGGCCGCCATGTTCGCATCGCTGCAGGCGACAGCATGGACACAGCGTACAGCGGGGCCGGATGCTGACATGCTGATCGTCGAAAAGGGGCGCTCCGCTGTTGTGGAGGCCGATGAACCCTTCACCACACTCGTCGTTGCTGACCCGGACATTGCTGAGGCAATGGCCACGTCCAACCAGTCATTCTTCCTGCGCGGCAAGCAGCCGGGATCCACCACCGTTCTGATCTACGGCTCCAGCGGAAAGATTGCGGAGCTGATCAATGTAGAGGTCGAAATCGGTCTGGATGAGCTGCGGACAGACCTCACCAACCTGCTGCCGGGTGAAGATATTCAGGTCTACCCGGTTCACGATGGCATCTTCCTGGATGGCAAGATCACCACGGCTGCCGCGGCAGAGATGGCCCTTCAGGTTGCGGAGCGCTATGTGCCGGGCGGTGTGGCGAATGGTTTGTCCATTGGCCAGAGCCAGCAGGTCCTGCTGGAAGTACGCTTCCTGGAAGCCAGCCGCAACACAGTGAAAGAGATCGGCTTCGGCAACACGATCGACGCCAATGATGTCGTGTCGTCAACTGAGTCGGGCACGGTGTCCGGTCTTACCGAGAAGACGGTTGCCCTGTTCACCAATGTCGGAAACGAAAACATCGATATCCGCCTGCGTGCGCTTGAGGAAAAGGGCGTCGTCCGGACCTTGGCAGAGCCGAACCTTGTTGCCTTGTCAGGGGATACCGCAAGCTTCCTGGCTGGCGGCGAATTCCCGATCCCTATTTCCTCGCGCAATGGTGAGATCACGGTGGAGTTCAAGAAGTTCGGGGTCGGGCTGGACTTCACACCAACCGTTCTTGGTGATGGACTGGTCAACCTCCGGGTGCGTCCGGAAGTGTCGGCACTGGATCGTAATAACGGTATCCGCGCCTCCAACATAGAGATCCCCGGGATTTCGGTGCGCCGAGCAGACACGACAATCGAGCTGCGGGATGGTCAGGCATTTGCCGTCGCCGGATTGCTGCAGAACGATTACTCGAATGACGTGCGGCAGACGCCATGGCTGGGCAATGTGCCGGTGCTTGGGGCCCTGTTCTCATCCAAACGCTATCAGCGCAATGAAAGCGAACTGGTGATTATCGTAACACCGCGCCTGGTCCAGCCAGCCGCTCATCCGGACATGCTGGCATCGCCGCTTGATGCCTTCGCGGAACCGACTGAGGCGGAACTCCTTGTGATGAACAAGACGGTGATCCCGCCGGGTGACTACTGAGTTGAGAGGAACGACCATGTTGAAACACTTCAAATACGGCCTTCCAGTCATTCTTCTGGGTGTTCTACCGGCCTGTGCATCCTACGATCATCAGGACCAGTACCTGCTGGGCGGCGCCAATGCGGCCAATATCGCCGAGCAATCCATCCGTGATGTAACGGTTCCGAATTCCGAGGCGAACCAGTCTTCCTCTGGTGTGCGTGCGGCCAATGCCGTTCGGGCACTGAATGAAGGCAAGCGCAAGGAATTGCCTGCATCCGGTCTCGGCAGCAGCGGGGAGAGCTCATAACATGACACAGCCAGTCCCTGCCGAAGCCCCGCGCACGGGTTCAGATTATATCATTCCGCATCTTGCTGCGCTGGTCAGCGATACACGTCTTGTCGCGCTGCAGCCGCATTGTGTGGAGCTTGCTGACCTCAGCCGGGTATCCGCTTCCGAGGCGGCCATGAAGTATGGCGGCGGCGTCATGCTGTTGGAGCAGGGCGTTCCGGGATGGGATGAGCTCCTGCTCAAGCTTGCCATGGACCGTCCGTCAACGGCGGTGATTGTCCTTTCAGACCAGATTCCCGGCAACATGGTGCGTGCGCTCATGAAGCTGGACATGTCTGATGTGTTGCCAGCCTCTTCCAGCCCTTCGGATATAACGGAGGCCGTGGAAAGGTTTCGTGAGGTCACGACTGGTGGCGTAGGCGGGTCCAGTGTCTGCTGGGCGTTTCGCGGTGCTGTGGGTGGCGCAGGCGTCACCACGATCGCAATCGAAAGTGCGTTTGAACTGGCGCGCCGTTTCGGGCCGGGCCGCGTGTGTCTGGTGGATCTGAATGTGGCCGATGGCATGACGACCTCCTTCCTGGAAGCTGTGCCCAAGCTGGACCTGACAGCCCTTTCGGCATCGCCTGAGCGGCTTGATCCACGCTTGTTGGCGGCATGGTGCTACCAGCATGAAAGTGGCGTATCGATCATCGCGGCGCCGCGCGATCCGGACGGTGATGCCCTGGCGACGGAACCTGCCATCCTGCGTCTGCTGGATGTGGCGTGTGGAGTTTTTGAGTTTACGATACTGGATATGCCACGCCACATGATGCCGTGGACCAAGGCTGTTCTAGGCGCAGTGGATGAAGCCATTGTGATCAGTGAGCTGACCGTGCCTAGTCTTCATGCCGCTGCCGACATGGCGCGCGAGGTTGATGTCCTTCGCCGGGATCGGGTGCCGACAAAACTGGTCCTGAACCGCATGTTCCAGAAGAAACGCCTGCGGGCGGAATTCGCCCTGGACAAGGCAGAGGGGGCCATCGATCGCAAGATTGATAGCACCATTACGTCAGACTGGGATGCTGCGCGTACGGCAGTCAACCTTGGCCGTCCGATTGCTGAAGTCGTGCAGAAAAGCCCGCTGGTCGCTGATGTAGCCAAGCTTGTTCAGATGATGCTGCCGGAAGAGATGCAGACCGCCAAACCGGTGGAAGGTAAGCGGAGGCGCCGCGGATGAGCCGTTTTGGATTTTCTAATGCCGCTCCCGCAATGCCGGAGCCGCAGGGACAGGTGCAAACGCCAGCACCCCAGCCGCCAGCCGCTCCGTCGCGGGGCAAACAGGAGACCGGCGGGTTTGACCTGCTTGAGGCAAAACTGAAGATCCACGCCAAGCTGATCGACGAGCTGGATCTCTCGAAGCTTGAGAAGCTGGATGATGAAACGCTGCGCCGCCGTGTGCGGGGCATTATTGCGGATATCATTCGCAAGGAAGACATGGCGCTGTCCGCCGCGGAAGAGGCTTCGTTCGCGGATGCCGTGATGGACGAGATGACAGGGCTTGGCCCGATCGAACCTCTCCTGAAAGACGATTCCATCGCGGATATCCTGATCAATGGCTGCGACCAGGTTTATGTGGAGCGGCATGGTAAGCTGCAGGTCGCACCTGTGCGCTTTGCCGACAATGATCACCTGTTGCGGATCGTGCAGCGCATCGTGTCGGCCGTCGGCCGCCGGGTGGACGAGAGCCAGCCTCTGGTCGATGCGCGTCTGGCAGATGGCAGCCGTGTGAACGCGGCCGTGATGCCGATCGCGATCGACGGGCCGTTGGTGTCGATCCGGAAATTCTCCAAGTCCCCCCTGACCATCGACAAGCTGGTCGAGTTCGGGGCCATCCCCCGGCCGGTGGCTGACTTCATCCTTGGAGCCGTGAAGTGCCGGGCCTCAACAGTGATTTCCGGGGGTACGGGTTCAGGCAAGACGACGCTTTTGAATGCGCTGTCTTCCGCCATCAGCCCGGACGAGCGCCTGATCACGATTGAGGATGCTGCCGAGCTGCAACTTCAACAGCCCCACGTGGCCCGGATGGAGACCCGCCCGCCGAATATTGAAGGCAAGGGTGAGATTCGCCAGAGGGAACTGGTGAAGAACGCCCTGCGCATGCGGCCAGACCGGGTGATCCTGGGCGAGGTGCGCGGCGAGGAAGCGTTCGACATGCTTCAGGCTATGAACACAGGCCACGAAGGCTCCATGGCGACAATTCACGCCAACAATCCGCGCGATGCGCTCACACGTCTTGAGCAGATGGTGATGATTGGCGGCATGAAGATTTCGGAGCAGGCAATCCGTGGGCAGATCGCATCTGCCGTGAATTTCATCGTTCAGGCATCGCGTCTGTCTGATGGCTCGCGTCGCGTGATGTCCATCGCCGAGATTACCGGCATGGAAGGCTCAGTCGTACAGCTGCAGGAAATCTTCCAGTTCGTGCGGACCGGCACGTCCGATGAGGGCAAGGTGGAAGGCCACTTCGCTGCCACGGGGCTGCGGCCGAAATTCCTGGACGAGATGGAACGTCGCGGTGTGCACATGCCGCCGGGTCTCTTCGATCCATCGACGCGTTTCTAGGGGGCATAAGTGCTCGGTCTGCCTGATCTCTCCAGTATGAGTCTGACGCTTGTGATCCCCATGGTCATGGCGGTCGGGGCGATCTTTCTGGCGCTGCAGGCTGTCATGAGCCTTTTCACGACGGCGCAGACCCAGCGTATCGTCAACCAGCGTCTTCAGTTCAAGGAGCGGTTCGAGAATACGAATGAGGCCATGATCGAGCTGCGCAAGAGCCGGGGCCTCGACGAGCTGGGCAATTTTGCAATGCCGCTGCAATGGTTCAACCAGTTGGTTGTCCGGTCCGGCTTGCCATACCAGCCCGCGCGCTGGTTCGCGATGTCAGGTGTCGCGGGTCTTGTTGCGGGATTTGCCTATTGGAAACTGGCTGGCGGTGTTTTGACAGCAAGTGCCATTGCCTGTGCAATCTTTGCGTTGGCGCCCCTCATTGCATTGAAGATGGTCGCCGGGAAGCGCCTTGCCAAACTGGCCAAGCAGCTACCTGATGCCATGCAGATTGCCTGCCGCAGTCTTGAGGCGGGGCATCCAGTCGCCACGGCTATTGCGCTCGTCGCACGTGAAATGCCGGATCCGATCGGAACGGAATTCGGCATGGCGGCAGATGAAGTGTCCTACGGCATGTCACTGACGAATGCCGTGCAGCGTATGGCGGAGCGGGGCGGCGACCCGGATGTTGAATTGTTCGCGGCCACCGTCAGGCTTCAGGAAAAAACTGGCGGTAACCTGACCGAGTTGCTGAAGGCCCTGTCTTCAACGATCCGTGAGCGGCAGACCATGCGCCTGAAGGTTCGAGCTGCTTCGTCAGAAGGACGGACGTCGGCCATGATCCTGACCTCCGCGCCATTTATCGTGATGCTGGCCATCCATCTGCTGCAGCCGACCTTCTATGGCGACGTGATCGACAAGCCGCTGATCCAGTATTCCTTTGCGGGCCTGTTTACCTGGATGTTCATCGGCAATCTGGTCATGCGCAAAATGATCAATTTCAAGATGTGAGCTGGTCGTATGTTTTCCGATCTTCCTTTGTCTGACATCTGGTTGCCGGCGCTCATGCTGGGGGTGGCGGTGATGGTCGCCGTGCCGGGCCTCTTGTCTGTCTGGCGCAGCGCCAAGGCAAAGGAAGAGGTGGAGCGCCGGCTGGAGCGCCGCGGCACGCAATTCATGGAACCGCGCAAACATATCAGCCCAGTGGATAATCTGGTCCTGCAGGTTTCCAGCAAGGTGGCGCCGACAGATGAAGAGAAGGTCAGTGAGGCGCGCGCGCGTCTGGCGCTGGCAGGCCTCACGCATCCGAGTGCGGTCGGGCAGTATTACCTGGCGCGTCTTGTGTGTGTGATCGTCCCGCAAGTCGGACTGTTGTTTGCGTTGCCGTATTTCGCAGATATGCCGACAACTGTTCCCCTGATGACAAGTGTCGCACTCCTGATCATCGGCCTGATCGGACCCTCGTTTTATGTGGATCATCTGATCTCCGCCCGGCAAAGCCAGTGCTCTCTCGGGTTTCCGGACATGATGGACCTTATGGTTGCCTGCGTGGAGGCGGGGCTCAGTCTCGACGCTTCGGTACAGCGTGTGGGTGAAGAACTGGAGATGCGTCACCCAATCATCGCCGGACACATGAAAACCCTCTCACTGGAGCTGCGGGCGGGTAAATCGCGCAAACAGGCGTGGCGCTCCTTTGCTGACCGGATGAATCTGGAGGAGGCGGGATCGCTGGCCACAATGTTGCGTCAGGCGGAGGAAATGGGGACGAGTCTCGGGGCCACATTGCGCATTTTCTCGGCAGATATGCGCCAGCGCCGGATCCTGCTGGCAGAGGAAAAAGCAATGGCTTTGCCGGCAAAGCTGACGCTTCCACTGATTTTATTCGTTTTTCCGGTCCTTCTGGGCGTTCTGATCCTGCCGGCGGTCGCAAAAATGCAGGGCATCTTGTTCTGACGTCGGCACTAGGCGAGTCAGCCGGTGATTGCTACTTTGCAGCCCATGAAAGTTTCATATCTCGAATTCGAAAAGCCGATCGCAGAGCTGGAATCCAAGATCGCCGAGCTGGAAACGCTGTCTGGCCGCAAGGACGGACCGTCGCTTTCGGATGAGCTGACCAAGCTGAAGGCGAAGTCGCAGAAGCTGCTCAAGGATACGTATTCCGATCTCAGCGCCTGGCAGAAGACACAGGTGGCCCGCCATCCGGACCGGCCTCATTTCAGCGACTTCATCGAAAATGTCTTCGAGGATTTCGAGGAACTCGCCGGCGACCGCGTCTATGGCAATGATGAGGCTGTGATCGGTGGCCTGGCACGGTTCAAGGGCCGTCCGGTCGTCATCATGGGACACGAAAAGGGCCGTACAACCGAAAAACGCCTGAAGCACAATTTCGGCATGGCTCACCCGGAAGGCTACCGGAAGGCCGTTCGCCTGATGGACCTTGCCGAGAAGTTCAATCTGCCTGTCCTCAGTTTCCCTGACACCGCCGGGGCATATCCTGGTAAAGGTGGGGAAGAGCGTGGTCAGGCCGAGGCAATCGCTCGTGGTACGCAGCGCGGCCTGACATTGGGTGTGCCGTTCGTCACGCTGATCATCGGTGAGGGCATGTCCGGCGGGGCCATCGGCATCGCGGCAGCCAACAAGGTGCTGATGATGGAGCATGCGATCTATTCGGTGATCTCACCGGAAGGCTGTGCGTCCATCCTGTATCGCGATGCGGCCAAGGCGAAGGATGCCGCGGATGCCATGAAGATCACGGCGCCGGACCTGCTGCGCACGAAGGTGATCGACGACGTGGTCAAGGAGCCTGTAGGGGGCGCGCACCGTGACCCGCAGCGGGCCATGGCGACGGCATCCAAGGCGCTTGAGCAAGCGCTGAAAGAGCTGGATGGGCTGTCTCCGGCTGAATTGCGCCGCCAGCGGGCAGAACGTTTCTACGCCATTGGCCGCGAAGGGCTCTGATCGCCCTTGCGTTCAGGCGAGCCGCACGTCACGCTTCCTTGAAAATGGCTAAGTGGACGTGAGCGAACGCGACTGGATCTCCCGTTATTTTGCGCCTCTGGTGTCTGCGCCAGGGGCGGCGGCATTGCGTGACGATGTGGCGGAGCTATCGGCCAGCGGCCGCATGATCGTCACGACGGATGCGCTGGTGGAAGGCGTACACTTCCTGCCCGATGACCCGATTGAGACTGTGGCACGCAAACTGGTGCGGACCAATGTCTCGGATATTCTCGCAAAAGGCGGGCGCCCCCATGAGGCCCTGCTAACTCTGGGCTGGCCAACAGGCCGTGAAGAGGACCAGCTTGCCCGTTTCGCTGCGGCTTTGGGGGAGGAGTTGGCTCGCTGGGGCGCCTCTCTCATCGGCGGGGACACGACCGCCAGCCCGCAAGGTCTGTTTCTGTCTCTTACTCTAACGGGCACCTGCGGACCGGAGGGGCCGGTCCGGCGTGGCGGTGCAAAAGCTGGTGACGTGCTCTGGGTAACGGGGCAGATCGGGGCTGCGTGCAGGGGATTCAGGGCTCTCAAGGTGGGGCAGATGGATGATCCATTTGTGGGGCGCTACAGGGAGCCCGCATTGGCCCCACCCGGTATCGTTGACCTCCTGCGGAAATACGCGACGGCATCAATGGATGTTTCTGACGGACTATTGGGTGACGCCCGCATTCTTGCATACCGGAAACTCTCGGCTTCGAGCATGGCTGAACTGGGTCTGGTCTGACTCGCTTCAAACGTGAGGCATCTTGCACGTAACGTCAGGGGGTGGCAGCAAAGTACCCATAATAACGAAAGCTCAGGAAGAAACCGGGCAAAACCGGTTCGATTTGGCTAGGGAAGGAAACAAGGTTCATGTGGTATTATCTCGCTCTCGCAGCGGGCGTAATCTCGGTTTTGTACGGGTTCATTCAGGCCCGTTCGATCCAGTCCGCCCCCGCGGGTGACGCGCGAATGCGCGAAATCGCTTCGGCTATTCAGGAAGGCGCGAACGCCTATCTGGGCCGCCAGTACCGGACCATCGCAATTGTCGGTGTCGTGGTTGTTGTCCTCTTGGGACTGGCATTCCAGAGCTGGCAGCAGCCGCTCGGCTTCATTGTCGGCGCTGTCCTGTCAGGTGCCGCAGGTTTCATCGGCATGAAAGTGTCGGTGCAGGCCAACGTCCGCACAACCGAGGCGGCGAAATCCGGTCTTAATGCCGGACTCAAGATGGCGTTTAAGTCCGGTGCGGTTACCGGCATGCTCGTTGTTGGCCTCGCTCTACTTGGCATCGTCCTCTATTACGGCTTCCTGACCATGGTCATGGGGCTCAGCCTGACTGAGGAAGACCAGAAGCGGGAAATCATCGATTCCCTCGTCGCGCTTGGTTTCGGCGCATCCCTGATCTCGATCTTTGCGCGTCTCGGCGGCGGCATCTTCACCAAGGGTGCGGACGTTGGTGGCGACATGGTCGGCAAGGTCGAAGCCGGTATTCCGGAAGATGACCCCCGCAACGCTGCGACCATCGCCGATAACGTCGGCGACAATGTCGGCGACTGCGCAGGCATGGCGGCTGACCTGTTCGAGACCTATGCCGTGACGCTGGTTGCGACGATGGTCCTTGGTGCGATCTACTTCGCGGACGCCAGCTACCTGGGTGACCTTATGCTGCTCCCGCTCGCCATCGGCGGCGTGTGCATCATCACCTCGATCATCGGCACCTATTTCGTCAATCTCGGCCCCGGCAAGACAGACGTCATGGGGGCACTCTACAAGGGCCTGATCGTGACGGGCGTCCTGTCGATCGGTGCGCTCGCACTCGTTATCAGCCAGGTTCTGCCTGCAGGGTTCGGCGTTCTTGACGGTGCTGCAACGGCCCTCGGTCTATCCGGTGAAATCACTGGGATGGACCTGTTCCTTTGCGGCCTTCTGGGGCTCGTTGTGACGGGCCTTATCGTGGTCATCACGGCTTACTACACCGAGACGAAATACCGCCCCGTGCGGTCAATCGCCAAGGCGTCGGAGTCCGGTCACGGCACCAATGTGATCCAGGGTCTCGCCGTGTCGCTCGAGTCGACGGCACTGCCGGCGCTGACCATCATTGCGGGCATCATCGCCACCTATAACCTCGCCGGCCTCTATGGTGTGGCCATCGCGACGACCACGATGCTTGCGCTGGCGGGCATGATCGTTGCGCTCGATGCGTTCGGCCCGGTGACGGACAATGCAGGTGGTATCGCTGAAATGTCGGAGCTTCCCTCGGAAGTGCGTGACACGACGGATGCCCTCGACGCTGTGGGAAACACGACGAAAGCCGTGACCAAGGGCTACGCCATCGGATCTGCAGGCCTCGGCGCGCTGGTCCTGTTCGCCGCCTATTCGGAGGATCTGAGATACTTTACGGAACGCGCCACTGAAGGCTCCTTCTTTGACGGGGTTGTCGTGAACTTCTCCATCGCCAACCCGTACGTCGTGGTTGGCCTTCTGTTCGGAGGTCTGCTGCCATTCCTCTTCGGCGGCATGTCGATGATGGCTGTGGGCCGCGCGGCCCAGGCTGTGGTCGAGGAAGTTCGCCGTCAATTCCGCGAAATGCCGGGGATCATGAAGGGCGAGGTGAAGCCGGATTATGGCCGCGCCGTTGACCTGCTGACCCAGGCAGCCATCAAGGAAATGATTGTGCCGTCATTGCTGCCGGTGCTCTCACCGATCGTTCTGTTCGGCGTGATCCTGGCGATTGCGGGCAAGGGCGCAGCGTTTGCAGCTGTCGGTGCCATGCTGCTTGGTGTGATCGTGACGGGGCTGTTCGTGGCCATCTCGATGACATCGGGTGGTGGCGCATGGGACAATGCCAAGAAGTACATCGAAGACGGCCATCATGGCGGCAAAGGTTCTGAAGCCCACAAGGCTGCCGTGACGGGCGATACGGTCGGTGATCCCTACAAGGACACGGCCGGACCGGCTGTGAACCCGATGATCAAGATCACGAATATCGTGGCGCTGCTTCTGCTGGCTGTTCTCGCCGGCATGTAGCCTTGATGAAATTTTGTTGAAGGCCCCGAAGCATCAGCTCCGGGGCCTTTGTTTTATCTGGAAAAAACAAGCATAGGAAAATTCTATACCAATCAGTTCTGCAATCAATTGGTCCTATTCTCTTTCGAGGCGTACGGTACTTACATCGCAACGTGCCGGAATGCTCGAAATCAGCGCTTCCGTGCGTGGCCCTGCAATTGGCGGAGTGCCCGGCACTCCTCTTTCGAATTTGAAGACGTCTCAGCGCAAAGGGAGAAGGATATGGATGGCAATGATATGGGCGGCGGCAAATGCCCCGTCATGCATGGTGGAATGACAGCCGTTGGCCGGACAGTGATGGACTGGTGGCCGAACGCCCTGAACCTCGACATCCTGCACCAGCACGACACCAAGACGAACCCGCTCGGCAAGGATTTCAACTATCGCGAAGAGCTGAAGAAGCTCGACGTCGAAGGACTGAAGGCTGACCTCAAGGCCCTGATGACAGACAGTCAGGACTGGTGGCCTGCTGACTGGGGTCATTATGGTGGTCTGATGATCCGTATGACCTGGCACGCTGCCGGTAGCTACCGTATTGCGGATGGCCGCGGTGGTGCCGGAACGGGCAACCAGCGCTTTGCGCCGCTGAACTCCTGGCCGGACAACGTAAGCCTCGACAAGGCGCGCCGTCTGCTTTGGCCGATCAAACGTAAGTATGGCAACAAGGTCAGCTGGGCTGACCTGATCGCGTATGCGGGCACAATCGCCTATGAAACCATGGGCCTGAAAACTTTTGGCTTCGGCTTTGGCCGGGAAGACATCTGGCATCCGGAAATCGACGTCTACTGGGGCTCCGAAAAAGAGTGGCTCGCGCCGTCCGATAGCCGGTATGATGATGTTTCCAAGCCCGAGACCATGGAAAACCCGCTTGCTGCTGTGCAGATGGGCCTCATCTATGTGAACCCGGAAGGTGTGAACGGCGTTCCCGACCCGCTGAAGACAGCGGGGCAGGTACGTGAAACCTTTGCCCGTATGGCGATGAACGATGAGGAAACCGCGGCGTTGACCATCGGTGGCCACACGGTTGGCAAGTGTCACGGTAATGGGGATGCCAGCAAGCTGGGCCCGGATCCGGAAGGCGCTCCTGTGGAAGAGCAGGGCTTTGGCTGGTCCAACCCGGCCATGGGCGGAAAGGCCGCCAACGCCATCACGTCAGGTATCGAAGGTGCGTGGACGACGAATCCCACGGTCTTCGACATGGGCTATCTGAAGCTGCTGTTCGGCTATGAGTGGGAGCTGAAAAAGAGCCCAGCTGGCGCGAACCAGTGGGAGCCGGTCAACATCAAGGAAGAAGACAAGCCGGTTGATGCTACCGATCCTTCAATCCGTCACAACCCGATCATGACGGATGCGGACATGGCCATGAAAATGGATCCGACCTATCGTGCAATCTGCGAGAAGTTCATGGCCGATCCGGAATACTTCAAGGACGCGTTTGCGCGTGCCTGGTTCAAGCTGACCCACCGCGACATGGGGCCGAAAGCTTGCTACTTCGGGCCGGATGTTCCGAAGGAAGAACTGATTTGGCAAGATCCGGTTCCGGCCGGTTCAACCAGCTATGATGTTGATGCCGTGAAGGCGAAAATTGCCGCGAGCGGTCTCTCCATCGGTGAGATGGTGTCCACGGCATGGGACAGTGCACGGACCTTCCGGGGATCCGACAAGCGTGGCGGCGCAAATGGTGCCCGTATTCGCCTGGCGCCGCAGAAAGACTGGGAAGGCAACGAGCCGGCCCGTCTCGCAAAAGTGCTCGGTGTGCTGGAGCCGATTGCCGCTGAGACAGGCGCAAGCATCGCTGACGTGATCGTCCTGGCTGGTAATGTCGGCATTGAGCAGGCGGCCAAGGCGGCTGGCGTCAATGTGAGTGTGCCGTTCGCCCCCGGGCGTGGCGATGCAACCGACGCGATGACGGATGGCGACTCCTTTGCGCCGCTGGAGCCGATCCATGACGGTTACCGCAACTGGCTCAAGAAGGACTATGTCGTCAGCCCGGAAGAGTTGATGCTGGACCGCACGCAGCTGATGGGTCTGACCGCACCTGAAATGACTGTTCTGGTTGGCGGCATGCGTGTGCTTGGCACCAATCATGGCGGCACGAAGCATGGCGTGTTCACGGACAAGGTAGGCGCTCTGACGAACGACTTCTTCGTGAACCTCACCGACATGGCAAACTATTGGAAGCCGGCCGGTAATGGCACCTACGAAATCCGCGACCGCAAGAGCAATGCGGTGAAGTGGACCGCCACCCGCATGGACCTGGTGTTCGGATCGAACTCCGTCCTGCGCTCCTACGCTGAAGTCTATGCGCAGGATGACAACAAGGAGAAGTTCGTGAAGGACTTCGTCGCTGCCTGGACGAAGGTGATGAACGCAGACCGTTTCGATATCTGATCGATTGTCTCATTACAGAAGCGGCGTTTCGGGAACCCGGAACGCCGTTTCTTTTTTGCGTGCTATTTGACCAGTGAAGAGGCCATGCGCTGGAACTCTTCCTGAGTCAGGGTCTCCGCGCGGGCAGTTGGATCTATTCCCAGGTCCTTCAGCCATTCATCCGCTTTCAGGCCATGCTTTTTGGCAAATGGCTTGAGAGCAGCCCGCAGCATCTTCCGGCGTTGACCGAATGCCGCGCCAGCAACCTGTTCCAGCTTATCCAGATGAGGGAAGCGTTCGCCTTCCGGCAAGGGCTCCAGTACGGCCACGGCGCTGTCCACCTTCGGCGGCGGCTTGAAGGCGCCGGGCGGAAGCGTAAATGCGATGTGCGGGCGGGTGACGGCATGTGCGAGTACGGCCAGGCGCCCATAATGTTCCGTTCCCGGAGCGGCGCAAATCCGCTGGGCAACTTCTTTCTGGAACATCAGCGCCATTTCCCCGCGCCATGAGCCGGCTTTCAGCCAGTCAATCAGCAGAACCGTGCCGACATTGTAGGGCAGGTTGGCAATGATCATGGCGGGCGTTTCTGCGCCCGCTTCCGAGAGAAGCTTTTCCCACTTCACCTTGCGGGCGTCTTTTTCGATGACCATGAGCCGCCCGTCTTGGGCTTCTGGCCATTCCTGCAGGGCCGTGGCAAAGCGCGGGTCGGTTTCGACTGCGATCAGCTTGGCAGCGCCTTCCTTCAGGATGGCACGTGTAAGCCCGCCGGGGCCGGGGCCGACCTCGATGACTGTACGCCCTTCCAGCGCGCCTGCAGCGGTTGCGGCCCGGTGAAGGATGCTGGGATCGAAAAGGAAATGCTGGCCCAGCGCTTTGCGCGCGGGAGCCTGTGTCAGTTCGGGATCGTTCTGATCGCTCATATTGTTTGCCTGTTTTTTGCGACCATGGCCGCCGACCGTATGGCGGCGATCAAGCTGTCGGGGCGCGCGGTGCCTGCGGCTGCCGCGTCATAACCTGTGCCGTGATCTGGACTTGTGCGGACGATGGGCAGGCCGAGTGTCATATTGACCCCGCCCCAGAAGTCCAGCGTCTTGACTGGGATCAGTCCCTGATCATGCGTCATCGCGATGACGGCATCATAAGCCCCTGAAAGGGCTTCCGCGAATACGGTATCAGCTGGACGGGCATCTGTAATGTCTATGTTCCGTGAGCGGAGTACTGCGGCGGCAGGGTTGATCGTGTCGATCTCTTCACGCCCCAGTGCGCCGCCTTCGCCTGCATGCGGGTTGAGGCCCGTGAAGGCAATGTGTGGTGAAGCAATGGCGAAATCAGATTTCAGGGCTTCATGGACAATCGTACCCAGTTCGATCAGGCCTTCCTGTGTCAGGCTTTCGGGCACCGTCGCAAGCGCCTGGTGAATGGTCGCCAGGGCAACGCGTAAGCCACCACCCGTCAGCATCATGACAGGGCGAAGCGCTTCATCCCCCTGCGGACGGCATAGTTCGGCGATGAATTCCGTGTGGCCTGGGTGTTTGAAGCCCGCACGGTAGAGTAGGGCCTTGTTGATCGGGTTCGTGACGAGCCCGGCGGCCATTCCGGCGCGGACATGCGCCACCCCTGTTTCGATGGCGGCAATGATTGCGGTCGCTGCATTCGGATCAGGCTGTCCGGGTGTAATAGGAGGCAGTGCGCCAACTGGCAGAACAGGAAGGGCCGTGTTGAATACGGCCGCCGTCTCGTCTGGGGCGGAGATGACCTGTATCGGGCAATATCCGGCGTAAAGTTCCGGGGTCCCAATCACATAAAAAGCGTGCGAAAGATCGCCCTTGAGGGCCTTCCAGGCGGTAGCCGTAATGGCAGGGCCCACCCCGGCAGGGTCGCCCATGGAAAGGACAAGGGGAAGAGGCATTGGCTCGCTCACGAGCGGGATGTCGCGCCAAAAGTGCCCGCACGCAAGCCTTAGCGGTAGATAATCGTTGCGTCGCGGCGCAGGTTGCGCAGCTCGCGTTCCGAAATCATGCTCAGCTCGCGCCCCTTGAGGCTACTTTTGAGGTCATCCCGTGACGGTAGCGCTTCCGCACCTTCTTCACGGCGGCAGACATACATGGTGCCGAGACCACCACTGACAGCGAAGATATCGGTTGGTTGTCCAATCTCGGCATTCTCGACCATTGATTTTCCTTCTGGTCCGAGCTCGTCGACATTGATGTCTTCCAGCGGCTGAGCGCGCAGACCGGGCGTCGTATTGGCAACGCTTTGCACGTCATCGCAGGATTTGATCTTTTCCATCGCCGCTTTCAGATGCTCATCTGTGGCATCGCGCGTGATCAGGCGGATCAGGTCGACCTTGGTGGTGGCTTCTGCCGGTTCCCGCTTGTTCTGGATGTAGAGGATGTAGACGCCGTTCTCGACCACAATCGGGTCCAGCAGGCCCGGGCCTGCTGCTGCTTCAATGGCGGGGGCGAGGTCTGGAGAGAGGTCAGACGTTGAAACCCATCCCATATCGCCCCCGGTTGCTGAGGTCGGAGCGGAGGAGAGGCGTTGAGCTGCTACACGAAAGTCAGCGCCAGCTTTCAGCTGTTCGATGATGGAGTGCGCTGCTTCTTCAGCCTGTGCCCGGGTTTCCGGATCGGGCGCAAAAAGGAAGATTTCTGAAATCCGGTATTGGGTTTTCTTCGCGGCCGCGCGTAGCTGCTCGATCTGGTCATCAACCTGGTTGTCGGAAATCCGGATACGTGAGCCATAAAGCCCGCTCATGACGTGGTTCCAGGCCAGCTCTGCGCGCATTTGCTCTTCAAGGCTGGAGGGATCGATACCAGCAGCCAGCAGCTGCGATTTCAGATCCGCACCCGTCATGCCGGACTGTGACGCCATGTTCTCGACGGCACCGTCAATTTCTTCCTTGCTGATTGTCAGGTCAAATTCTGCGGCTTTTTCCAGCTGCAAGCGCTCATCAATCAGCTGCTCCAACGCCTGGCCAGTGATTTGCTGCACCTGTTCCTGGGTCGGTTGCTGGCCACCGAGGCTGAGCAGCAGCATGCGGGCCCGGGCGCGCACATCGGTGAAGGAGATCGGCTGGTCGTTAACGACGGCTGCAACGGCTTCCAGCGTGAGGCTGCCATTCGTTGTGGAGTCCTGCGCGTAGGCAGATCCGGCAAAGGGCAGGGCCAGAAGTGCTGTGGCGGCGATGAGTTTGCGAACCATCCAAGGTCTCCAATTCGTGCCTGTGAACCATCAGGCAGGTATCCGAGTTGACCATACTAATCCAGCGGCCATGCGCAACGCAGGCCCGCAGTCGGCCCTGATATCTTACGGATATTTAGTATTCACGGCGTTTTCGGGGCAACCGGGACGAATCAATCGAATTGGCTCGAGCCAAACTGACCCAGCGTTTTAAGCGAGAAACGAATCTGGATGTTCTCGGAAGGGCCCTGTGTGCGGTCTCTCAGTTCCGACCGGCTATAAACCAGTTCCAGACGCGAACAATCGTCTTCATAGGCGATTCCGATCTGTTTCCTGGCGTTACGGTTATCGGCAATGTCGCGCAGCTGGCCAAACAGAAGCGAGTAGTTTTTAGTCACGCGGAACTCGCCATTCAGGAAAATGCCTTCATCCTCGGTTCCGGATGAATTCAGCCGGTCGCTGACTTTGTAATATTGTCCGGACGCGCGGAAACGGCTGGTGCTTGTTGTCACCCGTGCATCAATCCGGTTCAGCTCCAAGCCTTCATCGTCGAGGCGTACCCGCGTGTCGATACGCAGGGGGCTACCGAAATCTGCGGTTGCTGCGGCCACCCAGTCTGATGTTGTGCCGTCAATGTTTGAGACCGTGTCAAACGTATCATCTGAGCGCGACCGCCAGCGGCGGCCAAAAGTGGCTGATAGTTCGGGGCCTTCTTTCCAGACCGCGCGTGCCGTCAGGCCGGCCGATATCTTGCCATCACCTTCAAAAAGGTCGTAGCCAGCAACGCTGTTCGCATCGAACAGGACTGTTTCGTCCATTTCGAAGAGCAGTGCGTCTTCATTAGGTAGCGCGGGGTCGTTTGAGTTCGATGTTCCCCACGCCGCCATGACTTCCGGTTCGAGCATGATGTCGACTGTCTTGCCGGGGCGGATCATTGGATAGGCGATACGCGTTCCGGCATTGCCGACGACACGGGAGACATTGTCTTCGCCAGACTGAGTTTCATCGAGATTGTAATAGTCACCGCGCAGTTCGGCGAAGGGTTCGAATGTGAAGCCGCCGGGAAGGATCTTGTAAGTCGACCAATCGGCACCGACTGTGACACGTTGGCTGTCTTCTCCGACATCGCGGCTGATGATTGCTGTAGACGCATTTACGCTGGCGAAGCCGTATTTGCCGAAGTCCCAGTATTTTTCACTGAACATCAACGGTGTAACCGTCGGCAGGCTGCCGTCCGTATCCTTGGCCCGAAGCCCCTGTAGGGATAGAAGGGCTATATCGGTGTAATAGCTGTCACCTTGTCCAACGGCGTAAAGCTGTGAGAGCAGGCGGCGCGGCTGACTTTGATAGAGGCCGCGCTTTTGGCCTTGTCCGTCAATGTCGTATCGGCGGTCATAGAGATCATCGGTCTGGGTCTCGACACCAAAGCCCCACTGCCACTCACTTGTCAGGGCAAAACGGCCACTGCCATAGAGGTGTCCGCGCCATTTCTCTTCGCCGAACTTGATCCCGTCGCTGTCGAAGTCCTTTTCGCGGGTAATGCTGGTATTGAGGTTGATGGAGCCGGAGTAGAAACGCTTGCGATAATCCAGCTCGAGCATCGGATTGACGTTCTCTGACAGCATCGGGGAGATGGTCAGGTCTGACGAGTCCGAGAGCGCCCAATAGTATGGCTGCTGGTAGAATGCCCCCAACTTGGAAGAAAAGCCGGCTGACGGAATCAGCAGGCCGGAGCGGCGGTCAGAAGTCGGATCCGGGTGGGCGAGATAGGGAAAATAGAAAACCGGAATGCCAAGGACTTCCAGAACAGCGTCCCGGTAGGAAATCATCTGGGTTTCCTGGTCCAGAACAGCGCGGCGGGCACGCAGGGACCAGGTCGGCGTTCCGCCCTTCGCTTCGCAAATCGGGCAGGCCGTATAGATGACCTGATCCATGGCATTGATGCCATCCGTCTGACGGATGGCAGAGTTCGCAACAATGGTGGAGCCATCTTGAAGGCGGGCCGAGTAGCCGATGGCGTAACCGTCTGACAGGTTTGAGCCGACTTCGACTTCGTCGGAGAACTGCTGGGTACCATCCGTGTCGATAATCACGACATTGCCAGATGCCCGGACACGCTCGGTAGTCCGGTTGTAGATCAGCCGATCTGCGCGCAGGATCCGCCCATCGTACAGGGCTTCAACATTGCCTTCCGCAACGATCGAGTTCTCTTCACGCAATTCGTAAACATAATCCGCCTCAAGCACCACTTGCTCGGAAGGGGTACTGGTATCAGGTGCCTGGCTGTCTTCCTGCGCCATCGCCCCCAAAGAGGGCGTGGCTGCAAGAGCCAGAGCGGCGGCGTAGTGATACCAGTTGGCCAAATCGGGCTACCTCGGTTTTACCCCGGCAGCACTATAGCTGCGGATTACGGAATTCTGTCTCGGTTTCCGAGGCTTAGAGGCTGTCCCCGGTATCGTCCAGCCACCGAGCGCGGATGTCTGAACTTTCATCACCAGCCCGGTGCAGCATGGCCACAGCAGAATAATGCTTCAGAATGCCTTTACGGCAAGACCGCCCGGCAAAGTCTGTGCTTCACCGGCTATCTCAAGCTCCAGCAAGACCGCCGCGCACCGCGCTGCCGGCAGGCTGCTGGCGCGTGCGATCTCATCGATTGGCATCGGATGTGGGGAGAGAGCGGAGAGAACCCTCTCGATTTCCGAATCATCAGGTTCGCTGGCTTCGGCGGCATACTCAAACGGGCGGGGTGGCGGCGCTGACACCTGACGACGATCGAGGCTTGTCAGGATTTCCATAACGTCATCTGCATGGCGAACCAGAGTGGCGCCCTGGTGCAGAAGGCTGTTTGTCCCGGCTGCGCGTGGATCTAGGGGGGAGCCAGGAACGGCCATGACTTCACGCCCTTGTTCCCCTGCAACGCGGGCCGATATCAAGGAGCCGGAACGTTCGGCGGCCTCAACCACGACGACCCCAATGGACATGCCGGTGATGATACGATTGCGGCGGGGAAAATCCTGCGCCTTGGCGCGGTATCCGAAAGGGCTCTCAGACACGATCAGGCCTGAAGCGGCAATCTCTGCATAAAGGCGCTGGTGCTGAGGCGGGTAGACGTGATCGATAGCGCCGCCAAGAACGGCCACGGTACCGGTCTGGAGGCTGGCAGCATGGGCCTCTCCATCGATCCCGAGCGCAAGCCCTGAAACAATGGTGAAGCCGTTGCGCCCAAGCTCTGCCGCCATGTCCCGCGCAATTTTGCGCCCAGCTGCAGAGGCATTTCGCGCGCCTACGAGGGCGACAGTCGGACGGGTTGCAAGCTCTGCCTTGCCGAGCAGGGTCAGAAGAGGGGGCGGCGGTTCAAGATTTGTCAGAAGGGGCGGATAATCCGGTTCTGAACTCAAAACGATACGAGCGCCGTATCGCTCAACGGCTTTCAGTTCCTGTTCCACTTCCTCTGGGGCTGGCGGTTGCAGACGCCGGCTGCTGCGGGAGCGGTTGGAGAGTTCAGGGAGAGCTTCAAGAGCGGCCCCGGCTGAGCCGAACCGGCGGAGCAGTTGAAAGAAACTGACGGGGCCTATGCCGTGTGTTCTGGCGAGACGAATCCAGTTGAGCCGTTCTGTCTCTGAAATCATGCGCCGGGTTTCGCCTTGGAGGCGCCGAAACGGGGTTCAGTTCCTTTGAGCAGGCGGCTGAGATTGGCCCGGTGTGTCCAAAAGACGAAGGCGGACAATGCTGCCAGGCCGCTAAGGATGAACCAGTTATGCTGCTGGTGCATCAGGGTTTCGACGAACCACGTACCTGGGGCGACAAGCGCGGCGGCGGTCAGGGCGGCGAGTGAAGAGATGCGGCTGATTGCGAAAACAAGCAGCCAGATGGATGCGGCGACCGCGAAGGCGGGTAGGGAGACAAAAGGCAATAGGCCTGCAAATGTCGCAATGCCCTTACCGCCCTTGAAGCCCAACCAGACCGGATAACAATGCCCGACAAAGGCGGCCATGCCGGCCACGAGGCCCATCTCGCGTCCTCCAATCGCGCCAAAGGCCAGGGCGGCCAGGCCCGCCTTGAAACTGTCGAGCAGCAGGGTTGCCAGGGCGAGGTCCTTTCTGCCTGTCCGCAGCACATTGGTCGCGCCGATATTACCGGATCCGATCTCGCGGATATCGCCCAGCCCGGCCATCCGGGTCAGCAACAGGCCGAACGGAATGGATCCGGCCAGATAGCCAATCACTGCAGCAAGTGGAAAAACGAGATACGCGGCCATGCCTTACTCCAGAATCGCGCCTAAGTGGTAGGCATGGATAGGGATCGGGGCAAGCCTTCTCAGGCGATGCTTTCGTGCGTGAAGACTTCTTCGCCGCCAACAAAAGTGCGCAATACCCGGCCTTGCAGCCGACGCCCGTCGAAGGGGGAATTGGTCGACCGCGACCGCAGATGCTCGCGTTCACAGAGCCAGGGCTTGCCCGGATCGAACAGGATCAGGTCTGCTGGTGTATTTGCGGCAAGGCGGCCTTGCGGGAGGCCCAGCATGTCAGCAGGACGGCAAGTGATCGGGGCGAGCGCCTCGAGCAGGCTGAGCGGGCCATCATGGACGAGGCTCAGCATGGCCGGCAGGACAGTCTCAAGCCCGGCCGCGCCAAAGGCCGCTTCGCCAAAGGGAAGGCGCTTTTCTTCCGGCGGCTGAGGGTCGTGTGCGGAGACGACGGCATCGATCTCGCCACGCTTCAGCGCGTCAATGAGACCAAGGCGGGTCTCTTCGCTCCGGAACGGCGGATTGACCTTGCAGTAAGTGAGGTAGTCACCGACATCGCGCTCATTGAAGAAGAAGCTGTGTGCCGCTGCAGTCGTGAAGACCTTTGCGCCGCGCCCGCGGGCGGCCTGAGCAATGGCAATCGTGCGTGGTGTGGACACCTGATCGAGAATGAGCGTGCAGCCGGTCGCTTCGGCAAGTGCCGTATCACGCATGGCTCCGATCCATTCAGCCTCGACGGGAATTCCGGACAGCCCCATACGTCCGGCAAGTTCGCCAGAGTTCATGGCGCCTGATCCTGCGAGTGTGCGTTCGTCGGGCCTGGAAATAATCGTCGCGCCGAGGCTTGCGGCATACGCCATCGCGCGTTTCAGGATCGAGGCATTGGCAACCGGCAAGTCGCCATTCGAGAAGGCAACCGCGCCTGCCTTTGACATCAGGCCAATCTCGGCCATCGCCTCGCCCTTGAGGCCTGTCGTCAGCGCGCCAGCCGGGTAGATCCGTGCTGCGGCACTTGCCTTGGCGCGGTCGGCGATGAAGCGGACAAGCGCTACGTCATCGATGACCGGACGCGTATCCGGCATGACGACGAAGCTGGTTATGCCGCCAGCAACCGCTGACCGGGACGCCGTGGCCAGCGTTTCCTTCTGCTCGTCGCCAGGCTCTCCGGTTTTGACGCGCAGGTCCACCAGGCCAGGTGCAAGGCATAGGCTGCCCGCGTCCATGGAGACTTTCGCGTCGGCATGGGGCTTGGTCTGGCCCTTTGAAACTTCCCTGATCTTGCCGCGATCCACAAAGATCGCGCCAACTTCATCGAGGCCGGTTGCCGGGTCCAACAGACGGGCATTGTAGATACTGAGGCTCATGTGCGGCCTCCTGCCAGCAGGTGGAGCACGGCTTCACGCACGGCGACCCCCATTTCAACCTGTTCCGTAATGACGGAGCGGTCGCCATCGGCGATGGCGCTTTCGATCTCGATACCGCGGTTCATAGGGCCGGGGTGCATGACGGTTGCGTCCGGCTTGGCCAGGGCGAGGCGTTCCTGGGTAAGACCGAAGAAGCGGAAATATTCGCGACGGCTCGGCAGGAAGGCACCGTCCATGCGCTCCAGCTGCAGGCGCAGCATCATGACGATGTCGGCGCCTTTCAGGGCCTTGTCGAAATCGGTTGTTGCACTGGCTGCGCCCCAGGTCTCCGTGCCGGACGGCAGCAGGGTGCGTGGTGCACAGAGGTGTACTTCCGCTCCCATCAGGTGGAGTGCCTGCGTGGTGGACCGGGCGACGCGGGAATGGGCAATGTCACCACAGATGACGACTTTCAGGCCTTCGATGTGCCCTTTGGTGCGCCGGATTGTCAGCGTGTCGAGCAGGCCCTGCGTCGGGTGCTGGTGCGTTCCGTCGCCTGCATTGATAACGGCGCAGTCTACCTTGCGGGAAAGGAGTTTAGGGCCACCGGAGGCGGAGTGCCTTACGATCAGGGCGTCCGGCCGCATGGCGTTCAGCGTCATCGCCGTATCGATCAGCGTTTCGCCTTTTTTGACGCTGGAGGCGGCAACAGGCATGGAGATGACATCCGCGCCCAGACGCCGGGCGGCAATCTCGAAGCTGCTCATCGTCCGGGTTGAGTTCTCGAAGAACAGGTTCACGACCACTTTGCCCTTGAGGACAGGATCCGGACGTATCCCCGCGCGAGTTGCCTCGGCGTAGCTGTCTGCAAGATCCAGAATGTGGGTGATATCGAGAGGAGAAAGCCCTTCAATACTGAGCAGGTGCTCATGATCGAAGCTGTAGTGATATGCCGCCCTGGTCATGGAGGCCCTTTCGATTTTTCGCGGTTTAGGCCCGATTCCGCCGCGCTTCAAGCCCTCAGACAGCGGTAAGGTGCGTCACCGCAAAGTAGAGAAGCGGCATTGTGAGCATTGCCAGAACCGTCTCGACAGCGATCAGGTTGGCCGCAAGAGGTGCATCCCCGCCAAGTTCCCGGGCGAGGATATAGGACGAAGTCGCGGTCGGCGTGGCTGCGCAGATGACAGCAATCGTGAGTGGGATGCCTGACAAGCCGAGCAGGAGGCCGAAGCCGACGGCAAACGCCGGTAGGCCGATAAGCCTGACCAGGGACCAGACGAGCGTTCGTGGCCCGGCTCTTTTCAGGGCGGACAGGTCCACGCCTGCGCCCGCTGACAACAGGCCTAGCGCGAGCGCGGCATCGCCAAGGATACGCAGGCTGTCGTCCAGCAGCTCTGGCAGCTCGATATTTGCAGCGGCAACGCAGAGGCCCACAATGCACGCAATGACAATCGGGTTCTTGAGGAGCGCGAGCAGCGGATTCGGAGCGGGGCCATGTGGCTGGTCTGCATGCGCGATGAGGGCATAGACGGAGAGGACATTCGCTGTCGGGATCATGGCGGCAGCTGCGATGGTCACCAGGGCCAGGCCCTCCTGTCCGAAGAGGAGGCTGCCGATGGAAAGCCCGATCATCGTGTTCCAGCGGACATTGGACTGGATGATCGAGCCGATGGCAGGCCGGGGCATACCCGGCAGGAAGCGGGCGAGCAGGCCAACACCGGCCAGAGCGAACTGGGCCAGGATAAGCGCCCCCGCCAGCCGCCAGGGTGCTGTTTCAAAGGGGGCATTGGCTAGGGTCCGCACGATCAGTGCTGGAAACAGGACCACATAGGAAAGGCGTTCGATTGCGCGCCAGCTTTCTGTCGGAATCCATTTCCGGACAGACAGGACATGGCCGAGGGTTGCAATCGCAATGACGGGGAGAAGGGCGTAGAGGAAGCCACTCATGCGTTGCGTTCCAGGCATTCCAGAGCTGATTTGAGGATGATGGCCGCAGCAGAGGCGTCGATTCTTTCAGCGCGGCGCTTACGGGAGAGATCCGCCTCCAGCATGGCCCATTCGGCCTCGGCAGTGGAAAGCCGCTCGTCCTGCAGGAGAATCGGTACGTCGCGATACTTCAGGATGTTCCAGGCCAGGGCGCGGACGGACTGGACGCGCGGGCCTTCGCTGCCATCCATGTTCAATGGCAGGCCGAGCACGAGGCCAACCGCCTTGCGATCGTCGTAGAGCGCAAACAGGCGGTCCAGAACTGGCGCCAGTTTGCGGCCTTTCGGAATAGTCTCGACAGGGCTGGCAATCATGCGCAGGGCATCGCAGGAGGCCACACCGATTGTCTTCGTCCCGGGATCCAACCCGAGCAGGGGACCGGCAGAAGGAAAATCGGCGACATCAACGACTGGCATGGGCAGCCCACATAGCGCCTTGATGGGGCGTTGCCTATGGCGTATTCGGGCCGCAGCAATTCCGGAGAGTTCCATGAGTGTCACCAAGGATGATGTCCGCAAGGTCGCCCGCCTGTCGCGTATCGCTGTCGATGAGGCGCATCTGGAAGAACTCGCAGGTGAACTAAACGGCATTCTCGGCTGGATTGACCAGTTGAACGAAGTCGATGTGTCGGATGTCGAGCCCCTGACATCCGTCGTCGAGACGGCACTGCCGATGCGCGATGACGTGGTCACGGATGGCAACATTCAGGATCAGGTTCTGGCCAATGCGCCGCGTACCGAAGACGGTTTCTTTGTGGTGCCCAAGTCTGTCGAATAGGCTTCAGACCGCCTCGGCGGCAAAATCACCATAATCTATGAGGATTTCCTCGCCCGCCTGGATGTCTCTGGCGGCGCATAAAGTGACTATGGCCTGATCACCATGGACCTCGAAGGTCGCATTCGGTGCTGCGCTGTGATTGCACATGGATATCGGCCCGAAGGCGACGGCCGCTCGCATGGCGCCATCGGCCGTCTCATCGACATAGAAGACATAGTGGTACAGGCGTGTGTTCTTCAGCTGCGCTGTATCCGCTGTGTCCAGCACCAGCACGGGCCAGCTGCCGATCTGCGATCCTGATAAAATGTTGGCGGCCGCGTACAGGCCGCGGCCGTGTAGGGGAGATTGCTTCACCTCGACCAACGAGGCCTGATTTTCCGGGAGCATAGCCGCCAGATAGCATGCCGTGCGTCCCTCGGCATCAGGATTCTTTGTCGGTCTCGCTCGTTTCCGCTTCCGTAGCGTCGCTGTCTTGAGCGTCTTCGGCCTTTTCAGCCTTGGGGTCCCATTTGTAGATGGATTTCACCAGGCAGCGGGACGTGCTGAAGGGCTGATTGCTGCCGCCAGTCAGGCTTTCGGACACGATGACATGGTCGCCATCACGCAGGCAGCTCATCGAGCTGTCGATTCTCATCGTGACGGCATGATCAAGCGCCGGGCACGAACCGAAGATCTCGACGAGGTAGTAATCCCTGCCTTCGCGCAACGTGAAGGTATCGCGGGTGTTGTTACCGAAGCTGTCGATATTGTTGGCAAAACAGATTTTATCGACCTGCTCACCGAGGCGCGGGTCATTCTCGTATTTTGCCACGCCTTTCGGCTTGGGTTCGGTGTCAGCTGTGGAGGCGCAGCCAGCCAGGGCGAACATTGTTGCGGCAAGTGTCAGACTGAGGCGCATGGCCATCTCCTTCTGGTGAAATCCAGTCACACTATGGTGTGCCGAACTGATATCTGGCTGACAAGCACTCTCACAGAGACTTGAACTTTCGCCACAAGCCGTCATAGCAGGCGGGCAGAATTCCCGGAGACACGCTACGATGACCGACCTGACGAAGCTGACCCTTGCAGACGCCCTGGATGGCCTGAAGGCGAAGAAATTCTCGTCCAGGGAGATTACTCAGGACTTTGTCCAGGCAATCGAAGCTTCTCGCGTTCTCAATGCCTATGTTGTCGAAACGCCGGAAAAGGCGCTGGAGATGGCGGATGCAGCAGATGCCCGCCTTGCAAAAGGCGAAGGTGGCAAGCTGGAGGGCGCCCCGATTGGGGTGAAGGACCTCTACTGTACCAAGGGCGTGCGTACGACCGCCTGCAGCAACATTCTGGGCGAATTCACGCCAACCTATGAGTCGACCGTCACGCAGAACCTGTGGGACGAAGGCGCCGTCATGCTGGGCAAGCTCAACATGGACGAGTTCGCCATGGGCTCATCCAACGAGACTTCCCGCTTCGGGCCGCCGATCAATCCCTGGCGCCGGAATGGCGACAATGCAGGCCTGACACCTGGCGGTTCGTCCGGCGGCTCCGCTGCTGCTGTTTCGGGTGATCTTTGCCTGGCGGCGACGGCTTCGGATACCGGCGGCTCCATCCGCCAGCCTGCGGCTTTCACCGGCACGGTGGGCATCAAGCCGACCTATGGCCGGGCCAGCCGCTGGGGCATGGTGGCGTTTGCGTCATCGCTGGATCAGGCAGGACCGATCGCAAAGACGGTTGAGGACTCTGCCATCCTCCTGGACGTGATGTGCAGCCACGATCCCAAGGATTCGACATCCCTGAAAGTCGACCAGCCGGATTGGCGTGCCGACGTTTCCAAAGGCGTTAAAGGCATGCGCATCGGTATCCCGAAGGAATACCGCATGGATGGTCTTTCTAAAGAAATAGATGCGCTCTGGAACCAGGGCATTGAGTGGCTGAAGGCCGCTGGCGCAGAGATCGTTGACATCAGCCTGCCGCATACAAAATACGCGCTGCCAGCTTACTACATCGTGGCGCCGGCCGAAGCCTCCTCGAACCTCGCCCGCTATGACGGCATGCGCTATGGCGCCCGCGTTGATGGCAACAACCTGACGCAGACCTATGAGGCCACTCGCGCAAACGGCTTTGGCCGCGAGGTTCAGCGCCGCCTCATGATCGGCACCTACGTGCTCTCGTCCGGCTATTATGATGCGTATTACCTCCGTGCCCAGAAGGTTCGCACGAAGATCCTGAACGACTTTGTCGAGGCATTCGAAAGCTGCGATGCGATCCTGACGCCGACTTGCCCGTCGCCGGCGTTTGCCTTTGGCGAAAAGAGCGGCGATCCGGTGGAAATGTATCTCAACGACGTCTTCACCGTGACGACGAACCTCGCCGGTCTGCCGGGGATTTCCGTGCCTGCGGGCCTGTCGGCTGATGGTCTTCCGCTTGGCCTGCAGGTCATCGGGAAGGTGCTGGATGAGTCTGCTTGTTTCCGGGTCGGTGGGGAACTGGAACGCGCAGCTGGTTTCGTGGCCAGACCGGAGAAATGGTGGTAGGATTTCCACCATGACCCGTTTTCTCGCTCTTTTCGGGGCACTCCTGCTGATTGCCCTTCTGCTGATGGCTGGTCTGCTGGCGCAGAACGGCTACAGCCTGATGGACCCCAAGATGACGCCGATCGTTTTCGCGGCGGTTCTTGTGGCGGCCTACGTATCCTGGCGAATTGATGGCATCCTGAAACGCCGGGATGCTGCCCGCATCGACCATCCGGATATTCCCGGACAGTCCGGCGGCTTTTTCTCGCCTAAGCCCTCCGCCGCGCAGTCAGCGCGTGCTGCGCGGGTTGCGGCACGGCGCAAGCAGCTTATTGCCGACGGCAAGCTGGAGGCAGAGCCGGAGCCTGAAAAGCCCTCTGAAGAGGCAAACGCCCCGACACGCGTTTCGCAGGCCGCACCAATCAAGGACCGGATGGCTGCCAGGGCAGAACGTGTCAGGCGGGCGAAGGAACAGGGGAAGCTTTAGGCGTATTCCTGCGAGCCGGGGCCGCTTCTATCGTGTTCAGCATCGCAGGCGCTTTGGTTCCGCCCTGCGATTCATCGTCGTCTTCGCTGGCTTTCTCGCCGCGATCCGTGATCCGGGTGACGTGAATGCCAGCCCCGATCAGACCGCCAATCGGGCCGAATTGCAGCAGCATTGCGAGGATGAACAGGATCGGGATGTTCATGTCGAGTTTGCCAAGGGTCAGGAACAACGCCCCGAACATGCCGCCCCCGAAGATCAGCCCGATTGTGAACCCCGCAACGATGTGACGAAGGAACCCGCGGGCAATGTGGCGTTCGTCCTCAGTCGCATTATCAAGTATCATTTTGAAGAGCATTGTTCTCTTTTCCCTTCTTGCTTCCTCCCCGAAGCAATCGTGTCAACTTGCCGCACATTGAGGCTAAGGAAAACCCCCTAGTTTTTCGGATGGCCCGGTCCACCGCGTCTTCAACGTGAATCACAGTGTCAGCATGGCTCGACAGGGCTGGCTGCAGGGGGGTAGAAGGACCGGATTCTGCTGTGACTAATCGAGGGAACGATGTCTGTACGCACCCCCTACACGATCAAGGGCGACACGGGTGACTGGGAGCTGGTGATGGGCCTCGAAGTCCACGCTCAGGTTTCTTCCAACGCCAAGCTGTTTTCCGGGGCTGCCACCGCTTTTGGCGCCGATCCGAACTGCAACGTTTCTCTCGTTGATGCCGCGATGCCCGGCATGCTGCCCGTTCTGAACCGTTTTTGTGTGGAGCAGGCGATCCGCACGGGTCTCGGCCTTAAGGCGCAGATCAATCATTACAGCCGGTTTGACCGGAAGAACTATTTCTATCCTGACCTGCCGCAGGGCTATCAGATCAGCCAGTTCGCACATCCGATTGTGGGCGAAGGCGAGATCGAGGTGGATGTCGAGCCGGCGCATGGCGGCGAGGCGTATTCCTTCACTTGCCGGATTGAGCGGCTGCACCTTGAGCAGGATGCGGGCAAGTCGATCCACGACATGGATCCGAATTCCACCTATGTGGACCTGAACCGCTCCGGCGTTGCGCTGATGGAGATCGTTTCCCGTCCGGATGTGCGTACCCCGGCAGAGGCTGCGGCGTATGTGAAGAAGCTGCGCGCCATCGTGATTGCCCTCGGTACCTGTGACGGTGACATGGAGAAGGGTAACCTTCGTGCCGACGTGAACGTGTCGGTCTGCAAGCCGGGCCAATACGAGAAGTACCGCGAGACCGGTGACTTCAGCCATCTCGGAACGCGCTGCGAAATCAAGAACATGAACTCGTTCCGCTTCATTCAGCAGGCGATCGAGTATGAGGCGCGCCGCCAGATCGAGATCATCGAGGCTGGCGGCAAAGTGGATCAGGAAACCCGTCTGTTCGATCCGAACAAGGGCGAGACCCGCTCCATGCGCTCGAAGGAAGATGCGCACGATTACCGTTACTTCCCGGACCCTGATCTCCTTCCGCTGGAAGTGGAGCAGGCATGGATCGACGAGATCCGCGCGACACTCCCTGAGCTTCCGGATGAGAAGCGGGCACGCTTTGAAAGCGAGTACGGTCTGTCGCGCTATGATGCGGGTGTTCTGACGGCAGATGCCGACAAGGCTGCCTTCTTCGAGGCGGTTGCGAAGGGGCGCGATGCCAAGCTCGCCGCGAACTGGGTGACGCAGGAACTGTTCGGCTATCTGAACAAGGAAGGTCTCGAACTGTCTGAGAGCCCGGTCTCTGCCGAGGACCTCGGTGGCCTGATCGCGCTGATTTCCGATGATACGATCAGCGGTAAGATCGCCAAGGACGTCTTTGGGCGGATGATCTCTGGTGAAGGAAAACCTGCTGATATCGTCGAGAAGCATGGCCTGAAACAGGTGACAGATACCGGCGCCATCGAGAAAGTTGTCGACGAGATCATCGCCGCCAATCCGGAACAGGCCGAGAAGGTGAAAGAAAAGCCGCAAACCCTCGGCTGGTTCGTCGGTCAGGTGATGAAGGCTTCCGGTGGCAAGGCCAATCCGAAAGCCGTCAACGAGATCCTGCGAGCCAAGCTCGGGGTTTAAGCCTCAGAGCGCAGCCCGGATTTTTTCTGCGATTGGCTGCAGATCTTCCGGTTTCGCCATGCCGCCCTCGGCATGGCGGCCGAGCGGCTTGCCTTCCCAGCGCGGAATGATGTGGAAGTGCAGGTGGTATACGGTTTGCCCGGCCGGTGCGCCATTGAACTGGGTCACCAGCAGGCCGTCCGGTTTCAGCCCCGCCTCAACGGCGCGGGCCACTTTCTGCACCTTCAGCATGTACTGGCCGAGATAGTCTGACGGCATGTCGAGGAAGTTGCGTGCCTGGACCAGTTTCGGAATGACCAGCGTGTGGCCCTCGCTTTGTGGAAAGACATCCATGAAGGCCAAGGCGACCTCGTCTTCATAGACCTTGATGCAGGGCATCTCCCCGCGAATGATTTTCGCAAAGATGTTGTTCGGGTCGTAACTGTCGTGGAGGGTCAAGAGGAAGAGGCCTTTCCTTGATTATCGTCTGCGAGGGCTTCCAGTTTGCGCGTTCGCAGCCCCCAAATCAACGCCAGGCCAGCCATCAGAACCGGGGTGGGGACGCTCAATACTGCCATGATCCATGTGCGCCACCGGAAGTGTTCCGCGATGGCAGCGGGCAAGGGGATGCCAAACTCCAGCTCCAGCCGGCCTTGTGATGAATGGATCATATCAGCCACATAGCTGCGGGCTTCGCGAAGTTGAGCTGCCGGCAAGCTAAGTCGAATGCCGCCGAGTGCCGGGATCATCATCGGGTCGATGGTCGCGTGACCATAATTGTCGACGGACACATCGAAGCCGCCATCGGTTAGAAGTGATGCGACGACGAGTGCTTCCTCTATCATGAAATAGGTGCCGAAGACGGCCCGCATTATCATTCGCCCTTCTTGAAGGGGGTGCGGTCAGTCAGGTAGCCCAGGTCTTGTTCCACGGCGGTTCGCTCATGTTCAAGATAGTCCGCCACGGCATCCCGCAATCCGGGATGAGCGATCCAGTGAGCTGAATATGTCAGCACAGGAACATATCCGCGGGCGAGCTTGTGTCCGCCTTGCGCACCCGCTTCCACAACGGCCAGATCGTGCTCGATGGCGTAATCGATTGCCTGATAATAACAGGTTTCGAAGTGCAACATCGGGCGTGGGTCGATCGTGCCCCAGTAGCGGCCATAGAGCGTGTCAGAGCCGATCATGTTCAGGGCACCGGCAATCGCCTCGCCACCTTCCATGGCAAACACGAACAGCATGTCGTCAGCCATTCGTTCACGCAGAAGCGAGAAGGTTTTCCGGTTCAGATAGGGGGAGCCCCATTTCCGGCTGCCCGTGTCCATGTAGAACTCAAAAAAACGGTCCAGATGCTCTTCAGTGATGTCGCTGCCGGTAATGTGGACGAAATCCAGCCCTTCTTGTGCCCTGGCCCGCTCCTTCCGCAAATTCTTGCGCTTCGACGAAGACAGCTCCGCCAGAAAATCTTCGAAGCTCTCATAGCCATTGTTGAACCAGTGGAATTGCTGATCGGTACGGCAGAGCATGCCGTTGAGGGTGAGAGATACGGAATCATCTTCATCGATGAAGTTGATGTGCAGGGACGACAGTTTGTTCTGTTCTGCGAAGCTGACAGCGGCATTGAGCAGAAGGGTCTTGATGCGGGCCTCATCAGGACCGGGGGGGACGAGACGCCGGCGGCCAGTCACAGGCGTAAAGGGAACTGCACTCAGGAGTTTCGGGTAATAGGAGCCGCCTGCACGTTCGAAGGCATCGGCCCAGGAATGGTCGAAGACAAATTCGCCTTGGGAATGCGTCTTGCCGTAGAGGGGCATGGCGCCGCGCAGGACGCCGTGGGTATCGCGAACAAGGATATGGCGGGGAATCCAGCCGGTGTCTGGCGTCGCCGCCCCGGAGCTTTCAAGAGCCTCCAGAAACTCCCAGCTGAGAAAGGGATCGCGCGGCAGGCCGGGCGGGTTTGCCACGGCATTCCATTCATCAGGCGTGACGTCCGCGAGCCCGGGAACGATGTCGATGCGGAATGTCGTCTCGTCCATGGCTCCCAATCTAGGTGTTCAGGCGCTTCGAAACCAGATCCGGGGAGAGATGTTCAAAGATCACGGCGGCGTTCTGCGTTTTGCAACGATCGAGATCTTCCTCGGTCCGGACGGTCCAGACCACAATGGGAAGATTGCTGCCCTGCGATTTCAGTGCAGCGCGTTCGATATCGCTCGTATGGACAGCGAGATAGTCGATCCGGTCGTCGATTGCGCGTTGCAGGACGCCGTCGAAATTGCCTTCGCCAATCTTTGCGGAGGAGGCGATCAATTGCCCTCGCATCAGCCCCATCGGCACGGCGCGGACAGCTTTCTCGGAAAAGCTCATCGCTGCGGCAAAGCCTTTCCAATGGGAGAGACGATCTCCGACGCGCCGGGCAAAGGCTTCCGGATCTGTCTTGCCGTCTATTTTCAGCTCAGTCAGCAAGGGCAGCTGATAGGGCCAGATCCGCAGAAGTTCGAGAAATGTCGGTACGTGTTCGGACGAGCCCGCAAGTGCAAGGCGCCCGAGCTCTTTTGCATTGAGGTCTTCGGATTTGCCGGAGCGGTTCGTCATCCGGTCAAGGGCATCGTCATGGAAGACGACAGGGGTGCCGTCCCGCGCCGGGCGGACATCGAATTCGATGCCCAGCCCGGCCGCTCGGGCTCGCCGGAAGGCTTCCAACGAGTTTTCGGGCGGCCCGTTCGCCGACCACAGGCCGCGGTGTGCATACCGGAACTTGCGGGGGTCGAACGGGGTCGCCATGGCTAGTCGGCAAACTCGATAACGGCATCCACCTCAACAGCGACACCAAGCGGCAGCACGGGGCAGGCGACAGCGGACCGGGCGTGCAGACCTGCATCGCCAAAGACTTCTACCATCAGGTCAGAACAGCCATTGATGACCTGAGGAATGTCTGTGAAGTCGGGGTGTGCGTTGACGAAGCCGCCCAGTTTTACGATCCGCTTCACACGCGAGAGGTCACCCAATGCGGCCTTGCACTGCGAGAGGATATTGATCCCACACTGGCGTGCAGCGTGCTGGCCCGCTGCAAGCTCCATGTTCTCGCCAAGACGGCCCAGCATGCGGCCCTCTGCCGTTGCGCTGACTTGTCCGGAGATGAACAGGAGATTGCCGGTGATCACGTAGGGAACATAGGTCGCGACGGGCTTCATCGGTTCCGGCAGGGCGATGCCGAGGGCGTCGAGGCGTGCTTCTGGTGTGCTCATGAGTTTGTCTCCGGTATTGGTTCAGCCGAAGACTTGCCGCACGCCGCGTTGGGCCGCAAGCGCAACACGTCTATTGGCCGGGTTCTTTATGCATACGTGCAGCCCGCCCGGTGATGACGGCATCCTTGCCGAACTTCGCCCTGGCGGCATCTGACGCTCTCTCTGCGGCGGCACGACGTGCAATTCGGGGATCAAGCAGGTCCGCCTCATCGGCGCGATGGTCCGCCAATTCAGACAGGCCGATGCCGATCAGGCGGTATTTCTTCCGCCCATCTGTTTCCTTCGCGAGCAGCGGGCGAGCAGCTCTGAATATCGTCTGGGCGATCTGTGTTGGCTCGGACAGGGAGATGCGCCGGGTCAGGGGCCTGAAATCCGATGTCTTGAGTTTCAGCGTCACGACGCCGCCAACGACACCGATTGCTTTCGCGCGGTCGGAGGTTTTGACACAGAGCTGCCAAAGCTGGTCTTCAAGCGTCGCATGGTCTGCGATGTCTGTCCGAAAAGTGGTTTCCGTTGAAACGGATTTGCGCTCTTCGTCCGTGCGTACCGGACGATTGTCCTGCCCGTGTGCGACCCGTTTCAGCCACATGCCGGTTTCGCCATAGCGCCCAATCAGTGCCTTGAGCTCGGCTTGCTGGAGGTCGCCGACCGTTTCGAAGCCGTCCTGTTCCAGCTTGGCAGCGAATTTTGGGCCGACGCCGTGGAGGAAGCCGACGGGTCTGGGCGCAAGGAGTGCTTCCGCGTCCTCGGGGGCGATGATGGCAAATCCCCGAGGCTTGTCGAGTTCGCTGGCCGTCTTTGCCAGAAACTTGTTCGACGAAAGCCCGATGGAGACGGTGATCTGAAGGTCATGCTCGATTTCTGCGGCCAGACGGGCAAGGGAGACGGCGGGCGGGGCCTTGTGGATTGTGTCAGTGCCGGTGAGGTCCAGATAGGCTTCATCGATGGAGACTGGCTGGACCAGCGGGGTAAGCGCTTCCATCTTGTTTCTCACCCATGCAGCCGCTTCGGAATATTTGTGCCGGCTGGGTTGCACGACGGTGGCTTCGGGGCAGAGCTTGAGTGCCTGGAACATCGGCATGGCCGACCGTACGCCGTACAGCCGGGCGATATAGCAGCAGGTGAGCACGACGCCCCGCTCGCCACCGCCAACAATGATCGGCTTGTCTTTCAGGTCCGGATTGTCTCGCTTTTCGATCGCGGCGAAAAAGGCGTCACAATCAATGTGCGCGACGCCCAGCCTGTGCAGGGCGGGATGGGAGACAACACGCCAGCTGTTACAGGCCGGGCAGACGCTTCCGTCCTGATGATCGAAGTGAAAACAGTCCCGGCAGAGCAGTGTCATGGCGGCTATGTTCATGCCATGTTCTGCATCTGCGGGCAATCGCGAGCATCCGTAAACACCCGTTAAGCTTTTAGCGTATAGCTGGTCTGGTACGGTAAGTGCCGGCCCGAATCGCTCGTAAATGTGGGGAAAAATGACGGACGCAAAAACCAGGAAAGTGCTGGTTGTTGAGGACAATGAACTCAACATGCGCCTGTTTTGCGACCTGCTCGACGCTTACGGCTATGAAACCTACCAGTGCCGGGATGGCGCCAAGGCGGTTGAAATTGCCCGCCGGGAACAGCCAGACCTCATCATCATGGACATCCAGCTGCCTGAGGTTTCCGGCCTCGACATCACGCGCTGGCTCAAGGATGACGAGAAGGTCGCCCATATTCCGGTTCTGGCCGTCACGGCTTTCGCCATGCGTGCGGATGAGCAACGTGTCCGCGAAGCCGGTTGTGAGGGATATCTCTCCAAGCCGATCCAGATCATGACCTTTATCAAGGCGGTGGAGTCGCTCATGCCCAAGGAGGCCGCATGAGCGCGCGGATCCTTGTAGTCGACGATATTGAAGCCAACCGCCGCCTGCTGCAGGCCAAGCTCGAAGCCCAGTACTATACGGTCATCCAGGCTGAAAATGGCCCTCAGGCCCTTGAGGTGGCCAAGGCTGAGCTGCCGGATATCATCCTGCTGGATGTGATGATGCCCGGGATGGATGGCTATGAGGTTTGCCGTCTCCTGAAACAGGATCCGAAGACCGCCTTTATTCCTGTCGTCATGGTCACTGCGCTCAGCGATACGGAAGACCGGGTGCGCGGCCTGGAGGCTGGCGCGGAAGACTTCCTGACCAAACCTGTCGATGATTTCGCGCTGATGTCGCGTGTCGGCGCCCTGATGCGTTATAACGCCGTGGCGTCCGAACTGAGGCAACGGCAGGCGAATGGCCTTGGAGGAGGGCTCGACTTCGAGTCCGCCAAAGATGAATCCGACCAGCCGGCCCGGATCTTCATCGTCGATGACAACCCACGCGCCTCGGCGCGCCTTGCGGCTGTTCTGCGTGAGGCGGGGCACACCGTCGTCACGCTCGCAGAGGCCGGGACGATGGGCGATCTGTCCAGCCTCGGTGTGGACTTGCTGATCCTCTCTCTGACCAGCAAATCCTTTGATGCCCTGAAGCTGTGCGCACACTTCAAGGTCACTGAGGCGACGCGGGCCATTTCGATCCTCCTGATCTGCGATGCAGACGACCGGGCACGTGCGGCCAAAGGGCTGGAGATTGGCGCAAGCGATGTGATCCTGACGCCGGTCGACAAACAGGAGCTGCTGGTCCGCGTACGCACGCAGGCGCGCCGTGCTCGCTACATCGAGATGCTTCGCCGCCGTGTGGACAAGGGGCTGGAGCTGTCGATGATCGACCAGCTGACCGGCTTGTACAACCGGCGCTACATGATGGGCCAGCTGCACCAATACATGCAGCGGGCGGTCATGGGCGGGCGCCCTGTCTCGGTCATGATGGCTGATATTGATCACTTCAAATCCGTGAACGACACCTATGGCCATGATGCTGGTGACGAGGTGCTTCAGGAAATCGCCAACCGGCTGCGTGAGAATGTTCGCCCCATGGACATTGTCTGCCGGCCTGGTGGGGAAGAGTTCCTGGTCATCATGCCGGAAACGCCAGGGGACCGCGCTTGTGCAGCCGCTGAGCGCATCCGCCGGGCAGTGGCTGCTGCGCCGTTCGATGTCGGCAGGGCTGGCCTCAAGATCCCCGTAACAGTCAGCGTTGGCGTTTCCACGATTGCTGGCGAGCAGGATACGATTGCCGACCTTACCAAACGGGCCGACCAGGCCCTCTATCAGGCCAAGACAACTGGCCGGAACCGGGTCGAGAGCACAGCCGCCTGATTGACTTGGCGTCCGGCTGTGCCCACAGACGGCGCACAGCTTTGGGGATAAGGCGTGACCGACAGGTTTTCGGCGTTCCGGCATTCGGCCTATAGCCGCTATTTCTTTTCGCGCTTCTGCACCTCGCTTGGGGCGCAGGTCGTATCGGTCTCGGTCGGCTGGCAGATCTACGACCTCACCCAGAATGCGGCCCTGTTGGGCTGGATCGGCCTCGTCCAGTTCCTGCCGGCACTTGTGCTTGTGGTGGTGACGGGCGTGACGGCTGACCGGTTTGGCCGGCGGAATGTGATGGGGCTCGCCGTCTTCGTCGAGATGGGGTGCGCAATCGCCATTCTGGGCCTCGCGCTGTCAGGGCATTTCAACCCGTTCTGGGTTCTCACGGCTCTGACGGTGTTCGGCGTGGCGCGGGCCTTCTATTCCCCGGCCTCATCCAGTCTGGCAGTCAATCTGGTTCCCAAGGAAGATTTCGCGAATGCTGTCGGCTGGATTACGGCCTCCTGGCAGCTCGCCTCCATTCTGGGCCCGGTGCTGGGCGGCCTACTCTACGGTGTCGGGGCACCGATTGCCTACGGGACGGCCGTGGGCCTGTTCCTCGTTTCCGGATCCATGATCCTGACCATTCCCAAACCGGCCCAGAGGAGCAGCAAGGAGCCGACAACGCTCCGGACGCTTCTGGGCGGCTTCTCCTATGTCTGGAAGGAAAAGGTGGTGCTGGGTGCCATCTCGCTGGACCTGTTCGCAGTCCTGCTGGGCGGGGCAGTGGCCCTGTTGCCCATCTATGCGCGGGACATCCTGGAGCTTGGCCCTTCAGGCCTGGGTCTCCTGCGGGCAGCACCCGGTGTCGGTGCTGTGATCATGATCGGGATCATCACGGCGTTTCCTATCCGTGACCATGCCGGCATCATCCTGTTCGTGTGTGTTGCCCTGTTCGGGCTTGCCACGATGGTATTCGGGGCTTCGACGCTGGCCTGGCTCTCCATTTTCGCCTTGGCCCTGATCGGCGCGTTCGACATGGTCTCGGTCTATATCCGCGAAATCCTGTTGCAATTGTGGACCCCGGATGAGGTGCGCGGCCGGGTGAATGCCGTGAATTCCGTATTCCTGGGTGCGTCGAATGAGCTGGGCGAAGCGCGGGCAGGGTTCATGGCGCACTTCCTGGGTGCCGTCTTTACGGTGGTGGCGGGCGGCGCTGCCGCTATCGGCGTGGCGGCCGCGTGGGCCTTCCTGTTCCCGGCTATTCGCAAGACGCGCTATCTGCACCGGGATGAGGTGCAATGAAAAAGCCCGCTCGGTGAGGAGCGGGCTTTTCAAAAGTCCATAAGGATCAAGTAATTACTTGATTTTGCCTTCTTTGAATTCGACGTGTTTCTTGGCGATCGGATCATATTTCCGCTTCACCATTTTTTCGGTCATGTTGCGCGGGTTCTTCTTGGTCACGTAGAAGAAGCCGGTGTCTGCCGTCGAGTTGAGGCGGATCTTGATGGTGGCGGGTTTTGCCATGGCTCGGGCTCGCTTGTGCTAGCGTCTGAAATCGGAAAGCGGCTTAATGGCGGGGTGCGCGGGCGAAGTCAAGCACCCGTTGCTGCTTATAGCCTTTCGGTACTGTGGCCGGTCCGGGTCCAGCGCAGGAAGGGCGGCCCCTCCTTGTAGTTCCTGGTTTTCAGCCGGGCGTCGATCTCGCCCAGCATGAACCGTGTGACGCTGGGAAGGTCGAGGCTTTGCGCATCGTCCAGGGTGACCCATTGAAGATCGGACAATTCAGCACCATCCACCGGCGGCCGCTCATCTATCAGGGCTTCTTCGGCTTCAGCCATGAAGAAACGGGCATCAAAACGGCGTGGCCGATAGGGCGGCGTGATAGCCCGGCCAATAAGCGTCAGCGGTGATAGATGCGGGGCGGCATCCAGCTCATGGAAGCGGTCCCAGCCTTTGGGGGCGGTCACTGGCATTTCTGCCGGCCGGGCGACCAGCAGGCCTGTCTCCTCGAAGGTTTCGCGAATCGCCGTCAGGGCGAACGCCCGGGGCTGGCGCCGGGAATTGATTCGGAGTTTGGCTTCGACGTCAGGCGTGAGTTCACACCAGGAGACAGCGCGACCATCATCGGGGTCCACACGGCCGCCAGGGAAGACGTACTTGTCCGGCATGAAAACGTGCCCGCCAGACCGCTTGCCCATCAGGACCCGAGGCTTCGTTGCGTCGCGGCGCACCAGGATGAGAGTCGCGGCGTCCTTCGGCCGGGGAGAGCGCTGATTCTTCAGGATGACATCATCCTCGCCTTCCTTGTCGAAGGCGGATGCAATTATCTGCTGGCTGCTATCGCGATTTGGCTTGTCACCGTCAGGGCTCACTTCCGGCTCCTCCGCTTATGCTTGGGAAGCGTCTTTTTATTGAATTTGGGCTTGCCACGGCGTGGAGGTCCACCCCTGCCGCGAGGGGAACGTGCGCCCGCATCAGCCGCCTTGCGTGCAGCTGCCCGGCCTTTCGGTGCCGGGAGCGGCTCCGACAGCATTTCCAGCAAGAGCCCGCCTTGTAGCGGCGTCACTTCCTTCAGGCGCACGCGCACCGTCTGCCCCATGGAATAGGTCATACCGCTGCCGCGAGCATAAATCTCCATGGCGGCATCATCGAAGACCCAGTAATCGTCAGAGATCGACGAGATCGGGATGAAACCGTCAGCGCCGGAGCCAGCGAGCGCGACGAACAGGCCCGAGGTCGTCACGCCCATGATGCGGCCTTCGAACTCTGCGCCGACCCGGTCAGCCAGGAAAATAGCCAGGTAGCGGTCGGTCGCTTCGCGCTCAGCCGCCATGGATCGTCGCTCGGTAGTCGTGATGTGCTCAGCGATTTCTTCGAGCCGCACGGCATTCTGATCGCTCAAGCCATCGGGGCCAAGCTTCAGCGCCCGGATCAGGGCGCGGTGCACGATCAGGTCAGCATAGCGCCGGATCGGCGAAGTGAAGTGAGCGTATTTGGCGAGGTTCAGACCGAAATGGCCAAGGTTCTCTTCCGAATAGATCGCCTGTGCCTGAGAGCGCAGTACCATCTGCGTGACCATTTCATCATACACCCCGCCGCGAATGTCTTCGAGCAGCTTGTTGAAGCGGTGTGTCTGCGGGCGCTCGCCGATATGCCACTTGATGTCGATGGTCTGCAGAAACTCAGCAAAGGCTGAGATCTTCGCTTCGGTGGGGACATCGTGGACACGGTAGACGAGCGGGCTCTTCTTCGCCTCCAGCGTTTCGGCAGCCGCGACGTTGGCCTGAATCATCATCTCTTCGATCAGGCGGTGTGCTTCCAGCCGCTCCTTGGCGATGATGCCCTGGATTTCGCCCTTGTCGTCAAAGATGATCCGTCGTTCCGGCAGGTCCAGGTCAAGCGGGCTACGCTTGTCGCGCGCCTTGGAAAGCGCAGCGTACGCGCCCCAGAGCGGTTTGAGGACTGTCTCCAGCAACTCACCGGCTTTACCGCCGGGCTTTCCATCAATGGCCGCCTGCGCTTCCTCATATGAGAGCTTGGCGGCAGATTTCATCATGCCACGGATGAAGCGGTGCGTGCGCTTGGTGCCGGACTTGTCGAAGACCATCTCCACCGCCATGCAGCGGCGCAGTTCGTTCTCACGCAGGGAACACTCATCTGCCGACAGCTCGAAGGGCAGCATGGGCACGACGCGATCCGGGAAGTAGGTGGAGTTGCCGCGCTTCAGCGCTTCCTTGTCGAGCGGTGAGCCTTCAGTGACATAAGCCGCCACGTCGGCAATCGCGACAATGACACGCCAGCCGTCGTCCAGCTCTTCTGCCCAGACGGCATCATCATGGTCACGGGCATCGTGCGGGTCGATGGTGATCAGCGGGATAGCGGTCAGGTCTTCGCGTTCCGTCGCCGCAGGTTTCGGGTTGCGGGCCTGTTCCAGCGCGTCTTCCGGGAACTCGGTCGGGATGTCATGCGCATGGATCGCCAGCAGGCTGGCCGAGCGCGGATCGGTAATATGCCCGATCACCTCCACCACAACGCCGAAGGCCGGCCCATACTGCCGGCGGCCGACAGGTTTCGGCTCGGCGATCACGAGATCGCCATCCTGCGCGCCTTTCCGGTCGGCTTCCTGGATCACGAACTCCCGCTTTTCCTTGCGGGACGAGGGGGTGACCTTGCCACCGCGATTGGTCTGGCTGTAGAGGCCGACAAGTCGGTTCGAGAGCTTTTTCTCGAACACGGTAATGGCGCGGCACAGCCACTCGCCGTCACGTTCCGAGATCTTGCAGAGCGCGCGGTCCCCAATGGCGGGCGCCTTGGCTTTCGGCTTGCCCGAGGGGCCAGCATAGCGGATCTCCGGCCCGAACAGGCCATTGTCGCCGACGGACTTGCCGATCAGCTCGCCATCATCGTCCAGATGGGTGAATTCGACGACACCTGTGGGCGGTGGCCGGTCAGCCTGCGCCCAGGCACGTTTGCCGGTGCGCTCCAGTGTGCCGTCGGCCTCCATCTCCTGGAGGATTTCACGCAGGATGGCGCGCTCCCGGCCTTTCAGCTTCAGGCCGCGGGCAATTTCCTGCTTGGTGGTCGCGCTCGGGTTTTCACGTAGGAAGTCCAGAACAGTCTGGCGATCAGGGAATGTCATACGGCCCATATAGGCCGAATCGGCAGGAATTGCGCGCAGGATTTGCGGTATCCCGTCTCTACTCCGCTTCGGGCAGGGCCATCACATCCACTGGTGTCAGGGCGAAGGAGCCGAGGCGGAGCTGCCAGGTGCCTGTCAGGACTTCGTAGTGCAGGTGGCGCGGGATCGTGGAGACAGCGGTGTTGCCCATGGTGCCGAGCACGTCACCGGGGTTCACAAGGTCGCCCACATCAGGCCCGGCAAAGGATTCCAGATGCGCGTAGCGGGTATACACGCCGTTCCCATGCTCGATGACGATCATGTTGCCATAGTCACCCCGGAAGGCCCGGGTGCGCACCCTGCCAGCGGCGGCGGCATAAACGGGAACGGCTTCATTACTGTAATAGTCGACACCCTTGTGCAGGCGTCCGTTCCGCATGCCGAAGGCGGATGAATAGCAGCCGCCACCGACGGGCGCTGTCGCCAGCCTGACGGACCCGGCAGCTTCCACAAAGGGCTTGAAGTCGCGAACTGTAAGGTCCGGATCGACGTCGGCGGCTTTTGCTGTGGAGAGGCCGGGGCAGGCGGAAAGTTGCTTCAGGAAGCCAGTGGGCGCAGGCTTCGCCACAAACACATTCGGTGTGGCGGTTATTGCATCCGGGCGGGCTGTCATGGTCATGACAGATGCCGTTTGCGGAAGGGCCGCTTCGGCGGGTTTCATGCCCGCACGAGCCCGGAGCGTCAGGGATGCTCCCAGCACGAAAATCGCAATGGCGCTGATGAACAGGAACTTTCCTGCGTCACTCATGATGAGCGCTCGTGTCTCAGCAACACGCTTCATCAGGGATGCGAAAGGAAAGGGGCGCAACGGTCAGACTCTGAAATCTGCTGAAGACCTGATCAGCCTTCGTCAGACTTCTTGGCCTTCTTTGCAGGAGCCTTTTTCTTCGCTGGCGCTTTCTTCTTGGCGGGGGCCTTTTTCTTGGTCCCGCCCTTCGACGCCTTGGCGTTGATCAGCTCGATCGCCTGTTCCAGAGTCACACTATCCGGCGTCACTTCCTTTGGCAGCGTGGCGTTGGTCTTCTCATGCTTCACATAAGGACCGTAGCGGCCTTCATAGACCTCGATCGCGCCGCCATCGGGGTGATCGCCCAGCGTCTTCAGCGGAGTTGCCGCGCCGCGCTTCGCGCCACGAGCTTTCTTGTCCTCGATCAGCGCCACGGCACGGTTGATGCCGATATTGAAGACATCGGCAGGGTCCTTCAGATTCGCATAGGTCTTCAGGTGCTGCACATACGGTCCGAAGCGGCCGAAATTGGCGTAGATCATCTCGCCATCCTCCGGGTGCGGACCGACTTCGCGCGGCAGCGAGAGGAGTTCAACGGCGCGCTCCACCGTCAGCGTCTGTGGTGTGTCGTTCTTTGTCAGGGAGGCACGCTTCGGCTTTTCGCCGTTCGCCATTTCGACATAAGGCCCAAAGCGTCCGGATTTCAGCCAGATGGTTTCGCCCGTTTCCGGGTGAACGCCCAGTTCGTTTCCATCCGGATCAATGAATCCAGCGCTGTCGTCGCCATCGGAAGAGAATTGGCGCGTGTATTTGCATTCCGGGTGGCGCGAGCAGCCGACAAAGGCGCCGTAACGGCCCACCTTGATGGAAAGCTCGCCTTCCTTGCAAAGCGGGCAAAGACGCGGATTCGCAATGAGGTTTCCATCTGCGTCATGATCCGGGAAGACGTGCGCGGAAAGGGCCTCGTTCAGGGCGTCCAGAACCTGGGAAACGCGCAGGTCCTTGGTCTGTTCGATGTCGGATGCAAACTGCTTCCAGAATTGCTCAAGGAAGACTTTCCAGTTCAGCTTGCCATCTGAAATGACGTCCAGCTGCTCTTCGAGGCCGGCCGTGAAATCGTATTCGACATAGCGCTGGAAGAAGTTTTCAAGGAAGGCCGTAACCAGCCGTCCCTTGTCTTCCGGGACCAGTGCCTTGTTCTCGATACGGACATAGCCACGGTCTTCAAGCGTCGAGAGTGTGGAGGCGTAGGTCGACGGGCGCCCAATGCCGAGTTCTTCCAGGCGCTTGACCAGAGAGGCCTCGGTATAGCGCGGCGGCGGCGTGGTGAAATGCTGGGCCGCATCGGCTTTCAGCAGGTCTGCATGCTGGCCTTCCGCCATTTTCGGCAGGCGGTTCTCGCCATCCTCGTCATCGTCGCCTGCGTCATGACCTTCGGTGTAGAGCTTGATAAAGCCGTCGAAGACGAGGACCTGGCCGCTGGCGCGGAGCTGCGCGCGCTTGTCCTTCGACATCAGGTCGATAGTGGTACGCTCGAAGATCGCGGCTTCCATCTGGGAGGCCACCGCGCGGCGCCAGACCAGCGTATAAAGTTTCCGCAGGTCATCGTCGCCGCTGTATTGTTCGGGGCGCAGGTTGAAGTCCGTCGGGCGGATGGCTTCGTGCGCTTCCTGGGCGTTCTTGGCTTTGGAGGAATAGTAGCGCGTCTTTTCCGGAAGGTAGCGCGCACCATAGTTCGACTGGATCATCGAGCGGGCTGCCACATAGGCTTCTTCAGCCATGTTGACGCCGTCGGTACGCATATAGGTGATGCGGCCTTCCTCGTAGAGCTTCTGGGCGGCCTGCATGGTGCGCTTGGCATTGAAGCCAAGTTTGCGGGAGGCTTCCTGCTGCAGCGTCGAGGTGATGAAGGGCGGGGCCGGGTTACGCTTGACGGGCTTGGCCTCAACTGAGGTGACGGAATATCCGCCGACGCGTACCGCTTCGAGCGCCTTGTCTGCTGCGCCCTTGTCGCCCAGCGTGAACTTCTTCAGCGTCGTGCCGTCCAGCGCGTGCAGGCGGGCCTGGAAATCCGTGCCATCGGGGGCGCGCAGGTCAGCCGCAACGGACCAGTATTCCTGCGGCTTGAACATCTCGATTTCGTTCTCACGGTCGCAGACGATGCGCAGGGCAACCGATTGCACCCGGCCGGCCGAGCGTGAGCCCGGCAGTTTGCGCCAGAGGACCGGCGAAAGGTTGAAGCCGACCAGATAGTCCAGCGCCCGGCGGGCGAGGTAGGCGTCCACCAGCTCCGCATCAATCTGGCGCGGATGCTCCATGGCCGTCGTGACGGCATTCTTGGTGATGGCGTTGAAGACGACCCGTTCGACCTGAATGTCCTTCTTGAGGGCGCGGCGCTTCTTCAGCGCTTCCACAAGGTGCCAGGAAATGGCTTCCCCTTCGCGATCAGGGTCGGTCGCGAGGATCAGCGTGTCGGCATCTTTCAGCGCATTGGCGATGTCGGAGATCCGCTTGGAGGACTTGGAGTCAGCCTCCCAGACCATCTCGAAATCATTGTCGGGGTCGACGGAGCCATTCTTCGAGGGAAGGTCCCGGATATGTCCGTACGAGGCCAGGACCTTATAGTCCTTGCCGAGGTATTTGTTGATCGTTTTGGCCTTCGCGGGCGACTCGACGACGACAAGCTTCATTGAGGGTACCTCTCCAAGGGCGCGAGTGATGGCCGCGTCGGTGAGGCCATGTCAAGGCTGGATGCGCGTCAGCCGTCTTCCCGGTAAGCGATGTATGCCAGCGTGCAGAACAGCACAAAAAGCGGTGGGCTCCAGGCTGCAACAATAGGCGGCGCTGCACCTGTGGCCCCGAGACTGGTCGAAAACTGGGTGAAGAAATAGAGGCCGATGGCCGCAAGGGCACCAATGGCCAGCAGCTGCGATGTGCCCCCCATGCGTTGCAAACGCAGGCACACAACGGCTCCGATCAGCGACATGGCAACGAATAGGGCGGGGGTCGCCATCAGGGCGTGCCAGCGCATCCGGTAGCGTGAGGCATCAAGGCCGGCAGACTGTGTCTGGCGGATAAAACGCGGCAGCCGCCAGAAACCGATCGTGTTGGGCGAGGCAAATTTGTCGAACAGCGTCACCGCATCCAGCGAGGAGGGAATGGCGAGGTTCGTCTTGCGCTCCGGCGCGTGGTTCGGAATGTTCTCAATGACGTTTTCCAGCTGCCAGAAGCCGTCGCGCAGGGTCGCCCGTTCGGCGTCGATCCGGCGCGCGAAGGCGAAGTCGCTGGTCGGCTGGCTGCCCGAATAGAGGCGCTCTTCCTCGATCATCTTCACATTCCGCAGCACCACGCCGCCCTGGTCGACATGCTCTGCATGGATGACAATCTGGCTCGTGTCGTCTCCCTGGCGCAGCCAGACGCCGGTGTCCGACACGGCCATGGCGGTGCGGCCCTTGTCCAGGATCTGGGCGCGGGTGACCTCGAAGGATTCGGTCAGCTTGGCCGCAATCGGGTTCAGAATCGTCGTGGTTCCAATGCCCACAACCAGTCCCAGCACGATAACCGGCGCCAGGAAGCGCCAGGCCGAAATACCGCTCGCGCGGATGATCGACAGCTCAGACCGCCGGTTGAGGCGCGTAAAGGCCATCATGGACGCGACCAGCAGGCCGAAAGGCAGGGTCTGCTCCAGGATCTGCGGCAGTTTGAACAGTGACAGCTGCAGGGCGCTGAACAGGGTGAGGTTCACATCACTGCCGACCGTGCGCAGCTGCTCGACCACGTCGATCATGAGGATGGCGACCAGCAGGATGCCCAGCACCAGCGCCAGGCCAGAGAGGCACTCACGCAGGATATAGAACTGGATGCGTGAACCGAACGGCATCAGGCGTTTGCTCCTCCGGCGCCGCGGAACAGCTCAATGTGCGGCCGCTCCACCTTTCCCAGGTGGCGCCCACGCGAGAAATAGACATAGCTGAGCCCCGCCGTGACGCCGATGGGCAGGATCCAGAGCACTATGTTCATCGCCGGGTCGTCCTCTGCGGCCGACTGTGCGGCCAGCTGTACGATGAGCACCATGATCGCTGCGCCGGATGCCACAGCAATACGCTTGGCGTAGCCCTTGCGGCTGAAGTCGCCCCCCAACACGGCAATGATGGCGATGAGTGCCATGACGATATTGAGCAGGGGCGAAGTCAGGCGCGTATTCGCTTCCGCCTGCAGCTTGTCGGCATCCTTCAGCTCGAAATAGTTCGTCCGGTCGACGAAGACGAGCTCATGCAGGAATTTGTCCGAGGCCTTCAGGGCCAGGTCCGAGTCCTCCTGCATGTATTCGCTGAGGTCGAAGGGGTATTGCGCGAATTCCAGGATGGCGAGCTGCTGGTTTTCGTCCAGCTGCATGCTCAGCGCATCGCGCAGCAGAAGGGTCGGGTGGTTGTCCACTTCGACCAGTGCGGCGCTGCGGGCCAGGATGTCTGTCGGGTTTGCCGGATCCGTCATGTCGGAGATGAGCACGCCACGCAGCTCCCCGCCGACCTGTTCCCGCGCATAGAAGGTGAGGCGCTCCCCATTCGTCGTGAACTGGCCGGGCCGGATCAGTGCGGCGGCAAGGTCCGCGCGCGCCACGGCGACGGTTTCCCGCATTGCGCGCTGCGCCATCGGCTGAACCCACAGGTTCACACCAAGATGCGCAATCACGCAGAAGACGGCCAGCCGCATGATCGGCGAGGCGATCTGCCAGCGCGTCATGCCGGCTGCCTGCGCGACCACGATCTCGCTATCCTTGTGGATGCGGTTCAGGGACCAGACACTCGCCACAAACAGGGCGAGCGGCGTGAGCAGGGCGATGATCTGCGGCGCGCCCAGCATGACGATATAGAAATAGGTCAGCGCCGACTGCCGGTTTTCCAGAATCAGGTCCGTGCGCGACAGGCCCTGCGCCAGCAGGGCAAGCAGGGCGAGGCCACCGACGATGATCGCAACCGCCCGCAGGACCTCGTAGAACAGATAGGACTGTACTTTCGTCATCGGGGGTCACGTGCCGGGAAATAAAGCAGAAACTGGCAGTTAACGGGCATATTTTCCCTGCCTAACGAGTTGCGCTGCGCGCGTCGATGCTTAGTTTCCGTCTCAAATGGAGATTCCTCACATGAAAATCACCTTCACCGATGCCGCCAAGGCTGACGTATTTGCATTTATTGTCGATGAAGACGGCGGCCTGCCGGCTGCAGCGGCTTCTCTGGACGAGTCGACGGGCGGTCTGCTCACCGCGGCCATCGACGGCCGCTTCACCGGCAAGAAAGACCAGCAGGCTGTTGTCGTCCTGCCGAAAGGCGCAGACGCGCGCCGTGCCATCCTGATCGGTGGCGGCAAGCCGAAGAAGCGGGATGCCCGCGTTCTGGAAGGGCTGGGCGCCAACCTGGTCAAGGCGTTCAACATGAGCGGTTTCAAATCCCTGGCGATCCATGCCGATTCTGCCGAAGACGCGGCCCGGATGGGCGTTGGCGCGAAACTCGCTGCCTATCGCTTTGACACCTATTTCACCAAGCTGAAGCCCGACCAGAAGCCGAGCCTTACCTCCGTTGCCTTCGTCTTGGACGATGCCAAGGCCGCCAAAGCCGCTTTCGCCCCGCTGAACGCGGCCGCTGAAGGCACCGTTCTGGCGCGTGACCTCGTCAACACGCCACCGAACGACCTCTACCCGGAAAGCTTCGCGGCGAAGATCAAGGAACTGGCCGAGATCGGCGTCGAGGTCGAAGTGCTTGGCGAGAAGCAGCTGGCCAAGCTCGGCATGAACTCCATGCTTGGCGTGGGGCAGGGTTCTGCCCGTGAAAGCCAGCTCGGCATCATGAAATGGAATGGCGGCAAGGATGGCGAGGATCCGGTCATCCTGGTCGGCAAGGGCGTCTGCTTCGACACGGGTGGCATCTCGCTGAAGCCGGGCCCGGGCATGGAAGAGATGCGTGGCGACATGGGCGGCGCAGCCGCTGTGACCGGCGCGATCAAGGCGCTGGCCGAGCGCAAGGCCAAGGTCAACGTCGTGGGCCTGATCGGCCTCGTCGAGAACATGCCGGACGGCAATGCCATCCGCCCGGGCGACATCCTGAAGTCGGCCTCCGGCCAGACGATCGAAGTCCAGAACACAGACGCCGAGGGCCGTCTCGTGCTTTGCGATGTGCTCTGGTACGCGCAGGAGCACTTCAAGCCGAAAGCTATCGTGGACCTCGCCACGCTGACCGGTGCCATCGTGGTCTCGCTTGGCCACCACCATGCCGGCCTGTTCACGAACAGCGACGATCTGGCGGATGAGCTGACCAAGGCTGGCCTGACAGAAGGCGAGCGCGTCTGGCGTCTGCCGATGGGCCCGGAATATGACGCGCTGCTGAAGTCGAAATTCGCGGACATGCGCAATATCGGTGGCCGTGCAGCCGGCTCGATCACGGCGGCGCAGTTTCTGAAGCGCTTTGTGAAAGACGGCGTGAAGTGGGCACACCTGGACATCGCAGGCGCCGCCTGGGTCGAAGGCGAGAAGGCAGCGCTGGACGTCAGCTGGGCGTCCGGCTTCGGCCCGCGCCTGCTGGATCGCTGGATCGCCGACAATTACGAGGAGTAGGATTTGAGCGAGGCGCCGAAGCCTGAGTGGTGGTTCTACCACCTCTCCCGCACCACGCTGGAGCAGGCGGCGGCGCCCCTCATGTCCAAATGCCTGGAGGTCGGCTGGCGCGTGCTGGCCGTCAGCCCGAATGCAGACCGGCGGGCGGCGCTCGATGCCGCCCTCTGGACCTATGACGACGCGTCCTTCCTGCCGCATGGCCAGGCTGAGGCGCCGGGCCTCGATGCTGCGCGCCAGCCGGTGCTGATCTCTGCCAAGGCTGACAATGTGAACGGCGCTTCCGCACTGTTCCTGATGGACGGCGTGAAAGCGCCTGTCGACGCACCTTATACGCGCTGCATGATGATGTTCGACGATGGCGACATGGATGCCCGCGGCGCAGCCCGTGAGGCCTTCAAGGCCGCGAAAGATGCCGGCCTCGTCACCCGCTACTTCCAGCAGACCAGCAGCGGCGGCTGGAAAGAGGCGGGCTCTTAAGCCTTCTTCACGAACTCGGACTTGAGGCCCATCTGGCCGATGCCGTCGATCTTGCAATCGATGTCGTGATCGCCGTCGACGAGGCGGATGTTCTTCACCTTGGTGCCGCGTTTCACGACCAGAGAGCTGCCCTTCACCTTCAGGTCCTTGATGACCGTCACCGTGTCGCCGTCGGCCAGCGGATTGCCGTTGGAGTCCTTCACGACTTTCTCGTCCGATGAGGCAGTCTCGGTGGCAGACCATTCGTTGGCGCATTCGGGGCAGACCAGCATCGTGCCGTCTTCATAGGTGTAGGTGGAGCCACATTTCGGGCAGGGCGGCAGCGTGCTCATGATCGGAACCTTACGGATTGTGTGCTCCGAGCGCCCTAGTCTCTGCAATCGGATTGCGCAAGGCGGCGCTCTGTCCTTGCTCCGGCGTGCCGGCGCCGCTATAGGCCCGCCAACACTCCAATTTCCGCACAACAGGAACTCCTCCCATGGCTGTCCAGCGCACCTTTTCCATCATCAAGCCTGACGCAACCGAGCGTAACCTGACCGGCGCCGTCAACGCCGTCATCGAGAAAGCCGGCCTGCGCATCATCGGCCAGCGCCGCATCAAGATGACCCAGGAACAGGCCGAGCGCTTCTACGCGGTCCACTCCGAGCGTCCGTTTTTCGGTGAGCTGGTTGAATTCATGACTTCCGGCCCGGTGGTCGTCCAGGTTCTGGAAGGCGAAAACGCTGTCGCGAAATACCGCGAAGTCATGGGCGCCACGAACCCGGCCGACGCTGACGAAGGCACGATCCGCAAGCTCTACGCAAAATCGATCGGCGAGAACTCGGTCCACGGGTCCGACTCCGAAGAGAACGCCGCGATCGAAATCGCGCAATTCTTCTCGGAAGCCGACATCGCCGGCTGAAGCACGCTATAGTCTGCTATAGTCCGAATTGGCCCGCCGGTGATCCGGCGGGCTTTTTCTTTAGTCCGGTTTAGTCGCCAGTAATCGCTGGCAAGCCATGGCCAATGCCTGCGGGTAGAGCTTGTGCTCCTCGACCAGGACGCGCGCGGCCAGCGTTTCTTCCGTATCGCCTGGCTGGATCGGTACACGCGCCTGCGCAATGACTTCGCCATCGTCCACGCCGGCCGAAACCCAATGGACTGAGCAGCCGCCTTCGGCATCACCCGCATCAATGGCGCGCTGATGCGTGTGTAAGCCCTTGTATTTAGGCAAAAGAGAGGGGTGGATGTTGATCATCCGCCCGGCCCATTTGTCGACAAACCAGGGCGTCAGAACGCGCATGAATCCGGCCAGCGCGATGATCTCCGTACCGGCTTCCTCGAGGATGGCGTCCAGCGCGCGCTCAAACGCTTCGCGGTCCTTGCCGTAAAGCTTGTGGTCGACGAATGCTGTAGCAATTCCTGCAGAAGCCGCCGTTTCCAGCCCCTTCGCATCCGGCCGGTTCGAGGCAACCAGAACAGGCTGTGCGGGGTAGCCGGGATCCTCAGCCGCCTGCAGCAGGGCTTCCATATTGGAGCCACGGCCAGAGATCAGAATGGCAAGCTTGAGGCGCGTCATGCGGCAGCAAGACGCCCCAGAATGACGGGGGACTCACCCGCTGTCTGCAGGATGGCGCAGACTGTATCAGCGTCTTCCGGCGCAACGGTGAAGACCAGGCCGATGCCCATATTGAAGGTACGGTGCATCTCGTCTTCTGCAACATTACCTGCAGATTGTAGCCACTCGAAGACGGGCGGTGGCGTCCAGGCCTTGCGCTCGATGACCGGAACCAGATGGTCAGGACACATACGCGGCGTGTTCTCTGTCAGGCCGCCACCTGTGATGTGGGCGAGACCTTTGACCAGCCCCTTGCGGATCAGCGGCAGCGCAACACCTGCATACAGCCGGGTCGGCGTGAGCAGCGCTTCGCCCAGCGTCTGGCTCGAGAAAGGAGAGGCGGAATCGTAGGAAAGCCCCTCGCGCTCCACGATCCGGCGGATCAGGGAGTAACCATTCGAATGCGGCCCAGAGGAGGCGATGCCGATGAGTAGGTCCCCGGCAACCATGGTGTCCATACGGGGAAGCACCTTGTCACGGTCCACAGCGCCGACAACAAAGCCCGCGAGATCGTAATGGCCGGGCGGGTACATGCCGGGCATTTCGGCGGTTTCACCGCCAACCAGCGCGCAACCGGACTGGTGGCAGCCTTCCGCAATACCGGAGATAACCGCTTCGGCGATCCCTTCCTCTAGCTTCCCGGTTGCAAAATAATCCAGGAAAAACAGGGGTTCAGCGCCCTGTGCGAGAACATCGTTCGCACACATGGCGACAAGATCGATGCCGACAGTGTTGTGAATGCCGGTTTCGAAAGCCAGCATCAGCTTGGTGCCGACCCCATCCGTGCCTGATACGAGGATCGGATCCGAGTAGCCGGCAGCCTTGAGGTCGAACAAGGCGCCGAAGCCGCCCAGGCCGCCCATGACGCCAGCGCGGCGGGTTGCTTTGGCCAGCGGGCCGATAGCGTCGACAAGGCGTTCGCCTGCCTCAATATCGACACCAGCGTCGCGATAAGAAAGAGAAGTCTTGGAAGGGTCGCTCATGATGCCTCGCGCGTTAGCATGGGGAATTCGACTCTGCCAGTGCCGTGCGCGGTTTGAGCTCCGGGCCGGACTTGCTACAAGGTCGCCAACCGAGGAGGTCTCTGACCATGATTCGTATGTTTCTTGCTTCTGCGCTCGCAGCACTGTTTGCTGTTTTCGGTGCCGCCGCGGATACGCAGGATGTCTATACGATCCCCAATCTCGAAGTGGACGAAACGGCACCGACGCTGATTCAGGCCCGGGAGCAGGCCATGGCTGCTGCGCGTCTTACTGGCGCGCATATCCTGATCAACAAGATTACGCTTGCCGAAGATCGTATCGCAGCAGGTGGTGTCCCGGTGGATGGTGAGCTGGCCAACCGCCTCTCTGCAGCAGTTGATGTCCAGGAAGAGACGGCCGGTGCCGGGCGTTACAAAGGGACTCTTCGTGTCGTCTACAATCCGCGCATGGTGCGGGCTCATCTTGATGGCCTGAATGTGCCTTATGTCGACACTCAGGCCCCGCTCAGCCTCATGGTTCCGCTCGCCTCATCTGCCGATCTTGAAGCTGAGTGGCGGGAGGTGCTGGGCCCAGCCAATCCGGGGGCGCTTGCGCCATATGTGACGGCCAACCTTGCCGGTTACTCGGCCTATAGCGATTGGAATGCCATTTCTCCCGAGGCCGGAAGCCTGCGGGCGCGCCGGGGTGTGCTGGCTGAGCTGATGGGGCGTGATGGCGCCTGGCGTGTGAGCGTGTCGACCGTAACGGCCGCAGGTACTGAAGCGATTGGAATCACCTCGCCTGTCCCGACACTGGACGAGGCCTCCACTGCCATGGTTGGGCTTCTCGAGGAGAACTGGAAGCGCGCCTCGATTATCCGCGGGGGAGAGCGGACGCAGGCCAAGGCGACCGTGCGTTACACATCACTCGCTGAATGGAACACGTTGCGGGGCGCATTGGCGCGTTCACCGCTCGTTTCCGATTTCCGTACAACAGCCGTCGCGCGTGATGGGGCTGTCGTGACTTTCGCTTACCTGGGCGACCCGCAACGCTTGCAGAATGATCTGCTGCAGCGTGGCGTGGCACTAGGAGATGAGCCGCAAGCGGGTTGGGTGCTCCGCTCGGCTGTTTCTGCTGCAGGGATTCCGTGAGCAAGCGGCCTCTTGTACCGACCGGACAGCCAGACCAGTTGAGTTTTGCCTTTCCGGCAGGGCCGCTGCGTTTTGGGCAGCTCGTGGTTACGCCGTCAAATCAGGCGGCAGTCAGCGTCATTCGTCAGCCGGCCAAGTGGCCTACAGCCGTGTTCTGCGTCACAGGACCGTTTCGTAGCGGTCTGACCACGCTGCTCCGTGCCTGGTGTGATGAGACAGGCGGCACCTATTTTACGGCCTCTGATTTCTCCAGGCTTAAGTCTGCGCAGCTGGATGCACTGGCCGGTCAGTTCGTCGCTATAGACGATACAGACAGGGTTGCTGCGAATGAAAAGCTCCTGACTTTCATCAACCAGACAGCCAAGGAAGGGGGGCGCCTTTTGCTTGCCTCTTCCAACAGCCCATCGCAGTGGCCTGTGACATCTGCCGACCTCAAGTCGCGGCTGAATTCCATGCCGATTGCGGAAGTTCTCCCGCCGGATGAGCCCATGCTCATCGGCAGGCTGCAGGCAGCGGCTGCACGCCATTTCCTGAAACTGGAACCTGAAGTCATCGCTTATTTGTCACCTCGTCTTGACCTCACCTACGAAGCGATTGAGGCCTTCGCCGAAAAGCTAAGTCATGGTGTCACAACAACAGGACGCGCGCCTTCTGTTCCTCTGGCAAAAGAGGTATTGGAGGCGATGGGGCTGGCTGAACCAGACGAGCCGCCAACGAACTGATCGACCGGGGCCGACAGAAGGGGATTTCCATGCCGGAGGGTGTCGCCAAGACAGTGAAGCAGTTGATGTCTTCACCAGAGCGTTTCCTGAACAGGGAGCTTTCATGGCTGGAATTCAACAGGCGCGTCCTTGAGGAGGCCGCCAATCCGAACCATCCACTGCTTGAGCGGCTGCGCTTTCTCTCGATTTCTGCCAGCAATCTCGATGAGTTCGAGATGGTCCGTTATGCTGGCCTGCGAGAGCAAGTCCGGGCTGGTGTTACAAAGCGTAGCCAGGAGGGGCTGACGCCTGTCGTGCAGGTGGAGCAGATCGAGGAGTTGTCTCTCAAACTGATTGCCGAACAGCAGGCTCGCTGGCGGCAGCTGAAAGATGAACTTGAGGGCGAGAATATCCGGGTGCTTTCAGCATCGGATCTCAGCAAGAAAGACCTGACCGATCTCGACGAATTCTTTCGTAGTCATATATTTCCGGTCCTGACGCCGCTGGCGGTCGACCCGGCCCATCCGTTCCCCTTCATTCCGAACCTCGGCTTTTCGGTTGCCCTGGACCTGGTCTCCATGCATGGCGATGAGGGACATATCGGTATCGTTCCCTTGCCGGCATTTGTGCGGCGGTTCATCCGCCTCCCAAGCCGGCACAAGGGCGTCCTGCGTTTCATTCCGCTGGAAGACGTCATCGGTCTATTCATCGGGGACCTGTTTCCAGGGTTCAAGGAGCGGAGCCGGTGCCTTTTCCGGATCGTGCGTGACAGCGATATCGAGATCGAGGAAGAGGCAGAGGATCTCATCCGTGAATTCGAAGTGTTGCTGAAGCAGCGCCGGCGGGGGCGAATTGTCAGACTGCGCATGCAGTCCAGTGCCCCTCAGCACTTGCGGGAATTCATTACGCGCGAGATTGGCGCGGAGAATGCCGATGTAGTGCTCTATGATGGCATCCTGGGCATGGCGCAGCTGTCGGAGTTGATTGTCGATGATCGCCCGGACCTGAAATTCCCTCCTTATGAACCGCGGTATCCAGAGCGAATCCGTGAAATGGGAGGCGATTGCTTTGCAGCTGTCCGGGTGAAGGACATCCTGGTCCATCACCCATTCGAGAGCTTCGACGTGGTTGTGGAATTTATCCGCCAGGCAGCATCGGACCCGCAGGTCGTCGCGATCAAGCAGACGCTATATCGGACCACGAACAACTCCCCCATTGTCGCTGCGCTGGTTGAGGCGGCCGAGAATGGCAAGAACGTGACCGCGCTGGTCGAGATCAAGGCCCGTTTCGATGAGGAAGCGAACCTTCGCCTGGCACGTGATCTCGAACGCGCGGGTGTTCAGGTCGTGTACGGATTTATAGAGTACAAGACGCACGCCAAAGTGTCTCTGGTGGTGCGCCGGGAGGGCAGTGAACTTCGGACATATACCCATTTCGGCACGGGCAATTATCACCCCGTAAATGCCAAGATTTACACCGACCTCTCACTGTTTACGGCTGATCCAGCGCTCGGCCGGGATGCCAACAGGCTGTTCAACTTCGTTACAGCCTATCGTGAGCCGCCGGAGGTGGGGCCTGAGCTCGAAAAGATCTCAATGTCGCCACTGAACCTGAAGTCAAACCTCCTCAAGATGATTGAGACAGAAGCAAGTGCCGCGAGGAAGGGGAAGCCCAGCGGGATATGGGCTAAAATGAACTCTCTGGTCGATGGAGATGTGATTGATGCACTCTACAAGGCAAGCCAGGCAGGTGTGCCTATCGATCTTGTCGTCAGGGGGATTTGCTGCCTTCGTCCGGGTGTGCCCGGTTTATCCGATAATATCAGTGTCAAGAGTATAGTCGGGCGTTTTCTGGAGCATTCGCGCATCCTCTGCTGCGCCAACGGTGAGGCGCTTCCGTCTCCGAATGCAAAAGTATTCATTTCGTCGGCTGACTGGATGCCGCGCAATCTCGACCGACGCGTTGAGGCGCTTGTGCCAATCGAGAACCCAACGGTTCACCGGCAAGTCCTGAACCAGATCATGGTCGCAAACCTGAACGATGAGATGCAGAGCTGGCTGATGCACGAAGACGGGTCCTATGTCCGGGCAAAAGCTGACCCGGATGGGGCAGGTTTCTCTGCGCACCGATACTTCATGAACAATCCCAGCCTGTCGGGACGCGGCAGTGCTCTCGAGGTCAGCCTTCCGCCCCGCTTGCAACCGAAAGGGAGCAAGGGCTGATGCCTTTCCCGAACTCACACCGTGCCGCCGTCATTGATATCGGCTCCAACTCCGTGCGCCTCGTGATCTTCGATGTGCTCGGCGCATCGATGCTGCCGACATTCAACGAAAAGGTCATGGCCGGTTTGGGGGTGGGATTGTCCAAGACCGGAAAACTGTCAGGTCCGGGGCAAGAGGCAGCCCTATCTGCACTCGCGCGATACCGGGCAATCCTGAAGGCCCTCAATTTACGTAATTTTCTGGCCGTCGCGACAGCGGCTGTGCGTGCTGCTGATGATGGGCCTGATTTTATCCGCAAGGCGAACCGTGTGCTGGGGCGACCAGTTTCTGTCCTGTCTGGAGAAGATGAGGCGCGCTTGTCGGCCCTTGGCGTTGAAGCCAGCTTTCATGAGCCGCAGGGCATTATCGGAGACCTTGGGGGTTCCAGTCTCGAGTTCATGCAGATCGGGAAAGGCAAGGCGAAAGGAGAGAGCCTGATGCTCGGTCCGTTATCCCTGATCGAGATTGGGAATGATGCAAAAGAACTTCGCAAGGCCGTCCGTTCCGAACTGAAGAAATCCGCTGTTCTGCCGCGTGCGAAGGGGCGATTTTTTGCCGTCGGCGGTGCGTGGAGGACGTTTGCCAAGATAAACATGGAGGTGGAGAATTACGCACTCCAGGTCCTGCATGGATACCAGATGAACCAGGGGCAGATTGCGCGGACAGCAAAACTTTGTATCGACTCACTGAACAATGCGGCTGCACGCTCAACACTAGAATCCATCGACAAGCGGCGAGCGCGCCATATGCCGATTGCCGCCATTGTGCTGGAGGAAGTTCTGGCCGCCAGCAAACTTGAGGGAATGTCGGTTTCCTCTGCCGGCTTACGTGAAGGCGTGCTGACCGATCTCACGGGCGCAGCGGTTTCAGACCCTCTGCTCGATGGCGTGATAGCGTTTGTCCGTCTTGATCACAACCAGATCGCCTTCGGGCAGGCTCTGCATGATTTTATCGCACCTGCATTTGCTCCGGAAGCGGACTTGTTCGGCTCCCCGGCCGCTGACCTCCGGATTGAACGCGCCGCCTGCATGATGGCAGATAGTGCGGGCCGTTTCCATCCGGATCACCGGGCACTGATGGCCTACGACCAGGCACTGCGCGCGCCTTATCATGGGGTTACCCATGCTGAGCGTGCCATGATCGCATATTCCGTGGGGTGTCGGTACCAGAAGGATTTCAAGCGCCCTGGCGAGTATGTTGGCCTGACATCCGAGCCTCAGGCAGAGAGAGCCAAGCAGCTTGGCAGCGCAATGCGCCTCGGTGCCGTCTTTTCCGGACGGTCAGGGCCGATCCTTCGCCGGGCGACACTCTCTCGAGATGGGGACAAACTGTGCCTCAATGTCAGCAAGGCGGATCAGGCCATGATTTCCGAAACTGTGTCCCGGCGCCTGGCGCAGACGGCCAATGCGCTGCGCCTTCAGCCTGAAATCCGGATTGGTTAGGTCAGACGTCGAACAGGCGAACCTGACCGCCCTCGAAAGACACAGCCAGCTTGCCGGAGAGAAGAGCTTGCGCCTTTCGGCCGAACATCTCGTATCGCCAGCCATTCATGGCCGGAATGTCCTCTGAGGTTTCACCTCGGGCAATGCGATCGATATCGGCGGCATTCGCGATCAGGCGGGGGACGACATCGTTTTCATCTGAAACGTGCTTCAGAAGCACTTTCAGCAATTCGGGGGCGCCTGCCGGGATTTGAGCGTTCTGTTTGCGGGGCTCAAGATCCGGCACAAAATCAGAGGGATTGTCTAGGGCTGCCTGAACCGCCTCTATCAGGCCCTGGCCATGCTTGGAGCGGATGAAGCCATTCGGAACGGCGCGGAGCTGATTGTAGTCATTCTCGCTGCGCGGTTTCTGGCTGGCGATTTCCTGAATGGCATCGTCTTTCAGGATCCGCCGACGAGGCTTGTCCAGATCCTGTGCGAGCTGTTCCCGCCATGCTGCAACTGCAACGATCAGGGCCGCATAATCCTTCTTCTGGGTCCGCAATTTCAGACGTTGCCAGGCCTTTGCCGGGTCGGTGTCGTACTTCGCCGGATCTTCCAGGTCGGCCATTTCCTCCTGCACCCATGGCAGGCGGCCGCTGGTTTCCAGTTTTTCCCGCATGATCAGATAGGCGTCGCGCAGGTGAGTGACGTCGCCAAGAGCATAAACGAGCTGCTTCTGGGACAGCGGCCGACGCATCCAGTCTGTGAACTGGCTGGATTTGTCGATCTGTCGCCGCAGCACGCGCTGGACCAGATTGTCGTAGGAAATCGAGTCGCCATAGCCGAGCGCCATAGCCGCGACCTGTGTGTCGAAAATTGGCCCGGGCGGGTGGCCGATCAGGCGATTGAATATTTCGATGTCCTGACGGGCTGCGTGGAACACTTTCACGCGATTGTCGGCCGCGATGAGGTTCAGGAAGGGGCCAATGTCCAAATCCTCGGCAAGAGGGTCGACAAGACCTTCCACGCCGGGGGCAGAAGCCTGCACAAGGCAGAGTTCCGGCCAATAGGTCGTTTCCCGATGGAACTCGGTGTCGACGCAGATAAAGTCGCTTTCGGCCAGCTTTCCGCAGAAATCTTCGAGGGCCGACTGCTCAGTAATGGGAGTCAGGGTGTTGTCAGTCATCGCGGGCTTGCGTATCGCATCGCCAGAACAAATGCGAGAGGCGAATGCCTCCCGTAAACATTTACTGGACCGACCTTTCCGGAGACTGATCCGATGCACGCCTATCGCACCCACACCTGCGGGGAGCTTCGCAAGACCCATGTTGGCGAAACCGTCAAGCTTTCCGGCTGGCTTCACCGCCGCCGCGAGCATGCTGGTGCCCTGTTTATCGATTTGCGCGACCATTACGGCCTGACGCAGGTCGTGGTCTACCCGAATGCGCCCTTTTATGAGGACGCGAAGCGCGCCTCCGCAGAGAGCGTGCTGACCGTCACAGGCAAGCTGATTGCGCGCGATGCCGAGGCGGTAAATCCGGAACTGCCGACTGGGGAAGTGGAGCTTCCTGCCGAGTCCCTCATCATCGAAAGCGCTGCCGAAAAGCTGCCGCTGCCGGTGTTCGGCGAGCCGGACTATCCTGAAGATATCCGCCTGAAGCATCGCTATCTCGACCTGCGTCGTGAGACGCTGCACAAGAACATGAAGCTGCGCAGCGATGTTATCGCCAGCCTTCGCCGCCGCATGCTTGAGCAGGGCTTCACCGAGTATCAGACGCCGATCCTGACGGCCTCCAGCCCGGAAGGCGCCCGCGACTTCCTGGTGCCGTCGCGCCTGCATCCCGGTGAGTTCTATGCGCTTCCGCAAGCGCCGCAGCAGTTCAAGCAGCTCCTGATGGTTTCCGGCTTCGACCGCTATTTCCAGATCGCGCCGTGTTTCCGCGATGAAGATGCGCGCGCAGACCGCTCGCCGGGTGAATTCTACCAGCTCGATATCGAGATGAGCTTCGTAACCCAGGACGACGTGTTCAACGCAATCGAGCCTGTGATGCGAGGTGTTTTCGAGGAGTTTGCGGACTGGGAAGGCAAGGGACGTACCGTTCCTGCAGAGCCGTTCCCGCACATTCCTTATGCCGAAGCGATGGCCAAATACGGTTCCGACAAGCCGGACCTGCGCAACCCGCTGGAGCTGGTGGACGTGACCGAATTCTTCGTGGACGAAGAAAAGACTGGCTTCGGGATCTTCGCCAAGATCATCAAGGGCGGTGGCAAGGTCATCGCAATTCCGGCGCCCAAGGCTGCTGCCGAGAAATCCCGCAAGTTCTTCGACGACATGGACAAATGGGCCAAGAAGGAGATGCAGGCTCCTGGCCTTGGCTATGCGCGCCTGAAAGACGCCGATGGCGGTGGTGTGGACAGCCAGGACCCGGCCCTGAAAGGTTTCGCGCCAGACCATCTGGCCGCTCTTCTGGAGAAAATGGGGCTTGGCGCCGGGGATGGCGTGTTCTTTTCCGCCGGCAAGAAAGGCGACGCCTACAAACTGGCCGGTGCCGCCCGCAACAGGATCGGGGCCGAACTGGAGTTGATCGAGCAGGGTGTGTTCCGCTTCTGCTGGATCGTCGACTTCCCGATGTTCGAATGGGATGAGGACAACAAGAAGATCGACTTCAGCCACAACCCGTTCTCCATGCCACAAGGCGGCATGGAAGCGCTGGAAGCGGCCAAGACGGATGACGAGATCCTCGACATCAAGGCCTTCCAGTACGACATCGTCTGTAACGGCATCGAGCTGTCTTCCGGTGCAATTCGTAACCACCGCCCGAACCTGATGCTGAAGGCATTCGAGATGGCGGGTTATGGTCCGGAGGTCGTGGAAGCCGAGTTTGGTGGCATGCTGAATGCCTTCCGCCATGGCGCACCTCCGCACGGTGGTATTGCGCCGGGTGTGGACCGGATCGTGATGCTACTGGCAGACGCCGAGAATATCCGCGACGTGACCCTGTTCCCGATGAACGGGCAGGCACGCGACCTGATGATGGGCGCTCCGAGCCCGGTGGATGAGCGCCAGCTGCGCGAACTGAACATCCGCCTCGCACCGCAGGTGAAGTCCTGAAACAAAAGCCCGCCCGGATGAGACCTCCGGGCGGGCTTTGATTGTTCAATGATATCCCGGTCTTACTGACATTCCGGAAGATGCAGGCCGCGTGGCAGCAGGGTGCGTTGTGACGCGCAGGCGCCTTCAAAGTCAGCATCCTGCCAGCCGATAAGGCCCGTCAGGTTCGCATCGACAAA
>JACXUV010000092.1 GCA_014763715.1 Rhodobacterales bacterium | reverse complement strand
GGAGCAACGGTTGGCGAAAGCCTTGGACGAGCAGACGAAGCTCACCGAGGCTTGGCGGGCGCAGTCCGAGAGCTTGGTGCAGCAGGTGAACGCATTGCTGCGCGAGTTGCGGAGGTAGTGCAGGAGCGTGAGGCGCGGGAGCGGGCCGAGAGGCACCGGACCCGCGACCGAGGCGACGATTACGGGCTCTAGAGGTGGTTGGTTTGGGCCTTTCGATGCTGAATGGCGTAGGTAGACCTTATATTTCATTTAGTCCTGATTTAGTCCTGATTTATTTTTGGATTGACTCGGACTGATTGTGCAGCGTATACATGGCTTGTTGACACTTCTGCACAAGGTGTAAAACCAAATGACGAACGTATCTGCTACGCCTGAGAAGATTGAACTTCGCCGCCGCCTGTTTGGGCTGGGCGAAAAGGCGCTGGAACAAGACGGCTGGCGTCTCGAACGCATTCCCGGGAGCGGGAAGTCCAGTGTTCGGAGGGCCATTAGGAACGGCGAGAGCCGTGTGGTTTCGATCAGAACCACCCAAGACACATGGATCGCGTTTCCTCGCAGCACCGATGACGCTGGATGGGTAACGCTCGATGATGTTGATGCGGTGATCGTGGTGACGGTCGATGACCGGGAAGCCCCAAAGTGGGCTGCGGTATACATGGTCGGCGCAGAGGAAATGCGCCAACGCTTTGATCGCGCCTATCATGCCAGAAAGGACGCGGGCCATTCTGTCCCTGCGGGGCGCGGCATCTGGGTCTCGATGTTCGCACAAGAGGATCCCGAGGTCGTGGGGACAATCGGCGGGGGGATTGCTGTCGGGAAGGAGCCGATGCTGAGGGTCAGGCTATCGGACGATGACGACCTGCCTGTTGCTCTCACCGTGGAGACCACAGAGGCCCCACTGACAATCGCAGAGGCGAAAAAGAGGCTGGCCCTGTCCTTCGGTGTCGATCCTGAGAAGGTCAGGATCACCATAGAGGGGTAATTCCTCCCCCCTGCATCGCCGCCAGAATTCTAACCGGGAAATTGGCGGCGAGCATGGACGACGTTCACGACCTCGATCCTGTTAGCAGCAACCTGATACAGAACGATGTAGTTCGGATGCGCCACGATTTCTCGTAGGCCCGGAACGCGGTCGCTCTGGCGATACAGGTAGGGGTGTTCCGACAGGGGTAAGACGCTGGATCGCAGCAGGTGCCACATCCGTTCCGCTGCCCCAATGTCGTATTTCCCGATGTAATCCGTGATTTCATCGAGGTCGGAGTCGGCACTCTCAAGCCAAAAAATCGGCAGCATCAGGACTTGCTTTGCCTCTGGCGCATCTTCGCGAAGCGTTCGGCCATGCGGCGCTCAACCTCGTCATGAGGGATCGCGGGGCGCGGATCGGCCAGACTGGCCGCGACCTTGGCCCGCAGCCATGCGGTGTAACTGGCTTCCTGTTCGGTGGTCTCAAACTCCGAGACCAGAGGGGACAATGCTGTGCTCATTGAGGTGCCTCGCTGGATTTTCCGCCCTCGATCACGTCCAGCTTGAACCGCTCGACGGCTTGGGCATGGTTGTTCACGTTGCCCCGGAATGCGCCTTCCGGCGTCACGGTGATGATTTTCACCCGTCCCCGCTTCACCCGATGGATTGCGCCCACCTGTTCTAGCAGATCGAGGGCGCGGGCCATATCACCCTTGTCAGTTCGCATGATCTCGCAGAGGTCGGCGGCGGTCTTGGTGCATTCGTAGGTCTGCCAGCCAAGATTGCGGGTGATCTGCCAGAGGACAGCCTGTGCATGGAAGGCTTGTGCGGGGGTCTTTGCCGCCGAGAACAGGCGTTCCGTCACGGCGTCCTGATACTGGAATGCAATGGACACGTTGCCACCTCCGAAGAAGTCAAATTCGAGTTGCTGAGCGGCGCTGAGTTCCTTCAGCGTTTTTGAAGCTTGCCGAGCCATCATAGCCCGTTCTGGGCTTCTTTCCCGCAGCGCTGCCTGATCCGCCAGAAGCGCCGCTTGATCGTATGTGCCACGCTTGCGCATGGCACGGTCGGTCAGATCGGCAGGCGAGTTCGGGTTGGTGCGCGGTCGCGGTTCGACCGCCCCGACGATAACGCCAATGGACTGGACAGGAGAGCCATTCCGCCGCTGCGCCAGTTGGGTGAGCTTCGCCGTCTCGATGTCTTCTGCGGACACCCCCATGCGGCGCAGTTCATGTATCGGGATTCTGCTCATACCTCGCCTCAATAGTTGGCCACCAGCCAACTTTAGTTGGCCACCAGCCAACTGTCAATTTTCGTTTTTTCCAACGTAGCAAGGGGAAAACGGCCAAAATGCACTAGCGTATCCATATATCCTAAGAGTCTTAGTGCACTCGTGTCCGTGCAAGGGCCTCCAGCCCTGTCCTGCTCTCACCAAAAGGGCCGTAGGGACAGGGCTGGAGGGGGTAAAGCATCAGGCTTCCAGTTCCAGCCTCACTCCCCATCGGAAAGCTGTCCAGAGCATCAGAAAAAGGCGGGAAGGCGTATCGCGCTATCCAACCTCTTACGACATTTGCTATTAGGCTACATCGCGAGCATACTCTCGTCCGGACACTTCGTGTTCCGGCCTCGCGCTCGTGAGGGGTGCGTAGCCCCCTTCAAACCCCCGATCGGCTGCGCCGAAGGGGCCAGCCCCAAACCCCGACGGGAGGCTTTGCCCCCTGCACCCCCTGAAAAGGCCCAGTCTATGCGGATCGAGATACGAACCACCCCGGAGGAAAAGCGGCACTGGCAGGAGATTGCTGAGAATAAGGGGGTATCTCTGTCGGAACTGGTGCGTTCATCCCTTGGCGGTTTACGCCTGCGGAAGCGGCGCGAAGCCCCGAAGGTGGCCCCCGAATTGCTGCGGGAGCTTGCGCGGATCGGGAACAACCTGAATCAGCTTACCCATGCCGCTAACCGCCGCCAGCCGCTTGAGAGCGTGGCCCTGCTGATCCGTCTGATCGAGATCGACCGTGAGCTTGCAGCGATCCGGCAGGCGCATGAGAGGCCCGCCGATGCTGATTAAGTTTACGGGCGGGGGCCGCGGTGGCGGGCGTCAGGTGGCTGAATACCTGACCCGTGAGGAAGGCCGGGGCCATGCGCCGCCCGAGGTGGTCAGGGGTGATATGGACCGGACCCGCGACCTGATCGACAGCATCGAACGCCAATGGACCTATACGCACGGGGTTTTGTCCTTCGCGGCCGAGGATGCGCCGACCGAGGACCAGCAATGCGAGGCAATGGACGCTTTCGAGCGTCTGGCCTTCGCCGGGCTGGACCCGGAGCAATATGACATCACATGGGTCCGCCACCGCCACACCGAGAGCGGACGCACAGAGCTTCATTTTGTGACGCCGCGCATGGAGCTTTGCAGCGGGCGGGCGCTGAACATCGCTCCCCCCGGCTGGGAGAGCACCTATGCGCCTCTCAGGGACGCCCTGAACCTCTCTCACGGCTGGGCGCGGCCCGATGACCCGGAACGCGCCAGAGAGCTTACACAGGCCCCTGAGAGGGCGCAGGAGGGCTTCCGGCTGCGAGAGGGGCGTGAGGGCATCCACGAGTATCTCACGGGCCTTGTAGCGTCCCAGAGTGTCACGGATCGCGCCAGCATGGTGCAGGCCATCCGTGAGGCCGGCTTGGAGGTCACGCGAGAGGGCAAGGATTATCTCACCGTCCACGATCCCGAGAGCGACGAGCGGTTCAGGATGAAGGGCAGGATCTACGAAAAGGATTGGACCTATGACCGAGAGCTTGACCGAGCGATTGCGCCAGCGCGCGGCCTCGCAGACAGCCGAAGCGGAAACGATCTTGAAAGCCGAACTTTCGAAGCTGTCGAGCGGTATCAGGCAGCAGTTGACCGGCGAGCTAGCCAGAATTCAGAGCGATATCACCGCAACGAGCCTGCGCATCAGCACGGACCTGACCGCGTTGAAATGGGCCAGCCGGTATTGGTGGATCGCGCTGATCGCGACCTGGCTGATAGGGGGCGGCTTGTTGACCTGGCACTCAATGAACGGGAGCGGGGGCAGTCCAGGACAAATGAGTCTGAGCGACTACCAGACCTTCACGCAGGACGGGCGGAAATATCTGATCGTGCCGACCGGCAGCGAGGTGGTGACGTGTCTGAGGGGCGAGATGGCGGTGGGCTGCGTCCTGCTGCCGCAAGGGGAGTGATCGAGGATGAGCGACAAGCTGACCACGTTCGAGCGGGCCTTGCTGGCTCAATTCGAGCCATTGGCGACCGCATCCGAACAGGCTTTGAAGGGCTTGGAGACCGTCTCAAGGCGTTTGGAGCTTCTTTCCTCGGCCACCGAGAAGCGATTCAGGGAAATGGGCGAGAGGGAGCAACGGTTGGCGAAAGCCTTGGACGAGCAGACGAAGCTCACCGAGGCTTGGCGGGCGCAGTCCGAGAGCTTGGTGCAGCAGGTGAACGCATTGCT
>JACXUV010000128.1 GCA_014763715.1 Rhodobacterales bacterium | reverse complement strand
GGCCATCACGCCTCGGCGCGTTATGTTGTGGTGTTTCATACCATTTCCCTCCTTCAAATTCGCGTCCCCACCTAGTCTTTCCAAGCAGGGCTTACGCGATATCTCGTTTGGCCCGGCACACCCATTCCTGCGCCGGAAACCAGGTATTCCACTTTGGTCAGATGGACCGACTGCAGGCCGATCATCAGCGCCAGAAGGCTTTCATTTCCCCGCATCCAGATCGCACCGATCCCAAGCGCCATAATCAGGCTCAACGTGCCCATCTGCATTCCAATGTCGCGCGACCACAGTTGCAAGTCTCCCGTAACGCGACGGGCGCGAGCTCCGAAAATAACGCTCAGAAGGGCGAAGTAGAAGGCGGCGTTGAAGAGTGAGAGCAGGTAGAAGCCGCGCTAGGGTCTGGACTCATTGAGTTTCACAGCCAGAACATGACGGTGGCAGCGAGGGCGACGGCGGAGAGGAAGACCTTTGGGCACCTGTCGTAACGGGTGGCAACGCGCCTCCAGTCCTTGAGCCTGCCGAACATGATCTCGATGTGGTTGCGGCGTCTGTAGCGTCGCTTGTCGTATTTGACGGGCTCGCCGCGGGACTTCCGGCCCGGGATGCAGGGCGTGATCCCCTTGTCTTTCAGGGCGTGGCGGAACCAATCCGCATCATAGCCTCGGTCGGCGAGCAGCCAGTCCGCCCGAGGCAGGCTGCTCAGCAGCGCCGCCGCACCGGTGTAATCGCTGACTTGGCCGGCCGTCATGAAGAACTTGAGTGGGCGGCCTGTGGCATCCGTGACGGCATGCAACTTGGTGTTCATACCGCCCTTGGTCCTGCCAATCAGGCGTCCACGCCCCCCTTTTTCAACCGCAGGCTCGACGCCGTGCGATGGGCTTTCAGATATGTCGCATCGATCATGACAGTCTTCTGATCTGTCGCCTCCGAGGCCAGTCCCTCGAAGATCCTGGCAAACACGCCCATCTCGCTCCAGCGCTTCCACCGGTTGTAGAGCGTCTTGGGCGGGCCATACTCCCGGGGCGCGTCGCACCACCGCAACCCATTGCGATTGATGAATATTATGCCGCTCAGAACGCGCCGGTCATCGACCCTCGGCTTACCATGGCTCTTGGGGAAGAACGGCTTCAGCCGCTTCATCTGTTCGTCCGTCAGCCAGAAAAGATTGGTCATGAAGCCCCCACCTGTTTGGGAGCGTGAATCACGCCGACAGGACGGAATCAAGAAATTTAATGGGTCCTGACCCTA
>JACXUV010000034.1 GCA_014763715.1 Rhodobacterales bacterium | reverse complement strand
CTAGTCGCGGTTTGTTTTCTTCTTCGCCCGGCGTTCGTCCGTGTCACCTGGGCGGCGAATGTCTACAATCTCGACCTCTTCGAGATCGCCCAATGGTTCAGCCATCGGGGAGGCGTTCGCTTCCAGCCAGTCAAGGAATTCCGTGGCGGATTCATCCAGAGCGGAATCCGGCGACAGCGTCGCAAAGCCGCCCTGACGGGTCGTCGCAACATCCTGCACACACGTATCGCTCTCGACGAGATGGGCGGCGCAATAGCTGTCCATGGATTGGTCGGCCTGCTCCGTCAGCAAAACAGATTGAGGCTGGTTGCCCAGACGGTAGAAGCCGCCAAAGCGTTCCATCAGGTCCGGCTCTTCTTGAAGTTCGGTCAGCAACGCATCCGGCAGGGCTGTGTCAGAGGCAATCACAAGGGCACGCCCGTGATTGTGTTTTTTGAGATAAATGAGAAACGCGCGTGCAAGATCGTCACCCTTCGCATCAGCGCGATAGAGGGGGGCATAGACCGGGCCGACCGCTTGAAGTCCGTCTTCTAGCATCCGGCCCTGCAAGCGGGCATTCTGTTCCTTCTTGTCCAGCTGTTTTCCACTACGGCCTTTCAGTTCGGAAGCGCTGTCCACGAGGAATACGTCCACGGCCCAGCCATCGGTCCAGACGGCGGGGGGCGTTTCCTTCGGGATGACCGCCCAGCTGGCAAAATCGGTGTAGCTGAGCGGTTCGACCTCGATATAGGGCGGCGGTGAGATCAGGGTGCGCCAAGCCCATGCGCCAAGCCCAACAGCAATGGCTGCAGCGACGATCCAGAGAACGGGTTTCTTCATTGAGACGTGTCCGGTTGCAGTCGACGGCTCAGCCACGTGATTGCAACGCGAGAGCCAGCCCAGAATAGCGAGGTTGGTCGACAGACAACTGCGCAATTGTGGTCGTTTTTAGATGCTCTAGCAGGCCCGTTGTGGAAAGGTCCATGTCGCCTTTGCGTATCCGTTCGCACAGGTCCCGGTTCAGGGTGTCGAGCGGCGTGTCCGGTTCTGCATTCAGCAGGGCCAGCAGCCGTGCTTTTTCTTCCTGTTCCGCATGCGGGCGCTGTTCCAGTTCACGCAGGATAGTTGCCAGAACATTTGATGCGACACGGGCATGGAAGGCCGCATGACCGGTCAGCTGCGGACTGGCTGTGTCGTCGATGAAGCGTTTTACGGCTTCGACGAGTTCAGCTGTTGAGGGGGCGTCATGCATGACTGCGCACTCCTTCCAGCAGGTTTACCAGGTCGATCTCTGTTTCCGAAACCCGGCGGCCGATGGCTGCACGCTCCACGCTGGGGTCTGCGCCGGACCGATAAGCCTGATACATGATCATGCACATGATCCCCCATTTCAGGCTGCCCAGCATTTCCCACCAGTCGATATCGCGTGGAGAGAATTGCGCCCCGCCGGCTTCGGCATAGGCTTTCAGCAACTCAGGCAGGTCTCCAAACCCGCCGACGCGCTTTTCCGACTGGCCAAAGCGCCAGGAGTTCACACACAGCCAGGCGATGTCTTCCCGCGGGTCGCCAAGATGGGCGAGTTCCCAGTCAAGAACGGAGGTGAGCCCCTGTTCGGAGACCATGAGGTTACCAAGCCGGAAGTCGCCATGAATCAGCACGACAGGCAACGGTTCCGGCGCATTTGCTTTCAGCCACGACATGGCGAGTTCGAAGACCGGGCGTGGCAGGTCGAAGCTTCGATAAATGGTTTCGTATTTTGCCAGCTGGCTCAAGCCGTCGCTGACGGGAAGGGTGGGAAGAGCCTCAGTCGGGATCGAGTGGATACGGGCCAGGGCATCGCCACACTGGCTGGCCAGCAAGGGGCGCGCTTGCGCGAACTCTTCATCCCTCAGGATCTTGCGGCCGAGTGTCTCTCCGTGAATGCGGTCCATGATGAAGGCCTGGCCGAGGTCGCTTCCGGCTTCGAACACTCCCAGAACGGGTGGAACCGGTACGCCAGCCTTTGCCGCATGGCTCAAAAGGTCGGCTTCCATGGCGAGTCCGATAGCCTCAGAGGACCGCGCAGCTTCCTTGCCACCGGGCGCGCGCCTGAGAATCAGGGGGTGCTTGCGTTCATCATTAGCGGTTTCGAAGGCCCATGTTTCCTGGCTGGCGCCGCCCGAAAGGCGCTTTAAACCCTGCACGACTGCATTCGAACCAAATTTTGTTTTGGCCCATGCCTCTAATGCGGTTGTGATCTGTTCAGTACTTCCCATCTTCGCCACAATTGCAGGGAAGAAAGGGCGCGCCAAGCTCTTCCCTCGCGAGAGCATGACGCACGGTCCGGAAGGAGTAGTAAATGGCCAAGAAGCCGAAAAAGGACATGGGCATGTTGGAGGTGAGCAAGCCGCCACGTGTCAGCGCCTGGGCTTGGCTGCGTGCGCGCTTCTTTGCCGGCATGGTCATCGCGGCACCGATTGTTGTGACCTTCGCGATCCTGCAGTTCTTCATCGAGAACATCGACAAGCGTGTCGTTCCGATGCTGCCGGAGTCGCTTCGGCCGGAAACATACCTGAATTATTACGTTCCGGGTTTCGGCGTGATCGTGCTGGTGCTGTTCCTGACCATACTCGGTGCGATCACAACCAACCTTCTGGGGCGCTCAGTCGTTGTCATCACGGACCGTGTACTCAGCCGCATCCCCATCGTGCGGACGGTCTATTCTTCCTTCAAGCAGCTCGTCGACGTATTCGCCAACAATCCGACGGAACAGTTCCGGGAATGCGTCCTGATCGAATTCCCGCGCGCGGATAGCTGGTGTCTTGGCTTCGTGGCCGCACCGGCGCGCGGTGAGGTGAGAACGCATCTCAGCGAAGAGTATATCGGTGTGTTCGTGCCGACGACGCCGAACCCGACCTCGGGTTTCATCATGTTCGTGAAGGCTGAGAACACGATCAAGCTTCACATGAGCGTGGAAGAAGGCGCCCGGATGATCCTGTCGGCAGGGCTGGTCGTTCCGGAGCACCCGGATGTGAAAGCGGCGATCGACGCAGCCAAGGACAAGAAGCCTAAGACAGAACCCGAGGCACCATCAGCTCCCGCACAAGACGCAGAGCCCGGCCCCGAACCGACTCCAGGTCAGGATCCGAATTGACGAGGGCTTCGGCGTCCTTGCCGGCGATGGCCAGCAGGGGGGCATCTTTCGACAAGTCGATTACACGGTAGTCAGTTGCGCCCGCCTGGCGCAGACCGAGGATGTCGCCCGGGCCGCGAAGCTTGAAGTCTGCTTCTGCGATTTCGAAACCATCATCCGTACGGCGCAGGGTTTCAATCCGCTCCCGGGCCATGTCACCGAGCGGCGGGCGGTAGAGCAGCAGGCAGTAGGAGGCCTTGTCGCCCCGGCCGACCCGTCCGCGTAACTGGTGCAGCTGTGCAAGGCCGAACCCCTCGGCACGTTCGATCACCATGATCGTCGCTTCAGGGACATCAACACCGACCTCGATGACCGTTGTTGCGACCAAAACGCGTGTCGCGCCTGTCCGGAAGTCCTCCAGCGCAGCATCCTTTTCCGCCGCTTTCAGGCGGCCATGGACGAGGCCAATCGGAGCATTTAGCTGCTTGGACAGCATGGCGTGCCGGCCGACCGCTGTTGAATCGTCATCGTCGACATCGACTTTCGGGCAGACCCAGAAAACTCTCTCGCCGCGAGCAATGGCGCGGCCAACGGCGTCGACGACTTCATCCATTCGCGTGTCCGGAATGGCCCGCGTCTCGACGGGTTTCCGTCCGGCTGGTTTCTCGTCGAGAATGGAGACATCGAGGTCGCCATTGACGGCTTGTGCGAGCGTGCGGGGAATAGGCGTCGCACTCATGACCAGCATGTGCGGGCTGACGGCCTTGCCGGCAAGTTTCATCCGGTCGGCAACGCCGAAACGATGCTGCTCGTCGACGATCACCAGCCCCAGATTGCGGAACCGGACTGTTTCCTGGAACAGCGCGTGTGTGCCTGCGATGATCTGGATAGAGCCATCGGCCAGCCCCATCAACGTTGCTTCGCGGGCTGTGCCCTTGTCGCGCCCGGAGAGCGCCGCAACCGTATAGCCAAGCGGGGACAGCAGCTTGGTCAGCGTTTCATATTGCTGGCGCGCCAGCACCTCGGTCGGCGCCATGAAGGCCGACTGGAAACCGCCAGCCGCAGCCTGAACGGCCGCCATCGCTCCAACGAGGGTTTTGCCTGCGCCCACATCGCCTTGCAGCATGCGGCGCATCGGGGCCGTGCCGGCCATGTCCTCGGCAATCTGATCAGCCGCGCGAGTCTGGGCCGCAGTTGGCGTGTAGGGAAGTGAACGGATCAGATCGGCGATCCGCTCTTCGGCAACGGGAATGCTGGGGGCTGACCGCCGCTTGCGTGCCATCCGGGCGAGCGCAAACGCGCTCTCGCGGGCGAGGGCCTCATCATATGCCAAGCGTTCCCGGGCGAGGGAGAAGCTCTCTTCGTCATAGGTCTGGGGCGCGTGCAGCCATTGCAGCGCTTCCTTGAACTCCGGCCAGCGTTTGGCTTCGACCAGGCCGGTATCTGCCCACTCTGGCAAATCATCCGGCACGCGCTCCAGCGCCTGCTCGGCAAAGCCATGGACGCGCTTGTTGGTGAGGCCGGCTGTGAGGCCGTAGATCGGCTCTACGGCGGGCGGCAAGGTGCCGCGCGCCGGGTCGACAATATAATCCGGATGGGTCATCTGGCGCTCGCCGCGATAGTCTTCGATCCGGCCGGAGACGACACGCTCTTTGCCAAGCGGGAATTGTCCCTGCAGCCAGCGTCCATCAGCCCGGAAGAAGGCGAGGGTCAGGAACCCCGTGCCATCAAAGAGCTGTACCCTGTGGGGGGATTTGTCATTGTAAGGCGGGTGATAGGCATGGACCTCACCCTTCACTGTAGCGACTTCGCCGAACTCCGTTGCATCGATGGACGGGCGCACACGCCGGTCCAGCCAGCGCTCAGGCAGGTGCAGCAGCAGGTCCCAGATATGCTCCCCGCCAACCAGCCGCTCCAGCGCCGGTTTCAGCTTCGGCCCGACGCCCGACAGGGAATCCAGTGGCTCGAAAAGGGGGAAGAGTCGCTCGTCTCGCATCCGGGCGAACCTAAGCTGCGCCCCTCGATGGCACAACGCCGCTTTGCCCGGCGGCGGAATGGCTCTATGTCTCTCCACAACGTATGGAGCCGCCCATGGATGCCCGCCGCCGTAAGCTGAAGTTCCGCGCCTGGCGCAGGGGATTCCGTGAAATGGACCTCCTGATGGGTAGCTTTGCCGATCAACACCTTGATACTTATGGTGAAACGGAGCTGGACCAGTTCGAAGCGCTGCTCGAATTACCAGACTGGGAAGTTTATGCCTGGCTTGTCGGGCAGGCCGATGTTCCGGAAGACCAGAGCAGCCCGGTTCTGGACCAATTGATCGCATTCAAGTACGCCGCGCAGGCCGGTTGAGCTGGCGTTCCGGCGCTTGGGCTCACGGCCCAACTGCGTCTGAAGGTCTGGCATGACACCTGTCGAACTCCTGAAATCCCTGAGCGGGCCGGCGGCCCTTGGCGGTGCTCCGTTCGGTGCCGACCTGATGGCGTTTATCCCGGCCCTGCAGGCGCGTGGCGGGATCGGCGTCTACATCGCAAGGGATGACAAGGTCGCCGTTACCGCGCGCCGCTTTGCCGAGTTCATTGCGCCCCGCCTGGATGTGGTCGATCTGCCGGGCTGGGACACACTGCCCTATGACCGGGTGAGCCCGACGGCGAGTGTTGCGGCACGGCGCTGTGCGGCCCTCGCAAGGCTTGCCCGCTATCAGGCGGACCAAGGGCCGCTCCTTGTCGTGACAACGGCTTCTTCCATCATTCAGCGCGTCCCTCCGCGCGAGACGATGAAGCGCTCGTCATTCTCCATGGTCGCAGGGCAAACCGTCAGCCAGAAAGAGCTGAACGAATACCTGCTGGTAAATGGCTATGTCCGTGCCAGCACTGTTCGCGAGCAGGGTGAGTATGCCATTCGCGGCGGGATCATCGATCTATACCCGCCGACGGCTGGCGAACCGCTGCGGCTCGATTTCTTTGGCGACACGCTGGAAACGATCCGGACGTTCGATACGGAAAGCCAGCGCTCTACAGGTGAGACACGCTCTGTGGCATTTGCCCCGGTGAGCGAAATCCTGTTCGACGATGACGTGCTGAGCCGTTTCCGGGAAAAATACCTCGATGCGTTTGGTCCCCCATCCGGTGACCCGATGTATGACGCGGCACGCGCGTCAATCCGCCGGCAGGGTGTGGAAGCCTGGTTGCCCCTGTTCCACGATACGCTGGATACGCTGTTCGATTATATCGGCAGTGATGTCCTGATCGGCTTCGGGCATCTTTCCGGTGAAGCGGCCGCAGAGCGGCTTGCTCAGGCAGCGGACTATTATCAGGCGCGGCTGGAAGCAGGCTCAGGCGATGCCCGTGCGGCGAAGGTGCTGGCGCCGGAGCAGCTTTACCTCGATCCCGCAGAACTGGAGCAGTGCCTTTCGTCGCGTGCGGTTGCGCGCTTCAGCCCGGTTGAACCAACGCCCGGTCACTATGACATGGAAGTCCGCCGGGGCAGGGATTTCGCGCCAGAACGCATGATGAGCCAGGAGAATATCTTCGAGGCCACGATCGCGCACACGAAAGATCTCCGGAAGTCCGGCCGTCATGTCGTGTTTGCTGCGTGGTCAACGGGTTCGGCAGACCGGTTGATCAATGTGCTGGCAGACCATGGTCTTGAAGACCTGGTTCAGGTCCACTCTCTGGATGCGGCGCAAAAGGCTGAAATCTCGGTTGTCGAGATTCCGCTGGAGACAGGCTTTGTCAGCCGTGACCTCGCCATCATTTCCGAAGCGGACATTCTGGGCGACCGTCTTGCCGCCCCGCGGCGCAAGCGCAAATCTGCGAACTTCATCACGGACGCCGCGACCCTCAATGCGGGCGATCTGGTCGTGCACGTGGATCATGGTGTCGGCCGTTATGTCGGCCTGAAGACGCTGGAAGTCACCGGCGCGCCGCACGATTGTCTCCATCTGGAATATGCCGGTGGTGACACGATTTTCCTGCCGGTCGAGAATATCGACCTGATTTCGCGCTATGGCTCGGAGGAGGCCGAAAGCCAGCTCGACAGGCTGGGCGGGGCTGGTTGGCAGAACCGAAAGGCCAAGGCCAAGAAGCGCATTCTGGAGATGGCCGCCGAGCTCATGGCCATCGCTGCTGCGCGGGAACTGAAGCGCGCGGATGCCGTAAATGCCGGTCACGGAGTCTATGAGGAGTTCGCCGCCCGCTTTCCCTATGAGGAAACGGATGACCAGTTGAATGCCATCGAGGATGTTCTGGGTGACCTTGGCTCGGGCAGGCCGATGGACCGGCTCGTTTGCGGCGATGTGGGCTTTGGCAAAACCGAGGTGGCCCTGCGCGCGGCATTCGTCGCTGCCATGAGTGGCAAGCAGGTGGCCGTCATCGCGCCAACGACATTGTTGGCCCGCCAGCACTTCAAGACATTCGAAGAACGCTTTGCCGGATGGCCGTTGAGGGTGCGGCACCTGTCGCGACTTGTCGGTTCGAAGGAGGCTTCGGAAACCCGCGCGGGCCTTACGGAAGGCAGCGTGGACGTGGTCGTTGGTACGCATGCCCTGCTGGCAAAGGGGATCGAGTTCAAGCGCCTTGGCCTGCTGATCGTGGACGAAGAACAACGCTTCGGCGTGAAGCACAAGGAACGCCTGAAGGAGCTCAAGTCGGACGTGCACGTCCTGACCCTGTCGGCGACGCCCATACCGCGTACGCTGCAGATGGCCCTGACGGGTATCCGGGACCTGTCGATCATCGCCACACCGCCGGTCGACCGCCTGTCCGTGCGAACCTACATCACGGAAGAAGATACCGTCACTCTGCGCGAGGCCCTGCTGCGCGAAAAGTATCGTGGCGGGCAGGCCTTCTTCGTCGCACCGCGTATCCAGGACCTCGACAAGCTGGAGCGTTTCCTCACGGATCATGTTCCGGAGGTCTCGTTCATCGTGGCGCACGGCCAGATGGCGGCTGGAGAGCTGGAAGACATCATGACGGCCTTCTATGAGGGCAAGTATGATGTGTTGCTGTCCACCACGATCGTGGAAAGCGGGCTGGATATTCCGCGTGCGAACACACTGATCATTCACCGGGCCGACATGTTCGGCCTGGCGCAGCTTTACCAGCTGCGTGGCCGGGTTGGCCGCTCGAAGCTGCGCGCCTATGCCTACTTCACCACACCGAAGGACAAGGTGATCACTGAAACTGCTGAACGGCGCCTGCGCGTCCTGCAGTCGCTGGACAGTCTTGGCGCGGGTTTCCAGCTGGCCAGTCATGACCTCGACATGCGGGGCTCCGGTAACCTGCTGGGTGACCAGCAGTCGGGGCATGTTCGCGAAGTCGGCGTCGAACTCTATCAGTCCATGCTGGAAGACGCCGTGAATGCCCTGAAGGCTGGCGCCCGGGGCGACGAGGATGTGGCAGACGATTGGTCCCCGCTGATCAATATGGGCGTCGCGGTGCTGATACCGGAAGACTATGTTGAAGACCTTTCGATCCGTCTGTCGCTGTACCGGCGACTGTCGGAGATCTCGACGGCTCAGGAGCGGGAGAGCTTCGCCGCTGAACTCATCGACCGTTTCGGTCCGCTTCCGGATGCCACGAAACAACTGCTGGAAGTCACGGCAATCAAGGTTCAGTGTAAGGGACTAGGGATCGAAAAGCTCGATGCTGGCGACAAGGGCGCCGTGTTTGCCTTCCGGCAGGACACGAAGCTGGATCCTGCACGGCTTATGGATATCGTCCGCACCCGTCCGAACGTCCTGCGCCTGCGTCCCGACTCCAAGCTGGTGCACTCCTTCACGGGAGGCGATGCGCCAACCCGTCTGGGACGCGTTCGTGCTTTCCTGAAGGAACTGGAGGCGGCTGCCGGTCTGGTGAGCGCCTAGGCGGCGTATTCGCGGGTATAGGGGCCGGAGAGCCCTTCGGCGAGCAGCGTGCCAGCTGTGTGATAGGAGCGTTTCTCGACAACGCGCCAGCTGAGCCGCATGCCGTCAAACTCCGAAGAACGCGCCATCTTGGTCATGAGGCGTTCGGCCAGCCTGACCGCGCCACGGTAAGGCGTGAGCGGCGCGGAGATAATGATCGTGCCTCCGCCGAAATATGCCAGGCAATCCGTGTCGCGGACACAGGTGCGCATCAGCTGCGCAAACTCGGGGAGTTGCCGGGAGAACTCTTCGTCCAGCTTGATGGTCAGGACGCAGAGAGGTTCGCCGCGCTCCGATGACAGGGTAATCTGGCGGTCCAGATGTGACTTGATGAAGTCGCGGTGGAACAGGCCGGTCTCCGGATCGACGGAAAGGCTTTCATGTAGCTGTGTGGGCAGCAGGGGTGCCGATGCCGCATGGCTGCGGATGGCCCAGGAAATGCGTCCTGCAAGCGCTTCAGCGTCCCCGGATTGCTCGACCAGGTCAGTGCTCATCATCAGGGCGGAGAGATGGGTCTGCGAAAGGTCTGCGCCGGGTTCGGTCAGGACGAAGAGGGGCGTGCCGGCGAGAGCAGTTTCTGCCCGGTTCCAGTCGACATGGGCGGTGGCATCGCCGCCGGCAGGTGTCAGGTCGGCCAGAACGGCTGCAAACTTGCCGGACTTCAGATAATCCGCCGCAGTCCGCAGGGTCAGCGCAGCGGTGACCGGGATGTCGTGTGCCTTGAGGGCGGCGCGAAGCGAGAAGAAACCGACTCCGCCATCCCCCAGATACAGTACTTCAGGGCGGCGTTCCGGGAGCGTGTCGACTTCGGCGACCCCGAATGATTGGGCCGTTTCCAGTCGGATCCGGAATTCCGCGGTGCGTGCCTGGCGACGGAGCAGCGAGGTGAGGCGCGCCCGCAGCATGGTGAGGTCGCTGTCACGGGTCACGATCAGGGCATCAATCCCGTCGGCAATGCCGGTATCCTGCGTCAGCAGGACCAGCGGTCTTTGGTCGGCGCCTTCGCCAAAACGGATGCCGCGTTCTCTCAGGCCTGCAGGCAGGCTTTCAATATCAATGAGTAGGGGTTCGGTCGCTTCAAAGTCGATCGGATCGCTGGCCGGATAGGCACGCATCCCGTGCGCCCGCAGGCTGGAGAGAATCGTCTCCAGACGCGGCCCGGTGGCGGCCACTTCAATCGGTGGATCTAGGAAGGACAGATCAAGCATCAAATGTCTCTGGAATCGCCATTTCAGGCGACGTTGGGGCACCCCTTCCTTTTGAAGGGAGGCGCCTTAATGATCTGCTAATAGCGAGATTAAGGCTTAGAAAGGGAGTTTGGAAATGGCGCAGGGACCACTCAATGGCGTGCGAATCGTGGAGTTCGCGGGAATCGGTCCGGGACCGTTTTGCGGTATGCTTCTGTCGGACATGGGCGCGGATGTGATTCGAATCGACCGTCCGGGCGATGGCCGTCCGGGCCGTGCCGCGGATGTTACCGGCCGCGGGCGCCGCTCCATCGGCCTCAACCTGAAAGACCCGGCCGATATCGAAGTGGCCATGAAGCTGCTCGAAAAGGCGGACGCCCTGATCGAGGGATACCGCCCCGGCGTGATGGAGCGGAATGGCCTTGGCCCGGATGTCGTGCTGGCCCGCAATCCAAACCTCGTTTACGGCCGCATGACCGGCTGGGGGCAGACTGGCGCGCTCTCACATTCGGCGGGGCATGACCTCAACTATATCTCGATCACGGGTGCCCTTCATGCGATGGGCGACGGAGACGGCCGCCCGCGTCCGCCGCTGAACCTGGTGGGCGATTATGGTGGTGGCGCGCTTTACCTCGCCATGGGCGTGCTTGCGGCCATTCTGAATGTTAAGAATGGCGGCAAGGGGCAGGTCATTGATGTGGCCATGTCGGATGGTGCAGCGTCACTGGCAGCGATGTTCTACGGCATGAAGGCCTCGGGCATCTGGACTGATGATCGTGAAGCGAACCTGCTGGACGGCGGTGCGCACTTCTACGACACCTATGAGTGCGCTGATGGCAAATGGGTCTCCATCGGCTCGATTGAACCGCAATTCTACGCCATCCTTCGTGAGAAGGCGGGGCTGACCGGTCCGGAATTCGATGCCCAGATGGACAAGTCGAAATGGCCGGCGCTCAAGCAGAAGGTCATGGACGTCATCAAGACCAGGACGCGCGATGAGTGGTGCGAAATCATGGAAGGGACGGATATCTGCTTTGCGCCGGTTCTCTCCATGTCCGAAGCCCCCAAATACAAGCACAATGTAGACCGGGAAACCTTCGTCGAGTTCGAAGGGGTGGTTCAGCCGGCCCCCGCGCCGCGCTTCTCCGAGACACCCGGCGCCATTCAGGGACGTCCGGCAGGGCTTGGTGAGCATACGGACGAAATCCTGAAAGACTGGGGTGTTTCGCGCGGATGAGTGCGCTTCCCGGAACAACAGGCCGGCGCCGCATCTACCTGATGCGGCACGGCTTTGTAGATTACACGTCAGAAGAAGTGCGCCGCGCGCGGGATCCTTCCATCGCGCGGCTTACCCCTGCCGGAGAGGAAGAGGCGCGGGCGGCTGGAGTGGCGCTGTCCGAAGTGCATTTCGACCTCGCAATCTGTTCCGGCCTGAGGCGCACGAGGCAGACAGCGGAAATCGTCCTCGCGGCCCATCCGGACGCGCCGCAACTGGAGGACGAGCGACGCTTCGAGGAATTGCGTTCAGGCCAGTACATCGACTTCAAATCAGCCGAGCATCTGGCCGCCACCATGACTTTCCTGTTCGAGCAGGCAGGGGAGCCGGGCGCGGAGTTTCTTCCCGGTGGCGAGAAGTTCTCCGATGCCATGGTGCGTATCATGGATGGCCTGACGGACCTGTTGACGCGCCCGGGCTGGGCGACAGCGCTGGTTGTGGCGCATGAAGTCGTGAACCGCATGGTGCTTGCGTCGGTGATTGGCGCTCCGCTGGGAGCGAGTGCCGGGTTCGAGCAGGATACCGGCTGCATCAACATCATCGACTTTGACCTTGTGCCTGACGAGTCGGGCAACCGGACCAGAATCGAGCGGGGGATGATCAAGGCCATCAACCTGACCCCGGCAAACTATCTCAAGAACGGGATGAACCTGCGCAGCCTGGAGGCCATCTTCACCCGCGCAGACGATGATTCATGACGCGGTTGTAAGACTGCGGGTGATTCTCGCCTGAAAGGTGAACACAGGATAACGGCGGGCCTGCCGTTCCGTTCAGCTTCATTCAGCTAGAAACATCGACGTCGGCCAGGAGCCTCAGCTGCTTGCAAAGGCATCAGGTCGACGTCCTTCTTGCTAAACCTTAGCCGCTCCCCCGGGAGCGGCCTTTTTCTGCTGCTGGGTTTCTTGCCACGCTGTCATGAACCACTACGGTTCGCGCAGCATTGGAAGGAAAGACTCACATGCGCAAAACGCTCCTGGCTGTCTCAGCCCTCGCACTTATGGGTGCCTGCGCCCCGAAACCCGCTGAGCCGGAAACGGCGGCGCCTGAAGAAACGGCTGAAGCTGCGACGCCCGCGGAAATCCACGAAAGCCTCATGGTGTTCGATTCGCACCTCGACACGCCGGCAAATCTCTCCAAGCCGGATTTCGACATCATGGCGGACAACCCCAGCGTCATCGGTGAAGTCCAGGTGGACCTTCCCAAGATGAAGCGCGGCGGTCTGGACGGTGGCTATTGGGTCATCTTTACCCCTCAGGGGCCGCTGACCGATGAGTCCTATGAAGCGGCCTACAAGGCGGCCGTGGCACGTCAGGACGAGATCCTGAAAATGGTGGCAGACCATCCGGAAGATTTCGAACTGGCCTACACGGCAGATGATGCAGAGCGCATTGTGGCATCCGGCAAGCGTGTGGTGCTCCAGTCGATCGAGAACAGCTACCCGCTCCAGCTCGACGTCGCCAACCTGAAGACCTTCTATGACAAGGGTGTCCGGATGGTGGGACTGATCCACTTCCGGGACAACCAGTTCGGCGGCAGCGCCACGGATTTCACCAGCCCGGATTCCACGGGCCTGACGGATCTTGGCAAGGAGCTGGTCCGGGAAGCGAATCGTCTCGGCATGGTCGTCGACGGCTCTCACTCATCCGATGCGTCGGTGAAGGACATGATCGAGATCTCGACCACGCCTGTGATCCTGACCCATACGGGCCTGAAATCGGTCTATGACCACCCGCGGAACATTACCGACGAGTTCCTGAAGCAGATCGCGGACCAGGGCGGGGTCATCCAGATCAACGCCTATAGCGGCTATCTGGAAGAACTTGAGGATTCGCCGGAACGCCGCGCCGCCCTCGAAGAGCTGAAGACCGAGTTCGATGGCGTGAACCCGTTCACCGCGGATGACGAGACCAAGGCGCGCTACATGGAGCGAATGCAGGCCATCAATGCCGAATTCCCGCCGCCGCGCTCGACCTTCGAGAAGTTCATGGAGCACATGCTGCGTGCGCTGGAACTTGTCGGGCCTGACCATGTCGGCATGGGCGCTGACTGGGATGGCGGTGGCGGCGTGATCGGCATGGAAGACGTTTCCTTCCTGCCGAAAGTGACCGAGCGCCTGCTGGCCGAAGGCTATACCGAGGAAGATCTCGAGAAGATCTGGGGCGGGAACCTGATGCGCGTGCTACGTCAGGCCGAGGCTGCGAAGGAAACGACAGAATAGGCGGAACGGCCGGGCTGAAGAAAAGCCCGGCCGGATGCCGCTCAAGCCTTGCAAAGTCCGATTCGGCTATGTATGAGGCGCGTTTCCAATTCACATGTGCCATCTGGCGCAACAACTCCGGATACCTGTCATGGCAGTCCCCAAGAGTAAGAAATCCAAGTCCCGCCGTGGTATGCGCCGCGCGCACGACCGTCTTGCGATGAATACCTACATCGAAGACGCGAACTCCGGTGAGCTGCGCCGTCCGCACCACATCGACCTGAAGTCGGGTGAATATCGCGGCCGTCAGGTTCTCGAACCGCGCGACGATATCTAGCATTTAGCGGTAGTTGCGCTTTCGGGCGCAGCCGACTAAGGCTTCAGGCGCCTCCTGCCAGCGGGTAGGGGGCGCCTTGCATTTTGGCCAGATAGACACACAGAAAGCCTGACATCCATGAGCGAGATCATTGACATCCACGCCCGCGAAATCCTCGACAGCCGGGGCAATCCGACCGTCGAAGTCGATGTGACCCTGGACGACGGTTCCACCGGCCGCGCCGCGGTCCCATCGGGCGCTTCCACGGGCGCTTACGAGGCACATGAGCAGCGCGACGGCGACAAGAGCCGCTATCTCGGCAAGGGCGTGCTGAAAGCCGTCGATGCTGTGAATGGCGAGATCTGCAATGAACTCACCGGCCTCGACGCTACCGACCAGCGCATGCTCGACATGCTGATGATCGACCTCGACGGCACCGACAACAAGTCGCGCCTCGGCGCGAACGCCATCCTGGGCGTGTCGCTGGCCATCGCCAAGGCCGCAGCGGAATACTCCTCCATGCCGCTCTACCGCTATATCGGCGGCCCGAACGCCCGCGTCCTGCCGACGCCGATGATGAACATCATCAATGGCGGCGCGCATGCCGACAACCCGATCGACATTCAGGAATTCATGATCATGCCGGTCAGCGCGGAAAGCATGTCCGACGCCGTCCGCATGGGCGCGGAAGTCTTCCACGCCCTGAAAAAGACGCTGCATGATGCCGGCCACAACACGAATGTCGGCGACGAGGGCGGCTTCGCACCGAACCTCGCCTCCACCGACGAAGCCATCGGCTTCATTATGAAATCCATCGAAAAGGCAGGCTACACGCCGGGCGAAGACATCGCCCTGGCACTCGATGCCGCTTCGACTGAATTCTTCAAGAACGGCAAGTATGAGCTGGCCGGCGAAGGCAAATCGCTCGGCTCCGACGAATTCGCCGCTTATCTGGCAGACCTCTGCGCGCGCTACCCGATTCTGTCGATCGAGGACGGCATGGCCGAGGACGACTGGGACGGCTGGATCGCCCTGACCGACATGCTGGGCGACCGTATTCAGCTGGTCGGTGACGACCTGTTCGTGACCAATCCGGACCGCCTGTCCATCGGCCTCCAGAAGGGTGCTGCAAACTCCATCCTGGTGAAGGTCAACCAGATCGGCACGCTGTCCGAGACGCTGGATGCCGTCGAACTGGCGCACCTGCACGGCTACACGGCCGTCATGTCGCACCGTTCGGGCGAAACCGAAGATTCCACCATTGCCGACCTCGCCGTCGCCACCAATTGCGGCCAGATCAAAACCGGCTCGCTCTCCCGTTCTGACCGGATTGCGAAGTACAACCAGCTGATCCGCATCGAGGAAGAGCTGGGCCCGGTGGGCATCTATGCTGGCCGTTCGCGTATTAACGCTGAATAAGTTGTGAGTGAGGGCAGTCCGGCCGGGCTGTCCTCACCCTCTCTTAACCAAAACAGTCCAGACTTTAACCCATGACCTCCCGACTCGAGGCCTTGGGCCTTTGCCTTGTGATTCTCTATTTCGCCTACCACGCCTTTGCGGGGGAGAAGGGCCTTGGCCGTTGGACCGATGCGCAGATAGAGCTGCAGGACCGCAAGGCGGAGCTGGCGAAGATCAACACGGAAATCGAGCATCTGCGCAGCGACATTCGCCGCCTTACACCGGGCTCGGTAGACCGCGATTATGTGGAAGCTCTGGCCCGGCAGAAGCTGGCATTCGTCTATCCGGACGAGGTCGTTCTGCTCGCATCGGACACCACCTCTGCAAAATGACATAGCTCGCCGGGCTTGCCCTCACGGAACTGCCCCCACATAACGGGACAAAGGCAGGAGGAACCATGGCCAGCAAGCCCAAGAGTACCAAAAAAGCACCCACTAAGGCTTCCAAAGCCGATATGCTGCACTTCTACCGCGAAATGCTGCTGATCCGCCGCTTTGAGGAAAAAGCCGGCCAGCTCTACGGCATGGGCAAGATCGCGGGCTTCTGCCACCTCTATATCGGACAGGAAGCGGTCGTGACCGGCATGCAGGCCTGCCTGAAAGAAGGCGATCAGGTTATCACCGGCTATCGCGACCATGGCCACATGCTGGCCTGCGGCCTGGACCCCAAGGGTGTCATGGCTGAGCTGACCGGCCGGATCGGCGGCTTGTCGAAAGGCAAGGGCGGCTCGATGCACATGTTCTCGAAAGAGAAGAATTTCTTCGGCGGCCACGGCATTGTCGGCGCGCAGGTGCCGATTGGCACGGGTCTGGGCTTCGCTAACAAGTATCGCGGCAACGATCATGTCTCCGTCGCCTATTTCGGCGATGGCGCCTCGAACCAGGGCCAGGTCTATGAATCCTTCAACATGGCGTCGCTGTGGGACCTGCCGGTCATCTATGTGATCGAGAACAACATGTACGCCATGGGCACGAGCGTTGAGCGTGCCTCTGCCGAAACCGAACTCTACAAGCGCGGCATCTCCTTCGAGATCGAGGGAGAGGAAGTGGACGGCATGGATGTGCTGGCCGTGCGCGAAGCCGGTGAGCGTGCCGTGAAATATGCGCGTTCCGGCAAGGGGCCCTACATTCTCGAAATGAAGACCTACCGCTATCGCGGCCACTCCATGTCCGACCCGGCGAAATACCGCAAGCGTGAGGAAGTGGACGATGTCCGCAGCCATCATGACGCGATCGACGGGCTGAAGGCACAGATCCTGGAAGCAGGCTATGCCGATGAAGCCGAACTCAAGAAGATCGACAATGAGATCAAGGCCATCGTGAAAGAGGCTGCAGACTTCTCGCTGGAAAGTCCGGAGCCGGACCCGAGCGAGCTGTGGACCGACGTCCTGAAAGAGGTTGAGAGCGCGTGACGAGAGGAACTGGCCGGTTCCCCGCGCATTCGGCTTGTGAGGCCCCGGAGGGCCGAGGGAGGAGTAGTGTGATGACTGACAACCTGATCAGGGTTTCAGCCGGCGGCGCCGTTAGCGGCTGCGCGCACGACAAGACAAAATACAATTTCAGTTCCGGAGCCTTTTGATGTCCGTTGATATTCTCATGCCCGCACTGTCTCCGACGATGGAGGAGGGCACACTCTCGAAATGGCTGAAGAAGGAAGGCGACCAGATCTCTTCCGGCGATGTCATTGCCGAGATCGAGACCGACAAGGCCACGATGGAGGTCGAGGCTGTCGATGAAGGCATTCTGGCAAAGATCCTTGTTCCCGCTGGCACCGAAGGCGTGAAGGTCAATGAAGTGATCGCCGTCCTCGCCGAAGATGGGGAAGACGCCAGCGCCGTTACCGCGAAGAAGGCTTCCGGCGGGAGCGCGGCAGCAGCTCCGGCTCCTGCAGTTGCGCCTGCTCAGGAAGCACCGGTGCAGGCTCCTGTTCAGGCCCCGGCTCAGTCGGAGGCCGCCGCCGCGCCAGTTGCCGAGATCCTCTCGGACCCGTCCATTCCGGAGGGCACCACATTCACCGAAACCTCCGTGCGCGATGCCCTGCGGGACGCCATGGCGGAAGAGATGCGCCGCGATGAGAACGTCTTCCTGATGGGGGAAGAGGTTGCGCAGTATCAGGGCGCCTACAAGGTTTCCCGCGAACTGCTGCAGGAATTCGGCGCCCGCCGCGTGGTCGATACACCGATTACGGAGCATGGGTTTGCCGGCCTTGGCGTTGGTGCGGCCTTTGCGGGCCTCCGGCCGATTGTCGAATTCATGACCTTCAACTTCGCCATGCAGGCGATTGACCAGATCGTGAACTCCGCCGCGAAGACGCGCTACATGTCCGGCGGGCAGATGGGGTGCCCCATCGTGTTCCGCGGGCCGAACGGCGCCGCCTCACGCGTGGCGGCCCAGCACAGCCAGGACTATTCCTCCTGGTATGGTCACATTCCGGGCCTGAAGGTGGTTGCGCCGTACGATGCGGCGGATGCCAAGGGCCTGCTGAAAGCGGCGATCCGCGACCCGAACCCGGTCATCTTCCTTGAGCATGAATTGCTCTACGGTCACAATTTCCTGGTGCCGGACCTTGATGATTATGTCCTGCCGATCGGCAAAGCTGCGATCAAGCGTCAGGGCACAGATGTGACGCTGGTTGCCCATTCCCGCATGGTAGGTTTCGCGCTGGAAGCGGCTGAGAGACTGGCGGAGCAGGGGATCAGCGCCGAGATCATCGACCTGCGCACCATTCGCCCGCTTGATACCGACACCGTGGTCGAAAGCGTGAAGAAGACGAACCGTATCGTCTGCTGCGAGGAAGGCTGGCGCTTCTTCGGCGTCGGCGCCGAGATCGCCGCGACCGTCACAGCCGAGGCGTTCGACTATCTCGATGCCCCGCCGGCCCGCGTCCACCAGAAAGACGTGCCGCTGCCCTACGCCGCCAACCTCGAAGCCATGAGCCTGCCAAACGCCGACGACATCGTCGAGGCGGCGCTCAAAGTCTGCTACGTGAAGTAAGGGGACAAGACACCATGTCCATCAACATCACCATGCCGGCACTCTCTCCCACGATGGAAGAAGGCACGCTGTCCAAATGGCTCGTCAAGGAAGGGGACACGATCTCCTCCGGTGACGTCATCGCCGAGATCGAAACCGACAAGGCCACGATGGAAGTCGAGGCTGTGGACGAAGGCACCGTCGCGAAGCTGCTCGTCCCGGCCGGGACCGAGGGCGTGAAAGTCAACGCCGTGATCGCCGTCCTGGCGGAAGACGGTGAGGATGTTTCCTCGGTCAGCGTGCCGGAGACGAAGGCCGCTCCGGCGCCTGCGCCGAAGGCTCCGGAAAAGCCCGCTGAAGACATGCCGAAGTCCGATATAGTCATGCCCAAGTCCGATACGGTCATGGCGAAGTCATCGGAAGTCGCCGCTAATCAGGCCAAAGCCCCCCTCGCGACGACGCCTCTGCCGAGCGCAAATACGGGTGACGGCCGTATCAAGGCGAGCCCGCTGGCGCGCCGGATCGCGGACATGAAAGGCATCGACCTTTCAGCGATTTCCGGCACTGGCCCGCGTGGCCGGATCATCAAGCGCGATGTCGAAAATGCGAAACCGGCAGCAGCGCCTGCTGCAGCATCTGCAACAGCACCGAAGCCGGATGGCCTGATCCTGCCGCAGGTTCTGGATGATCGCATCTATGCGCCGGACAGCTATGAGCTGAAGCCCCTGGACGGCATGCGCAAGACGGTGGCGCGTCGCCTCACCGAGAGCTTCATGCAGGTGCCGCATTTCCCGCTCAACATCGACCTCAACATCGACCGGCTTCTCACCTCACGATCTGCAATAAATGCTGCAGCAGAGAAGGGCGTGAAGATCTCCGTCAACGACATGCTGATCAAGGCCGCCGCGCTCGCCCTGATGGACGAGCCGGACTGCAACGCCAGCTACACCGACAAGGGCATCGCCTACCACAAGCACGCCAATGTCTCGGTCGCCGTCGCCATCGACGGGGGCCTCATCACGCCGGTGATCTTCAAGGCCGAAACCAAGGGCCTCGCCGAAATTTCCGAGGAAATGAAGGACCTAGCCGCCCGCGCCCGAGACCGGAAACTGAAGCCGCAGGAATATACCGGCGGCACATTCAGCATCTCCAATCTCGGCATGTTCGGCATCAAATCCTTCGCCTCCATCATCAATCCGCCGGAGGGCATGATCCTGTCCGTCGGCGCAGGCGAGAAGCGCGCCGTCGTCGATGCCAAGGGCAATGTCACCGCCGCCACTATCATGACCGTCACGCTGACCTGCGACCACCGCGTCATCGGTGGCGCAGAAGGCGCGAAATGGCTCGCCGCCTTCAAACGCTACGTCGAAACGCCGGAAGCGATGCTGCTGTAGAGCAGAGGGGATATTCAATGACCACTCAATACGACCTCATCGTCATCGGTTCCGGTCCGGGCGGCTATGTCACCGCGATTCGGGCGAGCCAGCTCGGCATGAAGACGGCCATCGTGGAGCGCGAGGCACTTGGCGGGATTTGCCTCAACTGGGGCTGTATCCCGACAAAGGCGCTGCTGCGTTCGGCCGAGGTGCTCTACCTTGCCAAGCACGCCAGGGATTTCGGTCTCGTCATCGACAAGGCGGACTTTGACCTGCAAGCCGTGGTGAAGCGCTCTCGCGGCGTGGCGAACCAGCTGTCGACCGGCGTGAAGTTCCTGATGAAGAAGAACAAGATCGACGTGATCGAAGGCACTGCGCGGCTGGAAAAGGGCGCGCCTGCGCCGAGAGTGATCGTGAAGGGCAAGGACGGGAAGGACACGTCCTACCAGTCCAAGCACGTCATCCTCGCCACCGGCGCCCGCGCGCGTGACATCCCGCAGGCGGGCCTCGTGGCGGATCACAAGCTGATCTGGACCTATCGCGAAGCCATGACGCCTGACGTGATGCCGAAACGCCTGCTGGTCATCGGCTCCGGCGCGATCGGGATCGAGTTTGCGAGCTTCTACAACGAGCTCGGTGCCGAAGTGACCGTGGTGGAGGTCATGGACCGCATCCTGCCGGTTGAGGATGAGGAGATCTCGAAGCTCGCCGAGAAGGAATTCAAGAAACAGGGCCTGAAGATCCTCACCGGCACGCAGGTGGCAAACCTGAAGGCGGGCAAGGATACAGTTACGGCTGAAATCACTGGCAAGGACGGCAAGAAGGAGACGCAGGAATTCGACCGCGCCATCCTCGCTGTCGGGATCGTCGGCAATGTCGAAAATCTCGGCCTCGAAGCGCTGGGCGTAAAGGTCGAGAAAACGCATGTTGTGGTCGACGGCTTCGGCAAGACGAGCGTTCCGGGCCTCTACGCCATCGGTGATCTCACCGGGCCGCCCTGGCTGGCCCACAAGGCAAGCCACGAAGGCGTCTCATGTGTCGAAGCCATTGCCGGGAAGGGGCACGCCGGGCCGTTCGATGCGTCCAACATCCCGGGCTGTACCTATGCGCATCCGCAGGTGGCCAGTGTCGGGCTGACCGAGAAGGCTGCCAAGGAAAAGGGCTACGACATCAAGGTCGGCCGCTTCCCGTTCCTCGGCAATGGCAAGGCGATTGCCCTCGGCGCGCCGGATGGACTGGTCAAGGTAATCTTCGACAAGAAGACCGGAGAGCTGCTGGGCGCCCACATGATCGGGGCCGAAGTGACGGAACTGATCCAGGGCTATGTCATCGCGCGACAGGGCGAACTGACCGAGGAAGATCTCGCTCATACCGTCTTCCCGCACCCGACCATTTCGGAAACCATGCACGAAGCCGTGCTGGATGCCGAAGGCCGTGTCCTGCACATCTAAAGGCGGCTACAGCGCCTTTATTGCCCTGATAGCGCCTGTCCTGTTACGCAAGAGGCTGGTGAATCTTGCAGGGGTAGCAGATGATTGGACGGGTGCTTGCCGGATGGGCTCTGGTGGTCGGGGTGGCTGCTTGTGCGCCTGCCTCCGAGCCGCATGAGGAGGTCGAAACCGTGACGGAGGCGGCGTTGGAATTGCCTGCTCCACGCGATGGTATCGTAACAGACCGCTTCGCGCGTCTCGCTCTCGCCTGTGTACACAAGGAATATCCGAACAAGATCAGCCATTTGCTGAACTCGGATGCGGACGTGGCGACGCCCCGGGACCTCTATCCTGCGTTCTATGGCTGTTTCGACTGGCACTCTTCCGTGCATGGGCACTGGCTGCTGGTGCGCATCCTGAACACCGACCCGGAAACGCCGTATCGGGATGCCATCGTTTCGGCCCTCTCGGAGAGCTTCACGCCTGAGAACATTGCTGGCGAACTCGCATACTTCCAGGGGGCAGACCGGGCGAGCTTTGAGCGGCCTTATGGCCAGGCCTGGTTCCTGCAGCTGATGACGGAGCTTCGCGAGGCGGACTTCCCGGAAGCAGCAGAGTGGGTGGATACGCTGGCCCCACTGGAGGGCCTCATCGAGGCGCAAACATCTGCCTGGCTCGGCAAGCTCGTCTACCCGATCCGCATTGGCACGCATAACCAGACGGCCTTTGCTTTCGGCCTGATGCTCGATTGGTCGGATACAGCGATGCGTCCGAAATTCCGCGAGAAGCTCGCCGCCAAGGTGCTGAGTTTCCACGAAGCGGATGTGAACTGCCCGCTGGCTTATGAACCGTCGGGCGAGGACTTCCTCTCGCCGTGTCTTATGGAGGCGGACCTCATGCGCCGCGTGATGGGGACAGAGCAATATGCCGCCTGGCTAAGCCTGTTCCTGCCGCAGATTCCTGTGAATGGGAGTGGTGATTGGCTGGAGTCTGGCATGGTGCTCGATCCGACCGATGGAAAGCTGGTTCACCTTGATGGTCTCAACCTTTCCCGCGCCTGGGCATTGGAAGGTATCGCATCCGCTCTGCCGGCTAGCGACCCGCGACGCCCGGCATTGCTGGCTGCCGCAGCGCGTCACAAGGAAACCGGTATCGCGGCGGTGAGTGACAAGCACTATTCCGGCAGTCACTGGCTTGCCAGCTTCGCGACCTATCTGGAAACCCGCCGGGGCATTCGCAGCGAATGAAACTGCCTTTCGGCCCCGGTGCGCTCGTCGCCGCAGCCTTTATCGGGCCGGGCACCGTTACAGCGTGCACACTCGCCGGGGCCAATTTCGGATATGCGCTGATCTGGGCGCTCGTCTTTGCGACTTTTGCAACGATGGTGCTGCAGGACATGGCGGCCAGGCTGGGCATCGCCGGGGGCATGGGGCTGGGGGAGGCGCTGGTAGCGCCGGGAACGCCAGTCGCTCTCAAATGGCTTTCCATGGTTCTGGTTCTCGCGGCCCTCGCATTGGGGAATTCAGCCTATGAGGCCGGGAACCTTTCAGGGGGCGCGCTTGGAGCTGGTGCCGCCTTTGGCCTGCCTGCGGAACGGCAACGCTGGCTCGTCTGGGCTCTGGCTGCCCTGGCAGGGTCATTTCTGCTGAATGGCCGATACAAGGTGCTGGAAGGCCTGCTGATTACACTCGTCCTGCTGATGAGCCTGGCCTTTGCGGGAAGCCTCTTCCTCGTGAGGCCAGACCTGGCAGCCATGATCAGCGGATTACGGCCCAACCTGCCGGAAGGCAGCCTGCTGACGGCGATCGCCCTGATCGGGACGACGATCGTGCCATACAACCTGTTCCTGCATGCCTCCTCGGTCAGGGAAAAATGGCCGGAGGGTGGGGTTGCTGCCATGAAGGCGGCCAGCTCGGATACGCGGGTTTCAATCGGGCTCGGTGGATTGATATCGATCCTCATCCTTTCCACGGCGGCCGCGAGCCTGTTCGGGTCGGGTCTGGTCATTCAGGGGGCAGCCGACATGGCGGCCAGCCTGGAGCCGGCATATGGGCTCTTTGCTCGCCTGCTCGTAGGGGTGGGCTTGCTTGCTGCCGGTCTGTCTTCAGCGGTAACGGCCCCGATCGCAACTGCCTATGCCGTTTGTGAGATGACTGGATTGTCCAGAAAAGGCTGGGCGTTTCGCGGCATTGCGCTGGGTGTGCTGGCGATAGGGACGCTCGTGGCATCCCTGGGGTTGAAGCCGGTGAACCTCATCCTCATTGCACAGGTTGCAAATGGCATCCTGCTACCAATTGTGGCGGTCTTCCTTATCGTGACAATGAATCGCCGGTCTATTCTGGGAGCCAATGTGAACGGCCTGTGGAGCAATCTTCTGGGGGGAGGTGTTGTTCTTATTGCAACAGGGTTTGGCCTGCGATTGGTTCTGCGTGCATTTGGAGTTTGGCCGTGAATATCCGGATCTGCCTCAATGCCGATGTCGGAGAATTGCCTGGAGTTGAAGGGCGCGCACTGGATCGTGCGATCCTGGATGTTGTGACACGCTGCAGCATCGCTTGCGGTGGGCATGCCGGAGACGATGAGACGATGGCCGCGACGATCCACGCGGCACAAGCACGTGGTGTGCTGATTGGTGCGCACCCATCCTATCCGGACCGAGAGGGGTTTGGCCGCTCAAGGGCGAATGTCAGCAATGAAGAATTGCAGCAATCTCTACTGTCGCAAGTGCGTGTGCTGAAATCTATCGCGCGCGAACGGGGCGTAACTGTTTCACATCTTAAGCCTCATGGCGCACTCTACAATGACGCCGCCAAAAACGATGCCTTGGCTGAAATGGTAGTGTCTGCGTGCGTCCATATGGGTATTCCGGCATTGATAGGGCCTCCGGGGTCTTTGTTGGAAACAAACGCAAATCAAGAGGGACTGGAATTTATACCGGAAGCCTTCGCGGACCGTTCTTACGAAGCTGACGGAAGCCTCACCCCAAGGTCCATGGAAGGCGCGCTTCTCGTGGATGAAGCAGAGCAGATAGCTCAAGTCGTGCGCCTGATAATTTCAAAAGAGGTCATCGCACGGACAGGGGAACACGTAAGTGTAGAGGCCCGGACTGTGTGCCTGCATGGTGATACACCCGGTGCGGCGAGATCGGCCCTCTTGCTGAAGGAAGCTTTGCTTGCGCGCGGAATTTCAATTGAGGCATAAATGATTGAATGCCGTTTGTTTCTACTCGGCGACGATGCGGTCGGGATACAACCTGCGGACAGACAGCTGAGACATGCTCTCGCACTATCTTTGCGGGAGACATGTGAGTGGGTTGATGTCGTGCCGGGCAAGGAGTTCACAGCCGCGCAATTCAATCCTTTCGATATACGGCCGAGCGAAGCCATCCGCAAAATGGAAGCGTGGCTGTCGACCTTTCAGGAAAAGGCTGACAGTTCATATGCGCCAGTCGATCTGCATCTGGATGTGTCCAATGATAGGGCGCCGGACCTTGGAGCTCTGGCGGCTGAAAATAATCTGTCAGAGGAAGAGTTTCTCGAGAAAGTAGCCCAGAGCGAGCTGATTATCGATATACTGGGGTTCATGCCCGGTTTTGCCTATGTCGAGGGTGTAGATGAGGTGCTGACTGGTGAACGGCTCGCTGTGCCACGCCAGCGGGTGGAGGCGGGTTCGGTCGGTTTTGTTAGCGGCCAACTTGGTCTTTACGGCCTATCCGGACCGGGCGGCTGGCCAATCATTGGGCGTTTAACTGAGACACTCTTCGATCCAGCAAGGGATGACCCCTTTCTGCTCAGGGAGGGCCAGCTCATACGTTTGAAGCTGGTGGGAGCTTGAGATGTCTTTCGCTGTTCTGCAGGCGGGTATTCAGTCTACGTTGCAAGAAGCCCCGCGGCGCGGTGTTCGGTATATGGGGATCCCAGCATCCGGGCCAGCTGACACATTGTCGATGGCGCTCGCCAACAGGCTTGTGGGGAATGCAGCAGCTGAATGTGCACTGGAGGTCCCTTATGGAATGCTCTCCTTAAAGGCCATGACAGATCATATCGTTGGTATTGCAGGGGCTACAGCGGCGATAAATGTTGATGGTCAGCCGGGGCTTATGCACCGGACATTGAAGATCAAAGCCGGACAGACTCTCAACATAGGCGCGCCGGAGTATGGCTTGCGTGTTTATGTGGCAGTATCCGGTGGCTTTGCAGCTGACACTTTTTTGGGAAACAAATCGACTTGCCTCCCTGCTGGGTTCGGCGGCCTGAAAGGGAGGGCATTACGCAAAGGCGATATGCTGAATACCCAAAATGGGGGAGGGGGCGGATCTACAATTCTGGAAACTCCCATGAAGATGCGGCAGGTGCTTTCACATAGTTTCGCGCTTCGGTGTGTGCCGGGGCCGGATGAAAGCCGGATCCCTGACTGGGAACACAAGCAAGACTTCAAGGCCACACGCAGGGCGGATCGGATCGGAATTGAGATCGCCGGAAGCTGGCCAAAGCTCAAAGGAGCTGGTCTCAAGGCAAGCGCACCCGTTTTTCCTGGTGCAATACAGCTCACACCGTCAGGAACGGCTTTCGCGCTTTTGCCAGATGCCCAGACGACAGGTGGATATCCGCACGTGTTGCAGGTCGCGCTAGCTGACAGGCATTTGCTGGGGCAAATCCGTCCGGGTGACAATATTCGCTTTTTGAAACGCAGCGCAGAAGACGCAGCATACGATTTGCGCCTGAAGCAGACCTTTTTTGAGGACTGGCTGCCGGATCTCCGCCTCTAAAGCGGTTCGTCCTCATCAATCAGGATGCGGTTCGCTGAGCCGATGGGGTCGTCGAATTGGCCGGAGCGGACAGCCCAGATGAATGCACCCAGACCAAGCAGGCCCATGAACAAGGCGATCGGGATGAGGAAGAGAATGCCGCTCATTTTACTTCCCTTCGGAAAAAGCCGCTAAGCGGATTGCGTTTAGAGATACAGCCACAGACGAGAAGGACATGGCAAGCGCGGCGACAAGGGGGGTGGCATGACCTGTCACGGCAATGGGGATGGCGACGAGGTTGTATAGTGCGGCAAACGTAAAGTTCTCAAGCATCACGCTCCGCGTACGCCGAGCAAGTTTCAGCAAGACTGGCAGGGATGTGATCCCGCCGGAATACACTGCATCACTGGCGGCCTGACTAATGTCTATAGCTGTACCAGGCGTAACCGACGCGTGTGCGAGGGAAAGCGCTCCGGCGTCATTCAGGCCGTCACCAACCATGAGGACCTTGTGGCCTTGCTCCCTCAGAACTTCCAGATGGGCGGCCTTGTCACGCGGGGAAGCAGCCGAGGTGTACCGGGACACGCCGAGCTCTTTGGCAACTTCGGAAACACGCTCATTAGAATCGCCAGAGAGGATTTCGGTTTCATAACCGGCTTTTTCCAGTTGCCGGATTGCATCCTCTGTTCCGGGAATGAGGCGGTCCGCGAACTCGAGAGCAACTGGCGTTTCATCGCCGCGCTGCAGGTAGAGATTGCGCGTGTGTGTTTCGCCTCTGTTTACACCGATCCAGCGGCCAGACCCTAGGCGCCACAGGACGCCGTCTACCGTTGCTTCCAGACCGCAGCCAGGAATTTCCTGTACGTTTGACGCGATTGGCCCCGAACCCGCAGCATCCGAAATGGCGCGCGAAAGAGGGTGGCGGCTTGAACGTGCCAGTAAGGCTGCATCAGAAATGGTGCGCTCATCTGTGGCATCACTGAGTTGTGGTACACCCAGAGACAGCGTGCCGGTCTTGTCCAGAACAATCCGGTCAACAGATGCGAACCGTTCAAGCGCATCACCCGATTTGAGGAAAATGCCGAGTTGAAACAGCTTGCCCGCCGCAACGACATGCGCCACCGGCGCTGCCAATGCGAGAGCACACGGACAGGTGATGATAAGCGTCGAAACTGCAATCAGGATCGATTCACGGAAACTGGCACCTGCAAGCATCCAACCAATAAAGGTGAGCGCGGCTGCAGAATGTACAAATGGTACATATAGAGCCACGGCCTTGTCAGCGATTTTTCGGTAAGCCGACCGCCTTTGCTCGCCTGCGTCCAGCATACGGCTAATATCCGCAAGCAGGGAATCCGAAGCGCGCGACAACGCCTTCGCCTGGACTGGGCCGGACAGGTTCACTGCACCCGCATAGATGCGCATGCCTTTGGACAAGAGGTGAGGGGCGCTTTCCCCGGTAACCAGGCTTTCGTCGAGTTCGCAGAACTCATCGCTGAGCGCCATGTCGACAACGGCTCGCTCGCCTTGTGCAAGGAGGATCGTATCACCCGGGGCGACTACGCCGGGGTTCACCTTGATCGCATTGCCATCGCAATCGATGCGCGTCACGGCCCGGCTGGACATGCCGGCGAGATCGTTTGCGGCTGAACAAGCCCTGCGTCTTACGCGGGCTTCCAGGAAGCGGCCGATCAACAGGAAAAAGATCAGCATTGCGGCCGCGTCGAAATAAGCATGTTCGCCGCCACGTATTGTTTCGACGACACTGACCGCAAAAGCGAGGATGATGGCCAGCGAGATGGGCACATCCATATTGGCGCGACCGCGCTTCAGAACGGACCAGGCAGAGCGGAAGAATGGACGTCCGGAGAAAACGACAGCCGGAAGGGCAATCACGCCAGAGATTGCGTGCATGATCTGCTTGGTGTTGGACCCCATCTCTCCGGCCCCGGCCCAGACAGAGACAGACAGCAACATAATGTTTGCCGCAGCGAATGCTGCCACACCCATCGCCAGCAATAGCTCGCGTTCTTCCTTGCGCTGAACTTCGTCTGCATCAGTCTCTGCAGCAGCGCTTATACCATATCCGAGACCGGAAACCGTTTCGGCGATGACGGAAGCGGGCAGGGACCCCTGCCAGGTAACGTTGAACTTACCAGTGGAGAGATTGAGGCGCGCCTCTGAGACGCCATCCAGCGCACCGACAGACTTCTCGATTTTTGCGAGACAGCCCGCACATTTCGCACCCGAGACGTGAAGCTCCAGATGTTGGGCCTTCCCGCTTTTCTGGACAAAGGCAGAAAGCCCCCCGAAGGGGCTATCTTGATCTGGCGCGTCACCAAGGGACCAGTCACGCGTGTGCGCGAGAACGTCCGACGAACTCATGGGATGATCAGTTTCTTGCTCGCTGAGAACTCCACCGCTTCGGTGCCGTAGGGGACATTGGCATGAACGCGTGCTTCCCAGACGCCTTTTTCCAGAAGGCTGACGTCAGCGAAATAGTCGCCTTCTGCTCCACGTTGCAGAGTGATCGGCTGGTCTGCTGCGCCTGTAACGGTGCGACGAAGTTGAGCGTCAACATCTGTCACGCTGAGGGGGGCTCCGGCCCGGTCAAGCAAGCGGATGACCAGACGGTCTCCTGAGTCCGTAGGTGTCAGACCGATTTGAGCTGACCAACCTTGCTCTTCCTGGATCCTGCGCGCTGAGATCGCATTATTGTAGTGCAGTCCTTGCAGATACGACTTGTGCTCGTCCTCACCAGGAAAAGAGCTCAGTGCCGCCCAGAGGAAGACCCCATTCACGATGAACATAAAGCCGAAGAAGATACACATCAGTAGGAAGACGTGCCATCCAGTCAGGCGAAACGGCTTACGGCTCATGGCTGCGGGCATCAGTTTGCTCCCTGGAACACGGCGGTGGCATCTTCGACCTCACCGGTCGTGAGATCCCGCACGAGGACAGTATAGTCGACACGAGGTGCCTTGTCGTCCGCGTGACGTGTGACGAGCATGCGGAACCGGTCAACACCGTGCGCACCAAGCTCCAGATCGACCGTACCGTCAGCGTTCGTTTCCAAGCCGATCATCTGCAAGTCAGCACCATCCAGCCCCTCGATTTCAATAGCCACATGGCGTTTCGAGGCAGATTTGTTGACAAGCTTCAGCGTGTAGCCGTTGCGGACATTCCCATCGGACAGGCGGACGAACGGCGGCGAACGATCTTTCAGGACGTTCACCTCGAACGTCGATTTGTTGAA
>JACXUV010000033.1 GCA_014763715.1 Rhodobacterales bacterium | reverse complement strand
CCGCCTTCCGGATCGTAGAGGCGCAGCAGCAGGTTGAAGATCGTGGACTTGCCGGCGCCGGACGGGCCAACAATCGCGACCGTCTCACCCGGCGCGGCCTGGAAGGTCAGCCCCTTCAGGGCAGGCGTGCCATCGGGATAGGAGAAGGTGACGTCGTCGAACTTCACATCGCCGGATACTTTGCCGAAGCGCCCCGCGCCCGGCCGGTCGCCCATGACCGGGGGCGCTTCGATGATTTCGAACACGCGGTCTGCGGCGGCCCCGCCTTCCTGTGCAACAGAGTTCAGCGTGCCGAGCGCCCGGATCTCCGGCGAGGCTACGCCCAGCGCCGCGATGAAGGCCAACAGGTCGCCGAGCGACATCTGCCCTTCAGAGATACGCCAGGCCGCAAAGCCGAGAATCCCCGCCAGCGCCACGCCGCCCGCAATTTCGAGGATCGGGTCCACGGCTGCGCGGTCCGCCAGCACTTTCAGGAAGAGGCGCGAACGCTCGACGAAGCCGCTGCGGGCCCGGCCCTTCTGGTAGGATTCGAGGCCATAGGCCTTGATCACGCGGGCCGCCTGAAACCCTTCGGACAGGAGCGAGGTCATCTCGCCGACCTGCGACTGGGCCCGGCGGGAGCGTTTGCGCACGCGGTTGCCGAGGCTGATGACCGGCGCGAAGGCGATGGGATAGGCGACAAGGATCAGCAGCGTCAGTTGCCAGTCGATCCAGGCCATCACGCCGAGGCAGCCAATCGTGGTGGCGGTACTCTTGGTGAAATTGTTGGCGAAGCGGAGCGCCGCATCGCGGATGGCGTTCACATCATTGATGAAACGCGAAACGAACCCACCCGAAGCATCTGCCGAGAGGCGGGCGAAGTCGCCATCGATCAGGGCCTCGAACTCATGCGCCTGCATGGTGACGAGACCGCGCTGGACGCCCGTATTGTTCAGCAGCGTCATCAGATACATGGTCAGCGAGCGGGCCGCCGCGAGGGCGACAATCGCTGCGCCGATATGCAGGATCCAGCCGGAGTCGGCATTACCGCTTTCGCCGAAACTGGCTTCCAGCCGGTCGCCCATCAGCTTCAGCACATAGGTATAGGCCATGGCACAGACGGATGTGCCCAGCGCCATCAGCGTGCCGCCGACGAACCAGCCGAGGTGCGGCCGGAAATAGGCCGCGAACAGTCTCCGCAGGCTCCCCCGCTGCGCCTTCGGATGTCCCGGATCAGACGTGATGGTGATTCCCCGTCAGTGGGTCCAGCAGCTTGTGCGCATGCAGGATGAAATAGCGGATCTCGGCGGTGTCCACCGTGCGCTGTGCCGCTGATTTCCAGGCGTCGTAGGCTTCCTTGTAGTTCGGATAAGCGCCGACAAAGTCGATCTTGGAGAGATCTTCGAACTCAACTCCGGTTACGTCCTTCAGCTCACCGCCAATAACGATGTGCAGCAGCTGCTGCTGGCTCTTCGGGGCGTCGCCCATTTTCTTTTGCTCCGTGGTTGTAGCGGCCGGGGCCGCCCTTTCCTGTGGGTCAGGTATACCCACAAATCCTGTCCTGCGCACTAACAGAGGGTGGAGCCCCGCGCCAGCCGCGATGACACTGCGTTGTGCAGGGACTTCCTGATTGAACACAAGGGGTTCACCCCGGTGGGTGGTGACCACGCCCCCTGCCTGCTCGACGAGCACTGCCCCTGCGGCAAGGTCCCAGTCGGACTTGTGCGCCAGCACCAGCGCAGCGTCCCATTCTCCCGTGGCCACCAGGCCCATGCGCAGGAGGGTGGAGTTCGGTTTCGGCCGGGCGACAACCACGTCCGGCCAGGGTTCCGGCCAGTCCGGATGGGTAACCATGCCTTCATTCGTGATGAGGCGGCAGCCGGTCTCGGCCGAACAGGTCGACACATGCAGCCCCTGCCCGTTCAGGAAGGCGCCGCCGCCGGTCCATGCCTCGTAGAAACGGTCCTGCCGGGGGGCGTAGAGCACACCGGCCACGGCGCGGCCTTCCTCGATCACGGCAAGGGCAACGCACCAGTTCGGATCATCCCGCATATACGCGCGGGTACCGTCGATCGGGTCGACCACCCAGCAGCGCTGCTTGCGGCGGGCATCGAGGCTGTCCGTCGTCTCTTCCGACAGCCAGCCATATTCCGGCCGGGCCTTCTGGAGGTAAGCAGCGCAGAGGCGGTTCACCTCGATATCGGCCTCGGTGACCGGGCTGCCGCCGGTCTTGTGCCAGACGCGGTTTTCCTGTCCGCCGCGCTGATAGGCGACGGCCAGCTCGCCGGCCTCGCGGGCCAGCGCCCGCATCGTGTCCATGTCTTCGAGGAGCGTGCGCTCAGCTGCCCGCAAGACTCATGCCCTCCACGAGGATGCTCGGCGCATCGCGCGTGCCGCGGAACTCAAGGTCCGAGGCTGGCACAAGACGGGCAAACATCGACGGCAGGTCCCCGGCAATGGTCACTTCCGACACCGGATAGGCGATCTCGCCGCCTTCGAACCAGAAGCCCGCCACGCCGACGGAATAGTCGCCCGTGTTCGGGTTGATGGATGGGCCGAACATGTCGGTCACCAGAAGGCCCTCGCCCACATCCGCCATCAGCTCCTGCGGTGTCTTCTCACCGGCGCGCAGATAGATGTTGGACGTCGTCACGCCGGGCGGGTCGCCAAAGCCGAGCGCGGAAAAGCCGTTCGGCTCCAGCCCCAGCTGTTTTGCCGCCGGCGTGTTCAGCAGCCAGGTCGTGAGGCGGCCATCCTCGATCAGGTGCGTCTCACGTACCGGCAGGCCCTCGCCATCATGATTGCGCGAGCCCATGCCCATCGGGCGGAACGGATCGTCGGTGATGTAAACGCCCTTGGCGAACACCTGATCCCCCATCCGGTCTTTCAGATAGGAAACGCCGCGCGCGATGGACGGGCCGGAAATGGCCCCCAGCAGCGCGCCGACCAGGCTGGACGCGACGCGCCGGTCATAGATCACGGCGGCCTTGCGGGTGCCGAGCTTGCGCGCGCCGAGGCGGGCGATGGTGCGGTCGCCCGCCGTTTTGCCCACCTCTTCCGGCAGCGGCATGTTGTTCAGGAAGCGGACCGACCAGGAGTCATAGTCCCGCTCCATCTTGCCGTCCTTCTCCGCCACGGCGGAGAGGCCGAGGCTGGTGGACGAACCTGTCTTGAAAGCGGCAAAGCCGTTGGAGGCCGCAACCCAGCGCTTCGAGCGGTTCCAGGACGCGCCACAGCCGGCCACCGTCTTGATGCCCGGCACGGCCAGCGCGGCCGCCTCTGCGGCGAGGGCGCGTTCTTCCAGCGTCTCGGCGGACATTTCCGGCTCTCCGGTCAGGTCCATGTCGAGATCGCCGGTGGCGAGCATCGACGCATCCGGCAGGCCGCAATACTTGTCTTCCGGCACGGCCTTGGCCATCGCAACGCAGCGTTCGGCCAGCATCTTCAGCCCATCGGCGGACAGATCCGCGCTGGAGACGTGCGCCTGCCGCTTGCCGTAGAAACAGCGCAGCGCCACCGAGACGCTTTCCTCGCGCTCGATGCTTTCCAGCTTGCCGTCACGCACCGCCACGCCAACACCATCGGCCTCGCCGATACGGGCATCTGCTGCGTCTGCACCGGCTTTGCGGCACTGCTCGATAAGTCCGGCCAGGAGGTCTGCCGGTGGAATCCTGAAATCAGCCATGCGGGCTAGATGGCCTGCTGCCCCTGCGGGCGCAATCCCCCGTGTCAGAAAGCGCCCTGCCAGATCAGCAGACCTGCCACGCCCAGCATCGGGATCCAGGTCAGCAGCATGCCCAGCGCCCGCGGCGCCATCTTTGTGGCGGAGAGGCCATAGGCATGCAGCAGGCGGCCCAGCGTGAAGCTGCCGCCAAGAGCGTGCACACCCCAGACCGGGCAGCCCAGGGCGGCCGACAGGAACAGGCCCACCAGGAATGCTGGTACATATTCCGCCGCATTGCCATGGGTCCGTATCCGCAGCGCCAGGTCTTCATCCCCGCCATCGCCGACGGAGACCTGCGCCGAACGACGCCGGCCGACGACCCGTATGGCCAGCAGCACCAGCAGCGCAATGTTGAGGCCCGCATAAAGCGCCACAGCTTGTGTCGAGGTCATGTCCTGTCTTCTCCCTTAACAAAAAGCCGCCGGCGTTCCCGCCAGCGGCTCCCTGGTGCCCCAATCGGCTTAATCAGTCGTCCCGGCGCGCATCCGGCAGCCGGTCGTTGATATCGTCCCGGATGTCGAGCAGCGTCACGATCAGGCCGCAGATCAGGCTGGCCGCGATCCAGCCGCCCACAGTGAACACGGCAAAATCGGCGATCTGGGCCAGTGTGCCCGTCAGGCCAACGAGTTCGCCCGTGAACTCACCCTTGTTGTAAATGCCCAGCGCGATTCCCGACACGATGACGGCGATATAGGCCACGTAGATCATCGTACGGAAGCTGTTGATAATAAAGAACTTCATGGTCTTCCCCTTTCTGGAGCGAAGCGGAATCTAGGCGGATTAACCCTGTTCGTCACGCAAATACTCGTATCGAACGAACCTGACCCCCGTTTGCTGGTGCAGATTTGCACTACCCTGCGCGCTCAGTCGCCCGAAACTTCCGACAGACTGCACTTTTCCATTTCCTGTTCGGCCTCGAAAAACTGCATCTTCTCCGCGTCGGACAGGCTGAGAATGTACTCCCCCACCGGGCGCTTCTCGCGGGCGATGGCCACGACGGAGCGCTTGAACAGGTCCGGGCTGAGCTTTGCTTCCATCGCATCGACGATGCAGGTGCAGGTCTCCGGCCGTTCGCCTTCTGCCTCACAGGTCTGCACCAGCAAGGCGTGGCCATTCCCCGCTTCACCGCAACCAGCCAACAGGCTGGCCAGGGTACTGGCGAGCGCCAGACCTGCCAGAGTGATTGCACGCATCGGCGTCTCCCTCACCGTACTGCTGCTGAGCGAAGCATGAATCCCGCACAGGGGGAAGCGCCTCTCTTTGCGGGCCTATTCGCGCTGAAGGATCTTGTCGACCTGGATGCCCTTGCCGAAGTCGCGCAGGAAATCCTCTTTCACCTTCAGCCGGTCATAGTCTTCCGCGATCCAGTCGAGGAAGGGCTTCCACTCGGCTTCCGGAACCCCGGCATTGAAATCGGCATAGGCTTGGAAGAAAGCGTCCAGCATGCCGGTCTTGCCGTGCTTGATGTGGAGATATTTCAGGGAAAGCTGCTCAGTCGCCTGATGAAACGGCACTTTTTCCTTCAGCAGCATATAGAGCACGGCCATCAGCCCCGCCCGGTCCGCGCCGGATTTGCAGTGCATCAGGGCCGGATATTCGATCGTCTCGAACAGGTCGCGCGCCGCGAAGATCGCCTCGCGGGTCGGCGTGTCGCGCGAGAAGACCTGAAAGTCGATCAGCGTGATGCCCGCCGCTTCGCAGGCTTCCTTCTCCAGCAGGTAATAGCCCTTAGTGCTCTCGCCACGCAGGTTCAGGATCGTCCGCAGGCCCAGCTCCCGCGCATACTTCATCACCTTGGCCGGCGATGGCTGGTTGGAGCGGTACATGTCCGGCGAGATCTGGTGGAGATTCTGATAGATCGCGCGCAGGAAGCCATGGTCCTGCCAGACCATTTCACGGCGCGCCCGCGCCCGGCCTTCCCTTGTCGAGAGATCAGCCGCGACGTGCTTGCGTTTCTTGCGCTTTGCCTTGGGTGTCAGTTTTACCATGAACCCCCGCGATTAGCCTTCCGGCCGGTTTCCATCAAGCGCCGCGCCGCAGGGAAATCTAAACCGGGCGGTAAGACTTTTTTACGATCATGGCATGAATTGCTGGCCCCGTGGGGAACCGAGCCATGCCTGCCAAAATGCCAATCCGTGTTGTCCTTGCGGCTTTCCTGGCCGCCGGGAGCCTTGCGTTCATGGCCGAAGCGCAGAGCCGGATCGGCCTGCAGCCTGCCAGCGTGGAACTGGAAATGGCCCCCGGCCAGCCGATGCGCCAGGTCGTGACCGTCGCCAACATGGATACCGCCCGCCCGGTTTCGGTCTCGCTCAGCCTTGCGGACTGGAGCTATGACGCGGCAGGCGCGCCGGTTTTCGTGGCCGCCGGTGAGACTGACACCTCCGCGACAGGCTGGGCCCGGTATGGCGCGCCGACGATTTCGCTGGCGCCCGGTCAGTCGAAGCAGGTCGTCGTCAGCCTCTCCACGCCCCAGCAGCTTGCCCGGCCCGGCGACTATCGCCTTGCCCTGCTCGCTTCGAGCGTCGTGAAGGACGAGGCCGGAAGCTGGCAAAAGCACCAGATCGCCTCCCTGTTCAGCCTGACCGCTGGGGACGCCAGCTCCCGCCCGAAGATCACGGATAGCCGCCTGACCGTCACGGCCAGCGGAGCTCCGGCCATCGGGCTCGACTTTGCCAATTCCGGCAATGCCCATGCCCGGCTGGAAGGCGTGATCGAGATCCGCAGCGAGGGCGAGACCGTCCTGACCCAGACGCTGAGCGATGTGATCGTGCCGGAGAATGGCACGCGCAGCCTGCTGGTGCCACTGGACCAGGCGCTGCCTGCCGATCCGGAAATCGAAATCCGGCTGACGAATCTTTTCTCCCCGCAGAGCAAGAGCGGCGAGAAGGCCCTGCCGGTCCACAAGGTAAAGACCGGGGATGAGATCGAAGCCGAGGCCCCAGCCAAGGCCGCACCCGTGACCGAGGTGGCAGACCTGTCCCTCCCGGTCGGCGGGCTGAACTAGGCCCCCTCTCAAAAAAATTTCACCCTGCCCGCATCCAAACGGGCCCTTCGCTGCATCTGACAGTCAAACAGCGGCACTTCCGCCGCAGGATTTGTGAGAAGGAGCCCTAAAATGGGTGAAGATGTTCTGGTCCCGGCATTCCTGTTCGGATCAATTGTCGGAATTGTCTGGCTGGTCAGCTATTTCAATTCCAAGAAGCGCAAGACCATTCACGAGACGCTGCGCCATGCTCTCGACCAGGGGCAGACCCTGTCGGATGACATGATGGTTCGCCTGTCCCTGGCGAATGACCCGGTGCGGGCGGACCTACGCCGCGGCGTACTGTTCATTGCGTCCGGCCTTGCCTTTGCCTTCCTCGGCTCGATGGTCGGCATGGAAGATGACAGCGCCATCCGTCCGATGCTGGGCGTTGCCGCCTTCCCGGTTTTCCTGGGGCTTGCCTATCTTGGCCTGTGGGTGTCGGCTCGCAATGAACGGAAAGCCTGACCTCTATCTGGTCACGGACGAAGGACGGGACATGCGCACGGATCCGGACCTGGCTGCAGATGCGGCACGCGGCAACGAGGCGGCTTTTGCCGAACTCGTCCGCCGCCACCAGGCCCGCGTGCGTGGCATGGCCCGGCGCCTGACTGGATCGGCGAGCGCCGGTGACGATATCGCCCAGGCCACGTTCCTGACGGCCTGGCAGAAGATCGCCACCTATGCCGGCGGCACGTTCAGCGCCTGGATCTGCGCCATCTGCTGGCGGGAATTCCTGCAGGTGCGCCGCAAGACAAGGCCGGAGATCGAGTTCGACGAAACCGCCGAGATCATCCCCTTCCAACGGCCAAGTGACCAGCAGGACGACCGGATGGATCTCAGCCGGGCGCTGGAGAAACTGACAGAGGCCCAGCGCGTCTGCGTCGTCATGTGCGTCGCTGCCGGCCTCTCCCACCGCGAAGCGGCCGAAGCCACCGGCTGGCCGCTTGGCACCGTGAAATCCCATGTGACGCGGGGCGTCGAAGCCCTCCGCAAACACCTTGCGAAGCCTGAAGTGGCGTGATGGAGTAGAAACATGCGCGAAGAAGACACCTTCGAAGACCTGACCAGCCTGTTCGCGGCAGAAGACCGCGCGCTGGAGGCGAAGCCCTTCGTGGACGAGGTGATGGGCAAGGTCCGCCGCCGCACGCTGGCGCGCAAGGCCTTCCTGCTGGCCGTCGGCGGCGCGGGCGCTGTGGTTGCCGCGCTTCAGGTGCCGAGCCTTCTGGGCGACTGGATCACGGTGGACAATACGGTCGTCAGCGCCATTTCCTCCGCCCAGCAACAGGCCGGCCTGCTGGCCAGCACCAACCCGCTCTGGCTGGGCATCGCCGCCATTGTCGGCCTCAGCCTCGCCGCCGTCGCGACGATGGAGCGGACGTAAGTGCCAGCACGTTTGCCCGGAAACGCCCTTCTGGCGTTCCGGTAAGTGACCTGCAAAATGGAGGGCCTCAGCCGCTGTCGTTCCACGCTATTGCCAGCGCATCGTTCAACCGCACACTGAGGGCCTGGCTGAAGCACTCGGTGAGCCTGTCGGCCCGGAAGCGCGGGACAACTTCAAGACTGACCGGCGCCATTTCGCCCGCCGCGCGCCAGCGCTGGAGCGCGCGGGCCATGCGGCGCGCATGCGGCAGCGGGTCTGCAAGGATCCCGTTCAGCACGATAATCTTTTCAATGAGGCGGCCTGCCGGAACCTCTTCGGCCTGCGGCGCGCGGGGCATATCCGGCATGGCGGGCATGGGCGCATAATGGGCTGGCGCCAGCGCGAAGCGCCACGGGCGCGGGACGCCTGCCGCATAAAAACTGGCGGTGACATCCTCCACGCCTTCCGGCGCCGGAGCAGACGGCCTGCCCGCACGGGGCTCTACCGGCGGCAGCGTGTTCATCATGCCTGCCGCCAGCAGGAAGATCAGCTGGCGGATATAATTCATCAGGAAAGTCAGGCGCACGCGGCACTGCCGCGCCACACCGCGAGACAGCACACCCGGCCGCAAATGCAGCCCGCCCCGCGTGACCAGATCGGCCAGCACATCCAGCGCCGTACTCACCGCCTGCGAGAAGAAATCGCCTGTCTCATCCATGCGGGAGAGGATGGGGGCTGTGCGGACCTGTCGGATTCAGGTGCGCGGATGTGTTGTGGGTGTTGAGGACTGGGGGTGGATAATGCGGAATCTATGCCCAGCAAGCATTGCTCGACACCATCTACAATTCATCCCCTCACGAGAAAGCCAAAAATGATACAATTTTCCCGTACGAGCGTTGCATTTGGAATCGCGGAGAGATTTCGAAAGCAGGTATTCGGACAATAAGGTCGTAGTCGTCGTATTTCCCGGCAAACACATTCAGACTGGATACGGGAGCATCGCCACGGTCAGCAAAAATAGTGTTGAGAACTGCAGCAGTTAGGGAAATAAATTGAATCAATGGTCAGACGCATTTTCGATAGCTCACCAAGTTCTTGGCAGGACCTTGAAGCAAAGGTTCATTTGGCTTTTCAAGAAATGGGGTACGAGAGTCACAAAGGAAAGGCGGTTCAGACTGTGAGGGGGGAGGTTGAGATAGACGTCCTCGCAATAAAGCAAACTACTCCGATTCCAACTCGCGTAATTTGCGAATGCAAATATTGGAATAAGATGGTTCCGCAGAATGTCGTACATGGCTTTCGAACCGTGTGTTCTGACGCGGGCGCCCACTTTGGCCTCATTATCAGCAAGAAGGGGTTTCAGCCTGGAGCTGCACGTTCCCGAATATCAACGAACATCCACCTAATGGACTTTGATGAGTTCCAAGAGACTTATTTCGGAGAGTGGAAGTCGGGAGTCTTCATAATGCTAACACGCATGAGAGATCAGATTTTACCAATTCTCCGCGCCGCTTCTGGAGCTACAGAGTATGGGCTCGATTTGATCGATGAGCCTATGATCGCTGGAATCGACCCAATGAAGAAGTACTCAATGTTCTTCGGACTGGAGGGTGGCTACTCAAATTATTTCATCCAGCAGGAAACCTTCCCTGTGACGTTCAGCGATCCACGCGGTGACCCCCGAACAATACGACAAATCACTGTGAAGTCGCATCGACACTATCTTGAGATAGCCAAGGAAGCCGTTGCTGAATGTAATGCTCGGTTTGAGCTGCCGGAGACTTATTTCTCAAGTTCAGGCCAATTATTAGTCCCCGTTGCACGAGAATAATTCGTTCGTGGAATGAGCAAGCGTAGGCTGGGCGTCAGGACGCCCGCCACCCCATGCCCTCAAGCAGGGCTTTGGTCTCATAGAGCGGCAGGCCGACGATGGCGGTGTAGCTGCCGTTGATGGCGGTGACGAAGGCGCCGGCGGCGCCCTGGATGCCGTAGCCGCCTGCCTTGCCCTTCCAGTCGCCGCCCGCGACGTAGGACGCGATGTCTTCATCGGTCAGGCGTTTGAACTTTACCCGGGCGAGCACGGTGCGGGCGCTGAGGCGGCCATCGGGCGCGCGCACGGCGATGCCGGTGATGCACTGGTGCGCCCGGCCGGAGAGCAACCGCAGGAAGGCCTCGGCCTCTGCCTCGTCCGCCGCCTTCTCCAGATTGCGCTGCCCCAGTGCCACCACCGTATCGGCGGCCAGCACATAGCCCTCTTCCGGGCAGGCCAGCGCCTTTTCGCGCGCAAGCCGCTCGGCCAGCGCGCGCGGGCTTTCGTCCTTGCGGCGGGTTTCGTCTATGTCAGTGGGGCAGATCGCGTCCGGCACAATGCCGATCTGGGCAAGCAGCTGCTGCCGCCGGGGGCTGGCGCTGGCGAGGATGAGCCGCGCGGCCCCTGTGGACGCCATGATGCTTACTTGAAGCGGTAGGTGATGCGGCCCTTGGTCAGGTCATAGGGCGTCATCTCGACCATGACTTTGTCGCCGGTCAGCACGCGGATGCGGTTCTTGCGCATCTTGCCAGCCGTGTGGGCGATGATCTCGTGGTCATTTTCGAGTTTCACGCGGAAGGTCGCGTTCGGCAGCAATTCCACCACCGTTCCCTCGAATTCAATCAGTTCTTCCTTCGACATGCAGTCTCCAAAACAGACGGTCCAATGCGCCGCCATCCGTTAATGTAGGGTGCGCCTTAACGCTTTGCAGGGATTCCGGCAAGGATTCGAGTCATCCCGCCGCTCATCCTGCAGCCCTGGCCTGTCCGGCATGGAGGGCGCAGATCAGGGTGAACAGACGCCGGGCGGTGAGAAAGTCGACTTCGACCTTGCCTTGCAGGCGCTCCGCCAGCAGCTCCGACCCTTCATTGTGAATGCCGCGCCGGGCCATGTCGATCGCCTCGATCTGGTGTGGCGACTGGGTGCGGATTGCGTCGTAATAGCTGTCGCAGATCATGAAATAATCGCGGATCACGCCCCGGAACGGGTTCAGCGACAGGATGAAAGTGTGCACGTCCTTGCCGTGCTCATCGCGGATCGCGAACACGAGACGCCGCTCCACCTTGGACAGGGCCAGAATGTACGGGCCTTCGCCATGTTCCGGCAGGGCGAAGCTGTTCTGCTCGATCAGGTCGAAAATGGCGACGCGGCGCTCATGCTCCGCATCCGGGCCGGACGCGCCGAGCGTATCCTCGTCGATCTCGACGGCGATGAGGCGGTTCTTATCCGACATCACCTGTTCCCGAATTCGACCGGATGGAAATGGAGCGCGCGTGGGCCGGCAGGCGCTCGGCCTCCGCCAGGCGCAGGGCCGCCGGGGCCAGCGCGGCAAAGCCTTCGGGGCTCGCGCGCTGCACGCTCATCCGTTTGAGGAAGTCGTAAAGGCCAAGGCCGGACGAGAACCGCGCCGCGCGGCTGGTCGGCAGGACGTGGTTCGAGCCGGTCACATAGTCGCCCAGCGCTTCCGGCGTGTGGTGGCCGAGGAAGACAGCGCCCGCATGGCGGATCTTCGGCAGCATGGCATCAGGATCGGCCACGGCCAGCTCAACGTGCTCTGCCGCGATACGGTTGGCGATGGTGGCGGCCTGGTCCAGATCGGCGGCGAAGATGATCGCGCCGTGCGACGACCAGGAACGCGCCGCGCGCTCACCCGTGGCCAGGGTTTTCAACTGCGAATCCACGGCGTTATCCACAGCCCTGCCCACAGCCTCACTCACAGTAATCAGGATCGACTGGGATGACGGGTCGTGTTCGGCCTGGCTCAGCAGGTCTGCGGCGATCCAGTCCGGGTTTGCGGTCTCGTCCGCGATGACGAGGATTTCCGACGGCCCGGCAATCGTGTCGATGCCGACGCGGCCGAAGACCTGACGTTTCGCTTCCGCCACAAAGGCATTGCCCGGCCCGACAATCTTGTCGACCGGCGCGAGGCGCCCCGCTCCGAAGGCCAGCGCGCCAACGGCCTGCGCCCCGCCAAGGGGATAGAACTCGTCCACCCCTGCCCGCAGCGCCGCATAGGCCACCGCCGGGGACATCTCCCCCTTCGGCGCGGGGGCGACCATGACGATCCGGTCCACGCCTGCGATCTTCGCCGGAACGGTGTTCATCAGGACCGAGGACGGATAGCTCGCCCGCCCGCCCGGCACATAGACGCCGACACTTTCCAGCGAGGTCCAGCGCCAGCCAAGCTCGACACCGGCCTCATCCGTAAACGAATGGTCCGCCGGGCGCTGGGCCGAGTGGTAGGCGGCAATGCGATCGTGCGCGAAATCAATGGCGGCTTTCAGGTCTGCCGGGCATTCCGCTGCGAGCGCCGGAAGGTCCACATTGTCCGATTGCAGCGTGGTCGGGTCGATCTGCAGCTCGTCGAACTGGGCGGTGTAGCGGGCCACAGCCTCGCCGCCGCGCGCCTCTACCTCGTCCAGGATCTTCGCGACGATACCACCGACATCATGGCCGTCCGCCCGCTGTTCCCCCAGGAAGCGGCTGAACCGGGTCTCGAAATCCGGTGCGGAGGCATTGAACGTACGGGCCATTGGGGCGGTTTTCCCAGCAAGGATTGGTGTCTGCGAACCCCGCTACATGGACTCTCAGTTCGCCGCTGGCAAGGCGTTGAAAAGGCTTCGGCCCGATTTGCCGGCGGCGTGCCCGCCTTGCGTCAGAACAACAGCGCCAGAAGGGAAAGCAGGGTCGAGGTGGCCACCGCGTTCAGCGCCATGCCCAGACTGGCGAAGGCACCCGCCGTCTGGTCCACCTGAAAGGCCCGCGCCGCGCCGAAGCCGTGCGAGGAAACGCCGACCGCAAAGCCCCGGGCGCGATAGTCCCGGATCTTCATCAGATTGAACAGCGGCGTCGCCGTCATGGCGCCAATCACCCCTGCGAACAGCACGATCACCGCCGCCAGTGCCGGTACGCCGCCCAGCTGGGTCGCCACGTCCATGGCCACCGGGGTCGTCGTTGCCCGCGGCGCGACGGAGGCCAGAATGTCTGCCGGGGCGCCAAACAGCCACATGATGCCGACCGCGCTGACAATCGCCGTCACCGCCCCTGCCAGCAGCGCCAGCAGGATCGGCAGCGCCAGACGCCGGATCAGCGCCCGCCGCGCCCAGATCGGCACGGCCAGCCCCACCACGGCCGGGCCCAGCAGGAAGCTCAGCGGATAGGTCGCGCTGTAATAGGTATCATACCTGGTCTCTGTCAGCAGCAGCAGGCCGATCAGGACAGGCGTCGCCCACAGAACCGGATGGGCCAGCGGATGCCGGTTGCTGCGCCGGGAGATGGTGTCGGCGGCCTCGAACACGACCAGCGTGACGGCCAGCCAGAATATCTGGGTAGACAGCAGCCCGCTCATGCCTCTGCCTCTTCGTCCGGCTTCGACCATCTGAGCGCAAGGCGGAACACCAGCACCGTGACCACCATGGTCAGCAGGGTGGACACCGTCACCGCCAGCACCAGCGCAAGGCCGTAATCCTTCAGCGCCTCGCCTTCCTCGATCAGGCCGACGGCAGCGGGCACGAACATGATCGACAGGTGCGCCGTCAGCCAGCCGGAGACCGCCTCCAGCGTCGGCCGCTCGCGCCGCACCAGCGCCAGCCAGCCGACCAGCAGCATCATGCCGATCACCGCCCCCGGCAGCGGCAGGCCCGTCAGCCGATGGAGGATCTCCCCCGCCAGCTGGCAGACAAAAAGAAGCGCAATGGCACCAACCATGGGAAATCCCGCCCTGTTCCGGATCTGACGGCTACATCGCAGGCGGCGCGGAGGCGATCAACACTTCATCATGGCTGGGATGTCCCGGACCATAACATGACTTGCGATGGACTTCAGCGGACTTAGAGTGACTTCCGGATGACCATCGAGGGATCAGAGCATGTTCAGCCATGTCTCCCTCGGCACGAATGACTGAGAGATCCGGACGGAACCGGTTGCTGGCGGTGTGCCATCGGGCGGAGGGGTAAAATGGAGCGAAGTGATAACAGTGATGGTTTCTCAACCGCACTCGTTCCCGTGATGTTGCGGGCAGCACTGAAGGGAATTGTTCTGGCGATTATGGTTCTGGTTGTTCGCCAGCGCTTTAGCGTTTCAGCCTTCCTCGTTGGAATATCGGTTGGGGTGTTGATAGCTGCCGGCACACAATACCTATGGTACTACAGCCCCCAACGACGCATGCACTTATCCCTCAAGAAGAAATTCGGTGAGACCTATATGGCTGCATTCAGGCGTGAGGCAGACAGAACAAGCCTTGGTGCCATGATCGATAGCCGCTGGTTTGCAACATTCTCGCCGCAGCAGGACAACAAAGCAGCAAACTAACCGAGTGAATGAGCCCATTCCTGATTGCTGCGAAAACGCCTGCAGAGAGACAACCCTACCGCTTCCGCCGTTCGTGGCTCGGCGTGTGCCGGGTGTTCCAGATGTAGTCGCTGTCGAGCAGGGTCGCGTCGAGGGCTTCGACGGTCAGCTCGATTTCGCCGTCGCCAGCGAAGAGGAGCGTGATCTTGCCTCCGGGCGGCTCGGCGTCCGGCGTGAAGGTGACCTGCAGCAGGGAGAGAATCAGTTCCGGGTCTGCCTTGGTGACGGCGCGGGTCTTCACACCCAGTACGCCATCGAAGGCCAGCAGGGAGCGGACGCGCTCGCCCTCATGGCGCTTCGTCACGCCCTCTTCCCAGCGGAAGCGGTTGATCTCCAGCGAGAAGCGGCGGATGCGCGCCTCGTAATTCAGGTTCTCGGCCTTCACCACGGAATCCTGCACCGCGGCGGAGATGATTTCGAGATCCTCGGCCTCTTCAGCCAGGAGGCGGAGTGGTTTCAGTTCAGACATGCCAGCCCCTTCAAGACGTCGCCGCTATTCCTCTTCCCCGGACCGGCGCTCGATCTTCGCGCCGCAGGCCGTCAGTTTTTCTTCCAGCCGTTCAAAACCCCGGTCGAGGTGATAGATGCGGTTCACCACGGTTTCCCCCTCTGCCGCAAGCCCTGCGATGACGAGGGAGACCGATGCGCGCAGGTCTGTCGCCATGACGGGCGCCGCCGTCAGCTGCGGCACGCCCTTCACGATGGCTTCCTGACCGCGCACCGTGATGTCTGCGCCGAGGCGGGAAAGCTCCGGCGCGTGCATGAAGCGGTTCTCGAAGATCGTCTCACGGATGACGCTGGTGCCGTCGGCAATGGCCATCAGGGCCATGAACTGGGCCTGCAGGTCTGTCGGAAAACCAGGGTGCGGCTGGGTCGACAGGTTCACGGCCTTCAGATGCGTGCCGTTGCGGCGGATGCGCAGCGTGTGGGCAGCTTCATCCGCATCCACGGTTACGCCTGCCTCGCGCAGCTTCGCGATCATGGCGCCCAGCGCCTCGACCGGGCAGCCTTCCAGCGTCACGTCCCCGCCAGCGGCAGCGGCGGCGATGGCATAGGTGCCGGCCTCGATCCGGTCCGGCATCACGGCGTGAGTCGTGCCCTTGAGGCTCTCGGCGCCCTTGATGCGGATGACGGAAGTGCCCGCGCCGGTGATGTGCGCGCCCATGGCGTTGAGGCAGTTTGCGAGATCCTCGATCTCCGGCTCACGCGCGGCGTTTTCGAGGACGGTTTCGCCCTGAGCCAGCGTGGCGGTCAGCATGGCGTGCTCGGTCGCCCCGACGCTCGGCATGGAGAAGTTGATGTGCGCGCCCTTCAGGCCGTGGATGGCCGCAGCCTTCACATAGCCCTGCTCGACCTTCAGGTCCGCCCCCATGGCGGCCAGCGCCTGAAGGTGCAGGTCAACCGGACGGGCGCCGATGGCACAGCCGCCGGGCAGCGACACGGTCGCGTGGCCGGAGCGTGCGATCAGCGGCCCCAATACGTTGAAGCTCGCCCGCATCTTCCGCACCTGGTCGTAAGGCGCGATCGTGCTTTTCAACTCGGCGGCGTTCAGGTGGCAGGTCGCACTGCCTTTCGGCCAGTAGACTTCCACGCCGAGCGTCTCCAGCAGCTGCGCCAGGAAGCGCGTGTCTGCCAGGCTCGGCATGTTGGTGAGGGTGATCGGCTGGTCTGTCAGCAGGCAGGCGACCATGAGCTTCAGCGCCGAGTTCTTCGCGCCGGAGACGGGGATATGGCCATTCAGCTTCTGGCCACCTTGAATAACGAGTCTGTCCATGGGGGCTCTTATACCGCGCTTCGCGGTTTTGGGAGGGCCGGAATGTGTTGATTTCCGGCGGGTTTCAGCCAAGGGCCAACGGCAACTGCTTCAGGCCCCGAAGGCCCGCGCGGGAAATCCATTTCACACTCTCCGCCTCCCCCTTGATGGCGAGCGCCGGATAGCGCCTGAAGAGAACGTCCAGTGCCACTTCACCCTCCAGCCGGGCAAGGTGGATGCCGAGGCAGACATGCGGGCCGCTGCCGAAACCGACATGCCGGTTCGGGCGGCGGGAAAGGTTCAGCGTCTGCGGGTCGTCGAACTCGGCCGGGTCCATGTTGCCGGCGGCGAGAAAGCCGAACACGCGGTCACCCCGTTTCAACGCCCTGCCCTCGAATGCCATGTCTTCCTTCACGAAGCGCGGCTTGGTCATCTGGACAGGCGTGCAGTAGCGCATCAGCTCGTCCACAGCGATGAGGCGGGCCTCCTCGTCCATGACGCGCACGGCATCGGCTGCGCCGGGATGGCTCAGCAACGTCCAGACGCCGGAGGACAGGAGATGCGTCGTCGTCTCGTGCCCCGCCACGAACAGGACGAAGACCATGGCGAGCAGCTCGTTCTCGCTCATCTTCTGGCCGTCCGCCTCGGCATGGACGAGTTCCGAGACGAGGCCTTCGCGGGGATTTTCGTGAAGCACGCGAAATTCCTCGCGCAGCAGGTTCTGAATGTGGCCGAGCCGGAACAGGGCCCACAGCATGGTGAGCGGCGAATCGCTGGCGGTGAGGTTGCTGAGCGTGCGATCCAGCCTGGCCTCGGTCTCCGGCCGGAAACCAAGCAGGCCGTAGATCACCTTCAGCGGCAACGGGCGGCAGAAGCCCGAGACGAGATCGGTGTTCCCGTCGGTTTCCATGAGGTCCAGCAGCTCATGCGCATAGGCCACGATCTTCCGGCGCTGGGTCAGGATGGCCGCCCGGCGGAACGGGGCATCCGCGAGGCGGCGCAGGCGCGCATGGTCCGGATCGTCCATGGAGAGGACATTGTCCGCCATGATCTTCAGCGATTTCGGCAGGAAGGGTATGCCGAACGCTGCCTTGTGCCCGGCCTGGCGGGCATCCACGGCGAAGCGCTCCTTGTCCTTCAGCAGCGCATGGATCGCAGCATGGCGGGTGACGAGGTCAACCTCGCCCAGAATCGGCATTTTCGTGCGGAACCAGGCATCCTCGGCCACAATCGCAGCCAGAGCCTCATGCGGCGCGGCAAGGTAAGCCTGCGATGACAGGGAAAATGTCACTTGCCGGGGTCCGGTTTTGCTCCGGCCGGAGCCGGTGGTTTGCGGGCTGCGGCCTTGCGCCGTCGCAGGTTTGCCCGCAGCGCGGCGGCCAGGCGTTCGGCTTTCTCGTCCTTGGGAGGGGATTTCTCTGTCATGTCAGGTGCAATTCACGGCGAAACGGTCTTTTCATGTCGGATCGCTTAAGCTAAACGCCGCTTTCCGCACCTGCAATGCCGCGGTAGCTCAGTGGTAGAGCGCATCATTGGTAATGATGAGGCCGAGAGTTCAATTCTCTCTCGCGGCACCAGTTCCCCCAAAACACAGAACTGAACCAGGCAGGCGGGTCAGGCGAACAGTAGTGCAACCTTAACGGACTCTGCGTAGACACCGCAGGGATGAACGCACTCTTTTTCGATCACCCCGGTTATCTCGATACGCTGACCTGGCTCGGAACCCCTGTACATTTGCCCGCGGGCAGCGCCGTCCTGCGGCCGGCGGCGCCGGACCTGCAGGACGCGCGCGGGAGCTGGCCCTATCAGTCCCCTCCCTCAGCCGGCCTTCTGACCGCGCTGGCACAACAGGGAAACGCGTTAAACCTGACCGCCGTGATCCGGCCCGACATCAGCGTGTGGGCCCTGCAATCATCGCTTCAGGCGGTACGGGAAACCTTCGCCCTCACGGTCAGCCCCCTGAAGGATCATCTCTGCCACAGCGCAACGCGCCCGGCCGCTCGCGAGACCTACTCCGCCCGCACCCTGCGGCGGCTGGACGAGGCCCGCCGCACCTTTACCGTGCAGCGCGAAGTCTTCGGCCCGTCTCATCTGGTCATCGCACAGTGGCAGGAGCGGATCCGCCAGCGGCGGAACGTGCCGCACATCTCTTCTCCCGATGCGGCGCATTTCACGGCGCTCGCCAATCTTCCGCTGCGAATGAAGGAGGGCCTGGCCTGCATCACCCTGCGCCGGCGGCAGGGCGGAGCCCTTGCAGGCATTTTCCTGGCCATGGAGGACGCTGAAACAGGCAACTGGCACGCACATTCCGCTTTGTCCGAAGAGGCGGCCATTGCCGAGTTCGGGAATTACCTTCTGTTCGATGGGGCGATCGACATCCTGAAAGGCCAGGACCTCTGGTTCGGCGGCGCGCCCGGCGGAGCAAATGGTGCAGGCGTTTTCCGATTCAAACAGCGCTTCTCGAATCACGCTGCCCCGGCCCATATCGTCTCGGTCGACCTGGACTCAATCAGCCTGGACCGCTTGCGGGCAGAGCGTGGCCATTTCGACTTCCTGCCGGATTACCGTGACCCCCGGGCCGAACTGGGGCTACGTCAGGAAGCGGGCTGAGCGGACGATACAATGACGTCAGATGACTGCCCGGATCCTTTGCATCTGGCCTTCGACCCCTGCACGCCGTGGGGCGCAAAAGAACATTACTTCCACTTCCTGCACGGCTACCTTCTGCCGGGGCTGAGCCTGGCATTGGAGACGGGCGCCCGGCGCGTGCAGTTTGAGAATTGCGGCCCGCTGATGCAGCCAAGGATTGCCGAGGCCTGCGCCCTTCTCTCCCTTGATCTCGCCTCCCCACTGACCGCCCCATTGGCCGGGGACATGCCGCCACAAGCAAAGGTGAGCGTGCCGCGCTGGGACCGGCTGTTGTTGCGCTTCGATGCCCCGCCTCAACCCTCCAGCATCCTACAGGCCTACCATGCGGGCGCATGGCAGGTGCGGCAAAGATTGCTGGACGCATCGAGGCGGGAGACCAGCGCCTCAGACAGCCTCGTTCGCTGGCAGGAGACGGATGTGATCGTCTTTGAACGGTCTGAGGAACACCCCTTCTACCGCTCGCGGCCGATGGCGCGGACGCCCGGCTATGGCCGCGGCAGGCGGCATCTGGAAAACAGCCGTGAGATCGCAGCCGCGCTATGCGCCAGTGGGCTTCGGGCCCAAGCACTCGATCTCGGTGCGCTCAGCCTGGCCGACCAGATCATGGCCTGCCATCATGCCCGGGCGGTGATCGGAATCCGTGGCGCAGAATTCGCCAGCCTGGTCTGGATGCAGCCCGGAAGCGCCGCCATCATGCTGGCGGATCCGGTAGACCGTGAGAACCATGGCACACGCAGCCTCGCGGCCATATTCGATGTGACATTTTACAGCCCGGAAGTGCCTGCCACACGGGTCGCCTTCGCCCCCGCACGCGCCGTCACGCTCATCCGCGAAGCTATAGGGAGCTGAGTACTCTGATAATCATGGGTGCCGATGCGTCGATGCCAGTACCGTTTAGTCCTGCCGCTCGTTGAACGGAGCAGTCTGACTTGAACGCACAGCTCTACGCGTACCCTTGCCCACTCCTGATGCAACTTCCGCAGCAGGCCTCGCGATGAGCGAACGCAATGTCTCAACGGCCTTATTGAAGTCCGCCTCCGTATAGCGCAGGGGCGGATTGGCGAGATATGCTAGTCTGTCGAGGTCAGACTGCAAAACACCGCGCTTATCCTTTCGGGCCTTCCCCGCCTGACGCTCCAGCGCACGGCTGCTGGCGGGATTAACATCCAGAATCAATTTCGCGACGCTACCGCGGCCCACTCCCGTCTCACGCATGGTATTGAACTGCCGGAGGATCTCCACATAAACGTCTGGTAGTGAGGTGTTCTGATTCCCGGAAGGTAGCTCCAGCTCCAGATCATTCAATCCCAAGAGCAAAACCAGATCGCGCAGATAAGTGCGCTTCAATTGCAGGGCATGAAAGGCATGCGGATGCAGGATTTCGATGAACGGCTTCGTCAAGACCAGCCAGTCGGCATTCGGAGCTTTGATCTCATCAAACAACTGGTCGTTTTCGACCCGGTTCACAATGCGCTGCTTATACATGGATACCATGAAACTGGCGGGATCCCGGTAGATACAATAAATGCAAAGCTCAATATTCAAATCGTGGAGACGTTGTCGGAATGTCTCCAGCGTTTCTGTGGAGAAGCGGGACATGAACAGGAAAAAAAATTCCGACGACAGCAGCAGGTCCGTCGCGGTACCATCCAACAGAGGACGGCAGACATGTTCCAGCTCGACAACACCCTCGGCCAGTAGCGAGGGTAGATTCGTGTTAGGTCCCTCAATCAAGGGAAAGACACTTTCAGGGTAATGCCATCCGACCGCAGCCAGCTTTTCGCGGTTAAGGCCGAAATACTCCTGGATCGTCGTTGAGCCGCATTTGGGCATGCCTATGTGTAGGTGCAGTCGCATGCTTCCCCCTAACAAGCCTCTACATTAACTTCCAGAAATAAAACACGCAGAGGGAGAAATTCTGCGGATTGGTACTGTGATGTGCAAAGCCAGCAGCCAAAATCACCGGATCGCCCCTGCATGCTTTCCTGACCCCACCAATAATTGACGGGCGCGGCAAGCCGCCCCTTTTCTGTTTGGGTATGCCGGGACATACCGGAACCTAGATGGCGAACAGAAGGCACAGATGAAAAAGCCCCGCTTTACCTATAACCGCCTGAACCACCGGCTCGATGTGCTGGTGAAGGGGCGGTTGTGGCTGCAGGTGATTCTGGCATTGGCGACCGGCATCTCGGTGGGCCTGCTGCTGGGGCCTGACCTTGATCTTGTGTCGCGCCCCACGGCCGAACTCGCCGGGGAATGGCTGGGCCTGCCGGGCAACATGTTCCTAGCGCTGGTGCGGATGGTAATCATCCCGCTGGCGGCCAGCTCCATCGTGCTCGGCATTGCCGGCACGGGCGGCGGCGAGGCGCTGCGCACGGTTGGCCGCAAGCTGCTGGTGTTCGTGCTGCTGACGACGATCAGCGCCACCATGATCGGCGTGTCGCTGGCCCGTTTCATCCGGCCGGGGCGCGCGCTGGAGCACAACTACCCCTCCGCCCCCAGCCTGAAACCGGAAGACCTGCACCTGGCCGCGCCGCCGCCCTCCCCGCTTGAGGGCATCACGCGCGAGCTGCCGGAGATGATCACCAATCTGATCCCGCAGAACATCACGGCCTCCCTGCTGGAGCAGGACATGCTGGCCATCGTCCTGTTCTCCCTGTTTGTCGGCGTGGCGGTTGTCACGGCGGACAAGAAGGAGCTGACGCGACCGCTGGTGGCGCTGGCGGAGGCGATGCTGGAAGTGTCCATGACGGTGATCCGGACGGCGATGCGCTTCGCGCCGCTGGCCGTGTTCGGGTTGATGGCGGAAACGACCGCGACGAACGGCTTCAGCACGCTGAGGGACCTCGCCACCTATTGCGGCATTGTCCTGTCCGGCCTTGCCTGCCTGCTGGCGATGTATCTCGTGATCGTGACACTGTTCGGGCGGATGAACCCGCTGAAGTTCATCGAGGCGGTCGTGCCCGTACAGCTGCTGGCCTTCTCCACATCCAGCTCGGCCGCCGTCATGCCGCTGACGATGAAGACGGCCATCGACAAGCTGAAGACGCCCGCCACGCTGGCGGGGGCCGTCGTTCCGCTGGCCTCGACCGTCAACATGGCCGGCACGGCGCTTTACCAGTCTGTGGCGATCATGTTCCTGGCGGACATCTCCGGCACGCCACTGTCTTCCGGCGACCTTGCGCTTGTGATGATCACGCTGACCGGCGCCTCTATCGGAGCACCGGCCGCGCCGGGGGCCAGTATTGCCATCCTGGCGACCACGGCGACCAGTTTCGGCGTACCGCTCACCGGCCTGCCCCTGGTGATGGGCGTGGACCGGATCCTCGACATGGCCCGTACGCTGGTGAACGTGACCGGCGACCTCGTGCTGTGCCGCATCGTGACGCCGAAGGGCAAACGGGCCGCTGCCGCGCATGACGCGCATGAACCCGCTGGCGAGACCACAAGCGCAGCAGAGACGGCTGAGGCCCCTGCTGCACCCTGAGCTGCCCTGCAGGCGCAGAAGACTAGAAAGCCGCCTGCGCCCCGACGAGGATCACATTCGTCCGGCCGCCACGGTCAGACCATGTGCTGCCATCGGTAAAATTCCCGCCACTGATGAAGTTCAGCGGGGAATAGCCAACGACATGAACCACTTCGCCGAACAGGTTCACGTTCGGCACGAGGTAGCGCGAATAGCCGAGCACCCATTGGTCCTGCCGTTCCCACGGCGCGCGCGTGTCGCCGGCGATGAACGTGCTGTATTCGATCGACAGGGCGGAATTGGCCTCCCCATTGGAGAGATCCGCGCCGAAGCCATACCGGCCGCCCAGCATGAAGGATTTCGTCTTCTGGGCCTCATACTGGCTGAGCGGGTTTGACGGATCAGGCACGGCAGAACCCGGCCACACATCCGTGGTCTGGGCATATTCTGCCAGAAACTCGAACGGCCCCTTGTCGACCGAGCCATAAGCCGCCCAGGCGGGATTGTTGTCTTCACACGGATTGAAGTGCACCACCGGATAGGACTGGCAGTATGCGCTGCCATGCTCATAGCTGGCGCCGAGCATTGCCTCGCCATCCATCGCGAAGGCGAAGGCGTAGCTGGCATCCAGTGCGAAATTGTTCAGCTTCGACGGCACATTCGTCCCATCCACCGGCGTATTGGCCGCGCGGAACTCGGACCCGCCCTGAACAGCCATGGCCCGCAGGCTGAGACCGTCCTTCAGGTAGCCGACTTCCGCCCCATAGGCGAGTCCGGCAAAGGCATGCCACACGGACGAATTCGAGAACGGGCTGACCGTATCGTTCAGGCCGAACGGCGTATACATCTTGCCGATCGAGGCATAGACCGGGCTTTCATCCAGATTGCCCCACATCAGATAAGCCTGGCGCACCTGCACCTGGTTGCGCGTCAGCGAGGTAATCGTACCGGCACCGAAGCTCTGCTCCGGACTGTAGAGCATCTCGAAATAGGCCGTGACATTGTCCGTGAGCGCCGCGGTTGCCGCGAAATAGGATGAGTGCACCACCGCCTCTGACACGGTGTCGCCGATCTGGTTGTTCAGGGTCGGGTGGCGCATCAGATAGCCGAACTTGTCGTCCCGGTTGCTGGTCTGATAATCGGCCAGAACCGTTACGCCGCCAGACAGCGTCACCACCTGATTCAGCGTTCCGTCCTGACGGGCCTCAAGCTGGAGGATGCGCTTGCGGTTGACCGTCTCGGCGTGATCAAGCAGCGCATAGCCGTATTCCGGCGCGATCCCGACCATGCCGGCCGCACCGTCACTTGCCGCGACAGGCTGGACTGCAGGCGCCACGGCCGGGACCGGGGCTGGCTCGACGCGCTCCAGTTTTTCCTGGTCCAGCATCCCTTCGACAAGGGCCATCAGCCGCGCATTGTCGGCCTCAAGCTTTTCGATCCGCGCCAGCAGGGCCTCGGTATCAACCTCTTCCGCATATGCTCCGGAAGCGAACATCTGGACAGCCGTCATGGCGGCCGCAGACAGGGCGAATGTGCGCATTTTCATCTATTGTTTCCCCCGATCACGCTGAGGCACAGGATGCTCTCAGCGAATAACGTCCCGGGGTTGTGCAGACGCAATTCTCTACCGATCCCTAACGGCCGGGCAGAAAATGAACCTCACAAGAGGCGTTTTTTACTTCTGGAAACCGGAAGTAGCCCCGGCTGCGTTACGCTCTGCAACGCAGCCGGGAAATGAAGGTTTATTCCGCGAACCCGCGATCGCGCATCAGGGCGCCGATTTCGGCATCACGGCCGCGGAACAGGCGGTAGGCCTCCGCCGGGTCCATCGAGTTGCCGGGAGCAAACAGGTATTTCACCATCGCGCTGGCGACATCCTGATCGTAGAAACCGCCGGACGCTTCCGCAAAGGCCTCTGCCGCGTCGGACGTCAGCACATCGGCCCAGATGTAGCCGTAATATCCGGCGGCATAGCCCTCGCCTGCGAAGACGTGGCCGAACTGCGGTGTCCGGTGGCGCATGACCAGCTCTGTCGGCATGCCAAGCTCGTCCAGCGTTTCACGCTCGAACTTGTCCGGGTCCAGGCCTTCCGGATCAGCCATGTGCAGCTTCATGTCAATCAGGGCGGAGGCGAGGTATTCCGTCGTCGCAAAGCCCTGATTGAAGGTCGACGCCTTGCGGATCTTCTCGACCAGTTCCGCCGGCATGGGCTCCCCTGTCTCTGCACTGACGAGATAGGTGTTGATCACATGATCGGTCGGCAGCCAGCGCTCCAGCAGCTGTGACTGGAACTCGGTATAGTCGCGCAGGCCTGATGTCAGGCTCGGATATTCCACCTGCAGCGACAGGTAATGCAGCGCGTGGCCGAATTCGTGGAACATGGTTTCGGCATCGTCCCAGGACACGAGCACCGGCTCGCCCGGCGCAGGCTTCACGAAGTTCGAATTGTTGGCCGCCAGCACGTTCTTCTCGCCCCGGAAGCTTTCATGCGAGCGATAGGTCGTCGCCCAGGCGCCGGAGCGTTTGCCGTCGCGCGCGAACGGATCGAAATACCAGAGGCCGACATTCCGGCCTGTGGCCTTGTCATTCACTTCATAGACGGTGACGTCCGGATGGAAGACCGGAACAGAGCCATTGGTGACCGGCACGAACTCAAAGCCGAACAGCTGCCCCGCCACATCGAACATGGCGAGGCGCAGATTATCGAGCTGGAGGTATTGCTTCACCTCTTCGGAATCGAGGTCGTATTTCGCCTTGCGGACTTTCTCCGCATAGAAACGGTAGTCCCACGGCTCGATCTTGATGCCTGCGCCTTCCTCATCGGCGAGGGCCTGCATGTCGGCGACCTCTTCATGCACACGGGCGATGGAGGCTTTCCAGACTTGCAGCATCAGGTCGAAGGCGCGTTCCGGCGTCTTGGCCATGCGGTCTTCCAGGCGCCAGGCGGCGTAGTTGTCGTACCCGAGCAAGGCGACACGCTCATCGCGCAGCTTCAGGATCCTGGCGATGATGGCATTGTTGTCATGCGCGTCGCCATTGTCGCCGCGATTGTAGTAATTGTGCCAGACCTGCTCGCGCAGATCCCGCTCGGTGGAATAGGTCAGGAACGGATCCATGGACGAGCGCGTGTTGCGCACGGCATACATGCCCGGCTTGCCCAGCGCTTCGGCGGCAGCCGCAGCGGAGCTGAGATAGGAGTCCGGCAGGCCGCCCGTCTGCTCCGGCGTCAGGAAGGTCACCCAGCCTTCCTCGTCAGCCAGCAGGTTTCCCGAGAACTCCGCATAGAGCCCGGCCAGTTCCTTGTTGATCTCTGCGAACTTCTCGGCCTTCTCGCCGGTCAGCGTGCCGCCATTTCGGGTGAAACGCTGGTGAATGATTTCCGTCAGGCGCTGCTGGACAGGCGTCAGCGTCTCGTATTCCGCGCCAGTGCGCACGGCGTCGACGCGGGCGAACAGGGCCTGGTTCTGGTTGATCGAGTCGTAGAAGGCCTGGATTTCCGGATCCATGCGCGTCTCGATCTCGCGGAATTCCGGCGTGGAAAGGTTCGAGCCCCAGAGATAGTAATATGTCAGGACACGGTCGAGCTCGCGGCCTGTGTCTTCCATGGCTGCGATCGTGTTCTCGAAGGTCGGCGCGTCCGGATTTGCCGTAATGGCGTCGATCTGGCCACATCCGGCGTAACGCTGGCGCAGGCCGTCATCATCGTGGAACCGAGGATGAAGGACAGAAAGGTTTTTGATCGTGTCATGATGCGTCCTGACTTAGGGGATGAATTGAATGACTGGCGGAAACGGTCAGGGCAGCCGGAGCACGCTGACTTGCAGCATCGCAAAGGCACGGAATGCCTCTCTCATGCAGACAATGGCTCACGGACGATCCCATTCGTTTCGCGGTTCGTGTCGGAAAGAACTGTAACACTATATCAGCATGATCTGCCGCCGAGGCAACCTGCCAGCTCACAATGATTTCAGCTCTCTGCCGGCCTTCAGGTCGAGACCATTCCCCAAAAGAGAAAGGGCGGACCTTACGGCCCGCCCTTCCCGAATGGCTTTCAAAAGTCCGGCTGGACTTAGAAGGATTTCGACACGCTCACGAAGGCGCGGCGGCCACGCAGGTCGTAACCCGTTGCGTACAGCGGCGTGTTACCAGCGCTGGTCGTGACAATGTCAGACACTTGCGGCGGATGCTCGTCGAAGATGTTGCTGATACCGCCAGTGACGGACCAGGTATCACCCTGCCAACGAACCGACGCACCGTGGGTCCACTGAGCTTCGGTGTACACTTTGTAGAGACCATCGAGACCGAAGTAAGACTGCGGTTCATTATAGTCGACGGTTTCCCAACGGCGGTTGTTATCCTGACGGCCGATGAAGTCGACGAACCATGTGTAGGTCCAATCACCGCGATCCAAACGGACCGAAGCGTTACCGACAACGCTCGGATAACCGATCGTGCCGTTGAAGTCGTCGTCCGAAACACCTGACACAAAATCCGAACCGAAGACGTTGATGTAACGCTCGAAAGCCCAGTTCATGGAGCTATCGAAGGTCAGCGTGCCGAAGTTGAACTCGTTCGTGTAACGAATTTCCAGATCAAGCCCAGACTGCGACTGAGAGTCGACGTTCAGGGTAGGCGCCTGAATATTGTCGAGCGCGTATGCCCCCGTACCGGTGCCGGCGTTACGTTCGAACAGATCACAAAAATCGTTCGGGTAGGTCGAACCATAGTAGCAACCGCCAACGATCTGAGCTGCCGACAGGCTGGTGATCTGGTCAGAGATTTCGACTTCGTAGTAATCAAGCGCAATGTTGATATCTGCGAAAGTCGGGGTCCAGATAAGACCGGCCGTGAACGTATCACCTGTTTCCGGCTCAAGCAGTTCACCACCACCGGAGGAGATCACCAGCGCCGAGCTGCTGCCACCCGCGAAGTCTTGCGGGACACCTGCAGCAGCACAGTTCGTGCGCAGCGTCGCGTTTTGCGATTCTCCCCAGTTAATACAGGGGTCAACGTTCATCTGATTGACGTAGCCGGTCTGGTCTTCAAGGAACAGCTCGAACAGAGCCGGAGCGCGGTAAGACGTACCATAGCTTGTACGGGCCCGGACGGTCGGCGTGATCTGCCAGTTCAGGCCGGCTTTGTAGATGGCATCGGAACCGCCGAGATCATAGTCAAATGCCCGGACAGACCCCGAAAATTCGACATCTTCAGCCAGCGGAACGCCTTTGAGAAGCGGCACGCTGATTTCCGCGAAGATTTCCGACACCTTGTTCGTGCCTTTCGTCGGACCTGCCGTCGAAGAGCCCCAGATGTCGCCAGACTGGGTCAGCGCACCCGGTTGGTCGTCGATGCTGAATTCACGATATTCTGCACCAAAGCCCACACCCACCGGACCTGCCGGAAGTTCGAACAGTTCGCCAGCCAGAACGGCCGTGAAGGTTGTCTGTTCGTAGACCGTAGAACCGGACTGGTAGCCACCCACAGCGGCAACAAGCGTATCAACGGCTGCACCGCTCAGGATGTCCGGATCGAAATAGTTGATGCTCGGCGGAGCGACCGAGTCGGCGACACCATCGCCGGTCCAGTCTTCCAGATCGTAGGTCCAGTCACCCGATTTCGACACCAGGATTTCGTTACCCTCGTATGTACCCTCACCACGGGAGTATGAACCGTCGATTTTCCAGGACCAACCGTCCATGAAGCCAGGGCTGAAACCACCGGAAAGCGACGAGCTGAGGTAGTAATAATCAACCGTCACCTTATCATAAGTAGGATACGGCATAATCGGGATAGCAAGGCTTTCGAGCGGGTTGCCATATGTAGCATCCGTCGAATATGCCAGATAGTCCGTATAGTACGGTGCATAGTATGCAGCCGTTGCGGAATCGACGCCGAACCACTGCTCCAGCATGAGGGCCGTAGCAGATTCATTCATCACACCGCCGACATAAGGGAAGAACTGGCGCCAGCCTTCGCTTTCCGTTTCACGGCGGCTGTACAGCAATTCAGTATCCCACTGCATGCCACCGATATCGACATCAGCCGTACCGAAGATCGAGAGGTTTTGGTTGCGCGGGAAGAAATCCTGATTGTCCAGCATGGGAGAGTCGAGGACGTCCTGATAGTACAGGGCACCGCTATTCGGATCCACACCGGTACCAACACGCGGCATATACCCTGGAAGCGAACTTCCGATGTAAAGAGGCGTTGTGCCGCCGCCCGGAGTAGGAACCAGACGCTGGTACGTGAAGTACTCAATCGCTGTGTTGTAGTAGAGGTTGGAACAGTTCCGCGTCGGATCTGTTGCGGTTGCTGAATAGTTCAGACGATCAAGCAAGCCACCGCCGTTTGCATCGCGAACGTAATCGCGCGGGCACTCGAGGTAATCACGCTCGGAGACGTCGAGTTCTTCTGAGAGGCGGTATTCAGCTGAAATGGTGAAGTTGGCATTGTCGCCGAGGTCGAAACCCCAGGCGCCGCTGACGCCATACTGCTCACCACCGGAGTCGAACGGACGCGAAATGTCGAAGTTCAGCTCAGGACGGTCCACGGAATCGCGCGTGATGATGTTGACCACACCACAAACAGCGTCCGAACCGTAAATGGTCGAAGCGCCGTCTTTCAGGACTTCAACGCGGGAGATGATCGACTGGGGCAGAACGTTCAGGTCGAGCGCTGCGATTGAACCGCGCGTACCCGACGCACCTGGGCGCTTGCCGTCGATCAGGACCAGCGTGCGGGTGTCACCGCAACCGCGAAGGTCGATCGTTTGCGCGCCGAGGCCACCATTGGTGACGTAGTTCTGGAACGTGTTGTTCAGCTGGGTGGAGCCCGCAGCCAGGGACGAGCCCTGCAGCAGGGCAGCCGTGTCGACGAGGCCTTCCAGAGTCGCCACTTCAGCCGTGATCACCTGGATCGGCGAGGAAGAAGCGAACTCGTCGCGAGCGATCAGCGAGCCCGTAACAACGATTTTTTCCTGACGGGCTTCGTCTTCAGCCGGTTTTTCGTCGATCGTGGTGACGACATCATCTTCGGTCGTGTCGGCTTCCTGCGCGTTCGCAGCACCAGCCATGATCAGCGCGCCGATAGCGACCCCGCCGAACACAGACCGACGGAACAGTCTCTTATTCATATGTATTACCCCTAACCAATTAAGCCTGAGCTTGCTCGAGTCCGCGCTTCACACACGGATGCGCCCGGTTCACACCGGGGCTTGTGGCAAGGTTTGTCGACCTCATGCCCCGCTGGCAAGGTTTCGTGACATTAAATTCATCTTCTGGGCAGTTTCACCCGCATACTGTGCCTTTTCCATCACAATTTACCCGTAAGTTCAGTAGAGACTGAAAGATGGGCCTTGTATCACCTGCCCAGCACGCTTGACCTGCCCCGCGCCCCTTTAAATATTGCGCGGATGTAACTTGGAGAGGTTTTGAATGATGAGACGCTTTATTTTGGCAGGATCAGCCGTCCTGCTTTCTGGCGCCCTAGGGGCAGGCGCCGACCCGATCCCAGCCGAACAGTTTTCAAAATCCCCTGCTGTTTCAAGTGTCTCCATGTCTCTGGAAGGCGACATGCTTGTGGGCGTCGTTGCCGACCCGACCAAGGACGGCAATGCCCGCGCGGCTGCATACTGGGATCTTTCCGGTGACATCGACACGAGCAAGCCGCTGCTGCCCTCCAACATCACCCCCTCCAGCGGGAAGACCCTGTTCTATGGCGCGACGGCTCTGAAGGACAAGAAATCGCTCTGGTTTACCGTCCAACCTTACATTGGCGCTCTCTATGGGTGCGGCGAAGGACGCGACACTGGCGCGACAAAGAAATACCTCGAGAAAGCCTATATGGGGAATGAACGGATCACGAAGATCGATGATCTCCCAGATGGCCGGGCAGAAATTGGCGCGAACAAGGACACGCTGCGTTGCTTCGAACTGGTCGGCGAAACCAGCATCGAGTCCCTCCTGCCGCTTGACCCCACGAAAGTCGTGATTGCGCGGGCCTCCACAAAGAGCGGCACGAGCTATTTCGAGCACGACCTGTCCACCAGCCGCGAGAAATTCCTCTTCAAGGCCTCCAACACCGAATCGGCCCTGATCGACGACCGTGACGGAAGCCAGATCGCCCGCACCAAACTCGAATACGAAGATGGTGCCTGGCGCCAGTATATCAGCCTGATCGACCCGAAGACGGGCGAATTTGGGATCGAAGCACCGCTGACGACAGAAATCGCCAACCGTTACACCATGTCGGTCAATGGCCGTCAGAACGGGACCGGCAAGTACTTCATCGTGACCGACAAGTTTTCCGACAAGTCGGCAGTCTACCTGTATGATCCGAGCACCGATTCCTTCAGCGACCAGCCTCTGGTGGCGCACCCGGAATACGACGTGACGGGACTTGTGTTCTCTCACCGCCCGCAGGATTTCGAAGAAATTCTCGGCTTCCGCTACAATGGCCCGGTCAGTGCCGTTTACTGGGTCGATCCGGATTTCCGCTCCATCCAGTCCGGTCTGGAGTCTGCATTCCCGGACAAATACGTCGCCATCGTCGACTACAACAATGACCTGAGCCGCGTGCTGTTCCAGGTTCAGGCTGCCGATATGCCACCGGCCTGGTTCCTGCTCGTAGACAAAACGAAAGTGGTCGCGGTTGGCTCGCTCCGCCCCTGGATCGACACGAAGGACCTCGGCAAAGGTGAGTTCGTGCACTATCCGGCCCGTGACGGCATGAGCATTCCGGGCTTCGTCACCTTCCCTGCCGGCTGGAAAGAAGGCGACAAGGCCAAAGGCGCAATCATCGTTCCTCACGGTGGCCCCTGGGCCCGCGATTCTGGCGGCTGGGATGACTCCGGCTGGACCCAGTATTTCGCAAGCCGCGGCTACATCATCCTTCAACCGCAATATCGTGGCAGCGAAGGCTGGGGCCGTGAACTCTGGCTCGCTGGCGACGGCGAGTGGGGCCAGAAGATGCAGGACGACAAGGATGACGGCGCCGCCTGGCTCGTCTCGCAGGGCTATGTCGATGCCGACAAGATCGCCATCCACGGCTACTCCTATGGCGGCTTTGCAGCCATTGCCGCATCGGTCCGACCGAACAGCCCCTACCGCTGCGCCATTGCTGGTGCCGGCGTGGGCAACCTGGCCAAGCTCGGCAATGAATGGGGTGACAACCGCATTCAGCGTATTGTTCAGGGCAACACCGTGAAGGGCATGGACCCGCAACAGAACACCGACAAGGTGAACATCCCGATCATGCTGTACCATGGCGACTACGATGTTCGTGTGCCGATCTTCCACAGCCGGGACTTCTACAACGCCATCAAGAAGAAAGAGCCGGAAAGCGAATTCCTCGTGATGGAAAAAATGGGGCACCAATCGGCCAAGTGGCCGCCGGAGAACAAGAAGAAAGTGCTGGAGGAAATCGAGCGCTTCCTGACGACAACCTGCGGTATGTAGGTTGAACAGACACCCAAAAAGAAAGGGCGGCCTTCACGGGCCGCCCTTTTTGTTTCTTCCCTAGAGCCTTGTCAGGCCAGCGTGCGGCCCAGGGCGGAGGACCAGCCTTTCAGCAGGTCTGCCCGTTCCTTTTCCGACATCACTGGCTCGAAGCGCGCGCCCTTGACGGCCCGCGCCTGCCAGCCAGCGGCATCCACCCAGCCGAGTTGCAAGGCCGCGAGCGCCGCTGCGCCGAGGGCGGTCATCTCGCGATAGTCCGGCCGCACAACCGGGCGGGCGCAGATATCGGCCAGGAACTGCATCAGCCAGTCATTGGCCACCATGCCGCCATCCACCCTCAGCTCACGGATCTCCACACCGTCGGCCTCAAAGGCGTCCAGCAGGTCCCGCGTCTGATAGGCCACCGCTTCGAGGCCTGCGCGGACAAGGTGCGCGGCCGTCGTTGCGCGGGTGATGCCGCTGATCGTGCCGCGCACGTCCGCATTCCAGTGCGGGGCGCCGAGGCCGGTAAAGGCCGGCACGATGTAGACGCCACCATTACCCGGCAGCGCTTCGGCCATCGCTTCGCTCTCGGCCGCATCGGCAATCAGGCCCAGATCGTCGCGCAGCCATTTCACCACGGTCCCGGCATTGAAGATGGAGCCTTCCAGTGCCATCGCGCCGCCGCCCGGTGCCTCATAGCCAACCGTGCCAAGCAGGCGGTTCCTTGAAACGGGCTTTTCCGTTCCGGAATTGGCAACGAGGAAGGCGCCTGTTCCATATGTGATCTTCGCCATGCCGGGTGACAGACAGCCCTGCCCGACCAGGGCGGATTGCTGATCGCCTGCGGCAGACAGGATGGGCAGCACCTTGCCGAACAAGGTTTCGTCGCACAGGCCGAAATCGGCGGCATTCGGCTTCACCTCCGGCAACATGTTCATGGGCACACGGAACAGGCTGCACATCCCCTCGCTCCACCCGCCCTGCGGCCCAAGGCCGAGACGATAAAGCAGCGTGCGGGAAGCATTCGACACATCGGTGGCGTGCACCCGCCCCCCCGTAAGACGCCAGATCAGGAAGGTCTCGACCGTACCGAAGGCCAGTTCTCCCGCTTCTGCCCTTTCCCGTGCGCCTGTCACCGTATCCAGGATCCACGCGATCTTCGTGCCGGAGAAGTACGGGTCGATCAGCAGGCCGGTCTCGGCCTGAACAGCGGCCTCATGCCCGGCGGCCTTCAGGGCATCGCAGCCGCTGGCCGTGCGCCGGTCCTGCCAGATGATGGCGGGCGCCAGCGGCTTGCCTGTCTTGCGGTCCCACACCAGCGTCGTTTCGCGCTGGTTGGTAATGCCGATGCCTGCGATCCGCTCCACGCCGCCTACTTCGGCCAAAACGGCCCGGCACACGCCCAGCGTCTTCTCCCAGATGGTTTCGCCATCCTGCTCCACCCAGCCATCGGCGGGATAGGTCAGCGGCACTTCTTCCTGCGCCAGGGCAATCTGGTTGAACGCCCGGTCGAACACGATGGCCCGTGTTGAGGTCGTGCCCTCATCGATCACCAGGATACAGTCGGCCATGTGTTTGTTCCTCCGGCATTTTCCGGAGAGGATGGACCCGGCCGGGCGCCTGCGTCAACGAATGCCATCACCGCAAATCGCGGCGCGCGCCCCGGTCACCGAACCACCACAGGGTGGCCGCCGTGGCGGCGAAGGTCGCAGTGTCCACCACGCCCTCCCGCCCGGCGGCATCAGCCCCGAAGAAGACTGCGCCCGTGATGGCCCACAGCAGGATGGTGAGCACGGGCCGCGTCAGCGCCCGCACGGCGTTCACCCATCGATAGCTTTCCCCGATGGCCGCTTCCGCCGCCATGGACGCCGAAAGCCCCGCCCAGGCCCCTGCCGCCTCCGTTGCGCGCAGGTCTACTTCGCGCCCGGCTGCTTCGGCCTCAAGCCGCAGCTTCTGCATTTCGCCCTCGTGCGCCCAGCGGGCACGCTCATGTGCCTGCGCCTGCCGGGCTTCGACCACACCGGCGACGCGCCCGATGACGGTGCCCACAAGGCCGAAGAGCCCCCCGCCTGCAGCGCTTGCCGCCAGCCCTGCTATGTCCACCATGCGTCTTCACTCCCCGGATAGAACCAGCGGGCCGGACGCGGCCGCCGGTCAAGATGAAGGAAAGTCTTTGCAAGGCCGAGCCCGGTGAAGCCCAGCCGCCCTGCCGCATCCAGCAGGGCGTGGCGGTCATGCCCGGCCAATGCAATGTCTGCGGCGATGGACCTGTGCAGGCTGAAACGCGCCCCGCCGACATAGGTGTTCCAGACGGCACAACGATGGCCGGAGTTGACGACTAGCGGGCGGCCTGCCTCTGCCCGCAACGCCTCCAGCGCATCCAGGAAGTCAGGATCGTGCCAGTACTCGCCCGCGCAGAACCGGCCGCCGCACCGGCAGGAAAGTTCTGCCGGCATGAAATGCGGCCAGCGCCAGCCCGCCGCATGAAATTCGGAAACATTTTCGATCAGCATGCGTACAAGTCTGCACGCCTGAAAGACCGGGTGGATTGAGTGCCCCCCAAAACGAACGGCGCGGCCCGTATTACTACAGGCCGCGCCGCTTTCCGGTGTCGGATTGAACCGGCTTTATCCCCAGAAGATCAACCCGCCTTGACCGGAGTCGCGCCCCAGGTGCGCGGCTGGTTGAGCTTTGCGATCGCCGCTTTGTATTCCGCTTCCAGCTGGTCGACATAGTCGGCGACGGGCCCGCGTTTCTTCACCGCGCCGATGCCCTGGCCACAGCCCCAGATGTCTTTCCAGGCTTTGCTCTTGGTGTTGCCGCCGGAGCCGAAGTTCATCTTGCTCGGGTCGCTTTCCGGGAGGTTGTCCGGATCGAGGCCCGCCGCGATGATGGACGGCTTCAGATAGTTGCCGTGCACGCCGGTGAAGAGGTTCGAGTAGACGATGTCCTCAGCGCCATAGGAAACGATGGCATCCTTGTAGCCTTCAACGGCATTGGCTTCGTCGCAGGCGATGAAGGCTGAGCCCATATAGGCAAAGTCCGCGCCCATCGCGAGCGCAGCGGCAATCGCCCCGCCATTGGCGATGGAGCCCGACAGGGCCAGCGGCCCGTCGAAGAATTCGCGGATCTCCTGGATCAGGGCGAAAGGCGACAGGCGCCCGGCATGGCCACCCGCGCCGGCGCACACAGCGATCAGGCCATCGGCCCCCTTCTCCAGCGCCTTCTTCGCAAACCATGTGTCGATCACGTCGTGCATCACCACACCGCCATAGGAGTGGATGGCGTCGTTCACATCCTTGCGTGCGCCCAGCGAGGTGATGACCAGCGGCACCTTGAACTTCACGCAGGCCTCGACATCGTGGTCTAGACGATCGTTCGACTTGTGCACGATCTGGTTCACAGCAAACGGCGCGGCCGGGCGGTCCGGGTTCTTCTCATTATGCTCGGCCAGTTCCGTGGTGATCCGGTCCAGCCATTCATGCAGGACAGGGCCCGGACGCGCATTCAGCGCCGGAAAGCTGCCGACGATCCCGGCCTTGCATTGGGCGATAACGAGTTCCGGACCGGAAATGATGAACAGTGGCGAACCGATCAGCGGCAGGCGCAGATTCTGGAGCACGGGCGGCACAGCCATGGGCTTTTTCCCTTAAAGTGAACAGTGTTTACATTGAGCCCGAATTTAGCGTCTGGGCCCGCTGCCGCAAGCCATAACGTGGGGGGAAGCTGCGTCCGGCCGGACCGCCGGTGCTCACTTGGCAAGGTCAGGATCGAGGGTCAGGTCATCATCCAGCGGCACGCCGAAACTGTTCAGCATCATTGAGACCTGCGTGTACTGGCCGACCGTCATGACGAGGTCCATCCGCTGCTTGTCCGTGAAGCCGGACAGGGCTGCCCAGGTTTCATCGGTGATGAAGGCGTCGGAGGTCAGCTCATCCGTGGCCTGCAGCAAGGCCTTGTCGTTCGCACTCCAGCCCGGCGCATCCGGACCGGCCTTGATCCGCTCGATCTCTTCCTCGGTCAGGCCGCAATCGAGTCCGATCCGCTTGTGCTGTGCCCATTCATAACCAGACTTCCAGTTATAGCCGGTGCGGAGGATGACGAGTTCGCGGTCACGCTCGCTGAGATCGTTGTATTTGGAAAGGATGTATCCACCCCACCCCATGAAGCGCTTGTAGGCCTTGGGCGCGCGGGCAAGCGTGCGGAAGACGTTGAACACCGGGGCCTCACCGAACCGCCCGGCGATCATTTCCTTCACTTCAGGGCCCATTTCCGAATCGGTCAGCGGGGCGATGCGCGGCGTTTTGAGTCTCATGGTCTTCCTCCCGGTATATTGTTCCGGGAACTAAACCTGCCACGCCGGGCCGCCGCAAGGCGGACGTGACGTCAGCCGTGATCGAGCCGGACCTGCATCATGGACAGCCAGGTATGCTGGCGATGGATCATGGAAATCAGGTCGGCGTCGTCGCCTTCTTCCAGGAGGCGGTCGAGCCAGAGACCGAGGATACGCGTGTGCGAACCCATCCATTCCTTCAGCAGGTCATGACGCACGCCGCGGACTGCATCGCCCTCGCTCTGCAGCGGATCGCACGAGCCGGTAGTGTCCGCCGGTGCATGTCCCGCACTCCGTTCACCCCGCGCCTCCTCACGGCGTGCGCCAATTCCTGAATTGTCCGGATCTGTCTTCCCCGCGCCGGAATCCCCCGAAGCCATTGAGCCTTCGCACGTAATGAGTCTGAGTGCCGCGCCTGCCTGTCTCATGGGAATCTCCAAATTGCGAATAATTCTCATTCGCATCATTTGCCGGACACGTCAAGCAACAGGAGGGGGCGCTACGGAATGCCGCCAAGGAAATAGTTCACTTTTGCAAATCTTTGCGCCAATAACGGGCGCATCATGGCTGACGATATCCTCCCGCTTTCCAGCACCTTTCCCGACGCCACCGAAGCCGAATGGATGGCTTCGGTCGAAAAGGCCCTCAAGGGCCGTGGCATTGACGCAATCACCCGCACCACGGCGGATGGGCTGAAGATTCGCCCGCTCTACCGTGAGAGCGATTTCCCAAGCGCGGAGGACCCGCTGGGCACGCCCGGCGTGGCGCCTTACCTGCGCGGACCAACGGCAGCGCCGGACCCGTGGCTGCCCTGGGACATCCGTCAGGCCTTTACTCATGCCTCCCCCTCGCACACGCATGGCGAGGTGCTGCGTGACCTGGAACGCGGCGTGACTTCAGTTGAATTGAGCGTGGACCCGACCGGACATCATGGCGTCCAGGCCATGACTATGCCGGACTATGACATTGCCTTGAATGGCGTAGACGCGTCTATCGCGGGCGTAGCGCTTGACCCGGTCATGACTTCCGGCACACGCGAAGCGGCCTTCCTGGCCGAGTGGGCCAGAAACAAGGCCGACGCGAAACTCGACTTCAACATGGACCCGCTGGGCGCCCTCGCCCGCACCGGCAAGCTGGCCGGCGGTTTCGATGGCGCGTTTGCCGAGGCGGGCGCGCTCGCCAAGGTACTGGCCACGAAATACCCGGCTGCGAACCTCTTCCGCATCGACGCGCGTGCCGTGCACGAGGCGGGCGGATCGGAAGCGCAGGAACTCGCCGCGCTGATCGCTTCGGCGGTCGACACGCTGCGCCGTCTCGCCCCGCACATGGATGCAGCGGCGGTGAACGCGAAGACGATCTTCTGCCTCGCCCTCGATGCCAATTACGGCATCGGCGTTGCGAAGCTGCGCGCCGCGCGCCGCCTTTGGGCCCGCGTGGAAGAGGCCCTTGGCCTGACCGCGAAGCCGATGCGCCTGCAGGGCTACAGCTCTGCCCGCATGCTGACGCGCTATGACGCCTGGACGAACATGCTGCGTAATACAGCTGCCGCCTTTGCGGGCGCTGTCGGCGGGGCGGACATTCTGACCATCCGCGCCTTCAACGAGCCGCTGGGCACGCCGGAGGAACTCGGCCGCCGCATCGCGCGCAACACCCAGCTGATCGCCATGGAAGAAAGCCAGCTTGGCCGCGTGGCGGACCCGACGGGCGGCGCCTGGTTCACCGAGACCTTCGCCAATGAACTGGCCGAAGCCGCTTGGGCAGAGTTCCAGAAGATCGAAGGCGAAGGCGGCTATGCAGCCTCCCTTACCTCCGGCGCCTTCCAGGGACGCGTCGCCGCGACCCGCGAAGCCCGCGCGAAGGACATCGCCAAGCGCAAGATCTCGGTTACGGGCGTTTCCGAATTCCCGCTGCTGGACGAGATCGCCGCCCCGGTGGCCGACCAGCCGCACCTGCGCCCGCATGCCGTGCTGACGGACGAAGCGCTGCAGGCGCTGGTGCCGGATCTGCCGCCCGCCACGGGCGACGATGCCACGGCCGAACCGCTTCTCCCGATCCGCCTCGGCGCGGATTTCGAAGCGCTGCGCGACAAGGCTGCTGCGGCTGCCAAACCTCCGGCGATCTATCTCGCCACGCTGGGCCCGCTCGCGGAATACACCGCCCGCGCAGACTTTGCCCGCAACCTGTTCGCCGCTGGCGGATTGGCCGCGAAAGAGCCGCCGGTTCCGCCGAAGGACGCCGCAGAGATCGCGGCAGGCTTCAAGGCTTCCGGCTGCCGCATCGCCTGCATCTGCGGCGCTGATGCCCGCTATGCCGAAGAGGCAGACGCCGCCGCCAAGGCCCTGAAGGCCGCTGGCGCGCAACATGTCTGGATCGCCGGCAAGCATGAAGGCGACGGCATCGACTCGCAAATATTCATGGGCTGCGACGTGCTGCACGCCCTGAAACTCGCCCACGCAGAACTGGGGCTGTAATCATGACGAACTTTCCTGATTTCACGAAACTCGACCTTGGCGCCCCGCACGCCGCGCACAACCCGCCGCAGACGGGCGAAGCCTGGGACACACCGGAAGGCATTCCGGTAAAGACCGCCTACACGGCTGCAGACAGCGCCGGGCTGGATTATCTGGACGATTTCCCCGGCCTCGCCCCGTTCGGTCGCGGCCCTTACCCGACCATGTATACGAACCAGCCCTGGACGGTTCGTCAGTATGCGGGCTTCTCCACGGCGGAAGACTCCAACGCCTTCTATCGCCGCAACCTGGCCGCGGGCCAGAAAGGCCTCTCGGTCGCTTTCGACCTTGCCACCCACCGCGGCTATGACTCAGACCATGTCCGCGTGACGGGTGATGTCGGCATGGCCGGTGTGGCCATCGACTCCATCTATGACATGCGCACGCTCTTCTCCGGCATTCCGCTGGACAAGATGTCTGTCTCCATGACGATGAACGGCGCCGTGCTGCCGATCCTCGCGCTCTATATCGTGGCGGCAGAGGAACAGGGCGTCGGCCCGGAAAAACTGGCCGGGACGATCCAGAACGACATCCTCAAAGAGTTCATGGTGCGGAACACCTATATCTATCCGCCCAAGCCGTCGATGCGGATCATTTCGGACATCTTCGCCTACACGTCGCAGAACATGCCGAAGTTCAACTCGATCTCGATTTCCGGCTATCACATGCAGGAAGCGGGCGCGACGGCAGACCTTGAGCTGGCCTACACGCTGGCGGACGGCATCGAATATATCCGCGCCGGTGTGGCTGCAGGCCTCGACGTGGACGCCTTTGCGCCGCGCCTCTCCTTCTTCTGGGCGATCGGCATGAACACGTTCATGGAAGTCGCCAAGATGCGGGCCGCACGCCTCCTCTGGGCGAAGCTCGTGAAAGAGAACTTCAATCCGAAGAATTCCAAGTCGCTCAGCTTGCGGACGCACTCGCAGACCTCTGGCTGGTCTCTGACCGCGCAGGACGTTTACAACAACGTCATCCGCACCTGCCTTGAGGCCATCGCGGCCACGGGCGGGCAGACGCAATCCCTGCACACGAACAGCTTCGACGAAGCGCTTGCCCTGCCGACGGATTTCTCCGCCCGGATCAGCCGCAACACGCAGCTGTTCCTGCAACAGGAAGCCGGCGCCTGCCAGACGATCGACATGTGGGGCGGCTCCTACTATGTCGAGCGCCTGACGCACGACCTCGCCGCCAAGGCCCTCGCCCATATCGAGGAAGTCGAGAAAATGGGCGGCATGGCGAAAGCCATCGAGGAAGGCCTGCCGAAACTGCGCATCGAGGAAGCCGCCGCGAACACGCAGGCGCGCATCGACAGCGGCACGCAGACCGTGGTTGGCGTGAACAAGTTCCTGCTGGACGAAGACGAAGACGTTCCGGTGCTGAAGGTCGACAACGCCGCCGTGCGCAAGATGCAGCTGGACAAGCTGGCGCGTCTCAAGTCCGAACGCAACGAAGCCGAAGTGCAGGCGAAGCTGGACGCGATTGCCGAAGCTGCTGCAGGCACCGAAGGCAATCTGCTGGCCCTCGCCGTGGATGCCGCGCGCGCCAAGGCAACCGTCGGCGAAATCTCTGAAGCGGTCGAACGCAGCCAGGGCCGCCACCAGGCCGTCATCCGCTCCATCAAGGGCGTCTATGGCGGCGGCGTGAAAGGCACGGAGAAAGCCGACGAAGCGCTCAGCCTCGCCGAAGCCTTCGAGAAACAGCATGGCCGCAAGCCGAAAGTCTACATCGCCAAGATGGGCCAGGACGGTCATGACCGTGGCCAGAAGGTCGTCGCCTCGGCGCTGATGGACCTTGGCTGGGACGTGGTCATCGGCCCGCTGTTCCAGACGCCGGAAGAAGCCGCCGCCGATGCGCGCGAACAGGGCGTGGACATTGTCGCCGCCTCCTCGCTCGCCGCTGGCCACCTGACGCTGGTGCCGGAACTGAAGCGCGCGCTCGGCAATGAAGGCGCGGCCAATGCGCGGATCATCGTGGGCGGCGTGATCCCGCCGCAGGATTTCGACGCGCTCTACGCCGCCGGCGCCGCCGCCATCTTCCCGCCCGGCACCGTCATCGCCGACAGCGCCCTGAAGATGCTGGACCTGCTGACCGGCGACGACGACGGCGCGAAGACGGCGGCGGAGTAAGGCCGGAAATCCTGAAAGCCCCGGGAATTTGCCGTCCCGGGGAATCGCCATTATCGTTCAGGCAGAAAATACCTGTGACCAAGTGGGGAGTGGATCCATGATCAGAAATATCGTGCTCGGCCTGTCGGCCCTTATGCTTGCTGCATGTGGCGGCGGCGCTGGTGGTGGTGGCGGCACGTTCACCGACCCTGTGAACCCGGAAGATGTCCGCGCCGCAGCGGCCGCAACGCTTGACGTTGTCTGTCAGGAAGTCGACGGCACCAGTACCATCAAGTGCGACAATGACGAAGATCAGCTGATGACCTCGTTCACCAAGGTCCGGATCCAGGTCGCTGAAGACGGCGACGGCAGTCTGTATGCCACCATTGTCTCGGTTCAGCAGGGCCGGCTGGAGCGCAAAAAGGTTGCCGCCTTCGTGAAGCGGTTCGGCTTTTCGGAAGAAGACTTCATCGCGGTTATCGAGCGCGGACAACGCATCACGAAGGGCGACTTCTACATGCTCGACAATGGCGACTACATGTCGATCTATCCGAGCTAGGCTCCGCCAATTGCCGGGGCGGAGGCTTCTGGTAGGCTTCCGCCATGGCCGGGCTCACCTCCACCTCCGGATATGCCGAAGAAGCGGACGACCTGTTCGTGCGTTACGAGGCGCTGTCGGCGCCGGAAACGCATGCGCACTGGCGGCCCCTTTTTCCTGAGCCCCCTGCACGGATCCTCGACATCGGCGCGGGCACCGGGCGCGATGCGGCCTGGCTGGTCTCGCTGGGCCATTCCGTGCTGGCGGTGGAGCCTGTGAAGACCATGCGCCTGCGGGCGGCAGAGCTCCATCCGGAGCCTGAGATCGAGTGGCTGGAAGACAGCCTGCCGGATCTCGCGGCAACACGCGCCCGCGGCGAGACATTCGGCATGGTGATGATGAATGCCTTGTGGATGCACCTGACGGCGGAGGAGAGAGCGATCGGGATGGGCCATGTTGCCCGCCTGCTGGCGCCGGGCGGCCGCCTCTTCATGAGCCTCCGCCACGGCCCCATCCCGCAAGGGCGGCGGATGTTCGACGTGTCGGGCGAGGAAACCATCGCCCTCGCCGCCCCTTACGGCCTCCGCCCCATCAGCCATGACCGCAGGAATTCCATCATGGCGGAAAACAAGGCCCGGGGCGTCGAATGGACGGCGCTGGTCTTCGAAAAGCCCTCTTGAAAAGCCGCCGGAGCCTCCCACTTGTATATTGTTATTCGATAAGCACCGGAAGGATCGCCACACATGCTGCTCACCACCACCCCGACCGTTCAGGGTCATGATATCATGAAATATCTCGGCGTCGTCTGTGGCGAGGTCGTGATCGGGGCGCACCTTGGCAAGGACATCCTGGCGAGTTTCACCAATATCGTCGGCGGGCGCTCGAACGCCTATGAGAGCACGCTGCGCGAAACGCGTGACGATGCGCTGGCGGAGATGGTCCAGGAAGCGACGAAACTGGGCGCGAATGCCATTGTCGGCGTGAAGTTCGATTACACTGTCATCGGCCAGTCGGGCTCCATGATGATGGTGGCCGTCTCCGGCACGGCGGTGACGCTGGCGTGAGCACGCTCTACGAAACCGCTCCGACGGCGGAGGACATCCTCGCCCTCGCCGAGGCCTGCGTCGGCCGCCTGCCCGAGCAGATGCAGGCCGCCGCGAATGCCGTGCGCATCATCGTGGAGGACTATGCCGAGGATGAAGTCCTCGACCAGATGAAGATCCACGATGCGCTGGAGCTGAGCGGGCTCTATTCCGGCGTACCGCTGATCCATGAGAGCGTGACCTATCCCTCACTCCAGCAGCCGCTGGTCTATCTTTACCGCCTGCCCATCCTGTTCGAATGGGCCGCGCGGGGCGATGTCACGCTGGATGAACTGGTGAGCCATGTCACCATCCACGAATACGGCCACCATTTCGGCTGGTCGGACGAGGAAATGCACCGCCTGCTGGACAGCGCCGACTGACAGTTCAGTCCTGCGACTTGTGCGCCAGCGTGTGGGCGTGCTTCTCCCAGTGCTGCCCGTCGAACTTGTTCACCTTCACGTTAAGGTCCTGCCAGTCGTCGATGCAGCGCCAGGTGACGGCCACGCCGTCCGGGTTGGAGCGCGGAATGTAGAAGCTTTTCACGCCGCACGTCTTGCAGAACCGGTGCTTCGCCACGCCCGTGTTGAACGTGTACTCGGTGAGGTTCCCCGCGCCCTGCATGAGGCGGAAGCGGCTGGCCGGCACGATGACGTGGATGTTCCCCGCCATCGCGCACATGGAACAGTTGCAGTCCTCCACCTCGAACGCATCCGGCAAGTCCACTTCCCACCGTACCGCGCCGCAATGACATCCGCCTGTATGGGTCGTGAGATCGCTCATGAAAGTCCGTTCCGCTTGTTCAGCCCACCCAGTGCGGCGGGCGTTTCCCCGCCCATGGCCGGGCCTGCTCCAATTGTCCAGCCAGACGGAACATGAGGCTCTCGGATCCGAGCCGTCCGCCAAACATCATGCCAATCGGCAGCCCGCCTGGCGCTTCTTCGGTCGCATCCGTCCAGTGCAGCGGCACGGACATGGCGGGGCAGCCGGTCTGGTTGAACAGCGGGCAATGCGCGCCGAAGCCGGCAATCGCCTTGCCCATGGCTTCACCATCCTGCGTCAGCGCCATCGTGCCCAGCTTGTCCGGTGCGCGGTGCGTGACCGGCGACAGGGTAAGATCGAACCCGCCATCAATCAGGAACTGCTCATAGTCGATGGCGACCGAGTTGAAGAGATTGTTGGCCTTGGCGAGTTCCACCATCGGCACAGTCCGGCCGAGCGCCGCCATGGATGCCGTGATCGGCTCCATTTCGTCCTGCCGCACGGCCCGGCCCAGCATGGCGGAACGGTCGTCAAAGGCCGCCGCGATGTTCGCGGAAATCGTGAAGAGCGCATATTTGGCGAGCAACTCGCCATCAAATTCCGGACCCGCCTCCACTACTTCGTGACCGAGATCCGCCAGCAGCTTCGCGGTCGCCATCAGCCCCGCATCGGCATCTGCGTCCGGCATCGTGCCGTTCGGCGCCCGCTTCCACAGCGCGATGCGCAGCTTGCCGGGATCGCGGCTGACTTCCTCCAGATACGGACGGTCCGGCGCAGGGGCGACGTAGCGGCTGCCGGTCTCCCGGCCATGGCATGCATCCAGCAGCGCGGCGCTGTCCCGCACGCTGCGGCTGACGGCGTGGACGGTGGACATGCCGTTCCAGCCTTCGGTACGCCCCGGCCCCATCGGCACGCGGCCGCGTGACGGCTTGATGCCGAACAGGCCCGTGCAGGATGCCGGAATGCGGATCGAGCCACCGCCATCGCTGGCCTGCGCGACCGGCAGCACGCCCGCCGCAACGGCCGCACTCGCCCCGCCGGAGGAGCCGCCGGAAGTGCGCGTCAGATCCCACGGGTTCCGCGTCTGGCCATAGAGTGTGGATTCGGTTGTCGTGGTCAGGCCGTATTCCGGGCTGGTCGTCTGGCCGAAGAAAACAAGCCCCGCCTTGCGATAGCGCTCTGTCAGCACGGAGTCGCGCTGGGCCACATAGCCCTTCCACGCGACGGAGCCATTGGTCAGCGGCGCGCCTTTGACCTCAACCGCCAGATCTTTCGTGACGAAGGGCACACCGGCGAAGGCGCCCTCGCCTGTACCGGCCTCAAGCTGCGCTTTGGCGAGGTCCGGATAGAGCGCGCTGAAACAGTTCAGCGTCTCCTGTGCGGCTTCCGCACGCGTGACGGCTGCTTCCAGCAATTCCCCGGCGCTGACCTGTTTCGTGCGGACCAGCTCCGCCAGTCCCAACCCATCATAATCGGCATATTCTTTCATTCGGCCCTCCCGTTCTTTTCATCAGTTTGGAACGGGGAAGACCGAAAGGAAAGCCCGATCAGGGCTGCATGTCACCTGGCGGCGGAGGCGGTGGCGGTGGCGGACCATCCAGAGGCGGCGGACCGCCAATGCCCTCACCGGGTGCGCCCCGCTCGCCCGGACGGGGCCGGCGTGAGGAACGGTGATCGCCCGGCCCGCGTGTCAGAATACGCGCCATATGCTGGCGGTCTTCCACCGAGAGGGTCGCGAACAGCTCAACCATGGCCTCATGCGTGGCCTCGTTCACCGAGTCGTCGGCCTCGCGCAGCTCCTCAAAGACCGCGCGTACCGCATCGGCATCGTAAGGATCGGCCGCCACGGCAGCCGCCAGACGCGCGCGGACTTCCGCGCGGGCGGCCCGTTGTGTTTCGGATGCCGTAAATGCCTCACGGAACACGCGCGACATGGTCTCACGGTCAGCGCTATCCCGCTCAGCCCAGGTGAAATGATCCGGCATGCGCCCATCCGGCCGCGGCTTCGGGCCGGATTGCAGCAGGAAGCCAACCAGAAGGCCGACCAGGATCATGTTCGCCAGCAGCGAAACGACCAGCCAGCGTGGCCAGCGGCGCGGAGTTTCAGACGTGTCGCTCATTCCGTGGTCTCGCTCATCAGTTCATAGTCGCCAAAGCCGAGCGCGGCATACATGACAGCGTCGGCCTCGTCAGTGGTGTTGGTCTCTGCGCTGGCCACCGATGCCGGCAGGGACACATTCACCCCGATCAGCACACCCATCACCAGCGACGCCACCGCACCCGCCGGCAGCCAGGAGGGAAGGAACCGGCCAAAGCCGCCTTCGAAGCGCGAGGCCTTTTTCTGCTTCGGCGCGCTGGCCAGCAGGCTGTCGCGCAGGGAGGCCGGCACATCGACCTCCGGCACCATATCCAGAAGGCTGTCCAGACGGCGCGCCTCTTCGAGGGCAGCCGCGAACAGGCCAGGCGCCGCAGCAATACGCCGGGCTGCCGCCGCCTGTTCCGCCTCCGGGAAGGCAGACGGGTCAGCGCCATAGGCGCCGATCAGGTCGAAGATCCGTTCATCAGACAAGACTGATTTGTTCATTGGGTCCTTCATGCCACGCTCCGTTCGGCCAGTGTCGCCCTCAGGCTGCGTCTTGCGCGCGCCAGAAGGCTTTCCAGCGCTTCTTCACTTGTTTCCATGATCTCTGCCGCCTCTGCCTGCGAGTGTCCTTGCAGGGCACAGAGCGTCAGGGCTGCGGCCTGGCGCTCCGGAAGGGCAGCGATCGCTTCCTCGATGGCCCGCACCCGTTCGGACTGCATCAGCCGCTCAGGCGGGGTAAGGTCCGGATCCGTCATCTCCGGCAGCTCTCCGGGCAGGGATTCCCGGCGTTTGCGCAGGATGTCGTAACAGAGATTGAGCGCAACACGGTGCAGCCACGTCGAGAACTTCGCCCGCGGCTCCCAGCCGGGTAGCGCTTTCCATGCGCGAAGGAAGGTCTCCTGTGTCACGTCTTCTGCTTCCATCCGGTCGCCCAGCATACGCGTTGCCAGGCTGATTACTCCTGGTGAGTACCGGTCAACCAGCCACGCGACGGCAGACGGATCGCCCGCCGCCGCCCGTGTGATCTGGTCAAGGTCCGATACAAAAGCCACGGAACCGAGCTTACTCCGTTAGAGGTCGGATGCACGCACTCAATACGGCGATACGTGCTGAATGCGTGCGAACCGTCATCGGGCCGGAGCCAGATCGCCTATTCGTCTTCCGGCGGGGGCGGCGGGGGCATGTCGCCCCGCATTCCGCGCGGTCCACGATCCATGCCCGGGGCCATACCCGGGGCCATACCGGGCCCCATACGGGCAGAGTCGAACTCTTCCTTGCTGACCGTGCCATTGCCGTCCTTGTCCAGATCGGCAAAGCGCTTGGCTTCCATTTCGGCGGCCCTTGCAGCCCAGTCAGAGCCACGCTCGGCTCTCATGGTTTCCCACCTGGCACCTTCAGCAGACTGAACAGCGGTGACCTCGTCACGCGTGATCGAGCCGTCCTTGTTGGTGTCGAAGCGGTCGAACATCTCGTTCACACGTTCCGCGCGGCGGTCTGCGAAACCGGCTTTCATCTGTTCGGCCATGACCTTGTGATGGGTCGACATTTCTTCTTTCGAAAGCACGCCGTCCTGATTGACGTCGATCGCTGTAAACATCGCGTCCTTATGGGCCTTGATCTCTGCTTCAGAGACTTTTCCATCACCGTCCGTGTCGAGCCGTTCGACCATGCGCGGGTGGCTTTTTGTGCCATCGCCGCGCATGCCCTGCGCCGCGACAGGGAAAGCGATTGCGGCAATGGCCGCAAGGGATGCAGTCGCCAGAATGATACGTTTCATCAGTTGAGACTCCTCTCTTGAGCGGCTGCCAATCACTGAAGGCAACCATTGTCTATTCAACGAGAGGCCGTCAGCTTTCCGTCGCACCGAGGTGCAGTTTTTCCCGAGCAAGGAGATGCAGCCTTGATTTTGTTGCGGATAATTCCGCCTCAAGCGCCGGAAAGTCCGTTGCATCAACTGCGCGGCAAAGCCGGTCACGCAGGCCGGCAGGCATGGCGTCCGTTTCGGTTTCCGTACCGATGGCAATCCGCTGCACCTGCTGCAGGGCCTGCAACAGGCTGAGCCCCCCGCTCAGCAAGGCCTGCTGGTCGGCCGGAAAGCTGGAGCGGGCAATCGCCTCTTGCGTCGAGGCGCGGATGGCGTCCGGGCGGCCGCCCAGCAACATGTCCTGCTGCACCATGAACTCGACATCGACCAGTCCGCCCTCGGCGGTTTTCAGGTCCCATAGTCCCTTGCCCGGTTTCTCCCGGTAGAGACGGTTGCGCATGTCGGTGATATCCGCGGGGATCTTCTCCGCATTTGTCCGTGCCCGGCTGGTGATCGCATCCATGGCGATGCCCATGACCTCCTGCCCCAGCGCTGCATCGCCGACCACGGGACGCAGGCGCGTCAGCGCCATATGCTCCCAGGTCCAGGCGTCATTGTTCTGGTAGGATTCGAAAGCAGGCAGGCTGACAGCGACAGGCCCGGCGCGGCCGGAGGGGCGCAGGCGCATATCCACCTCGTACAGCGCGCCTTCCGCCGTCGGCGCCGTCAGGGCCGTGATCAGGCGCTGGGTGAACCGCGTGTACCAGGTCTGCGCTTCCATCGGATCGGCATCATAGATCACGATGATGTCGAGGTCAGAGCCGGCCGTCAGTTCCTGCCCGCCCAGTTTGCCCATGGCGAACACACCCCAGCGGCCAGGCTGCGGCCCGTTGCGGCGCTCGGTTTCCCACTTTGCCGCAGCTGCCATCTCCGTGATCGTGTCATCGGCGAGTTCCGTCCAGTATCCCGCCGCTTCCTTCGCCGGGATCAGGCCGTGCAGCAGGCGGTGCCCCGTCAGGAACTGCTGCTCCCGATGATAGCGGCGCCAGGAATCCAGCGCGGCATCGAAACTTGTCTCCGGCCCGATTTCCGGACGCACCGGCGCCTGCCCGCTGACGAGGGACTCCAACAGGTCCGGCCGTCGGGACAGGATCTCTGCCAGCCGCGGCGCCAGTGCCAGCGTCGCCACCAGATCGTCCAGCAGGTCCGGCTCCGCCAGCAGCATGGCCAGCGTCTGCACGCCTGAAGACAGCCCGCCGAAGAAACGCGAGAACCAGCGAAACGCCTCATCCGCCTCGCCCGTCTTGCCCATGTCCTCCAGGAGGCGCGGCAGGATCGCCGTCAGCAATTCCCGCCCGCGCGCCGTGCGTGTGGCAGGCACGCGCCCGCGGTGCCAGTTGCGGATGGTCTCGATCGCGGCGCTCGGATTGCTGAAGCCGAGATTGGCCAGCGTTTCCACCGTTCCCGGATCATCATCGACGCCGGTGAAGACGAGGTTCCCGATCCGGCTTTCCCCTGCGGCGCGGTCTTCCGCGGCGAACAGGGCGTCATAAGCCGCCTGCACCATGCGGCGTGTTTCCAGGAGATCCCGGTCGAATGCTTCCAGATTTCCATAGCCGCTGAGGAAGGCGACGGCCTCGCGCGCTTCCGGGTCTTTCGGCAGCGTATGCGTCTGCTCATCATTCCGCATCTGGACGCGGTGCTCGACATTGCGCAGCTGGCGGTAGGCTTCGGTCAGGTCGCGCGCGGTCTGGTCTGCGACGACACCGCCTGCGCGCAGGGCTTCCATGGCGCCAAGGGTTGTGTTGTCCCGCAGCTCCGGCCGGCGACCGCCGAGGATCAGCTGCTGGGTCTGGACAAAGAACTCGATCTCCCTAATGCCGCCGGGGCCAAGTTTGATGTCGGGATTTGGAATATCGAAATCCCGCGCCTTGGCCTTGGTATTGATCATCCGCTTGATCGCCTGGATGTCACCGATGGCCCAGTAATCGAGGTTTCGCCGCCAGACATAGGGTTCCATGCCCTTCAGGAAACGCCTGGCGACAGCAAGGTCACCCGCAGCCGGGCGGGCCTTGATCCAGACCATCCGCTCCCAGTTCTGGCCGACGCTCTCATAATAGAGTTCCGCCATCGCCGTGGACACGGCCAGCGGCGTGGAAGACGGGTCAGGCCGCAGGCGCAGATCCGTGCGGAAGATATAGCCATCTTCCGTATACTCATCGAATATCCGCACGATGTCGCGCGCGATGCGCTGCGCGGCTTCGCCGGGGGAACGCTCGCCACCGTCGAAGATTTCCGGATCGTAGAAAATGCAGAAGTCGATATCGCTGGAATAGTTCAGCTCGAACGCGCCCATCTTGCCCAGCGCAATGGCAAACAGGCCATCCCCGGACAGGCCGTAATGGGCAAGCGCAATTTTCATCGCCGTGTCGACGCACTCGCAGGCCAGTTCCGTAAGAACCAGCGTCACGTCCATCACATCCAGCGTGCCGGACAAGTCGTCTCCGGCAAGCGACAGATGGGTCGCCTGCTTGGCACGGCGCAGGACGCGCATCGTCTCCTCATAGGAGCGCTGCGGCGGCTTCGCCAGCATCCGTACGGTCTCTATCGCCTCGCGCCAGTCGTGGTCTTCAAGGTCTCGTCCCGCCAGGCGGCGCAGATACGGGGCGCGATCAAAAGCCAGCGCAAGCGCGGCTTCCGGGGTGGCAGCAACGGGTTTCACGTTCAGCATAGTGTCAGGCCCTCGGCAGCCGCAGCGTCGCCTTCAGGCCGGGCATGTCCGGCGGGCCGCTGCCATCCGTCAGGATCAATTGTCCGCCGTGCATTTCCGCAACCGACACGACGAGGGCCAGGCCGAGACCACTGCCCGGCTGGGTGCGGGCCGAATCCATGCGCTGGAACCGCTGCACAACACGGTCACGCGACTCCGAAGGTACGCCGGGCCCTGTGTCCACGACGGTCAGGTCTACCGTCCCTTCCGGTCCGCGCGCCACGGTCAGGCTGATTGTGCCGCCTGCGGGCGTGTATTTGATCGCATTGTCGAGCAGGTTCGACAGGGCCTGACCGATCAGGTCCCGGTCGCCCAGCACCATCAGGTGTTTCGTGATCTGGCTGCGGAAGCTCTGCTCGGCATCATCGCAGGCGGGCTCGAACAGTTCGGCCAGCTGCTCGGCCAGCTCGCTGACATCCATGCGCACCCGCTCGCCCTCGGCCCCGGCTTCCAGGCGGGCAAGACGGAGGATGGCATTGAACGTGCCCAGCACGCGGTCGACTTCCTCCACCGTCTCTTCCAGTGTCGCCTCGGCGCTTTCCTTAGACATCGGCTCAGACAGGGCAATCTCCAGCCGGTTGCGAAGGCGGGACAGAGGAGAGCGCAAATCGTGCGCGATGGCGTTGCCTGTGTTCCGGGTCGATTCCACCAGCTTCTCGATCTGGTCGAGCATGGCATTGATGCGGGCGCCAAGCCGGTCGAATTCATCGCCCGAGCCGCGCACCGGCACCCGCCGGCCCAGCTCACCGCCCATCACGGCCTCAGCCGTTCGCGACAGTTCGTCCGCGCGCCGCGCCGCGCCGCGCGAGATCAAAACGCCGCCGAGGAGCGACAGGATCAGGCCGATTGGTGCGGCGATGAAGATCGCGTTCTGGATACGGCCCACAATCGCCGTCTGCTGGGCCGCATCGAAAGCAACCAGCAGGGCCCCGCCATTGTCCTTCAGGCGCACAATTCGCCCGGCGGCAGGACGCTCGATCTCCGTGCCGTCCGGTTCCATCAGCGTCACATCGAAATAGATCGTCTGGACATCCAGGTCCGGATTATGCGCTGGCATGCGCTGGAAGTGGCCGGCCAGCCGCTTGCCCGTCGAGTCTTCCAGATAATAGAAAAACGTAGACCCGTTCCGGGTCATCCGCTCGAACACCGACTCCTGCAGCCGTTCCATGCCGCCGGTGAAATAGGCATTGCCGAGCTGTTCGAACTCAAGGTCCATCCGCCGGTCTGATTCCGCGCGGATGTAGTAAACCGTCGAATAGTAGAGATAGACCAGCAGCGCCGCCGAAAAGGCCGCAAACATGGCACTGTAGAGCAGCGCCAGCTTGAACGTCGTGGTTCGCAGAAAGGTCGGCAGGGCGAATTTCATGGCTCGCTAGTGCCAGCGCCCTGCACGCCCGTCTAGCCCTGCAGCTTGTATCCGGCACCCCGGATTGTGTGCAGCAGCGGCTCATCGAACTCCTTGTCGATCTTGGCGCGCAGGCGCGAGACATGCACGTCGATCACATTGGTCTGCGGATCGAAATTGTAGTCCCACACTTTTTCCAGAAGCATGGTGCGCGTCACCACCTGGCCGGCATGGCGCATCAGGTATTCCAGCAGGCGGAATTCGCGCGGCTGAAGGTCAATCTTCTGGCCAGCCCGCGTGACCTTGCGGGTCAGCAGGTTCATTTCCAGATCGCCAGCTTTCAGCACGGTGACCGGCGGCTCCTGGCCCGGCGTACGGCGGCCGAGGGCCTCGACACGCGCGGCCAGTTCGGCCGGGGCGAAGGGCTTGGCCAGATAGTCTTCGGCACCGGCCTTCAGGCCTTGCACCTTGTTCTGCACATCGCCCAGCGCCGACAGGAACAGGGCCGGCGTCGTGCCGCCTGCATCGCGGAACTCCTTCAGCAGGGTCAGGCCATCTTTCTGAGGCAGCATTCGGTCCACCACCATGGCGTCGAATTCCTCGGAACGCGCCTTTTCAAGCCCGCGTTCGCCATCGTCTGCCCGGTCCACCGTGTGACCGGCCTCGACGAGGACCTTTTCGATGAAACCGGCCATTTCGGCATCGTCTTCGATCACCAGCACACGCATGGAGTCCTCCTGAACTGTTTCAAACATTTCCGCCTCACTTGTCTTCGCTGATGTCGATGGTGCGATAGGTCGTGATCTGGCCCACGCGCACGGCGATCAGAATTTTCGTCCGGTTCGCCTTCTTGGCTGCGTCGATGGCCTTCTTCAGCACGTCGACACTCGACACCGGTTCGTTGTTTGCCTCGAGGATGACCATGCCGCGCTGCAGGCCCGCCTCTTCGATGGCGCCACCGCGCTCGACTTCGGAAATCACGAGGCCAGCTTCGTCCTTGTCGAGACCAAGGCGCTCACGCATCTCGTCATCGAGCGGCACGAACGTCACGCCGAGGGACTCCAGCGATGCTTCATCATCATGCTTGCCCGAATCCTTGGACAGGGCCGAAGCCGGGATCCGCTGAGCGTTCGCACTGTCGCCACGCTCGCCAACGACGACGTTGATCGTCTGCTGCTTGCCGCCGCGCATGATGTCGAACTTGTTGGACGTGTTCGCGATCAGCCGGCCGACAAGGCGCGTCGTCGACGTTGCATCGCTCACCTTCTGGCCATTGACGGACAGAATGATGTCGCCGCGCTGCAGCCCGCCTTTTGATGCCGGGCTGTTTTCCGTCACGTCGGCGATGATGGCGCCGTCATTGTTCGGCATGCCCTGGGCTTCCGCCATGTCTTCGGTCAGGTCCTGGATCTGCACGCCCAGCCAGCCGCGCGAAACATGGCCGTCCTTGATGATAGCCTGCGTCACTTCCTGGGCCAGTTCAGCCGGGATGGCAAAACCGATCCCGACAGAGCCGCCGGTGGGCGAGAGGATCTGGGTATTCACGCCCACGACATTGCCGTGCAGGTCAAAGGTCGGCCCACCGGAGTTGCCGCGGTTGATGGCGGCGTCGATCTGAAGAAAGTCAGTGTACGGGCTGTCATTGCCCAGCTCACGCCCGTCGGCGGACAGGATGCCGGCCGTTGCCGTACCGCTGAAGCCGAACGGGTTGCCCAGCGCGACAACCCAGTCGCCCTTGCGCAGATTGTGCGAGTTGCCGAAGCGGACATAGGGATACTTGCCCGCTTCCTTCACCTTGATGACGGCAAGGTCGGTGTCGGGGTCGGTGCCGACCAGTTCGGCCTCGAACTTGTCGCCATCCTTGTTCACCACTTCGATCTGCACCGCGTCCTCAACAACGTGGTTGTTGGTCACGATGTAGCCGTCCTGCGAGATAAAGAAGCCTGAGCCCAGCGAGCGGGCTTCCTGGGTCTGCGGCTCGTCACCCTCTTCTTCCTGCTGCTGGCGGCGCTGTTCGAGGAAATCGTCCAGCCCCGGAAGGCCGCGGAACTGTTCGAAGAATTGCTGCATGTCGCCAAGGTCATTGACCTTGCGCTCGGAGACGACGTTCACGCTGACCACGGCCGGTTCGACACGCTCGATCAGGTCGGCAAAGCTCATCGGCGCACCCGCAGGCGGCTGGATCGCAATTGGCTGAGCGCCAGCCTCAGGGCTGAGAATCTGAGGCGCGATCGACAAGGACCCGATCGCTGCCGCCCCGAAAAGCGCTGCAACCAAGGCCTGCCGAGAAATGCCAAGTTTCATGATTTCTCTCTCCAACTCGCTGAAAAATCGCCGTTTGTCCGGACGAACGTTACATAATCATACGCGTGGTAATGTGGTCATTAAATGTCAGTAAGTCGAATGGAATCAGGAGATCAGGTCACGCCGGGACAAAATAGACCACTCCATGGCTATCGCCTCCGCTTCCAATCCCGCGAATTTTGCCAGCGCACCCAGATCAGGTGGAGCAAGATGTTCCAACAGGCGTCCACCTGTTAGCCAGCCTCATCAACCATTTAGCCCGCTTCAATACCCCCCTGCTTTATGACCGCCAGTATTCATACCAGTGGAATCAAAAAGTTCAAAAACCCCTTGTAATAGAGTGGGGTGCAATACATACTCACATGCAATACAGATCAAAAAGGGGCTGATTTGTGCGCTTGATGAACCGCATGCCAGACTGGCTGTTGCGTCGTCGCGCCTGCAGCCCAGACAAGTTGCCGGCGCTGAAAGGGCCCAATCCCCGGGCCTACCGGCGTCCTTCGCCACTTCGCGATCCCCACCAACTGCCATGGTGGCCTGCGAAGTCCCATTCAGACGTCAAGCATTGTCCCCACCCAGCCTGACGGCTATTCCCGCGGGGGTCGGCGCCGGCAAACCCCGCGAGTCACATTTTCGCGATCAGGCTGTCTCAGACGGCAGGGTCAGACGTCTTCCGACTCGATCTGGCTTGCGTCTGCCCGTTTACGCCGGGCCGTGAGAAATCCGATCGACGCCCCGATCGCGAGTAGCAGGAAGGGGCCGAGCCAGAGAATCGTTCCGCTGATACCCCGCCCTTTCGGACGGAACAGGACGAACTCTCCATACCGGCTTTCAAACCAGTCGCGCACCTGCTGATCGGTGGAGCCTTCTCCGACCATCTCGCGAATGCGCGTCCGCATGTCTTCGGCGATCGGAGCCGCAGACTGGGATACCGGCTCATTCTCGCAGGCCACACAGCGCAGCTCCCGCATCAGGGCCTGGGCGCGCGCCTCTTCCGCCGGATCGTCCAGCGGGACATCCGCCGCAAGTGCGATCACGAGAGACAGCAGCAACGCTTTCATCGTTTCACCTTCACCATGCTGAGCAGGCCACCAAGGCCGATCAGGAGCACACCGAAGTATACGAAATCAATCAGCGGATTGAAGTAGACGCGGAACACCCAGCGCGCCTGACCATCGACGACGCGTTGCTCGCCCAGCGCAGCATAGAGGTCGCCTGTGCCGGTCTTGAAGATCGCGGTCTCGGTCGTCGGCATGCGCGCTGCGGGGTAATAGCGCTTCATCGGTTCCAGCACGGTCTTCACGCCGCCTTTCGTAGCGGTCAGCACGGCCTTGTCGGCATACCAGTTCGGCCCTTCGATGGCGCTGACATCTTCAAGTGTCAGCGTCCAGCCAGCCGCCCGGCCAGAGCCGCCTTCAGCCAGCGCCACAGTCGTTTCGTAACGCGCTGTGGTCTCGACCACAGCGCCAATGATGAAGACGCCGATACCGATATGCGCCAGCGTCATGCCCCAGATCCGAGGCGACAGGCGGAAGACGCGCTTCAGTGTAACGGCCCGGCGCTTCAGCTCCCAGAGGGAGCCGCCGATCAGCCACACGCCGAGTGCCAGGCCAAAGGCTGCGCCGAGGGAAATGTGCAAGACACCTACGCCGAGCACGGCAAACACTGCCACCAGCGCGGCACCGGCAATCGCCCAGCGGGTCCATTGTTTCAGGTCTGCCTTGCCCCAGGCCCAGCTTTGCGCCACTGGCAGGAGGATCAGCAAGACGGCCAGGATCGGCACGAAAGTCAGCCGGAAATATGGTTCGCCCACGGACATGGTGCGCCCCGCTGCCTCGGCCATCAGCGGGAACAGCGTGCCCAGCAGGACGGTCAGCGCGGCCACGACCAGCACGACATTATTGGCCATCAGCGCGCCTTCCCGGCTGCCGATCAACCAGGGCTTGGCCCCTTTCAGCGCCGGCCCGCGCCAGGCGAACAGGCCAAGCGCCAGCGCGCCATAAATCATCAGTCCAAACAGAAGGATGGTCCCGCGCTTCGGGTCGACAGCGAAAGCATGCACGGATGTCAGCACGCCGGAGCGGACAAGGAAGGCGCCCATGATCGAGAACAGGAAGGCGATAACGGCCAGCAGGGCCGTCCACGCGGCAAAGTTCTCGCGCTTCTCGGTAACGATGACGGAATGCAGCAACGCTGCCCCGATCAGCCACGGCATCAGGGAGGCATTCTCCACCGGATCCCAGAACCACCAGCCGCCCCAGCCAAGCTCGTAATAGGCCCAGTAGGAGCCGAGCGCGATGCCGAAGGTGAGCGGCACGAAAGCGGCCAGCGACCAGCGCCGCGCTTCCTTCGCCCAGACCCGGTCGATCCGTCCTTCCATCATGCCCGCCGCCGCCAGCGCGAAAACGAAGGAGTATCCGACATAGCCAAGATACAGCATCGGCGGGTGGAAGGAGAGCGCCGGGTCCTGCAGGAGCGGGTTCAG
>JACXUV010000032.1 GCA_014763715.1 Rhodobacterales bacterium | reverse complement strand
ATGCAGGCCGCGTGGCAGCAGGGTGCGTTGTGACGCGCAGGCGCCTTCAAAGTCAGCATCCTGCCAGCCGATAAGGCCCGTCAGGTTCGCATCGACAAAGCGGGCATCCTTGAAGGACGCACCACGCGCATCGGCGCCATCCAGCTTGGAGAGCGCCAGATTGGCTCCGTTGAAGATAGCGGCCATCATGACAGTGTGGCTAAGATCTGCGCTGGTCAGGTTTGCGCCGGAGAAGTCAGCCCCTTCCAGAGAAGCTGTGGAGAGGTTGGCCCCCGCGAAATTGGCGCCAACCAGCATTGCGCGCTGCAGGTTAGTCCCAACCAGAACGCTTTGCTTGAATTCTGCGCCACTCGCCTGAATTGCCTGCAAGCGCGCATTGGCAAGATTCGAATTTGAGAGTTTCGCAGATGTCAGGATTGCAGCGCGCATATCTGCGAAGCTTGCAGTGATCCCTTCAAAATTTGTTTCCTTGGCGAGGGTTCCGCGCATGTACGCATATTCGAGGTTTGCTTCACGGTAATTTGCGCCACTGAGGGTCCAGCCCGTCAGATTCCTGCCAGAAAGATTGCAACCGCTGCACGAGCCGACATAACTCGGAGCCCAGGCAACCGGCTGGCTCGGTTTCGGTTGCTCCTGAGCTACCGCCCCAAGGGCAGTAACAGAAGCAAGAGAAAACAGGCAGAACAGGGCTCTGATCATGCCTACTTGGATAGCGCGTTGTTTTGCGTGCCAAAACTGAACAAGCTGTAACGACTGTTTCATGGTCACAGGTGTTGCAGAATTGCCATGACTGTTACAGCCGGGAGCATGGAGACCAGCTTTCCGGCTGAAAATGCCCGGAGTTATTTCTGTTTGCGGGATTCTTCACCGCACGTATCGCACTCGATATCGCCGTCTTCGCTGATCTCAAACAGGGTAAAGCTACCGCAAACCGGGCAGGCATCGCTGAGATAGTCCGGGGCGTCCAGGACCTCTGACTCGGCTTCTTCAGCGGCATTCTCTGCGGCTTCCGCCTCTTCATCCGCGAGTTTCTGGGCGCGTTTCCGGTCCAGAATCACGATGTTGTCCGGCAACTGGCCTCTGGAGAAGCCACGGGAGATGATCTGTGCGGCTTCTTCCGTGAAGGGGGCAGGATGAGTGCGTGTGCCATCGCCTGCACCGCGGCCGAGGCCGTCATGGGTGACATCCACTTCCGCAAGATCGTCACGTCCGAGATAGGAAACGGCCAGCTCCCGGAAAATATAGTCCAGAATGGATGTCGCCCGCGTGATCCGGTCGTTGCCTGTCACAGCGCCGGCCGGTTCGAAGCGGGTGAAAACGAAAGCGTCTACGAATTCTTCGAGGGGCACGCCATATTGCAGGCCAATGGATGTCGCGATGGCGAAATTGTTCATGAGGCTTCGGAAGGCCGCGCCTTCCTTGTGCATGTCGATGAAAATCTCGCCGAGGGATCCGTCCTCAAATTCGCCAGTGTGCAGGTAGACCTTGTGTCCTCCGACAGAGGCTTTCTGAATGTACCCCTTACGGCGGTCCGGCAGGCGCGTACGGGCGGCACCATCCATGGCGGGAAGGCCATAGGACCCGGTAGAGGCGGGGGCGTCAGCTTCTGTCGCGATTTCCTCTGCGAGGGCCGCGATGTGTTCCATGCGTTCCTGCACTTCGTCAGAAGCTGGTGCGCGGTGGCCAATCAGTTGCACCGAGAGGCCGGCATCGAGTGCGGTTTCAGCCATATCGAGGCCGCCATGGCTGCCAACCGACACGGTCACACCGCCACCAAGCGCCTTGGCACATGCGGCCGCAAAGGCAATTTCAGCCTCAGGCGTGGCGCCGATCTGCAGGCCGCAATCGGCCATAATTTCGGCAGTTGAGTCGCCGTTCTCGCCGGAGATCGTGATCTCCGCGTTCTGAATGTCTTTCCGGGAAAAACCGATGGCCGACAGGAGGCCGCCACCGTCTGCATCGAATTCCTCTGGCGCGAGCTTGAGATCGCTGGAAATGATCTCGTCGCCCAGCACCCAGCGTGAAAAGGCAGCATTCAGGGGAAGGCCTTCTCCAAGTGCGCGGGAGACCTTGTCGATCGCCAGATCTGTGAACCCCCGGTCCCGCAACCGGTCCAGGCCAAGAGCGCGGTCCAGGTCCGATTCGCCTGAGGCTGCGATTCTCTCAAGGGCCATGGGGAGGCGCTCTGGCGCGTGATGGGCAATGCCGAGTCGTCCTGCGCGAGACAGGGTCGGGGCTTCATCGCCATAGGCCAGCACAGTCGCGAGCGGTGCGGTGCCGCTGCTTTCGCAATCCGGCAGGAACGCACCAAGATCTGCCACGGGCAGGACCAATGCGCTGCAGCTGCGTTTTCCCGATGCCTTCCGCGGCTGAATGTTCAGGGCCTTTGCGTGTGTTGCGGGGAAAGTTGCCCCCGTAACACCTGCTTTTACCAGCGCACAGAGGGCTGAAGCGGCGGCTGCCCCATCGGGTGACGCATAGTCGATACCGAGCGACATGACGGCCGCAGAGAGGCCTGCGATAATAATCGCGCCGTCGGGCATCTCGCTCGCTGCGGCTTCCAGTGCCTCGCAAAGATAGTCAGCCTCAATCCCGTCAGGCCCGATGGCCATCGCGATGTCGAGTATCCGTGCCGGGCTGCCCGCCGATGGCAGGTTTTCGCTCGCAAGCATGATTTCGGCGCCCTCGCTCAGGGCTTCGATCAGAAGCTGCTCCAGCACCGGATCAAGCGGTTGTGGTGCAAAGACCGCAGGCGCAGGGGCGGCTGCGGTGACGGCGGCAGCACGAAGGGCATCTGCTGTGCGGCGGAAACCGCCTGGCTGGCGGAGTGCTTCTTCCAGAATATCCTGAGGCAGGCCAGCTGCGATGGCTTCAGCGAGGTCTGCGTTGCGGGGTGCATCTCCGAACCGCTCAAGGATTTCCGCTGAGGCCAGCTGGGACACACTCACAAGAGCGGCAGCGGAGCAGGCGGCTGTCGCTGCTTTCAGCGATTCCGGTGTCATTGTGCGGCGATTCTGGCCCGCCGCCCGGTAGATATCGGAAAGCCTCGTTGACTCAGAAAGGAGGCCGTCTGATTCGGCCGCGCGAAGGATTTCGGTCACCAGCGCTTCATCCATGCCGTATCTCCCCAGCGAATCACTTGTGCAAGCGTGGCCCGCCAACACCTATGGGGCAAGCGTTGAGGCACAATTCGCGCGCCTTGTGCACACAGGGGTGTGCGCCGCATTGTCTGCGGCGTCGCTATGGATTAGTTGCCCCTGAGCCGCCATATTGCGGCCACCAACACACGGCAGGACAGGCGATACGATGCTGAAGCAACTCTTTACCTGGTGGAGCGGTTACACAGTTGGCGCTGCGTTCGATATCGGACGGCGCGCAACCTCCGTTGGAACGGATGAATACGGCAATCGCTACTATGAAGAGCGCAAGCCTTCGCTTGAGGGGCGTCGCCGCCGCTATGTCATGTACAAGGGACTCGCTGAGCCTTCCAAGGTGCCTGCGGACTGGCACGGCTGGCTGCACCACACGGTGGACGAACCGCCGACCAAAACGCCGCTGACGCGCCGGGATTGGGAAACCGATCACAAGCCGAACATGACGGGCACCCCATACGCAACCAAGCCGAAAGGCAGCCTGTCCGGTGGTGGTCACCGCCAGAAAGCCACGGGCGATTACGAGGCCTGGTCTCCGGATGCGTGAGTCGCTGTTTGAAACCCTGGTCGGCGCGCTGGTCGTTGCCGTCGCGGGCGTGTTCCTCTGGTTCGCAATTGCGCGTGGTGGTGAGGCGTCAGCCGGTCCAGATCGATACGATCTGAAGGCCCGTTTCAACAACATCAGCGGCATCGAGCGGGGCGCAGATGTGCGCATTGCCGGTGTGAAGGCGGGTGTTGTGAAGACAATCGAAGGCGACCCCAAGCGCTTTGAGGCTGTCCTGACGATGAGCCTCGACAAGAAATGGCAATTGCCGGACGACACAGACGCCCGGATCTCGACGGATGGCCTGCTGGGTGGCGCCTATGTGGCGCTGGAGCCGGGTGGCAGCTTCGACAACATCCCGCAGGATGGCTCCGGTGAAGTCCAGTATACGCGCGGCAGCGTGGACCTGCTGACCCTCTTCGCATCCTTTGCTGCCGGTGGCGGCAATGGTGGTGGTGATGGCGCAGCGGATGCTTCGTCCAGCGAATCAAACGCCGGCGATGATGCCTACCCCCTGGATGGAGACCAGTAATGTATCGTGTGCTTGCTGCTGTTGCTGTCGTCGCTGGTCTGGTCGGGGCTGCTCATGCCGCGACTTATGTCCAGAAAGACAAGGCAACGCTGCGGGCGCTCGACAAGATCACTGGCCGCTCCACGGATATTGAAGTCCATGTCGGTCAGCCGGTCGTCTTCGGTTCGCTGAAAGTGGAGCTGGAAGTCTGTTACCAGACCCCCCCGGAAGAAGCGCCGGAGAGCGCGGCCTTCCTGAAGATTTTCTCGACCCAGCCTGTCGCGGTCGAAACCATGGATGCGGCTGTCGACGCAAATGACGTGGAGACGGTGAGCGAGGAAAATCCGGAACTCTTCTCGGGCTGGATGTTTGCCTCATCCCCGGGCCTCAGTGCCCTTGAGCATCCTGTCTACGATGTCTGGGTAATCCGCTGCAGCGCCCCGGACCCGGTGAAGCTTCCTGCCGAACCCGATCTCCCGCAGTAAAAGTCTGCCTTGACCTCAAGCGCGGCTTTCAGGCGGCGTTTGAAATCCGATCGTGGAATTTCGATCAGTCCAAACTGTTCCAGGTGCGGATTGTGGAATTGCGCATCCAGCAGCACAAAGCCCCCCTCCAGAAGGCGCGCGACCAGGTGCACCAGCGCGATCTTTGACGCATCTGTTGCCCGGGAAAACATGCTTTCACCAAAGAAGGCGCCGCCCAGGGCCACGCCGTACAGGCCACCGACAAGCTGGCCATTCTCCCAGCACTCCACCGAATGCGCGTGCCCTTCGCGGTGCAGGGTGCTGTAGAGGTTCAGGATGGTCGAATTGATCCACGTCGTCTCCCGGCCATCCGCGCTTTCCGCGCACATCTCCATGACGCGCGTGAAGGCCGTGTCAGCCGTAACGCGATAGGGTTCCTGTCTGACGCGCCGCTTCAGGCGTTTGGGGATGTGAAACCCATCAAGCGGCAGGATCCCCCGCAGATCCGGATCCACGAGGAACAGGTTCGGATCGTCGCGTGCATCGCCCATGGGGAAAACACCCCGGCGATAACAGGCAAGCAAATCATTGGAGCCGAACCGTGAAGACATGGCCCTAATATGGGGATGCTGAAGGGCGCATGTCCATTGGACGCTGCGCCGCGTCAGTGTTTCTTTCAGGCTTCGTCTTCTACGACGATCTTGTTCTCTGCGAGGAACTTTTCGAGCCAGTGGATATTGTAGTTTCCATTCTGGACATCTTCATTCTCCACAAGGCGCCGGTGCAGATCCAGAGTGGTGAAGACCCCTCCCACGACCATTTCCGACAGAGCCCGGCGAAGGCGCATGAGGCATTCACGACGGGTGCGGCCATGCACGATCAGCTTGCCGATCAGTGAGTCATAGTGAGGCGGAATCCGGTAGCCGGCATAAGCCGCACTATCGAGCCGCACATCCGGGCCGCCCGGTGCGTGGAAGTCTGTAATGAGACCCGGCGAGGGCACAAAGGTTTCCGGGTGCTCTGCGTTGATCCGGCACTCAATGGCATGACCAACCAGCATCACGTCTTCCTGGCGGAAGGAGAGCTTTTTGCCCTCTGCAATCCGGATCTGCTCGCGCACGAGGTCGATGCCGGTGATCATTTCCGTCACCGGGTGCTCCACCTGGAGACGGGTGTTCATTTCGATGAAATAGAACCGTCCATCCTCATAGAGGAACTCGATCGTGCCCGCGCCGCGATAGCCGAGCTTCTCCATGGCCTTCGCGCAGATCGTACCGATCTCTTCACGCTGGGCCTGGTTCAGAGCCGGTGAGGGGGCTTCTTCGAAGACCTTCTGGTTGCGGCGCTGCAGAGAGCAGTCCCGTTCCCACAAGTGGGCGACATTGCCATGCGTGTCGGCAATGACCTGAACCTCGATGTGGCGCGGACCCTGAAGGTATTTTTCCAGGTAGACAGCATCGTCGCCGAAAGCGGCCTTGGCTTCGGTCTTGGCCGTCCGGACCGCATTTTCGAGATCCGCTTCCGTCTTGGCGAGCTTCATGCCGCGGCCACCGCCGCCGGCAGAGGCTTTCACCAGAACCGGGAAGCCGATCTTCTTGGCGGCCTTCTTGGCATCTGCGATCGATGTCACAGCGCCGTCGGAGCCAGGCACGCAGGGCACGCCAGCTTCGATCATCGCCTGTTTGGCGGCAATCTTGTCGCCCATGATGCGGATGTGATCGGCGGTCGGCCCAATAAAGGCCAGTCCGTGCGCTTCCACCATTTCCGCAAACTGGGCGTTTTCGGACAGGAAGCCGTAACCGGGGTGAATGGCATCTGCGCCGGTAATTTCGGCCGCCGCAAGGATCTGCGACTTTTTCAGATAGCTCTGAGAGGAGGGGGCAGGGCCGATACAGACGCTTTCATCTGCCAGCCGGACGGCCATGGCATCACGGTCTGCTTCCGAGTGCACGACGACCGTTTGCAGGCCCATTTCCTTACAGGCGCGGTGAATGCGCAGCGCGATCTCACCGCGGTTCGCGATGAGGACCTTCTGGATGGTGCGTTGTTCGGTCATGCTACTCGATCAGGATGAGCGGTTCGCCATATTCCACTGGCTGGGAGTCAGAAACGTAGATTGCCTTGACCGTGCCAGCCCGGTCAGCCTCGACAGGGTTGAAGGTTTTCATCGCCTCGACAAGCATCAGCGTGTCGCCCTTTTTCACCTTGTCGCCAATAGCGACAAAGGCTTTGGCGCCAGGCTCGGGCGAAAGGTAGGCGGTGCCGACCATGGGCGATTTGATGGCGTTGTCAGGTGTTGCGGGTGCGGCCTCTGCAGGAGCAGAAGCAGCGGGAGCCGCCGCAGGGGCTGCAGCGACAGCAACGGGTGCCGGTGCAGCAACGGCAGCTTGCACAACGGGGGCTGCCGGCTTGCTGACACGGACCCGCAGGCCCTCATGTTCAACTTCGATCTCTCCGAGGTCCGCCTCACGAAGGATGGCGGCAAGTTCCCGGACAAGACCGGTATCCAGCTTGTTCTTGCCAGTGCTCATGGATTCTATCGTCCTTTATGTTCCCGACAGCTTAAGCGCAGCCATCAGGGCAAGCTCATAACCATAGGCGCCAAGGCCCGCAATCGACGCCTTCACTGCAGGCGCCACATAATTGACCTGCCGGAAAGCCTCGCGCGCAGCAGGGTTCGACAAGTGTACTTCGATCACCGGCACCGAACACGCACGCAGCGCATCATGCAGTGCAACGGAGGTATGCGTGTAGGCGCCCGCATTCAGAATCACGGCCGATCCTTCCCGGGAGGCTTCCTGCACCCAGGTCACGAGTTCACCTTCCGAATTGGTCTGACGCGCCTCAACAGGCGTCTTGTCCGCCAATGCCTTCAGGCGGTTGTGAATATCTTCAAGCGTGTCCCGGCCATAAATCTCCGGCTCGCGCGTGCCGAGCAGGTTGAGGTTCGGGCCCCCGAGGACATATATCGGCTTCACCATGGGGAGTTGTCTTGCGCTGTAACGCCGGGCAAGGCAAGGCCTGCTGACGCATGGAGTTGCAGCGAATGATGATAACCCTGAACGGAGAGGCGCGCGAAATCGAGCCGGGCACGACTGTGGCCATGCTGGTGGTCATGCTGTCCGGTGATGAAGGGCGGGACCCGCGCGGTATCGCGATAGAGCGAAACCTTGAAATCATTCCGAAATCCGAACACGCTTCCACCATGATCGAGGATGGTGACCGGATCGAAGTTGTGCAGTTCGTCGGTGGCGGCTGAAACCCCGCTGCTGTACCAGAAACGCCTCGACAGAATTGGAAATGACCCTTGAACGATCCCCTGATTATTGCCGGTAAAACCTATGGATCACGCCTGATCGTGGGCACCGGGAAGTATGCTTCCTACCAGCAGAACGCAGACGCCGCCCGGGCGGCCGGCGCAGAGATCGTGACGGTGGCCCTGCGCCGGGTGAACCTGTCGAACCCGGCTGAAGAACGTCTGACGGATTTCGTGAAACCGGATGAGTTCACATACCTCCCGAACACGGCTGGCTGCTACACGGCTGACGAAGCCGTCCGCACGCTGCGCCTGGCCCGTGAAGCCGGTGGCTGGAACCTCGTGAAGCTGGAAGTTCTGGCCGACCAGAAGACGCTTTATCCGAACATGCCGGAGACATTGAAAGCTGCCGAGGCGCTCATCGCCGATGGCTTTGAAGTCATGGTCTACTGCTCCGATGATCCGGTATACGCAAAGATGCTCGAAGAGGCTGGTTGTTGCGCAATCATGCCGCTTGGGTCACTGATCGGGTCCGGTCTGGGGATCATGAACCCGGTGAATATCCGCCTCATCGTGGAGCAGACGCGCGTGCCGGTCATCGTGGATGCTGGCGTGGGTACGGCGTCCGATGCTGCAATCGCCATGGAACTTGGTTGTGACGGTGTTCTCATGAACACCGCGATCGCCGCGGCAAAAGCCCCGATTCTGATGGCTTCCGCGATGAAGCATGCGGTCATTGCGGGCCGTCAGGCCTATCTCGCTGGCCGGATGCCCAAGAAAATGTATGCGGATCCGAGTTCGCCGCTCGCCGGCCTGATCTGAGATCAGGCCGGCTGGCTTCGCTACGGCGTCAGGCCTTGACCAGGCCGATCTCGCGCAGGCGCTCCATCAGGTAGTCCTGCGCCGTGATGGGTGGTTCGGCTTTCCCGCCTTCTGCAACGCAGCCCGGCAGGGCCTCGATCATGACATCCTGATTGAAGTGCAGGAAGAAGGGCGTCGAGTAACGCGGGAAGCGCGACCGCTCCGGTGACGGGTTCACCACACGGTGCGTCGTCGAGGGCAGAACCCCGCCCGTCAGCCTTTGCAGCATGTCACCGCAATTGATCACCAATGCGTTGGGGGGCGGGCTTACGGAGAGCCACTTACCTGACCGGTGCTTCACTTCAAGGCCTGCTTCTTCTGCGCCGAGCAGCAGCGTGATGACGTTGATGTCTTCATGCGCGCCAGCCCTGACGGAGCCTTCCGGCGGAGGATTTGTTTGCGGCGGGTAATGTAGCAACCGCAGGATCGAGTTGCCGACATTCACCTTGTCGTCAAACCAGGTCTCTTCGAGATTCAGGTGAAGGGCCACCGCTCGCAGCAGCTGGCGCCCGAATGTATCCAGCCCATCGTAGAGGGCGTGTGTGGCTGAATCGAACTCCGGAACTTCCGCGACCGAGGGCGTATCCGCCATGGTCGTACGATAAGGGGAGTCAGGCGGAAGCAGGCGCCCTGTGTGCCAGAACTCCTTCAGATCGGCTTCGGACTTGCCCTTGGCATTTTCAACGCCAAACGCCGTGTAGCCGCGCTGGCCGCCACCGGCTCGCCCATCATATTTGAGCTTCACGTCTTCCGGCAGGGCGAAGAAGTCCTTCGTCGCCTTCAGATTGGCATCGATCACGGCCTGGGAGACCGGGTGCCCGGATATCACGGCAAAACCAGTTTCGCGGAAGGAGTGCCCCAGCGCATCAGCGAATGCCTGCTTGTCTTCCTGCCAGAGGGGGAAGGGAACGGGTTTGAAATATTCAGTCATTGTGCCTGCCTAACCGGCTTATTTCCTACGTGAATACGTAAGTATCACAGGAGCGTAGCCGGGATACAGTGAAAGGCATCCGGAGAGCAGGCTGGAATGCGGCCAAAGACGCCTCAACCGCAGCCCACAAGACGATGAGGGCTTGCGATTGCAGCGTGGTTTCAATAGACCGGCAGTCCGCGCTGGAGAGGTGGCCGAGTGGCTGAAGGCGCGCCCCTGCTAAGGGCGTATACGTTAACGCGTATCGAGGGTTCGAATCCCTTCCTCTCCGCCAGCCATTTCCCTTTTCCAGTATTCTGGTTCTTACGCTGCATCCTGCCCATGCGGGTCCGTTTCAGATGGTGCCAGATTTGTTGGCGGTGGCCTCTCTGAGGCGACAACATTCGGGCAGAGAGGGCACGGGTGCGTCTGCTGGGGAACTTGCGCTTGAGCTTACGGGCGTGACGGCTTGTGGTCTGCCGCAACTGTTCCATCCTCCCACTTAGTCAGTTGATATCATGAAGCGCAGACAATTTCTCCTGACCGGGCCTGCAACGGCAGCCCTGGCTCTTACCTCTTGTGCCTCCGCACAGACCTCTACCTCTGTCGCGGCGCCTTCACCGGCACCGGAAGCCCCGACAAATCCACTGAGCAGCACGATATATTCCGGTGACCGCCTTGCGGGATCACCCTTTGCATCGCGCTCTGTCGTGTGGGGCATGAGTGGTGTGGCCGCCACTTCGCATCCGCGCGCAACGCTGGTGGCCATCGACATCCTGCGTAAGGGCGGCTCCGCAGTAGATGCGGCGATCGCCGCAAACGCTACGCTGGGCGTAGTGGAGCCAACGGCGAACGGAATTGGCGGCGATGCCTTCTGCCTCCTTTGGGACCCGGCGCTTGGCAAGGTCGTTGGCCTTAACGGATCCGGTCATTCGCCTGCTGGCCTGTCGCTTGAGACATTGCGGGCGAAATCGCCGAAAGGCCGCGTCCCATTCCACGGCGCGGCAGCTGTGACCGTGCCAGGCGCTGTCGATGCCTGGTGGACGATGCACCAGCGCTACGGAAAGCTGCCCTGGAAAGACCTGATGCAGCCTGCCGCGGATGTGGCCGAGGAAGGCATGCCGATCGGCCTGATGATCGCTGCCCGCATGAAAAGCGACTTCGCCGGATTCCTGCGCGATCCCAATATCGAGGAACTCGAGAACCTCAAGAAAGTGTACTACACGCGTGGGCGCACGCCGGAAGAAGGCGAGATCGTCCGCAACCCGGATCTCGCGCGCACGCTGCGCATGATCGGCGAAGGCGGCCGGGATGCCTATTATGACGGCCCGATCGCTGACACGATCGAAGCGTACTTCAAACGCATCGGCGGCTGGATGACGCGCGAAGACCTTGCCGCGCAACATGCCAAATGGGTCGAGCCGAACCGTGTCGACTATCGCGCCGGGGTGACGATCTACGGCATGCCGCCGAACAGCCAGGGGCCGACCACGCTTCAGATGCTCTCTATCCTGAAGAATTTCGACATGCGGGACGCCGGGCTCATGTCCGCCCTGTCGATCCACCTTCAGGCCGAGGCGAAACGCCTTGCCTTCGAAGACCGGGCACGCTGGTTCGCCGATCCGGACTTTGCGGAAATCCCGATGGAGATGCTGCTGTCGGATGCTTACGGCCAGCAGCGTGCCGCTCTCATCAGGCCGGACCGTCCGATGGACCGTGCCTTCCCGGGCGATGCGCCACACCAGGGCGGGACGACCTATCTGACGGTCAGCGATTCCAGCGGCATGATGGTCAGCCTGATCCAGTCCAACTTCGCGGGCATGGGGTCCGGCCTGATGCCGGACGGACTGGGCTTCAGCTTCCAGAACCGCGGCGCAGGTTTCAGCCTTCAGGACGGTTCACCGAACATCTATGCCCCTCGCAAGCGTCCGTTCCACACGATCATTCCAGGCTTCGCCACAAAGGATGGCGTGCCGTGGCTGGCCTTCGGCGTCATGGGCGGCGGGATGCAGCCGCAAGGGCAGACGCAGATCATCGTCAACATGGTCGACTATGATCTTGACCTGCAGGCGGCGGGCGATTGTCCGCGCTGGCGCCATGAGGGTTCGTCAGAACCAACCGGCGTCTACACGCCGGGCCTCGGAACCCTGAAGCTCGAAACAGGTGTGCCGGAAACCACGAAAGCCCTGCTGGCGAAAATGGGGTGGACGGTTGGCGGCACTGATGGTGGCTTCGGCGGCTATCAGGCGACCATGTTTACAGGTGAAAGCTACGGTGCCGCCAGCGAGATGCGCAAAGACGGCCTCGCGCTCGGCTACTAACGCCGCCACGGCTCAGATGGATGCCTTGTCCCTGACAGCAAAACTGTTGCCTTGATAGGGCATCCATCTAAACGATAGTGGCGACTGCAGAGGCCGTTACATCGTATATGGAAATACTCAGTGACTTTCTGCCCGCTTTCGGCTCGCGCGACGCGGCAGCCGGTGAGACGGGCGTGTGGTTGTGGCGCTCTTATCCGAATGCCGCTGCGCTGCAGGAACTGCCAGGGCAAGAACAGGCGCGTGTAAGGCGCCTCATCTCCAGTCAAAAACAAGACGCTCTGGCCGCCAGTCTTGTGGAGCGCCGGTGCCTTCTGTCACGGCTTCTGAACTGTGAGATACGCACGCTGTCGATTGCACATGATGAGGCCGGGCGGCCTTACCTGCCAGATCATCCGGATACGGTCATAAGCTTTTCCGACAGCGAGGGCTGGAATGCGCTTGCTCTTTCCCGAACGGGATTAATTGGCATCGATCTGGAACAGCTGCGAGAGCTGGCCTGGGAGTCAATGCTGCCCATGCTGGCGAGTGAGGGCGAAGCGCCCGCGATCCGTGACAGTGTGAATGGCCATGGCTCAACCGAGCCATTCTTCCGCTGCTGGACAGCCAAGGAAGCCATACTCAAAGCGGCCGGAACAGGCCTGAAGGGCGGGGCCCCACGGATCCTTCTGCCGGCAGGTTATATCGACGCACGCTCAGATGCGTTCGAATTGACGCATGCCGGGCTCAGCCTGGAGGTCGAGACTGTGATGGCCGGGCAGGTGATCCTGACCCGGGCCATGCAAGTTTAGCCCAGGTCCATCAGGGACACACTCATCGGGCCAACCTCATAGACCCGCAAACCATCGCGCCAGAGGCTGCCGCGCGCCGTGATAAGGATATCGTCCTCACGCGTCTCAATGGAGAGGATTTCCATCACGCTGGTGACCGTCTTGCGCTCAGGTGTCACCTGACCGCGATAACTCCACTTCATCTGGGCATTCGGGGCGAGGGTTGTGAGATGCGGCCGGGTCATTCCCTTGTGCAGGCCCTTTTTCCACACCAGCTGTGTGAGAGCCTGAATCAGGGCGTCGAGGCCAAGGGAGCCGGGTTGCACAGGGTCCTGATAGAAGTGCGCTTTGAAGTACCAGGCATATGGATCGACATATTGTTGTGCCCGTATCAGGCCAAGGCCGGCTTCGCCGCCATTCGGATCGCAGAAGTCAACCTCGTCGATCATCTTCATACGGCCATGGGCCTTGGGCTCCTGCATATTGATCTGCGTGGCGGCAGGGCGAAGATCAAAGGCTTCCGTGAAATGCGGCTTCGGCGGAAGACCGGCCTGGCGAACAAGGGAGGACGGCGGGAAGAAGCCGAATTGCGTTTTCAGGTCGAGGACCTGACGGCCATCGCCTGTCGTGACGTCGACATCAAAGGATACGAGCGTCATCGGGCCGACCTTTGAAATGCTGGTAAGCGTGCTGCGTATCTTCAGCATGCCGTCATTTCGGCCGACTTCCATGTGGAGGAAGCCGTCGCCCTCAAGATTCCGGAAGCGCAGCGTGCCAACCAGGGCAAACCCGGAATGGCTGGCCAGCCAACCGCAAGGCTGGAGGGCGATTTCGCACAGAACGGCAAACGGCATCGTTCCGTTGACGTTATCGTCAAAATACCAGGCGTCTGCCGGAATATCGTATTCTGCAGTCATCGTGGCGCCCAGCGTCTCCTCCGCCGGGCGCGTCGTCACCGAGGTAACGCGTGATATGAAATGATAGGGCGGCTGCGGCAGGCGCGGCACATTTCCCTGATCGTCATAGCGCTTGTACATGTTCCCGAAGGCTGCAGATGGCGCGCCATTCGCACAATCGAGAAGGGCTGCCTGATCGCCGCGGCTTTCTTTCTCGGGCCCAATCAGGAGCGGATGTTCATCGACGCGTGGGGCAGGCCAGTTCCGGCGCAGCCGAATGCCGAAGCGGGGACAGTGGAAAACTTTATGGCCGTCGCAGCGCGCAAGCAGGGAAGCATAGATTTCCGGCGTTTCCCCCTCGACGATCTCGTCGATGAAGACTTCATATGTAACGTCATGATCCTTGTCCGGAATAACCTGTCCGCGGCAGACAAACTTTGCCGTGTGCTCCGGAATGGGTTCGAACACATATCCATCACGCTCGACCGTCAGCCCGACAGCAGCGGCATAGAATTCCAGTGTCTGAACGGCCGCCTCGGCCATCAGCGTGCCCGGCATGCATGGGTCGTTGTGGAAGTGGCCATCATAGAACCATGTGTCTTTCGGTGTCGCCGCGCGTGCCCGTAGGTAACCCCGCTTCCATGGCCCGCCATGCGGGTCGAAGGCGATAACTTCGTCAAACAGGGCGAGTTTTCCATCCGGGATATGCGGCGGGTTCGAGTGAGCGGCGCACAACTCAAATCCATCACCGAAGCAGGTATAGGCATCGCCTTTGCGGAAAACGTTTATGTCGTCCTTAGTGAACTTTCGTTTGGTGCTGACACGTGCTGGCTCGAACAGGACCGGCTCTGCGGTTGGCGGGGCATCCCGGGTCGCATCCCAGATCACCCCCTTGCTGTTGGCCAGTTCTTCGTCGGTGAAAAAGCCGGCCTGTCCGTTCCGGACCGAGAAGGCCAGCCTGTCATCCGTGCGGCAATCATACTGGAAGAAGAACATCCGGACACCGCCAAGCTCGGCATGACCGGTAATCTCGATCTGGAAGCGCAGCGTATCTTCCTCTGCCGGAAGACCGCCTTCGTGGAAGGTGATTTCACATCCGAGGAGGCGATAGACCCGGTCATTCCGATTGCGCAGGTCTGCTCCCATCCAGCCTATGAGGGTCAGGTCCGCCTGTCCGCACTCAATCAGCGGGCCAGGACGGATCCTGCCGTTGTGGACAAAATCTGTGTGGTTGGCGAGATCGGTTTCCGTCCAGATGACGCCGCCGGCTTCTTCTGTTGGGGCTGCATCGATGCCGGTCACACGGTCCACCAGCAGAAGGGGCGGTGCCGGCAGGCGCACCTGCCGTGCAAACGCATCCTGCGCCTCGAAGCTGGGTCCAAAAAAGTCTGACATCAGGCCGCGCGTGGATGCCTCGATCTCCAGCCTGTTCCGTTGTGGCCCTGTCGGAGAGCGGGGGCGAAGGGCCGTCGTTCCGCTGACCACTTTTTGAGGGGGCTCCTGGCATTTGCCCGGAACAGGCTCGGATTTCCGGCACGGAATAGTCGCCTCCTGGCACGGTATAGTCATGGCATAGTCCGGCATGCGCAGCCGTGGCGCAGGCGGTAGTCCGGCATAAGTCGGCTTTGCAGGGGCTTTTGCGATCTTGGGCATTGGGTAAGGCACCGGTCTGGTTGCATTCCATTGGCCGCTTGGCGCGGCCTCGTTTTTCTGTGCGGCGGCAAGGGTTTCGATTAGCGGCGTCAGGTCTATTTCGCGGCCGTCCGCGAACAGGAAGGCGGCTGCCTGCGCAATCTGACCCAGATCCGACGCTTCAATCCTGTCCGTCGCGATGGCGCGGAAAGGCTTATCTTTCAATGTACTGGCAAGGCTGCTCGTCAGCGTGTCCCGCGGCCCCAGTTCCAGGAAAGTGCGAACGCCATCCTCCCAGGCCTGCCGCACGGTCTTCGGAAAATCCACCGTATCAACGGCCTGCCGCGTAAGCATATCTGCCACGATATCCGTCTCAGGCTCATACGCGGCATGAATGGCATTTGCGTAGAGGCGCACATTCGAGCCCTTGTGCACTTCACGCGTATGCAACCGCCGCCACGTGTCAGCAAACGGCGCCATCGCCTTTGCATGCACGATCAGATGCTGGTTCATCTTCACGCCTGCGCCCTTGTCGAATTCCTCGCAAAGGCGCCTGCAGGCTTCGGCTGGGCCGCCGATCATGCAGTCTTCGTCGGTGTAGATGATCGTGATCTCGACGCCGGGGTGTCGAACAAGCGCTTCCTTTACCTGATCGACAGGGGCCTGTAGGCGCCAGTTCGTCCAGTCTGAGGGGACGTTCGGTCCCCAGGCTTGCCTGGCTGTTTCAAACTCGCCGCCGATATGCCGCTCATACATGGCGGCGTCCGATATCTCATCGAGGAGCGCTCCGGGATCCTTCCAGTAACCAAACGAAAACAGCGCATTGGACTCCCCCAGAGAAAGACCAATGGCCGCGTCAGGCTTCACCTTCAATAGATCCAGCCACAGAATTGCATGGGCCTGACTGACCAGCGTTCCGGCGCACAATTGCTCGAATTCACTCAGATTCGCATGAGAAAGCAGGTGCGCGATCTCTTGCGCCCGGGAAAGTTTGGACAAGCCGTTTCGTATTTCCGGGAACGCCATGAGAAGGCGCCGCGCCATACGTGGGTAGACCGCAGCAGAGCCCGTGAACATGAAAGCCAGCTCACCTTCCGGTTTGCCTTCCCCATAATGGATGCCTTCGCCTTCAGGCAGCCCATCTCTGGAAAGCGCACGCGCTGCTTTGGCGCGGAGTACTTCCATTTCCTCCCCGGGAGCAGCAACAAGCGCTATGCGGTATTGGCCGCGTCCGCCTGGCTTTCCTGCCAGCACCGCCTCGCTAAGCTTTTGCCTGCTGCCAGCAGAGGCATGAAAGATGGAGGGTGTTGGCCTGAGCGGATCGGGGATGACAAGGGGGACTGAAGGCGAAAGCCTGACCGATGCCCCAACGTTCGTGAGGCCCGAAGGCGAACAAAACCGACGCTGTTTGTGTCGGGGGGCAAGCGATATGACGGCACCTTCTTTGCCCAGTTGATGACTGTTCGCGTCTAGCAAGGCATCAAGAGCAACGTTTACGAGTGCTTGTGCATCTGGCGCCAGCCCGTAAACCTCATCAAACAGACCCCCGATATCTGCTGTTTTCCGGTTTTTCCATTCAACAGGGCTGACTGTGCCAAGTATGGGGTCACCAGCGGCTTCTGCATCTTCCCGCCTTTTCAGAACCAGGGCCGCTGCTGCATCACCAGGATTGTTAATCCCGCGGACTGCCTTCAGGGCTTTTGCGCGAACAGGCTCGTTAGCGAAATCCGCAGCAGCGACTAAAGCCATCGAAAGGCGGCCTGAAGCTAGTGCATCAATCGCAAGATCCAGTGCAGCCAGTCCGCTCGCACTACCAGCAGAGACGGAATATCCCATCCCTCTGATATCGCGTCCAAAAGTGACGCGATTTGCGGTCATGTTGGCCATTGAACCGAGCACCATCGAGGCATCCAGTTGTGGTGCGATATCATCAAAAGATTGCGCGGGATTGGCTTTGGTCCGTTCGCGCAGGGCCCAGCGCGCAGAATCTGCGGCGCACGTCATACCTGTGAAAACGCCGGTTTGATCAGGGGCGGCGGCGGTGACCTTTCCGAGCGCCTCACTGACCGTTTGCAGGATGGCAAGTTGCTGCGGCTCAGCTTGCGTAAGGTCCTTCGGTGGCGTGCGTGCATTCGCGGCATGAGCCCCAATCACCGTCGCTTTTGAAGGTTGCGCGATTGGCTGGTTCATCAGCCGTCTCAGAACGGCTTCAGTAGAGCGATCACCTCCCGCCATTATTGCTGCGGCGCAAATTACAACTTCCGGCATGGGCTGCGGTTTGAACGCCTGGTTCCGCCCAGTGCGTTGTGCTGGGCGATATTCATCCAGGATCAGATGCGCATTGTTGCCGCCAAATCCAAAATTGCTGATCGCGGCACGTCTGGGGGACTTGTTACTGCGCCAGGGTGAGGGGGCGGATAAGACATCCAGATTGGAATGCTGGATTTGCTCCAACAAAATGCCAGAGAGAGGTGTGGGCGGCAGGCTTTCGCGCTCCATCGCGCCGGTCAACTTCAAGATGCTTGCCAAGCCAGCCACTGTGATCAGGTGACCGGTATTCGCTTTCAGTGACCCAATAGGCAGATGCTCTCGTCTGGCATAGATCGAACTCGCGGATGTGACTTCGACGCCATCTCCAACAGGTGTTCCAGTCGCATGACACTCCAGATATTGAACCGTCTGCGGATCTATATCGCTGCCTTGCAAGGCGCGCCGCATTGCATCTGTCTGCCCCTCTGAGGCGGGTGCCAGAAGACCTTTGCGGCGGCCATCATTTGAGAGGCCGCTGCCGCGGATGATACCGTATACCTTGTCGTTCGCGTCAACGTCGCAAAGACGTTTCAGCACGATGGCCGCAGCCCCTTCAGAGGGGATGAGGCCATCCGCCCCTTTGACGAATGGCCGGGAGCGTCCTGTCGGGCTAAGTGCATTCAGGGCATCAAAACCAATATGGAGGATCAGATTGTCCGCGGCGTTTACGCCAGCGACTACGGCACAATCTATCTGCCGGTCTTGCAGCTTTCGGCATGCTATATCGATGGCATAAAGTGAGGAGGCACAAGCCGCGTCTAGAGACAAACAGGGGCCAGTTGCTCTCAAGGTTTCTGCAATGAGGCGTGAGGGTAGGGAAGAGTTGAAAATTGCGTGGGGGTGTCGCGGGGGCTCTCCGGCCCAAACTTTTGACGCGTAATCTACATGCCCTGCGGATGGATAGGAGAGGTTTGCAACAAATACGCCGATGGCAGATGGCTTTGCCTTCGGGCTTGATGCATCTTCCCAGGCATCCAGTGTGGCCTTAAGTGGCCAGCTGCAGACCGGATCCAGTTCATCAGCCGAAATGGTCTTCAGGCGGGCACGTTTGGTGTCGAACGTATTTTCGAAGCCACTTACCCGGCCCGAAACAAAAGCCTTGCCCTCTGCCGCTGCACCGTAAAGCCCAAGGTCTTCCGGCGGGACCGTGCCGTAGACAATCCGTCTGTTCATGACCAGATCTGTCAGTTCGCCCGGAGTGTGCGCCCCCGGCAATACGCAGCCTTGCCCAATGATGGCTATAGGCTCAAACAGGCTCATTGAGCGCCCCATTCATCACCAATGACGAAACGCACTTGTTCGTGTGGTGAGAGAAGCAGCTGGTCTGAGAATATCCGTGCCCCTTCAGATCTGGATATGAGCCCAATCCCGCGTTCGGCAAACATACGTGCAAGGGTGTCGTCCACCATTCCGCCGTGCCAAGGGCCCCAGCAGAATGACTTTACCTGAGTGTCCGGCAGGGATGCAGCAAGGAGTTCCGAAACATTGTTCAGCCACATGTTCGCCGCGGCGTAGTTAGCCTGGCCTTCATTTCCAAATACTGCGGATGCGGACGAAAATACAGCAATATGCTTCAGGTTCGAAGCGTCCAGACAGGACAGGAGTGTTTCAAAGCCTTCGACCTTTGGTGCAAAAACGGTTTGAAAGTCCTGCAATGAGAGGTCGTCGACGCGCCCATCTGACAATACGCCTGCGCCGTGTACTATCCCAGTAATTGCTCCCTCATCGTTCATGATAGAGGCAAGGATTTCCTGGAGACCGGCCTGGTCGCCGATATCTGCCTGTATGTAGCGGGCTTTTGCTCCAGTGGATTCGATCGCGTTCAGAGTTGAGAGTATCTCGGCACCCGCTAATAGCTTACGGGCAAGGCGATCTATCTCTGCAGGTTTTTGCGGCATGCCGGGGCGGGTTGCATTTCTTGCAAGGCTGCCACGTAGGGATTTGAGATCTGCGTCGGCCGGCAACCAGTCGGGCCATTCTGTCAGGTCAGAACGTCCCAGCAAGAGAAATGTACCACCGGTTCGCCGAGCAAGTTCCATGGCGCAATCCGATGTCACGCCACGCGCGCCACCAGAGATGAGCCAGACAGGAGAGTAAGGTAGCTCAATAGTGCCTGCTGGTGGTTTCAGATTTTGACTAAAGGCGTCTTGCCAGATGGCATCATTGCGTAAGGTGTAGTCCCCATCTGGCAGCAACAGGGCTGCCAGCACATGATAAGCAAATATTTCGAGGTTCGCGCACTCTTCCAGTGAGAATGCAAACGTTCGTGCTTCGGGTTTCTCAATCCGGAAAGAGCGACAGAGCCCAGCTTCTCCGCCAATCGCATCGAGATGGCTTGAAGCGTCCAGCCCGAGCAGACAGGCATGTATGCCCGTACGGCACTTTCGAAGGGCCTCAAGCGCCGCAAATGAACGCTCTGTGAGAGAGAGGCTGGCTAAACCTTCCGTCAGCAAGCAAATCTTCGCATCAGTTGGCTGGCTTACAAGGCGTGCGTGGCCACCATACGAATGAATAGCTGAAATCAAGGCTTCCGCATGAGCTGGCGCGGCGCTGGTAACCTCGATTTCGTCAAATCCGGCGAGAGAGATATTATCCACATACTCCGCCACTTGAACGGATGTGAGTACTCTCACTGCATTGTCGTATTCGGGCTGCCCTGCGCTTCTCACGCTGGGACGGTTCGCCGTTTCAGGCGCGCCGTCCCTTAAGCAAAAAAATCAGCGATAGCCCGGATGCTTCGAAGTTCAACGAGGGCTTCCGGATCCACTTCCGGTAAGCCGGGGTGTTGTTCCCGTAGTGCTGAAAGAATCTCGACCTGCTTGATGGAATCGACCCCCAATTCGCCTTCGAGATCCATGTCGTCTTCAAGCATGTCTTCCGGATATCCCGTCTTCTCAGCGATCAGGGAGCGGACAACGTCTGCTGTGATAGCGCCACTCTTTTCCGGAGCTGGAGCTTTGGGTTGAGGGGCAACAGCTTGAGTTGTCTTTGGTGCGGGAGTGGCAATCTTTGGCGAACTCGTTGTTCCAGAAACCATGTCGGCAATCGCGGCAATGGTGCGCAGTTCAACAAGGCGTTCCGGGTCAATTTCGGGTAGCTCGGGCAGTTGCTCGCGCAGAGTAGACAGGATCTCAACCTGTTTGATGGAGTCAACGCCCAGTTCACCCTCAAGGTCCATTTCTGCGTCGAGCATATCCTCGGGATAACCCGTCTTGTCGGCAATTATGCCGCGCACCAAGGCAATGGCATCCATGCTCACCAGAGCTGGCGCTGGGGAGGGCGTGACTGTGCTTGCGCGGGGCGGTGCGGTCTTCGGGGCTGCTGCCACGGCGGTGTGTTCCAGAGGCGCAGTTGCGACGGCTGGTTGGGGAGACGGTTTAGGTGTTGCCCGTGGCGCAACGGAAGTGGCAGCCGGGACAGGAGCGACAGCTGCCACTTCGGGGGCTGGAGCAGGAGGCGGTGTCGGCCTAGGCAGAGGCTTGACTGCGCTTGTATGTACACCAGCCCCACCCATGACCTGTGCAACAGTATTCAAATATGCCGCATGCGCAGCAGAGGCCATGTTCAGAAAATCTGAATGCCGCCGGGAAACTTCCATCACGATTCGTTCAGCCGCCGTCTCCCCGTCGGATCCGGAAGGCTCGTAGGACGGCATCGAAGGGAACGATGAGTAGGATGAATCCGGCATGATTTTTTCCTGAAGGCTTGGTGCTGAGGAGGGCTGGGGTGAGGGCTTCGGAATGTGTTGCGACGGCTGGACGCTATCCGGAGCGATATTCGGGATGTTGCTATTGGGTGGCGCCCGGCCAATTGCCCCGTCGGGCGGCGGATAGGGTTTGCCATAGTTGGCCCCTGAAATCGCGACAGCGTGTTTCGGCGGTGCGGGACGTGGCGGCTCAGCCGGCAAATCCTGGAACAAGGCAGCGTAATCTATGGAAAGTCCCGCTACTGATAATGCGCCTAGCGTCGACAGGAACTGGGTCACGCCATTGGCGCGCTTGTTATCCAGCGCATATGCCTTATGAGGGCGATCCCCAAGGACGTCATCCACGAGCCCAGTGACGACGGAACCAGGGCCGATTTCTATAAAGATCCGTGCGCCGTCATCATACATCTGCTCGACCATTTCACGAAAGCGAACAGGTGATGCCAGTTGGTTGGCGATCTCACTCGCCATTTGAACCGCAGTGCAGGCGTAGGGGGCTGCCGATGCGTTGGCATAGACTGCGCGTGCAGGCTTACGAAGACGCAGCTTTTTCAACGCGGCTTCGAAAGGGGCTACAGCTGATGCGACGATCTTCGAATGGAAGGCTGTTGCCACCGGCAAAAGGCGTGCTTTCAACCCGCGCTGAGTGCAGGCCTCGACTGCCGCGCTCACAATATTGGACGGGCCGGAGAGAACAACCTGACTTGGTCCATTGTCGTTAGCCAGAACAAGTTCAGGTTCAAAACGTGACAGAATTTCCCTGATACTGTCCGACGATGTCTGAACGGCCATCATGGAACCGGAACTTGATTTTGCCGCGTCAGCCATCAGGGCGCCGCGTTCAACTGCGGCAGTCAGCGCAGCGGTGCCATTCATGGAGCCGCCATAATGTAGCGCCATGATTTCTCCAAAGCTGTGCCCGGCCGCCATATCACCCTCAATGCCCGCTTCGGCCAGCAAAGCGAGTTGGGACAATGCGACAGCCGCAATCGCGGGCTGGGCATGTTCCATGGCTTTCAGTCGGTCGGTCTGGTCGCCATGTTCTACCTGATCGAAGGCGGCAGGCGGGAAGGCGAGGCGGTGCAGCTTCAGAGAGCCAGCGCGTTTGTGTCCGGCTGCTTCATCCCATACGGCTCTTGCATCCGGAAAGGCCATAGCAAGGTCAGCACCCATGCCGACATATTGGCTTCCCTGCCCGGAGAACATGAAGGCCACTTTGCCATCTGTCGCGGTATCCAGGGATACGTGACAGCCCGCCTTTAGGGGGCGTTTGCCGATCTCACCATTCCGGATCGTGTCAGCAATGCTCGTCAGCTTTATCGCAAGATCTTCAGGTGATTCCGCAACGATCGCCGCGCGAGTAGTCGCAGATGGATCAAATGCCTCATGAGTTACCGAGGCGCGGTATGCGAAATCACTTTCCTGAATTTCAGCAATGTCTGTTTCGAGTTTTTCCGCGAGCGCAGCAGGCGTGTCTGCAGAAAACAGGAACAGTTCTGACGGCAGCGTCCTCCAGGGTTTGGCAGCATTGGGGCCGGTGTACTCTTCCAGCGTGACGTGGAAATTGCTCCCCCCGAAGCCAAAAGAGCTGACCGAAGCGCGACGCGGTCTCTGCTTTGAGGAAATCCAGGGACGAGCTTCTGTATTCAGATAGAACACCGGGCTGTTTTTGATCGCATCAGCAGGTTCCTCTACCTTGATAGTAGGGGGGAATACTTTCCGGTTAAGTGCCTGAGCCATCTTTATCAGGCTGGCCGAACCTGCAGCAGCCTTTGTATGCCCGATTTGGGATTTCACTGATCCGACAGCACACCACGGTTCTTCGCCCGCATGCTCACCGAAGACAAGGTGAAGTCCTTCGATTTCGGCCTTATCGCCTGCTTTAGTGCCTGTGCCGTGCGCTTCGACCAGGTCTACCGCTGACGGATCATATCCGGCTTGTTCATATGCTCGCTGTAGGGCGCGCGCCTGCCCATGCGGGACTGGGCTGTAGATGGCGGTGCCCTTGCCGTCAGATGCGCCGCCGAGCCCCCTTATCACGGCATAAATCTTGTTGCCGTCACGTTCTGCGTCTTCCAGCCGGCGCAGTGCGATCATGCCGATGCCTTCACCCAACATCGTACCGTCCGCGCGGCTTGAGAAGGGGCGGCAGTCTCCTGACACAGACAATGCTGGTGTCTTCGAAAAGCACATGAACATCAGAATATCGTTCAGCGCGTCCACACCGCCTGTGAGCACTGTGTCGCTGTCACCTGAATGCAGCTCATGCAGGGCGATCTGAACTGCAGCCAGACTGGATGCGCAGGCGGCATCGGTCACGTAATTGCTGCCGGTCAGATCAAACCTGTTTGCAATTCTCCCGGCAATGACATTGCCCAGAAGGCCTGGGAAAGTTGCCTCTTGCCAATCCACATAGTGGTCTTCAATCCGGCGCGCGATGTCCTGTACCTGGCTCTCTGGCAGTCCAGCCTGGCGCATCGCGTTGATCCACGTGGGGCGTTGCAGCCTGCCAGCCATATGAGCCGTCATCTCTGTTGCGGATGCGACGCCCAGAATGATGCTGGTACGGGACTTGTCGATCTTTCCGCCGGAGTCTTGCGCAATGTCTTCCAGCGTCATCTGCGCGGCGATCAGGGCGAGAAGCTGCGCCGTATCCGTACCTTCCATGGCCTTTGGCGGAATGCCAAAATAAAGCGGGTCAAAAGCAATTGGATTTATGAAACCGCCACGTCGGCCGTATGTGCGGTCCTTCGTTTTCGGGTCTTCATCATAATAATCATCAACCAGCCAATGGCTCGGAGGGACATCGCTGATCAGGTCGCGTCCCTCAAAGAGGTCTCGCCAGAATCCGGTAACGTCGCCTCGTCCCGGGAATACCGAGCCCATACCAACAATGGCAATCGGAGTGACGGTTTGTTTCGGCATTATACAGCCTCCGATTCACTGAACATTTGGGGTGTGACGTTAAAGGCTGTGGGTGGCACGGCGACACCAACAGCGCGCAATTGCGCCGCACGGGTTATACGTGCCGCGCCTTCCATAAGATTCCAGGCGATCTGCCGAACTGTCCGGTTCGACAGATCTTCCAGGAATGAGCCGGCCACCCATTCATTGAACGCACCCTGCGCTGGCCCGCACCAGATCTGATAGTCTGCCAGGCGGTCAGGGTTGCCCTCACGCGCAAGCTGGGCGCCGGAGAACAGATACCGACGTGCAACGAGGGCAAATCGCTTGTTGCCGTCCTTGTCTGCGCGCTCGGCTTCTTTCGGATTGATGCGATGGATGTAGTCGCGAGTGGCCCGCCATGCTGTATCAAAGGGTTCGCCCAGAACATCTTCGACCCATTGCTGCTCTTTGGCTGGTAATGTGTCGAATGTGGCGCCGGAGCGGTAAAGCTGGAACAGTTTCTTCCCGCGCATGGCGAACAGGGTGCCACGTTTTAGCACCTGAACTTCGACGCCCTGTTCAAACATGTCTGCTGCAGGCGCCATCGCCACGTCGGCTGGTCCTGCCTTGGCCAGCAGCTTACGGCCGGGGAGGGACAAGCCGGACTCGACTGCAGCCTGATTGATCGAACCGGTCAGCACATAAGCCGCGCCCATGCTGAATGCCGCAGCAACAGCATGCGGTGTGGCAATGCCTCCCGCCAAGCCTATGCGGATCATGTCAGAATTTATGCCGGTCCGGCGAGCTACGCGATCCCGCGCAGCACAGATGGAGGCAAACAGAGGCGCAGCAGCACGCCGGTCTGTATGTCCGCCACTGTCCGCTTCCGCTGTGATTTCGGCTGCGACCGGCACCAGAGCGGCCAATTCGGCCTGAGCCCGCGTGATAGCGCCAGAAGCGACGAGATCAGTCAGGATGTCCTCAGGTGCAGGGGACATGAATTGCTCTGCGACTTCTGCTCTGGAAACCTTCGCAAACACATGATTGGCGCGGGTAATCCGACCGTCGTGAGACCGCTCAAGCCCCAAGGCGGTGTACCTGACAATCTCCGGTGAAAGCCGCATGTATGCTGAGGCCGAAACGCGTCGCACGCTTTCGTGCAGAAAAAGATCTACCACGTCCGCCTCATAACCGGGCTGCTGCGGTGTATGAATAAGGTTGGCGCCCCAAGCGATCTGGTCCCTTGCCAAGTCTGCTTTGATCTGACGAATGCCGCGCTTGATTTCGTCTACTGGCAGGCCCGCGCTACCATAGAAGCCCAGGCAGCCAGCGCGAACCGCCTCGACAACCATAAGTGGCGTGGCGATCCCGCGTGCCATCTCCCCGACAACATAGTTGAAACGGGCGCCATGTGTCGCGGCGAAGGCGCGATCTCCCAGCCATTCCGGGTAAACAGGCGGTAGCGTCATGGCTTCCGAAGGCGAAACGGCCCCGGCAGCTGACGCTTTCACTTCATCCGCAGAGACCTCCAGGCTGACCGGAAGGCGCGGATTCTCAATGATCGTGGAGCACACGCTCATCTGTTCAGACACTTCTTGCCATCTCACTGCACAATTCTATGCAGTCGCTATTTAAAACTATGCCAACGGAATACGCCCGCTGTCGAAAACCCGGCTTTCACAGTTTGTTTCACGTATCCCTACTGGCGCGCGAAACCTAAACCTGCAGTATTTTCTACACTTCACACTTATTCACCCAAATCAATGGGCGCAAAGATATTCACTCAGTACGAGAAACCTGCGCGTCCATAACAACGGATTCGCGCAGATTAAGCATATGGTTTTTGCGGGTCTGACCGGATTTCAGCCACGGTCTTGTTCTGAGCCGGAGTGTGTCAGCAGGCGCGCTGGGCGAATCGAAGTTACGAAACTCTGTTGGAGATGAGCGCCAGGAGCGTTGACCTGGGGGCAAATCCGATACTTGGATTGGCTGATAGACATAAACTCAGCAGAAAGTGAGAACGAAATGGCATCGTTCTCACTTTCTGCTGCAATAGGGCAAGACGCCCCCCCCTTAGGTGGAGAGCGGGATGGTTTCAGCCGCCAGCAGTCATCGCGCCGTCAACGACGTGTTCCTGGCCATTGATATAGCTGGATTTATCGGATGCGAGAAAGACGATCAGGTCAGCGACTTCCTCCGGACGTCCTGGCCGGCCCATAGGGGAGGCCTGCGCTCCCAGCGTATCCGCATCCATGGCGTTGGCGCCCTGGGGCATGGTTGGCGACGCCGGCATGCCTTCCCCGAGGCGGGTGATCGATTTTTGCCAGATCGGCGTGTCGATGATCCCCGGATGAACTGAGTTGACTCGGATCGGCCATCCTGCGCGGGCGCATTCTACTGCTGCGGCCTTTGTAAAAAGTCGGACTGCGCCTTTCGACGCACAATAGGCGCTGAGCCCGGCGGCACCACGAAGCCCGGCAACTGACGAGATGTTGATGATCGAGCCACCGGCTTCATGCATTTTGCGAATGGCGGCTCGTGTTCCCAGGAACACGCTGTCGACATTGACGGACATCTGCTTCTTCCAGTCATCGAGTGAAAACTCTGGAATGGCGCCGCCGATGGCTATTCCGGCGTTGTTCACCAGGATTGATGGCAACCCCAGGCGGGTTTCGGCTACTTCCATGACCGTATCCCATACGGCTTCATCGGTTACGTCCTGGGGAAGCGTCTCTACCGTGCCGCCTTCTGCAGAGATCGCATCAGCAGTCTCTTTGAGGCCGGCTTCATCAATATCTGTAGCAAGTACCGCGGCGCCTTCCTTTGCCAGCGCAACAGCTGCAACACGTCCGATGCCGCTTCCGGCTCCTGTCACAACGGCCACGCGGCCCTTCAGCAAACCCATGTTTTCCTCCCTTATGGTTTGCAACAGCTGTAGCAGGTGCGCGGCTTGACGTAAGTACCAGTTTGGTGTTTTACCCGCCGCTTAATTACGGGGTGGTGCGGAGCCGCCGTTGAAATCGTGGGCAAGATGAGCTTGTCCGCCGGCCCGCGTCGACAATGAGGTACTGCCATGTCACGTCGCCATAGCGCGAAGTACAAGATCGACCGTCGCGTCGGTGAAAATATCTGGGGCCGCCCGAAGTCCCCCGTCAACAAGCGCAACTACAAGCCCGGACAGCACGGTCAGAACCGTCGCAGCAAGACGTCCGACTTCGGTATGCAGCTGATGGCGAAGCAGAAGCTCAAAGGCTACTACGGTGACCTCACCGAGAAGCAATTCGCTCGCATCTATGAAGAAGCAGCCCGTATGAAGGGCAACACGGCAGAGAACCTGATCGGCCTGCTGGAATCGCGCCTCGATGCTGTCGTTTACCGCGCCAAGTTCGTGCCGACGATCTTTGCTGCACGTCAATTCGTCAACCACGGCCATGTTATGGTCAACGGTCGCCGTTGCAACATCGGCTCCGTTCGCCTGAAGCCGGGCGATGTGGTTCAGATCCGTGAAAAATCCCGCAACATGGCGCTTGTGCTTGAAGCACTCGGCAGCCCGGAGCGTGACCTGCCGGATTATGTGGAAGTCGATCCTAAAGCGATGTCCGCGACCTACACGCGCGTGCCGGAACTGGCCGACGTGCCGTATCCGGTGAAGATGGAACCATCTCAGGTGGTCGAATTCTACTCGTCGTAAGACAGTCGCTTTTCTTGAACATTCGGAAAGGCCGCGCCAGACTGGTGCGGCCTTTTTCTTTGGAGATTCAAACCGATGAGCATTCCCAGCATTTCTGCAGTCCGAAAGCACCTGGCGGCTGTACCGGGAAAGCCCTTCGACCTGACTAAACACGATAGTGGGGATCGTTCGCTATTCGAGGACAAGTCACTCGCAAGCATGAGTCTCAAGCAGGATGCCGCTGCCATCAACGAGATGAAGGACATCCTCTACGCAGAAAAGAAGCGGTCTGTTCTGGTTGTTCTTCAGGGCATGGATACCGCTGGAAAATCCGGTACCATCAAATCCGTCTTCGCGGACACGACACCGCTCGGCATGGAAGTGAAGGCGTTCAAGGCACCAAGCACGAACGAGCTTGCCCGAGATTATCTGTGGCGCGTCCATAATGCCGTGCCCAAGAAAGGTCATGTCGGCATCTTTGACCGCTCACACTATGAAGATGTGCTCGTGGTAAAAGTCCGTGGTTTTGCGAGCCCGGAAGACATTGAGAAGCGTTATGACCAGATCAATGCGTTCGAAAAACACCTTTCCGAGAATGGCGTCACGCTCATCAAATGCATGCTGAATATCGGTTATGAAGAGCAGGGCATCCGGCTGAAGGAACGCCTGAACGAGCAGCACAAATTGTGGAAATTCAATCCATCGGATCTGGACGACCGTAAACGCTGGAAGGAATTCATGGCGGCTTACGAGACGGCTGTGGAACGGTGCTCAACCAAGCATGCCCCTTGGTATGTCATTCCATCCGATAGCCGCACGCGCCGCAGCGCGATGATCGCTCGCCTGGTCCGGGGTGCACTGGAAGATATGGACCTTCGCTGGCCTGACCCCGGACACAAGCTTGAAGACTTCGATTTCAGCTAGTGAAAATTGGTGCTGCCGCCACTAATCGAGTGATTAGCAGAGCGTTGCGGAGGTTCGCCCCAGATGTCGACACTTCCGCCGCTGGAAGTCTTGCTTGAGGCGTTTGCGCTTGCATAGGCGCGCACGGAACCGCCACTGCTTGCAGCCGCTGAAACGGCCTTGCATTTGAGTGCCTGCGCGTCTGCGGTTCCGCCCGAACCAGCTTTAACGGTCAGCGCCTCGCATGTGCCGGACAGGTCTGCAGAGGCGCCGCTTGAGACTCGCAAGCTGAAGTCTTCAGACTGAATGCCGCTGGCCTGTATTGAGGAGCCAGAGCTGGCTTCGATTTCGTTCAGGTCACGCGAAGTCACGCGTATGATCGCACGCACCTTGTTGCCCCAGCCTGACTTCATCTTCCTTGAGATATAGAGGCGGTCACCATCCTGTCGGAGTTTCAGGTCGTCCGGTCCGCCAAGGCTGAATTCGGCAATGACGCTATCTGTATCTGCGGCCGCATATTCAACTTCGACACCTGCTGAGATGTCGAGTTCATCAAAGCCGCTAAAGTCATAGGTTCTTGAAGTATCCGCCCAAGCCGTGCCGCTGGCAGTTGCAATCAGCAATACTGGCAGAATGAAGCGTGTTGTCATCGTTTTCGCCTTTTCTTAGTTGCCGAAATCGACGTCGCCGCCGCTCGATCTGGTAACATCGCGGAGGGAGGGCGAGCCGGCGACATAAATGTCACCGCTGCTGGAAGCCTCTGCGGTGACTGAGTCAGAAGCATAAACACTGACATCTGCACTGCTGGAGGCGGTTACATTAGCCTCTTTGCATTTTAGTCCGTTCGCATCGACGTCTGCGCTGGAGGATGCTTCGACGTTGATGCTGGAGCAGCTTCCCTCCAGTTCGACATCCGCGCTTGAGGATGCCTCGATTGTGAACTCGGCGTCGCCTCGGGATTCGAGTTCCACATCACCGCTGGAAGAGGCTTCGATTTTAACGCGGCTCACGGCAAGTGCCTTCACCTCGACATCTCCGCTTGAGGAGGCGTGAATGTCCAGGAAGTCTGTAGTGAGGTCTCGTGCGAGAATGTCTCCACTCGATGAGGCGTGCAGTTGGGCTTTGGTTGCCGTGCCATTCAGCTCCAGGTCGCCACTGGAGGAGGCGCGCGCGTTGAAGTTGTCACTCTCCAATCCATTCACGACCAATTTGGCAGATGATTTTGCCTGGACGCCATCAAGACGAGGCCCCGAGACCCGCACGAGGTAGTATGGAACCTGTTTGCCATTCACTTTCACAATCTTGCGATTGTCTTTGACGCGAATGGAAACGTTCTTGAACCAGCCGGACCTGTCGCGGACGCTGTTGCGGGACACGACAAGTGTATCTCCATCGAAATCCAGATAGAGGTCGCTGAAGTCTCCGTCAGCTTGCTCGACACGGATGCTGGGCGTGTCGGCGCGCTCGTAGATGACATCAATCGCGCCACCCGCTTCAATTTCATCGAACGGCTGCGCCGCGTAGGATTTCGTTTCGGCCAGCGCGGTGGGAGTGGCCAGAAGAGTAAGGGCAGCCAAACAGGCCGTGGTGCGGTTCATAGTGTTCTCCTCGAAGTGAAGTCACTATGAATTATCGAATTGCGATAAGTCAATCGTTGTTTTTCGATAATTTCAGGCGTTATACAGCGATCTCTGGTTTAGCCTCGCACCTGACGCCGCAGGACCATTGGCGGCTGTCCGTAGGTCCTTACGAAGGCGGTGCGCATGCGTTCCGCTTCTCCGAAACCGGTCTCCCGGGCAATTTGAGTCAGAGAAATGCCCGTCGTTTCAACCCGCTTCCTGGCGGCTTCCAGGCGAAGTTTCTCAACAAAGCGGGCGGGTGTTGTGCTTGTCTCGGCCCGAAAAACGCGCGCAAAATTTCTCGGGCTCATGCCGACCTGTTGGGCCATCTCTTCTACCTTCAGCTCATCCGCCATACGCGTCTTGAGCCATTCAATGAGGCCGTCGAAGCGGCCGGATGCGAGCCTTACATCCTGCATCACCGAAAACTGTGATTGCCCCCCATGCCGTCGCTGATGGACAACCAGTTCACGCGCGGCATGCCGCGCAACCTCTTCGCCCAGGTCGTCTTCCACCAGTGCAAGCGCCAGATCGATGCCGGCTGTAATGCCTGCAGATGTCCAGAACTTGCCGTCCTG
>JACXUV010000031.1 GCA_014763715.1 Rhodobacterales bacterium | reverse complement strand
GCCGCGCATGGGGTCGAACTATTTCGAGAAGACCGAAGGTGAGGCGAAGAAGACTTGCACTTTCTCGCTCATGCCGACGGTGGCGGGCGAAACGCCCTGCTTCCTGAAAGGCCCTCAGACGGTTTCGGATCGCGGGCCTGTCCTTGCCGAGCCTCTGATCGACCGTTGGCAAGCCATGCTCGAGACGCTGAAGTATGCCCAGCGCCGGGCGAAGTGCCTTGCCCGCACGCTACAGCGCCAGAAAGCCGAAGGCGAGCCAAAGCCTTACATCGTTCCGATCCCGAACACGCACAGCTTTCCTGCTGATCTCGCCCTCATCTCGGGTGGCCTCACCGTGCAGCTGACCGAAGCCCTGAAAGATTGGCCGGATTCCAGCTGACCTCACCCACAATCAGGTTCATTTGCCGGAGCGTCAGGGGCGTTTCCGGGCAAAAGTGCTGGGCTCAGCGCCTCACATCGAACTTGTCGGTCTTCCGGTCGCCCATCAACATACGCTGTTCGAGACTGCGCCGCAGGGCCGCGTAATAGGCTTCAAGGAAGGCGAGGTCGGTCTCGCCGGTCTGAACGGTCCATCCGATCTTGGTGCGGATCCGCTCGGCGACCTGGCGTTTGATGTCGGCGGTCGACTGGCGCAGCACATCTTCCAGAACGTGCAGCTCATGGATGCCATAGGCATCGGCCTGTGCCGGAGTGAAGGCGAACATGGCATTGCGCGGCGCGTCGGCAGAGACCTGCGCAATGTCTCCCATCAGCTGCGCTTTCGGCGCCTTAATCACCCAGGTGCCCGCGATCAGGTCTCCCACACGCAGCTTGTCCTTATTGAAGACAGGGAAGAACAGGAACACGCCGGACCAGAGCAGCCCGAACAGGGCCATCCAGGCACTCAGCTGGTCCCCGCCCATCAGGAGGAACTGGATCGGCAGGCCGACCTCGATCTCGCGGGTGAAGTTCCGGGCCAGCACGGCATTGGCGGTCAGCCGGCCGCCATCGCGGGAAGCGACCCGCAGGCCCAGCGCCCGCTTGCCGGGCGTCGCCGCTTTCCGGCCGATCTCGAAGAAGATGTAGTAGAAGTTCCGGACGAAGAAATAGAACACCAGCCAGAAGGCAAAGGCGATATTCCAGTTCTGGAACCCCATGGAGGACACCGCAAAGCTGAGCCCCAGCAGCGTGCCGCCCACGATCGCCCACTGGATCGCCACGTCGATGGCAAAGGCACCGGCTCGCTCTGCCGCGGTGGCGAGCTTCAGGTGAAGCTGCGCGCCTTCCGGCGTGACCAGCACGCGCACCATCTTGTTCAGACGCTGCGCTTCCGCCATGCGCGCACGGCGCCGGCGCGCGGCCTCGATGTGCACCTGCATCTCGGGCGTGGTGGCCTGCGCGCTCATGTGCCGGGCCTCCGGCGGGGCAGGTAAAAGTACAGCAGCCAGAAGACGAGCGTCGTGCCCGCAATGGCATAGCGGATCGTGTCGGAATTGATCAGTTGCCGCCCGAAGCTTTCCAGCACGGCGGCGATGATCAGCATGATCACGCAGCCCATGGCAATGGTCGCCGCCTTCCGCCCCGAGTCCCGCGCCGAAGCGAGGCGGGACTTGCGGCCCGGAAACGCCACGGCGCCGCCAATGACAAATCCGCCAGCCCCCGCAAGCACGATGGCAAACAATTCCGTCGCGCCATGGATCATCAGCCAGCCCGTGAACTCATAGCCGAGCCCCTTGTCCCAGAAGACCGCATACATGGACCCGAGAATGACGCCGTTCCACACGAGCAGCCAGGCCGTCGGAATGCCGAAGGCAAAGCCGAGCGCAAAGGCGAAGAGGGCGATCTGGGCATTGTTGTTGAACAGGAAGCCAGCAAAGGCGGTCAGCCTGTCCTGCCCGATGTCGCCGGGTTCGGTGTAGATGGTGGACAGCAATTCATCCACGCTGGCATCCGGCGTGCGGATCTCGCCGAAGGTCTGGCCGTGGATGGTCCAGTACCAGTCCATGTCCTGAAGGCAGAGGAAGAAGGCGAGTGCCGCGCCGCCGAACAGGAACAGGGCGGCCAGGATGGTCGAGAAGACAGCCCCGCGCACAGCCTCCGGCCAGTCGATGCGAATGAACTGCGCCATCCGCTCGCCCATCGAGGTGCGGGCACCATAGACATAGAAATAGGCCCGCGTGCAGAGCCCTTCGAGATAGGTGATGACATTCTGGTCCAGAGAGATGGACCGGGCGACCGAGAGGGAAGAGACCGCCTGCCGGTAAAGGTGCGGCAGGGCCATCATGTCTTCGTCCGACAGCGCCTTCACGCCGGAATTCTCCGCGCGGGTGAGGATCCGGTCCAGCTTGCGCCAGTCGGACTCGCGCTCCTCCCGGAAGCGGTAGGACTTCAGCATGTCGCTCACAGCATGTCCCTCCTCTTGATCTCAAGGTAACGCGAGATGAGCGCGCCGCCGAAATGTTCCGGCCGTGTCTCGATGATCTGCACGCCCATCCGTTGCAGGCGGCGCAGCACCACATCGCGCTCTGACAGGAGATTGCCCGCGATGACCGCGCGGCTCACATCCTCGGTCGTCTCCGGCGCTGCATCGGCCATGGAGGAGAGGGCCTCATCCTCGAAGGTGGCGAACAGGACAAGGTGCCTGTCCGTCAGGCGACGGACATTCTCCAGCATGAGCTCGGCAGAAATTGTGTCGACGAAATCGGAGAAGATGATGATCAGGCTGCGCCGTTCCAGCTGGCTGGCCAGAGTCGAAAGGGCGAGGGTGAAGTTGGACTCCTCCGCCGAATAGTCCAGCCGCGCTGCAAGGCTCTGCATCCGGGGGAAGCTGCGCGAGCCGGACAGGAACCCGCTGGCGAGGCCCGGCCTGGCATCGAAACCGTAATACATCGTCCGGTCGCCATTGCGCAGCGAGACATAAGACAGGAGGAGGCCAGCATTGATGGCGCGGTCGATCTTGGGCACGCCGCCCAGCGGCTCGCTCATCAGGCGGCCGGTGTCGAAGGCGAAGACGATATTGTGGTTGCGCTCGGTGCGGAATTCCTTGGCCAGCAGGTGGCGGTGACGGGCCGAATGCTTCCAGTCGATGGCGCGGCGGTCCATGCCGGCAGTGAATTCGCGCAGGGCGTCGAACTCGCTGCCGTCGCCGCGCTCGATCTGCGTCTTGATGCCGAATTCGGCATCGCGGGAGAACAGGCGGACGGCTTCGTCCTTCACCCAGCGGATATTGGGTGTGACGACAATATCTGTGTCCAGCTGACGGGTATAACGCTTCTGGATAAGGCCCAGCGGTCCCCGCCAGCGGCACCAGAGCCGGACCAGCTTTGCCGTGCCCCGGCGCAGCGGCGTGAGCGTGAATTCATAGCGGCGCTCATTTCCCTCCCACCCGCGCAGGCCGCGTGTGGGCAGATCTTCCAGCAGCTCATTGGTTTCCAGCTGTACTTCCAGTCGCGCGGGCAAGGCGCCGCGTGTGAAGCGGAAGGTTACCGGCAGGGGATCGCTGTCGCCTGCATAGAGGATCGGCGGCGCGTCGACGTCGACTTCAAACGCGCGCAGGGCCGGGCCGATCATGGCGTCCAGCAGCATCAGTCCGCCGGTCAGCGCAATCCAGCCCGCGGAGACGATCCACAGGTCCGGGCGCAGCAGGGCGATGCCGACCATGACCGGCAAGCCGAGCAGCATCAGGAAGATTGCGCGGGCGGTCGGGGAAATCACCGGGGCGCCGCCGTCTGCTCGATGATGGCGGCGAGAGTTTCCTCTGTCGTGCGGCCTTCGATCTCGGCTGCGGGAGAGAGCAGGATGCGGTGGCGCAGCGTCGGTAGGGCGAGCGTCTTCACATCATCCGGGATGACGAAGTCGCGTCCGTCGAGCGCAGCGCGAGCGCGGGCGGCGGTGGCAAGCGCGGCGGCCGCGCGGGGGCTGGCACCAGTTTCAAGTGCCGGTGATGTGCGTGTGGCGCGGACGATGTCCACGACATAGCCGATCACGTCGTCCTGGATCTTCGTGGCGGCGACGGAGGCAACTGCCGCGTCGAGTTCGTCCGCCGCGATTACGGCTTCGACGCCGAAGGCATCCGGCGTTTTCATCCCGGTGCGCGTGCCGTGCTGGGCGACGATGGCGAACTCCTCCTCGCGGGAGGGATAGTCGAGCGTGTGCTTGAACAGGAAGCGGTCCAACTGGGCTTCGGGGAGCGGGTAGGTCCCTTGCTGCTCGATCGGGTTCTGCGTGGCGATCACCATGAAGCGCGGGTTCAGCGAATAGGACTCGCCATCAATCGTGACTTTGCGCTCCTGCATCGCTTCCAGCAGGGCGGCCTGTGTCTTGGGCGGGGTCCGGTTGATCTCGTCGGCCAGCAGCAGGTCTGTGAAGATCGGCCCCTTGGTGAGGGTGAACTGGTTGGTCTGGAAGTTGAACAGGTTCGTGCCCAGAACATCGCCAGGCATCAGGTCTGGCGTGAACTGGATACGGCCAAAGTCCAGCGAGATAGAGCGGGCAAAGCATTGCGCCAGCAGCGTCTTGGCCGTGCCGGGAGGTCCTTCGAGCAGGACGTGGCCGGAGGAGAACAGCGCCGTCAGCAGCAGGTCGACGGTTGTGTCCTGGCCGATCACGGCCTTGCGGACTTCGCCTCTGATGCGCCCGGCGAGCGCGCGGATGTCAACTGGGGTCATTCATGGATCTCCTGAGAATATCGCGGCGCCAGCGCCAGAGGTCGCGGGCTTTGTGCATCAAGTCTTCGCGGCTCGCTGCAGGCGCTTTCAGGCCGGCTTCGATCTGCGAGAAGGTTTTGCCGGAGGTTTCCTCCGGACCGAGACGATCGAACAGTTCGGACAACTGGGCTTCGGTCAGGTTCCGCGGCGCGCCGATCTGGCGGGCAAGGCGTCGGCGGATGAGGGACAGATAGCCCGGCGCCATCCGCGTCTCGCGCCGCGCCATGGAGACAAGACCGGCGGAATTGTCTGCAAGTGCCTGCTTGCCAAGGGCAATGGCGCGCGTTTCGCGGGCGGGCGGGCCGAAGCGGATAGCCGCGGCCCAGCCAAGCAGGATGGCCGCGGCAAACGCCACCAGCGTCACGCCCAGGAAGGGGATGTCGAACATCATCTGAAGCAGGTTTTCAGAGCGGGTGAAGCCATGAAGCGTTGCATCAAAGATGATGGGTTCTTCCGCGTCATAGCGCATGGAGTTCAGCATCAGCATGGCGAAGCGGGCATTCTCCCGCTCGGCCAGGCCGAATGTGTTGATCATGTCCGGATCGGAAAGGATGTAGACTTCACGGCCAGGCACTTGCGAGAGAAGGGCGCCATCGCCCGTGGCAATGACCGGGTCCAGCTCATCCGATTGCAGCAGCTGCATCTTCAGGTCCGGCTTCAGCGCCATGGAGCCGAAAGGTGTGGAGACGCGCGCAGGCACATCCGTGCGGGTTACGGTGGCCTCGATGCCAAGGCTTTCCAGCAGGCTTTCGATTGAGCCTTCTGTGGCGAGGTCTGTGTCTTTCTGCCGGGCCGGATTGCTCCAGTCGGTCATGCCGGACCATTTCGGCAGCACAATCAGTGTGTCTTCCTGAAGGTCGTAGTCTTCCAGTGCCTTGTGCATGCCGCGCGGGGACAGGGTGAGCACCATCAGGCCATAATGGCCATCCAGATTGCTTTTGAACCGGGAGACCTCAACCGGATAACCTTGTGCTTCCAGCAGCTGGACGAAGCCATTGTAGCCGATGGCTGATGTGGAATAGGGGTGATCGCCCGCCCGGTCCCGGTCGCGCAGTTCCGGCGCCCAGCCTGCCAGTACCATGATCGCCCCGAAGGAAAACACGGCGACGGCGATCAGGATCGCAACCGTGCGGATCGCGAAGGGAGAGACGGAAGCCTGCGTCGTGCCGCTCATGCCCAGCCCTCTCCGAATGCGAAATCCTCATAGGAGGCGCGTGCCTCATGCCAGCCTTCGGCATCCACGGGTCGGCCGCCGAAGAAGCTGCGTTCGACAATGACGATGATCGGGCCGAGGCCGCGCTTGGCCCGCTCGGGCAGATGCTGCAGGCCGCCGATTTCCCGTGCGGTGAGCGACTTCGGAACGCCGCCTTCGAGGCGTGTCTGGATGTCCTCGATGGAGCGGAAGAGGAGCAGGTGCACAGCTTCGGCAAACTTGCCGGCCTTTGCCAGTGCGTCTGCTTCCTCCAGCAGACCGCGCGCCATGGCGGCATCCGGCCGGACATCGATCAGGATGTCATCGCCCTCATCCACCTTGCCTTTGCCAGATTTGCCGAAACGGACCCGGATGGCTTCGCCAAACAGGAAATAGAGGAAGCCGAGCACGACCGCCGCGATCATGCCGTAGAACAGGAACAGGAAGAGTGGCGACAGGCCGCTCAACAGGTCATGCAGCCATTTCAGCCAGGGCGGCGGCGGATCGGGCGGCGGCAGCTTTTCGGCTTCCCATTCTGGGCGCTCCAGCTGCAGGTCCCTGCGTTTCACATAATCGGCATGCGCGCGGTCCAGCGCGTCGAGATCCGTCTGCGGCCGCCAGTCGTCATAATAAGCGTCGTCATATTCAAAATCATCGGTGAAACCGTCATTGATGATTGTGTCATCGGTTTGCGATTCCGCGGCGATGTGGCCGGCATGGGCCGGATGCGGGTTATCCTGTGCCGCCGCGCACCCTATGGGCGCAAATCCGGCGAACAGGCAGGCGAGCGCAAGGGCAGTTCCTGTCCTCAACCTCAACCCCACCGGATACTCCTTCTTCTGGCAACCAGATCGCCAGTCTTCCCGCAACGACTATTTCAGAGGTCGCACCAGCCATCAACGCCCTATTGCGAAGCGTGTCAGCGACACCGATATAGCGCGGCCAAGGCAGATATGAGGCGAACCATGGACAAGGCGGCGGTCTATCGCGACCTGAAAGCGGAAATTGAAAGCGTTGTCGCGGGTGAGACCTCTGTTACGGCCCGCTATGCGACGGCCAGCTGCCTGCTGGCACAGGCTTTCCGGCCCCGCTTTTTCTGGACCGGCTTTTATGTGGTGGACCCGCTGAAGGAGCGGGAACTGGTCGTCGGGCCTTACCAGGGCACACTTGGTTGCCTGCGTATTCCGTTCGGCAAAGGTGTTTGCGGTCATGTCGCGGCGACGGAAGAGCCGATCATCGTGCCGGACGTGCATGCCTTCCCCGGTCATATCGCCTGCGATTCTGCGACCAATTCTGAGATCGTGCTGCCGGTGTTCGACGGAGAGGGCAAACTCGCCGCTGTGCTGGATGTCGACTCGACAGAACCGGATGCTTTCGATGACATCGACCGCGAAGGGCTTGCGGCTATTTGCGAGATCCTACTCGTCGCCTGATTTCGGCACGGTCGTCATCAGTGTCGCTTCATAGGGCGCTTCCATGGAGGTGGCGCGGGTGACGGCGTCGATACGGTCGATCAGGTGCTCTTCCAGAATGTCGAGCTTGCGGGCGCGAACACCAGCGACGGTCAGGATCTCATGGTCCAGCACCTGCCATTCGTCCTCGTTCGGGTCGTAGGCTGGCCAATCCGGAAGACCGGGGCCGTTCGGGTCTCCCGTCCGGGCGAAATTGGTCCAGTAGGCCTGCATCGCTTCGGCAAGTTTCTCGTCCTTGTCGGACATGGGCAGAAGCGGGAAGGAGGAGCCGAAGACGAAGGGGATTTCCGATCCGTGATATGCGCCGATTGTTTGTGACCGGTCAGGCGTCGCACGCGTGAAGAAATACATCCAGGTCGGATTGCCCGCCGTCGCGTTGGCTTTACCCAGGAAACGCATGTGGACGCCGAACATGTCGTCGCCCAGCATGTCGGTTGCGCCTGCGTCCCAGGTTTCCGGCTTGTCCATGCCGTAAAGGGCCTGCAGCGCCTTGGCCGGGTTTTCTCCGAAGACCTCTGCCAGCTTCTGTTCGCGTTCCTCGAAACTGCCGGTCATGTTGTAGGCAAGCACGGTCGGTGACTGGAAGGCGCGATAGAACAGGCTGCCTTCATCGGCATTGTAACCCGCCAGGACCGGCACTTTCGGCGCATCACCGGACCGGATGGTGGCGCCAATGGTGTGCGGCAGGACTTTGCCGTCGACATTGGGAAGGAAAGAGCTGACCAGATCCGGACGCTGTTCTGTTCGAGTGATGATGGAGGCGGCCGGAATAGCCCGCAGGTCGGCTGCCGTGGCGGCCTTTCCGGCAAACGTGCTGAGGAATTCCTCCCCGGCGGACTCAGCGCTGCGGGATCCAGGCAGGGGCGCGTCTGACAGGTAGTTTGCATTGTAACTGCTGGTGCCGCTTTCCAGGATGGCCTTGTGATACAGGCCATCTGCCAGCGGCGTCGCCATCAGCTCACTGATGGATTGAGCGCCCGCGCTCTCGCCAAAGATGGTGACATTGTTGGGATCGCCACCGAAGGAACGGATATTGTCGCGTACCCAGCGCAGCGCAGCGACCTGATCCAGCAGGCCATAATTGCCGGATGTGCCGGCTTCTTCGGTGAGAGCCGGGTGGGCAAGGTATCCGAACGGGCCGAGCCGGTAATTGAAGGTGACCAGCACGACGCCATTCTCGACCAGCGCATTGGCCTGGTAGATCTCTGTCGATCCGGCGCCCGCCTGATGCGAGCCGCCATGGATCCAGACCATAACGGGCAGAAGCGCCTGACCACCCACATTGGACGTGCGGACATTGATGAAGAGGCAGTCTTCGGCTTCAGCCGGTGTGGGCATGGCCGCCATGTATTTCTTGGCGGCGAAACGCTTCCACGAGGGCATGCCAGCCCCTTCGAAGATCCGGTCGACAAAGCCGCTCATCCCTTTTCGGGATTGCAGGCATTCCGGGCCGAAAGTGCGCACATCACGGGGCATGGCGCCCCATTGCGTCGGGGCCGTCGGCGCCGCCCAGCGCCGGGCTGTGGCATAGGGAATGCCATTGTAGACCTGAATATCGGAATTGCTTGCGTCGATGCCGCCAAGCACGAGACCCTGGTTAATTCTGAGGGGTTCAGCCAAAGCAAGCGGCTTTGCCGGGGCGGTGTATTTTAACCACCCCCACACGCCTGCTGCGATCAGCAGAAAAAACAGAATAATACTAAGGCGCTTCATGTAATCTACCCGGCCCCACACCGTGTCATCACTATACCAGAGGAGATGGGAGTGTCACCGAACTGTCCCTTGTTTAACCATGAGAATCCCACCGCCGTGTTAATGAAGCCACAAGATTGCACGTCTCAGGCGAATTGTGGGTTCTGTGAGGGCCTTTTTCGCCTCACTTCATGCCTTGAGAGCAACTGAGTACAAGGCGCGACAAGGGGGCTGCCCGGTGCTGAGGCAACCTTTCATATCGGGAAGCCGGGATAGACCGCGCTCTACTTTCCGAGAATGCCCTCGGCACGGACTGGACGTGTGGTCAGCAATTCCTGGCAAAGCAGGCCGGCATCCCGATGACGGCTCATGGCTTTGTAGTCCGGATGATTGAGCGTGGCGATGAAGGCTTGCCGGTTTGGAAAGAACATCACCATGACAGCATCCCAATCGCCATTGCCGATGAAATAGCGCTCGACCGCCCCCATCAGCAGGCACTTCCCGCCGACCTCCGCTGCGGCCACACCGAAAGCGTCCGCATAGCGCTGGTAAGCCATGCTGCCCGGTTCATCCGCGCCATGTTCCGGGTCTTCAGGTTGGTATTCCGCTTTGACGCGGAACTTGAGAATGTTCACCTGGGCGATAGGGCCGTCGAACGGATCATCCCGGAAAGCACGGAACTGGTCGGCAGTTGGCTGGAAGGCTGGCATGGCGTGTCCTCTCTATGGCTTGCTGCTCGGTCGCAGTTCCGGATGACGCATGAAATGGCGCTCAGCGTAGAACAGGGCCGCAGCGTGCAGCGCATGCTGCACCTCCAGGGCGCCATAGTCCAGAAATTCGGTATACGGCATTTCAAGGACCTCAATCTCTTCGTTCGGGTCGAGGTCCTGAGGTGCAGTCAGGGTGCAGCCCAGAGCGAGATAATAGTGAAGCCGGTTGTTCTGGGTTGCCGGGTTTGGATAGCACGTGCCGACATGGTGCATTTCGCGCGGCGTGTATCCCGTCTCTTCACGCAGCTCACGGGCACCGACCGCAGGCCAGTCCAATTCGCCAGGATCCGACACGCCACCCGGCAAGCCGAGTGTGAAGACACCTGCGGCATGCCTGTACTCCCTGACCAGTATGACATTTCCCGCATCCGTGAGCGGAATTACGGTCACCCAGTCAGTCAGTTCTGTCACGTGGTAGGCTTCAACAATGTGGCCGTCCTCACGGATGCACCGGTCTGTGCGAAGGCCCATGAAGCGGTCCCGCATCACCTGTCTGGATGAAAGAATGGTCCATGGTTTCATCTCATTTCACCGTAGCCATTCGGGCAAGCTTCGCCAGGAGTAGAAGCCAGGGCAGGGCGTGTAGGCACAGGTCGAAGATGTCTACGGGCTTCTGCAATGTGCCGCCTGCCAGCATTTTCAGTTTTTCCCAGATGTGTGGTTCTGGGAGGAAGGGGGCGAGCCCGAGTGTCAGGCAGCCGATGATGGCGAGGTTCAGTGGAACCTTGTCGAGAAATTCAAACATGGGCTGTCCTATTCTGCGAAAGTGGTGCTGGCAGGTGTTTTCAGGTGGCGGTCAAGGAAGTCCATTCGTGTCGTCATCAAATGAGTCTGCAGTGCTTCCCCACGTATGCCATGCCGCTGGCCGGGATAGGTCATCAGTTCGAATTTCTTGCCTTGTTCCTGCAACGTAGCCATCAGGCGGGTCGTGTTGTCGAAGGTGACATTGTCGTCGGCCATACCATGCATCAGGAGCAGCGGTGTGGTGAGGTTGCCTGTGTAGGGAAACACGCTGGATGCTTCATAGCCGTCCGAATTGTCTTCCGGCGTATCCATATAACGCTCCGTGTAGAATGTATCGTATAGACGCCAGTCGGTGACCGGCGCGCCGGCTGCTGCGGCTGCGAATGTGCCTTCGGGAGCTTGAAGAACGGTCATCAGCGTCATGTAGCCGCCATAGGACCAGCCCTGGATCGCGATGTGTTCGCCATCGACATAGGGCTGGGTCTTGAGCCAGTCGACGCCAGCCAACTGGTCGTGAACTTCCGGCCCACCCGTGCGGCGATAGATGACATCTTCGAACTTCCGGCCGCGATTGTCGCTGCCGCGATTGTCCAGACGGAAGACGATGTAGCCCTGGCGGGCAAGGAACTGGTCAGACAGGCTGCCCCAGGCGCGTTTCACCATCTGGGCATGGGGGCCGCCGTAGACCTCTATTATCACAGGATATTTTCGTGAGGCATCGAAGTGGGGCGGCTTCAGGATGGAGTAATGGAGATCCTGGCCATCTTCCGCTTTCAGGGTGCCGAACTCAGGGACGACATGGCCCTTGGCGTAGGGGGCATAGGGATGCTGGCTATTCAGCGCATTCTCCTCGATCCAGCCGATCAGGGAACCGTCGATATTGTAGAGGCCTGTCTGGGGTGGCTGTCCGGGGCAGGAGGATGTGCCGACAAAGCTCTGTCCATTCGGACTGATGGTAACGTCCCAGAACTTGCCTGCTTCCGTGATGCGTATGGGGTGGGTATTCGCAGGAGCGTCAATCGGGACACTATAAAGGTGGCGCTCAAGCACCGTATCGGCATAGCCGGAATAGTAGAGGGTGCTTCCATCCGGGGAGATGGCTTCAATCGAGTCGAGTACCTGGTCTTCTGGCGTCATAACGGTTACGTCTCCATGCCCGGCGGACGGAATGCTGACCGCATGCCGCATGCCGCCTTCCTCCGTTGTCAGAAGAAGGCGGCCGTCTGACAGCTCACGAAAGTCCGTGGACAGGTTTACCCATGTGTCGTTGTGCTCGGTGTATGGGGACCAGGTGCGCCAGGGCAGGGAGTCTGAGCGGTTATAACGGATCTCGGTCTGGTCGCGGTTTACCGTCTGGAACCACAGGCTGTTACTCGTCCAGTTCACACGGGCGAGATAGGTGTCGGGGCCTGTCTCGTAGATGCGATCAGTGCGTCCGTTTTTCAGGTCATTCACATAAAGAGCGACCGAGGCATTCGGGCGGCCAGCGCGAGGATAGCGTTGTTCGACGACAGTGACCGTGTCGGCCTGAATGTCGAAGCGGGGGATTATATCCACCTTGCTTTCGTTGACTTCGGTAAAGGCGACATAGCGCTCATCCGGGCTCCACCAATAACCCGTGTAGCGGCTCATTTCTTCCTGCGCGACGAATTCCGAGACGCCATAGCTGATGCCGCGAGCAAGATCGGCTTCCGGGGTTAGGCGGGTTTCCGTCCCGTTTGATATATCAATGGCATATACCGCGCCGTTGCGCACGAAGCTGACATAGGTGCCGCTCGGAGAAATGCGGGCGTCGTATTCGAACGCATCCGTGTTCGTCAGCTGTGCCGCGACAGGGCCGTTATTGGTCAGTGTAATGAGATGCAGGTCACCGCCAAGTGGCACAAGGATCGTGTCGGCAGTGCCCCAGCTGTAGTCCACGATGCCGGCGGAACCCGCGATACGCTTGCGCTCACGTAGCGCCTTTTCCTCTTCCGACAGTTCGACATTCCCAGGTTCCAGCAGCCGGGAGTCGACCAGCATGCTCTGCTGTCCTGTCGCCACGTCATATTGCCAAAGATCGAACCTGTTTTGCTCGTCAAGCCGCGATTTGAGGAAGGTCACGCGCATTCCGTCAGGAGAGTATTTGACCATCCGGGCGACCGGTCCGGACAAGGAAGGCGAGGCGTAAAGGCGTTCGAGCGGCAGGGCGTCTGGCGCGTCAGTCAAAATTCCGGTCTCCAAATTATTTTGCAGTATTTGAGCATGGGCTTGGGAGGAGGGCAGCAGGGTGGCCGCTAGGACGGTAAACAGGGTATAAACTGTACGTTTCATGGCCGGGAAACTAACCGTTGGGCCGGGCAATTGTCATCTGTTCGTGCACGCCAAAATGGCGGCGTGCATATTTTTCTACACAGACTGCGTTCCCCCCCTAGCCAAGTCATGACCTCACAATAAAGTGAGGCTCATGATGAATGGGGTGGGCTTGTTTCAGGAAGCAATTACCCTCGTCGCCTCGGGCCGGGGCGGCAACGCACTCCTTCGTGGTGCTGATCTCATGCGCCGCGCTGCTGACGCCGGTCATATTGCTGCTGCCAACAATTACGGTGCCATGCTCCATGCCGGTCGAGGTGTGCGTCAGGATCTGGTCGCTGCGCGAGCATATTACGATCAGGCGGCCAGTGCCGGGCTTCCTACTGGCCTGTTTAATATGGGTTTCATGTGCTTTCACGGGCTTGGTGGTCCGAAGAATGAACGCCGGGCCCGTTTTCTGTTCCTGCGCGCTGCACAGCAGGATGAGGCGGATGCGATCACGTATCTTGGCCTCATGCTGATGTCTGGGCGGGGAGGGCATGCGGACCCTGCGGCTGCGCGTAGCTGGTGGAGCCGCGGGGCTGCCCTCGGAAACAGCCGCTGCGCCTTCAATCTCGGCATTTCCCATGCAGGTGGCCATGGCTGCCCGCAGGATCTGGTGAAAGCCTGGCGCTGGTTCCGGCAAGCTGAGCGTCTCGGTAATCCTGAGGCCGCAGCTGAGCTTCGACGGCTTGAGTGTGCGATGAGTATTGAAGAGCAAAATCGCACGGCCCGTTGGGCAAGCTGATCTCAAGGCAGCTGCGGCGGTTGCCCTTCACAATCTGCCGGTGTGGACCAGTGTTGGTTTGATGGATCGCAGGCACCTGCGCGCTTGATTTTATGGGGCGAGTGCGTCACTCAGCGGCGATAGATCTCTCCCCATACAGGATTCTCCCGCCATGGCCGGACCTCAATACGTTTACCACATGCAGGGCCTTACCAAGGTCTATCCCGGTGGCAAGAAGGTGTTTGAAAACATCCACCTGAACTTCCTGCCGGATGCGAAGATCGGTGTGGTCGGTGTCAACGGTTCGGGTAAGTCCACACTGTTGCGGATCATGGCCGGGCAGGACAAGGAGTTTAACGGCGAGGCTTGGGCTGCCGAGGGCGTGAAGGTGGGCTACCTGCCGCAGGAGCCGAAGCTGGACCCGGACAAGAATGTCTTCGACAACATCGCCGCCCAGTGTCCTGAAAAGCAGATGCTCGACAAATTCAACGAGATCTCGGGCCGGCTTGGGGAAGAGTACAGTGACGAGCTGATGGAGGAGATGACTTCCCTTCAGGAGCAAATCGACGCTGCCGATGCTTGGGACATCGATTCCAAGATCGAGATGGCGATGAACGCCCTGCGCTGCCCGGAGAACGACGCGGACGTCACCAAGCTGTCTGGCGGTGAGATCCGTCGAGTCGCGATCTGTCAGCTGCTCCTGTCGAAGCCCGACATGATCCTGATGGACGAACCGACCAACCACCTCGACGCCGAAACCGTCGCTTGGCTTCAGAACTACCTGATCAACTTCCCAGGCTGTGTCATCCTCGTCACCCACGACCGTTACTTCCTGGACGACATCACCAGCTGGATCCTCGAACTCGACCGCGGCCGCGGTGTGCCCTTCCAGGGCAATTACTCGTCCTGGGTCGAGCAGAAGGCGAAACGCATGGAGCAGGAGGCCCGCGAAGAATCCGGCCGCAAGCGCACTCTGGCGAAGGAACTCGAATGGGTCCGTGCGGGCCAGAAGGCACGTCAGGCGAAATCCAAGGCACGTATCAATGCCTACGAAGAAATGGCCGCCAAGGCAGAGCGCGAGCAGGTCATGACCGCGCAGATCCGTATCCCACCTGGCCCACGTCTCGGTGGTGTCGTTCTGGAAGCGGAAGGCCTCAACAAGGCGTTCGGCGAGAACGTGCTGATCGAAGACCTCAGCTTCAAGCTACCGCCCGGCGGCATTGTTGGCGTTATTGGCCCGAACGGTGCCGGTAAGTCGACCCTGTTCAAGATGATCCTTGGCCAGGAGAAACCGGATTCAGGCACGCTCCGCGTCGGTGAAACGGTCAAGATCGGCTATGTTGACCAGAGCCGCGACAAGCTCGACCCGAACAAGAACGTCTGGGAGGAAATCTCCGGCGGCACGGATGTGATCGACCTCGGCGGCGTGCAGGTCATGTCGCGTGCCTATGTCGGCGCCTTCAACTTCAAGGGCACCGACCAGCAGAAGAAGGTCGGCATCCTGTCCGGCGGTGAGCGTAACCGCGTCCACCTCGCCAAGATGCTGCGCGGCAGCCACAACCTTCTGCTGCTCGACGAACCGACCAACGACCTCGACGTGGAAACGCTGCAGGCGCTGGAGGAAGGTCTCGACAACTTCCCGGGCTGCGCCGTCATCATCTCGCACGACCGCTGGTTCCTCGACCGCATGGCCACGCACATCCTCGCTTTCGAGGGCGACAGCCACGTCGAATGGTTCGAGGGCGATTTCTCCTCCTACCTGGAAGACAAGAAGCGCCGCCTGGGCGAGGATGCGGTCAATCCGAAGCGCCTGAAGTTCAAGAAATTCGCCCGATAAGCGAGAACTTTCGGTCTCTGACGCCTCTCTTTACGCAATTCGGTGCGAATCTTGCGTAAGGACGGGACGTCAGGGAGCCCGATATGACGACGACAAATATCTCGCCGAAACTTTCGGTCGTGATCACGAACTATAATTATGCCGGCTTTGTCGCCACGGCGATCGAAAGCGTCCTGTCCCAGGATGTCGAAATCGAGCTCGTGGTTGTAGACGATTGTTCGAAGGACAATTCGCGCGACATTATCCGGTCCTATGGTGATCGCATCATCCCGGTTCTTCAGGAAGTGAACCAGGGGCATGGCGGCGGGTTTAACGCAGGATATGCCCGTACCACGGGTGATCTGGTCATGTTCCTAGATGCTGATGACTTCCTGTTGCCCGGCGCGGGCAAGACCATTCTTTCCAATTATGATCCCGATATCGGCATGTATCTCTACCGGATGAACTATGCCGACGAGCAGGGTGCGCTGGGCGGCCTGTTTCCGCCGCCGCAGGTGCCTCTGGCCAATGGGGATGTGGCCGCGCAGCTGCGAGAGACGGGGCATTATTCCGGCACAATTACATCCGGTCTCGTCTATACGCGCACCGCTTTGGAACAGGTCATGCCGATGGATTCGGAGATGTTCCGGCAGGGCGGCGATGGCTACCTGTCCGCAACCGTGCCGCTGCATGTCACGGCCAAGGGCTTCGATCAGCCGATTTCCGCCTACCGCCTTCACGGGGCCCAGCATTCCCAGTTCGCAAAGGCTTACGCCAAACGCGCGCGCTGGCGTATCGGGCACCAGCAGGCATGTTTTGAGTGCATTCGCGAGCATTCCGCCCAGCAGGGCCTGCCCACGGCCAATGATCTGGGGGAACGCGACGCAGGGCACCTTCAGGAGCGTCTTGTCTCTCTGATGTTCGAACCGGAATTGCATCCCGTGAAAGAAGACACGCGCAAGAATTTGCTTGGAAAACTCCGGGCGGCAAACCGCGAGCAGTTCGGCGGCAAGGCGCTGCCCCGGAACGCCTGGTGGATCCTGATCGGCCTGTTGCCTGATGCTGCGGCGCGCAAGGTTCTTTCCTGGAAGATCGATGTTGCTGCTCGCCCGGCCTGGATGAACAATCTCGGGCGTATGCTTCGCAAGCGTCTGGGCATTATTACGGGATAGATCCGCATCAACGCCCTTGTCCTCTGCGGCCTGTCGGCTAGGTTCAGCCTATACGAGATAAGGGGTCGGGCATGAGAGCTCTTGTGACAGCTTCGCTGACGGTTCTGCTCATCGCAGGATGTGGCGGTCCGCCAGGGCCTGCCGTTCAGGAGGAAGCGACCGTGCCAGCGTCCTATGAAGCTGAGGGTGTTATTAAAAAATCCCTGCCTGAGATCGTCGATGATCTAGCTGCAGGTGCAATTACGTCCGAGATGTTGACGCAGGCTTATCTTGACCGGATTGCGAAAATCGATCGGGATGGGCCTCGACTGCAAAGCATTATTTCCCTCAATCCGAACGCCTTGCCGCTGGCCCGCGCCAGTGATCAGAGGCGCGCGAATGGTAGCACCCTGGGGGCGCTGGATGGGGTGCCGATCCTCCTGAAGGACAATATCGAAAGTCTCGACCCTATGCCGACAACGGCGGGCTCTCTGGCGCTGAAAGATAACATCACGGGCCGTGACAGCCCTCTGGTCGCTGGCTTGCGGGCGCAAGGCGCCATCATTCTCGGAAAAACAAATCTCAGCCAATGGGCCAACTTTCGCGATAATGACTCCATAAGTGGTTGGTCATCCGTTGGCGGACAGGTTCGTAATCCGCACATGCTGGACCGTAGTCCGTGTGGGTCGAGTTCGGGGGCTGGCGCTGCAGTTGCTGCTTCGCTCACGGCTGGGGCTGTGGGAACGGAAACCAATGGGTCCATTATCTGTCCATCCAACGTGAACGGGATTGTCGGGTTCAAGCCAACTGTCGGTCTGATCTCACAGCAGGGTATCGTGCCAATCTCTCCGTCGCAGGATACGGCCGGGCCGATGACACGCACGGTCCGCGGGGCGGCTCTCATGCTTAATGCAATGGATCCGGGTGAGCAGGACTACACGCTCGGCCTGTCGCCTGATGCCTTGAAAGGCATGCGTATCGGCGTTCTGCGTTTTGCAGAAGGCTCCAACCCGAATATCCGGGAACACTTTGCGGCAGCGCTCGCCGTGATGGAGGCACAAGGGGCAACTCTGGTCGATATCGACAGTTTTGAGCCGGCTGCGGAGAACTACCGGCAAAGCACGCTTCCGCTGTTGGAGTTCGAATTCAAGGACAGTCTGAACGCCTATCTCGCGACGACCCCAGATACGGTTACGACGAAGTCACTCCGGGAGCTGATCGCTTTCAACGAGGCGCATGCCGGTGAAGAACTCGCCCTCTTCGGGCAGAGCCTATTCGTGGATTCCGAAGCGCGCGGCCCGCTGACCGATCCAGCTTATCTGGGGGCCAAGGCCGCCGTGCGTTTCTCCACGCGGGAGCAGGGGATTGACCGGTTGCTCGCTGAATATGATGTCAACGTCCTCGTCTCTCCTTCAGGGCCGGTCGCACCCAGAATTGATCCGGTCAATGGTGATGTCTGGCCGGAGTGGGCTGGAGCCGGGTGGATGGCTGCACAGGCGGGGTATCCACACCTCACTGTTCCGATGGGGGATGTGCATGGCATCCCAATTGGCGTTTCCTTTATCGGGTCTGCCGGTGATGATGCGGCCATCCTGGCATACGGATATGCCTATGAGCAGGCGACCCTTCTGCGGCCAGAGCCGCGCTATCTTAAAAGTGCAGAGGATCGGCCAGAGATTGCTGAAGCCATGATTAAGTAGGCGGCATCACTCACTAAGTGATGGTTGCAGAGCATCAAGTATGGCTTTGTCTCGTGTGTAGATGTCCTGCAGGTATGTGACCGCGCCGCAGGAGTCGCTGACTGCTGTCATGTAGACAACATAGACCGGAACAGGTTGTGGCAGATCAACCCGGGTTTCTTTCCCTGATGAGACGACTGTGTCGATACTTGCTCTGTCCCAGCCGGGAGTGTCTTCAAGAATCCACGCTGCCAGATCCAACGGGTTTTGCACACGAACACAGCCGGAAGAGAATGTGCGTTGTTCAGCGTCAAACAGGCTCCGGTCGTTTGTGTCATGAAGATAGACATTATGCGGATTGGGGAACATGATTTTGACCTGCCCCAGTGCATTCTGGGGTCCGGGTGCCTGGCGTATCCTGTAAGGGAAAGAGGCTGACGACACGGAGTTCCAGTCGATCATCGCCGGGTCAAGAACATTGCCTTGCCTGTCGAGCACCTGATAACCGAAGCGCGCAATTGACCCGGGATCTCTTCGGAATTGGGGCAGCTTGTCCTGGCGGGCGATGCTGTCAGGCACCTCCCACCACGGATTAAAGATAATGTATTCGATCTTGTCCGAGAAGATTGGTGTCTGACGCTGCGTCTTTCCAAAGATGGCGGCATAGCGTGATGTCGGTGTCTCTTCTTCAAATGTCGTGACATCGAAACCGGCAATATTTGCCAATACGGAACGCTCGCCCAGATTGTGCGGCAACCAGCGCCAACGCTCCAGGTTCACGCGCAACTGGTCGATCCAGGCCGCGTGCCGGGCAATCGCTGCCGGGTCTGTCTCTTCTGCGATTGCAACACGCTGACGGGTGAGCTCCCGGCGAAGGGCCAGGTAGGTCGGGTGTTGAGGGGCGAGCATGCTGAGGGCAGCCGCTAATGTCTCGGCGTTGCCCCCCTGCATGAGAGCGGCGTACATATTGATCTCGGCGATGCCAGGTTCAGTGCGTGGCGCAAGTGTTTCCTGATCGAGATAGCCGTGTGCAAGATGGGTCGCAGCAAGCTGCCATGCTTTAGCAATGGCGTCCTTTTGAGCTTCCGGTGTGCTGGCGAGTGCTTCGATCCCTGCCAGGTCGTAGGCGCTCGTATCAATTCCGTGTTCGGACAGACGTTGGATTGCGTTAATGAGAATACTTGCGTCGCTGACGGGTTCAATCTCTGCCCCATGCGGCGTCGGCGGTATGGGGGAGGCCGGCTCTTGCTGGAAACCTTCTTCAATTGGGGGGGCAGCTGTCGGTGGGTTGGTGCAGCTTGTTGCGCACAAAACCATGCACGCCACGAATGGCGCGTTCAGGCCCAATCGTTCAAGCCACATAACTGCTTGGCTCCCGGGTTTCGCCTCACGGTCAGAAGCGGTTTTTCAACGAAATCACCTTGGTGATCAGTTTGGCTTCTTCCTCGGAAATGTTTAACAGGCCGATTAGTTTTTCCAGGAATTCTGCTTCGGCGGAGACGAGAACGCCATCTGCCAAGGCGATATCCAGGCAGTGCGCGAACACGGCAAGGTGCATGTCCTTGGGCAGGGCTTCACAGGCTTCTTCCAGCCAGTCTGGTCGGTCTGAGCGGCGTTTCAGGACGATACGGTTCACCTGGGCGAGTTCGTTCTGGTCCAGATTTTTCAGCGTACGCGAACGCCGGGACAGGGCGCGGATCTCATCCTGTTCCTGTTCGGCAATCCGGCCATCAGCAAACGCGGATGACAGGATCAGGCACAGAAAGGCTTCCGGGATACTCCAATCGTTCGGGTGGTCCGGAAATTCCGTGACGAGCTCCTGCATGCTGAAGCCCGGCTTCTTCGGGGCCGTTATCGGAGCGAAAAGGGCTTGAGAGTTGTCTGCTTCTTCGCTCATTGGCGTGTACTCCTGGTTCAAGGACGATGTTGGAAAATAAGAGGCTCAATCAGGCCGCACTGGTGCCGGTACGGGTGGCCAGGCTTCGACATCAGACTTCAATTCCATCAGCGCGTCGCGCCGCTCAGTCAGTCGGGTGATGACATCATCCAGCCACTCGACATCTTCGGGCAGTTCCCTCAGGCGCTTGGGCGCATTCACCCGGCTGGGTTGGGCGAGCAGGGCTGCGATTTCCTTCTCGAGTGCCTTTGATTGTTGCTGCAGGCGGACAATGCTCTGGAATCCGGCATAGCTCTCGATTGTTTCCTGCTGCTTTGTGATCACCTCATCGCGCTTCGAAATTTCGGCTTCCAGTTTTTTGACCTGCTCGGCCTGTGCGGTCAGTTTCTGGTCTGCTTCAGCAAGTTGCGTGTTCGTGCTGGTGAACATCATGAATAATGCGATTGCGGCTGCAGCTAAAACTCCGGCGAGGAAAATGACCATGATCAGCAGCCGGGCCTGTCCGCGCTTGGCCTCCCTCACCTGATGGGACAACGCCCTCATGTCGTCATGGGTCGGCACGGACTGGAAGACTTGCATGTCCGAATTATCCGGAGATTGTACTGTTGGTACCGTCATGTCCGGTTTTCCTCGTTTTCAATGTTCAGGGTCATCAGGAGCATTTCAGGACTCCATAGTGACCGAAGAAGGCGTTCAGATCATTCCAGGCCGGGTCCTGTGGCCCAAGCGTGATTTCGCGATTGCAGCGCTGGATGACCGTCAGGCCCTGCTCGAGCCGGGTGGAGAGGTCGATCTCGGCCTGCAGATCATCAAAATAGGGTGTGCGTTTGGCATCAGGATCGTTCGTCAGGATTTCCTGCCCTTGTGCGAAAGCCGATTCCGCAGCTCGCAGGATGCCACGCCAACGGGTTTGCGAGGCAAGGTCATATGCGCTGACGTCCATCGATTGTGCCTGTTTCAGGAAATACATTCCGCGCAGCAAGTAGGCTTCAGGTGTACCAGTATCCGGGCACCGCGCGAGGCTGGTGCCTTGCTTCACGCTTGTGTCCCCGCGGAGTATCGTCGCGAGGCAGGCCTGCCGGTTGTAGGGCCAGGCGCGGGCATTCAGTGAAACGGCCCGTTCGGCATGCGCCAGCGCGCGTTTCTGCCATTCGGAAGGCCGGGTGATCGTTTCAGCGACGCTCATCATGTAGTTCGCCTCCGCGGCGTCGGCCCCGTTCAGGCCGGCTTCCGCGGCAAGCAAAGCGGTCAGGGCAGCGCTGAAGTTCCCTTTGTTGAATTCCTTGCGGCCAATCTCGAAGCGCACCGCGGCAGAGATATCACCAGCTGCATTGGCTTGCTTCAGCGTCTGCAGGGCAAGTTCTTCCTGACCGCAGGAGTCGTAGACGCCCGACAAGGCCAGGATTGCGGAGATTTTTTCCGAGCCGTTGAGGCCAGCAACAGCTGACTTATAGGCGGAGATGGCCGGCTGGCACTGGCCCGTATCGCCGTAGGCTTCGCCCAATAGTGCGTAGCGAGCCGGCGTGGGGGCCAGATTTACCGATTTCTGGAACGTGCTGGCAGCTTGCTCGACCAAGGCAATGCGTTTGGGCGATCCAGGGGCGCCAGATACGCGGGCCAAGGCCATCAGACTGGTGCCGAGATGTTCCAGATCCATCGCCTGAACGTCAGCGGGCGCCGAGGAGGCTTCGAAGTTTGCCGCACTGCTATAAGCCTCGACGGCACTCTCAAGATACGTGGGCGCGCCTGCTGGCTCCCGTTTTGCAAGCGCAGTATAGACCGCCCCCATGCCGCGATAGGCAGGAAGTTTGAACCGGCCTTTGCCAAGGGCATCGCGATAATCTGTAATGGCGCCGAGAGATGCTTCAACCGAGGGAGCGGGATTGTCTTTCGCCAACGCTTCCCGAACCCTCTCGGCCCGGTCGAACGCTATTTCAGCGAGGCGATCGGTTGCGGCAGCAGCATATGCCGGGCAGGCGCTGACAATTCGGCGCAGGTCTTCGACATAAAGATACTCACGTTCCCGGCCGAGGTCGCTGTTTACCCTCCATCGTGTATCCAGCACGTCACACCCAAGCTGGGCACCTGCAGCATCTTCAGATGCCGGGGGGATGTCGATTTCGACGGCCGACAACAAGTTTGCCGCGTCACTCAGGCAGGTTGTCCGTGTGCCACAGCTTGCATCTGCAATCGTGCTGTTAGCCACCCCTCGCAAGGCGCGGCTGCGTTCCAGCGTCCGGCGCAGGATAAAGCGCTTGTTTGTCGTGATTTGATCAACGCTACCTGTCAGGTTGATCTGGCTGTCTTGTTGGGACGCGAGAGATTGATCCAGCAGGTTAAGGGCAATCTGGCTGCAAGTGCCAGATGTTGGGCACAATGAAGAGGGCGTGCTCTTCGTGGCCAAGACGTTATAGGCGCTGGCCGCATTGAAAAAGGCATTGGCCCGGTCGATGCCGCTACGTGCCGGATCTGCAGCTGCAGAGTCTCCTGCACAGGTCCGAGCCATTTTTTCAGCACCTGTAACAGGGACACTGATGCTTCGCTCAAAGCAGTCGCTCAGTCTGGTCCATGCCGGCAACTCACCGGATGTGGGGGTGGTCGTGGAAGCGCAGCTGATCAGCGACAGGAGCCCCACCGCGCTAACGGGGGCTATCCAGAAGCTCCTGAACGGAAGTGTCCGTGCCATCATATTCTCACCCACCAATCTCACGTGGCCATCCGCTCACGCCCGGTACTGTAAAGCAAAGCCACACCAATCTATAGAGGCGTGCTAACCATAACATCGTGCAGGCTGCCGGTCATGGGGGCGTTCTTAGCGGATCGTCTGGTCTCAGTGAGATTGTAGAAGAGTCGGGCGCATACGCATGCCGCTCGGACGCGATGCTTCGACGCAGTTATTACACGTGCAGGTAAAAGAAAGGCCCGCTCCCTTGGGAAGCGGGCCCTTTGTCAAATACAGACATGCCTGGAATCAGGCGCGTTTTTCGTCAGTAAGCTTCTTCGTCATGCCTTCGATCTTTTCGATCAGCGCCTGGGCTGAGCCGTTTGTGCGATCCAATAGCGCGATAAACTGCGCGCGCTGTTCGATGCCGAGCCAGATCAGGTTGCCGTCGAGGTTCAGCGCGACGTCCACGACTTGATATTGGCCATCCCGGGACAGAACGCGCCAGCGGACATCCATGTCCTTGCCGTCCTGCCGGCGGATGACCGTGTTCACGATCGAGTCGGTTGGGGATCTGTCGACAGAGTCTTTCACGACCACGGCTTCACCACGATAGGCGTCCAGTTCGTGCTCATAAACAGCCAGAGCGTAATCCCGGAAGACCTGCTGGTATTTGGCGAGTTCTGCGTCTGTAAAGCGGCGCGCATATTTGCCGATGGCAAAGTTGGCGACGGCCTTCATGTCCGTGAATTCGTCCATGTAGGCATTGAATTTTGCGGTACGTTCATCAGCATTCAACGACGGGTCGTTGAGCGAAGCGAGCACTTCGCTGGCATTCTTCTGAACATAGGCTTCCGTCTTTGCGTCCGCGTAAGCCGGCGATGCCAGCGCGGCAAGCGCAGCAAGGGCAATTGCGGGTGTCACAAGGCGTTTCACGAGGGGCTCCTGCTTCAGTCTGGTCTTGGTGGCTATTCTTCAAATTCGTCAAAATCTGGGAGATCTTCGTACAGTTCTGACTCATCTTCCGGACGACCATTACGGATCTCAGCCTGACGCTGAGATGAATAGATACGGCGGAGGGCCACATAAGGTTCCGGTTGTGCGTTCAGTTGCTGGATCTGATCGTCCAGTACGACGCGCGTGTTCAGGCCGGTCAGAATGCCCCGGCCCATGGCGATTTTGTCATCCAGATCCGGGTCACCGTCGAACTCGGTCCAGGTGAGAGGGTCAAATACGCGGTCCACGCCCGCGCCAAACAGGTCACGTGGAGTAGTCGGGCCCATGATCGGCATGACCAGGTAAGGGCCGCTATCGACCCCCCAGACCGCCAGGGTCTGGCCGAAATCTTCCGAATGCCGCTCCACTCCGAAATGATCCGCTGCATCCCACAAGCCAGCGAGCCCAACAGTCGTGTTAATTGTGAACCGGACAAACGTATCAGCTGCACGGGAAGGTTCTGCCTGTAGCACGTCATTCACAAAGATCACGGGCGAACGAAGGTTGCGGAGGAAATCGCCGACACGATCGCGTGCGAACTCGGGGGTCACAGTCTTGTAGACTGTTGCGGCCGGGGCGATCGCGTATTTGTCTACGCCATTGTTGAAGGCAAACATCTGGCGGTTAAAGCCTTCATAGGGGTCAGCTATTGAGCCAGGGTCTGCCGAATTCGGCGGTGTGGAGGCGCATGCACCGAGCGTGATGGCCATGGCAGTGGCCGCAATTCGAAAGTCCATAATCGCGATTTCCCGTTTCTTGCTCCGGTAAATGGTCTTTCATCCTGTGGGGTGCAATGCATGCATGTGTAATTTCAATTACATGCGACAATGCTGCAACAGCCTCTCAGTTCCTTGCAAAACATATAAAAGAATGTTTATACGATCCGGATGAGTGAGCGGTTTGACCTTACCCTTGAGCGTTTGCGTGCGGCCGGAGAGCCGACACGCCTGCGTATTCTGGCGCTTTTGCGTGAACGTGACCTTTCTGTGGGGGAGATCGTTCAGATTCTGTCTCTCAGTCAGCCCCGCTTGTCCCACCATTTGAAATCACTCACCGGAGCAGGTCTGGTGGAGCGGCTGCCGGAAGGGTCATTCGTCTTTTATCGTGCAGCGAGCCGGGGAGATGGGCGGGTATTTCTGGATACGCTGTTCGAACAGCTGGGAGAGAATGTCCCGGAATTGATTCGCGATGCTGAAAGGCTTGATGAGGTCAGTGCCTCCAGAGCCGCGTCGGCGCAGGCATACTTTTCCGCAGTGGCTGACAATTGGGATGCAATCCGATCCCTGCATTATCCCAATGAGGCGATTGAGCAGGCTCTGCTCGATATTGCCGGGCCCGGTCCATTTCGGCGCGTCGTCGATTTCGGTACGGGAACGGGCAGAATGCTGACCCTGTTTGCTCCGCGTGCCGGCGAAGCAGAGGGAATCGACCTCAGCCATCACATGCTGACCGTCGCGCGGGCGAATCTGGAGCGTGAAGGCGTCCCGGTTGCCCGGGTCCGGCAGGGGGATGTGACCGCTGTCCCCTTCGAGAACGAAACGGCAGATCTCGTGATCATTCACCAGGTGCTTCACTATGTAGATGCGCCCAATCGGGTGATCGCCGAGGCAGCTCGCATCCTGCAGCCAGGAGGCCGCTTGCTGGTCGTTGATTTTGCGCCGCACGAGCTGGAGTTTCTTCGGACAGATCATGGCCATCACCGGCTTGGCCTGTCGCGGGATACGATAGAGGGCTGGACCTCCGCAGCGGGTCTGAAACTGTCCGGCCCGCGTGCTTTCGCACCGCCCCCCGAAAACAAACAAGGGCTGACCGTCAATATATGGACGGCCGAAAAGCCCGCAGTCGCGCAGGAGTCTGTCGCATGAGCACCGACACGCCGCATGTTTCCTTTGAATTTTTCCCACCCAAGAGCGAAGCCATGGCGAACCGTCTCTGGGACACGGTCCAGCGGCTGGAGCCTATGGCGCCAGACTTTGTGTCCGTCACCTACGGCGCTGGTGGTTCGACGCGTGAGCGTACCCATGACACCGTCAAGCGCATCGCACAGGAAACCAGCCTGAAACCTGCCGGACACCTGACTTGTGTGTCGGCGACGAAGGAGGAGGTGCTGGCGGTTGCGGAGGATTACTGGCAGGCGGGCGTGAAGCACATCGTGGCGCTGCGGGGCGACCCGCCGGCGGGTATGGGCGCGGCATTTGAGGTGCATCCTGGCGGCTTCCGCGATGCGGTGGACCTGGTGAAGGGCCTGCGGGCGCACCGGCCGGAGCTTGGAAAATGTTTCGAGATTTCAGTGTCCTGCTATCCGGAACTGCACCCTGAAAGCCGGGGCTGGGAGGCGGAGATCGCCTATCTCAAGGCCAAACAGGATGCTGGCGCCGACCGGGCGATTACGCAATTCTTCTTCGAACCGGAGATCTATCTGAACTTCCTGGACAAGGCCCGGGCAGGCGGCGTGACCATGCCTATCGTGCCCGGTATCATGCTTCAGGCGAACTTCCGCGGACTACAGCGGATCAGTGGCCTCTGTGGCGCGACTATACCGGACTGGCTGGCGGACCTTTATGACGGCCTCGACGAGGATGAAGAGACCCGCGAACTGGTCACGGCAAATGTGGCCGCAAACCTCTGCCGCAAGCTGGCCGATCAGGGCGTCAAGAACTTCCACTTCTACACGCTGAACCGGGCGGGGCTGGCACTGTCCACCTGCCGCCTGCTCGGCCTCAAACCCCAATCGGCGCAGGCGGCCTGAACCATGATGGCCCCGCCGATCCATATCACCCTCATCACCCTCGGCGTCTCCGATGTGCAAGCCGCCGCAGCCTTTTATGAAAAGCTTGGCCTGACGCGTGCGCCGTCTTCCCAGGAAGCGGTGGTGTTCTTCGACATGGGCGGTGTTGCCCTTGGCCTGTTTGGACGGGAGCCGCTGGCGGAAGACGCCGGCGTGCCACCTGAAGGTGACGGCTTCCGGGCTGTGACGCTCGCCTGGAACCAGCGCGATGAGGCGTCCGTCGACGATGCCATCCGCCGCGCTGTCGACGCCGGGGGGCGTCTGGTAAAGGCGGCCGAAAAGGTCTTCTGGGGCGGCTATTCCGGCTATTTCGCCGATCCGGACGGTCATCTCTGGGAAGTTGCCCACAACCCCTTTGCGCCGCTGCGTGAAGATGGATCCATGGAGCTATAAATGAACCGACAGGAACGGATTGCAGCCCTCAAGGCAGCTGCGAAAGAACGCATCCTCATTCTCGATGGGTCCTGGGGCGTGATGATCCAGCGGCGCGGCCTGGATGAGGCCGACTATCGCGGCGATCGCTTTACCGAGGCGAAGTATCCGGGGCAGATGAAGGGGAACAATGACATCCTCTGCATCACCCGGCCGGACATCGTGACCGACCTGCACAATGCGTATTACGCCGCCGGGGCCGACATCTCCGAAACGAACACATTCAGCGCGACCGTCATCGCGCAGGACGATTACAAGCTGGACGCAGCCTCTGTGCGCGACATCAATCTTGAGGGCGCGCGTCTTGGCCGTGCGGCGGCGGATGCGTGGACGGCAAAGGAGCCGCACAAGCCGCGCTTCCTTGCAGGCTCCATCGGGCCGCTGAACAAGATGCTGTCCATGTCTTCGGATGTGAACGATCCGGGCGCGCGCTCGGTAACATTCGATGAAGTGTATGAAGCCTACCGCCAGCAGATCCAGGCCCTGAACGAGGGCGGTGTGGACCTCTACCTGATCGAGACGATCACCGACACGCTGAACTGCAAGGCGTGCATCAAGGCGATCATGGACCTCGAAGCCGAAGGGCTGGAGAAGTTGCCGATCTGGATTTCAGGCACGATCACTGACCGCTCCGGCCGCACATTGTCCGGTCAGACGGTGGAGGCGTTCTGGAACTCGGTACGTCACGCAAAACCATTTGCGATTGGCTTCAACTGCGCCCTTGGCGCAGACCTGATGCGCCCGCACATCGCGGCCCTGTCGCGTGTCGCCGATACGCTGGTCGCGGCCTATCCGAATGCGGGCCTACCGAACGAGATGGGCCAGTATGACGAGCAGCCGGAACAGACCTCCGGCGCGGTGGGCGGCTGGGCACAGGATGGCCTTGTGAACATTCTCGGCGGCTGCTGTGGCACGACGCCGGAGCATATCGAGGCCATTGCGAAGGCCGTTGAAGGTGTGAAGCCGCGCGACCCGGCCCCGGAGAAACACACGATGCGCCTTGCGGGCCTTGAGCCGTTCGAGGTGGGATCGTGACACATCCCTCCGCACAGGCCGGAGACCTGTTCGTCTTTTACGGCCTCCTGAAACTTGGTGCTGCCGGTCAGCCGGCCGACCTGCCGCTTGGGTCTGCCGGGGCTTTCGGAGCGCCGTGCCGATTCCGTGGGCGGATGGTGGATCTTGGCGGTTTTCCGGGCGTAGTGGCAGGCGATGAGCTTTGCCATGGTATCCGCTGGAAATTGGAGGATGTCTCGATCATCGGTCCGATGGACGAATTCGAGGATGTGACCGACGACCCGGAGACCAGCCTCTACATCCGCACGCGCATTCCACTCTGTGACGATTCCGGCAATGAGACCGGCGAAACCGCCTGGATCTACTGGTACAATCAATCCGTCGAGGGCTTCCCGCCGGTCGCCGACGGCAACTGGCCCCTCGACGCTGGAAAAACGAGAAAATGAGTGCGCTCGCTTACGAAGCTGTGATCGATCCCGGGCGCCGTTCGGAGATCGAGAGCAGGATTTCCGAGATCGAAGCGACCAATCAGGTCAGGGTATTGTTCGCAATCGAAAGCGGCAGCCGGGCCTGGGGCTTTCCGTCGCCTGATAGCGATTACGATGTTAGGTTTGTCTATGCCCACACAGCTGCGTCGTATCTTAGCGTTTTTGACCGCAGGGACGTGATTGAGCTGCCCATTGAAGGCGATCTCGACATCAATGGCTGGGATATCCGCAAGGCACTCGCACTCTTGCTGAAACCCAATCCTGTCCTTCTGGAGTGGCTGTCCAGTCCTATCAAATACAAATGGGATGACAGTGCGTGCAGAAGCCTGCTTGATTTCGCAAATCAGGTGGTCGCACCTGCAGAGTGCGTGTCTCATTATTACCACCTTGCTCTCCGCCAGTGGCAGCGGAACATAGAAGGTGAGGCATTGGTCAATCTAAAGAAGTACTTCTATGTTCTTCGCCCTGCACTGGCGATCCGGTGGGTGCGGTTAAATCCCAGGGAACTTCCGCCGATGAATTTCCAGGAGCTGGTTTCCAGGGCTGACATTGATGCTGCGCTTCAGAATGAGATCGCGGACCTGCTCCGTGCCAAAGCCAGAGCGAGTGAAGTCGGTATGGGAAACCGCATTGCCCCATTGGACGAACTTATCGAGTTCGAACTGTCATGGGGTGAGAAGAATTCCGGACAAAAACATGTCACGTCTTCGGCCGAACGCGAGATGGCAGACGAATTATTCAGGAAACTTGTGAGATGACCAGCATGAATGCAGCGTCCCAATCCTTCGTAAACGTTGGTGAGCGTACCAATGTCACGGGCTCCGCCGTATTCCGCCGCATGATCACCGAGGGGCGTTATGCCGACGCGGTCGAGGTCGCCCGCCAGCAGGTGGAGAACGGCGCACAGGTGATCGACGTCAACATGGACGAAGGCATGCTGGACGGTGCCGAGGCCATGCGCACTTTCCTGAACCTGATCGCCGCCGAGCCGGATATCGCGCGTGTGCCTGTCATGATCGACAGCTCCAAATGGGAGGTGATCGAGGCGGGCCTGAAATGCGTGCAGGGCAAGTGCATCGTCAACTCGATCTCCATGAAGGAAGGCGAGGACAAGTTCCGCGAGCAGGCGCGCGCGTGCCTGTCCTATGGCGCGGCCGTTGTCGTGATGGCGTTCGACGAAGTCGGGCAGGCGGACACGAAAGCGCGCAAGGTCGAGATATGTCAGCGCGCTTTCAAGATCCTGACCGAAGAGGTCGGCTTCCCGGCGGAAGACATCATTTTCGATCCGAACATCTTCGCCGTGGCGACGGGGATCGAGGAGCATAACAATTATGCGGTCGACTTCATCGAAGCGGCGCGGGAAATCCGGAAGACGTGCCCCGGTTGTCACATCTCCGGTGGCCTCTCGAACGTCTCCTTCAGTTTTCGCGGAAACGAGCCAGTGCGCCGGGCGATGCACTCCGTGTTTCTGTATTACGCCATTCCTGCGGGCATGGACATGGGCATCGTCAATGCCGGGCAGCTGGATATCTATGACGATATCGAGCCGGAGCTGCGCGAGCGGGTAGAAGATGTCATCCTCAACCGACGCGATGATGCGACAGAGCGCCTGATCGAGATTGCCGAGGGCCTGAAAGGCCAGAAGGGCAAGACGGCTGTGAAGGACCTTTCCTGGCGCGAGGCGCCGGTGGAGAAACGTCTGGAACATGCGCTGGTTCACGGCATCACCGAATTTATCGATCAGGATACGGAAGAGGCTCGCCAGAAGGCCGAGCGTCCGCTGCATGTGATCGAAGGGCCACTGATGGATGGCATGAATGTCGTCGGTGACCTGTTCGGATCCGGCAAGATGTTCCTGCCGCAGGTGGTGAAATCCGCCCGCGTGATGAAGCAGGCCGTCGCCTGGCTTGAGCCGTACATGGAAGAGGAGAAACAGCGCCTCGGTACGGTGGATGTCTCGAACGGCAAGGTTTTGATGGCCACCGTGAAGGGCGATGTGCACGATATCGGTAAGAACATTGTCGGCGTGGTGCTGGCCTGTAACGGCTATGAAATCCTCGATCTGGGCGTCATGGTGCCGGCCGAGACGATCCTCGATACGGCCATCAGCGAAAAGGTCGATGTGATCGGTCTCTCCGGCCTGATCACGCCGAGCCTCGACGAGATGGTCTATGTGGCCGCAGAGATGCAGCGTCGGGGCATGGTCCAGCCGTTGCTGATCGGCGGGGCGACGACGAGCCCGGCGCATACGGCGGTAAAGATCGATCCTGTGATTCGCTCTGCGCCCGTGGTGCATGTGACCGATGCCAGCCGGGCGGTCGGTGTTGTCAGTGCGCTGTTGAGCACGGGAGAGAAGCAGGGTCTGGTGGAGCAGACGCGGGCCCGTTACCAGCGCATGCGTGAGGCCCGTGCAGGTGGACCGCCCAAGCCTCGCCTGCCGATCGACATGGCGCGGGCGCACGCCCTGCAGCCGGACTGGGATGCTTACGACCGTCCAGCGCCGAGCTATAGCGGTGTGCAGACCTTCGAGAATATCGATCTGGCGACGCTTGCGCGCTATATTGACTGGACGCCCTATTTCTCTGCCTGGGACCTGGCCGGGAAATATCCCGCCATTCTGGAAGACTCCATCGTGGGAGAAGCGGCAACCGCGCTGTGGCGCGATACCGAAGCCATGATGATATCGCCTCCGAATTCGCGAAGAAGGGGGATGATTACTCCTCCATCATGGTGAAGGCACTGGCCGATCGCTTTGCCGAGGCGATGGCGGAGTACATGCATGAGCGCGTGCGCCGTGAGTTGTGGGGCTATGCGCCGGATGAGGCGCTGGATAGCCATGATCTCATCGGAGAGAAATATCGCGGCATTCGCCCGGCACCGGGATATCCCAGCCAGCCAGATCATACCGAGAAGGAAACCCTGTTCCGCCTTCTGGATGCGGAAAACCGGATCGGTGTGTCCTTGACCAGTAGTTTCGCCATGATGCCGGCGGCGAGTGTGTCCGGTCTGTATTTCGCCCATCCCGATGCCGTCTACTTCGCTGTGGGCCGGATCGAGAAGGACCAGGTCGAGGACTATGCCCGCCGCAAGGGGTGGGATGTGCGGACGGCCGAGCGCTGGCTGGCGCCGATCCTGAACTACGATCCCTTCGGGGCCTGAGTTTCCGGACTGTACCGCAGGCAAATGTATGAGTGGTTTGGCGCGACTGGCGAGCCGTGCCCGAGTCGCTTAAGGATGGGGCGATCATCGGACAGGCGCGGAGGCGATCATGATGGACAACCGGCTTCAGGGTGAGAACGCGAAGATTGTCGCGACGCTTGGGCCCGGCAGCCGCTCTCCCAGGGAGGTCGTGGCGCTTGCCTATGCCGGTGTGGATGTCTTCCGCCTAAACTTCAGCCATGGTGAGCATGCGGCCCATCTTGAGGCGCTGCAGGCGGTGCGTGCGGCAGAGGAGAAAACGGGGCGCCCTCTCGCCACTCTGGCCGACCTGCAGGGGCCGAAAGTGCGCGTTGGGAAATTCCCCGGCGGCGGGATCAGGCTGGGCTTCCGGAAAGAGTATGACCTCATCGCTGCAGATGAGACGGACAGGGAAGACACGATCCCCGTGCCCCATAAGGAAATTGTCGATATCCTGGAAGAAGGGGACACGATCCTCGTGGACGACGGGAAGCTCATCCTGACAGTTACGCAGGCCGGGGCCGCGCCGAAGGTCCGGGCCGAGGTTCCGGGTAAGCTTTCAGACAAGAAGGGCTTTACCGTGCGCGGGAAGCCGCTGCCTGTCCGTGCTCTGACAGACAAGGACCGGGCGGACCTCGCCTTTGCGCTTGAAATCGGTGTCGACATTGTTGCGCTCTCATTTGTGCAAAGCGTGGAAGATGTCGAGGAAGTGAAAGCAATCATTGCCGGCCGTGCACCGCTGGTCTCCAAGCTGGAGAAGCCTGCCGCCATCTCCAATCTCGAGGCGATCGTGGAAGCTTCCGATGCGGTGATGGTGGCGCGGGGGGATCTGGGCGTTGAATTTGCGCCTGAGGATGTGCCGGTTATCCAGCGCCGTATCGTGCGGGTGGCACGCTCCAAGGGGCGGCCTGTCATCGTGGCAACGCAGATGCTGGAATCCATGATCGAGAATGCTGCGCCGACCCGTGCAGAGGCTTCGGATGTCGCAACTGCCATTTACCAGGGCGCAGATGCGGTGATGCTGTCGGCTGAAACGGCTGTGGGGCGCCATCCGGCGACCGCGGTCGCCATCATGGCGCGGATCATCCGGGCGACGGAAGCCGCAGAAGACTACCGGCAGGCCATCGCTCAATTCGCCGGTGACGTATGTCAGCCTTCCGCAGTGGATGTGGTGGCAAGCACGGCCCAGGCCATGGCCGAGGCAGAGGGCGCTACGGCCCTGGCGCTCAGGACCGGGGCCTTTGAACGGCTGGCGCGTTTCTCTCGCGTACGTGGGGCTGCGCCAATCCTTTATGGGTCACTGGACGACCAGCGCTTGCGGCAGGCGTGCCTTCTGTGGGGTGTTCACCCCCAACGCCTGAATGCGGGGGCGACCTATTGGTATCGTGACCTGATGGAAGCTGCAGGTCTCAAGGGGCGGGTCGCCTATGCACGATGGTCCGGTGACGAAGCGCGCTTCGCATGGGAAGTCGGTGTCGGTAGAGGCGAGGACGGCAAACCGATCACTGGCGTATGATCAGCGTGTCGCCCTTGAACTCATAGGAATAGAGTTCGCCCAGAAAGCTCATGCCGAGCAGGGACTGGTCCAGGCCTTCCTTCAGCACCATGGCGCTGACATCGTGCATTTCCACACGGCCAATTCGAATGCGGTCGAGAACCACATACGCGCCAGTTGTGGCGCCGCCTGCCGTTCGGACCTCATTGTCGAATTCGAGGTCTGACGGTTTCAGGCCAATACGCTGGGCATCGAGAAGGGTCAGCGCGACAATGCTGGCGCCGGTGTCGACCATGAAACGTATATCCGTTCCCTGCACATCTGCGCGGGTCCAGTAGTGGCCGTCAGCCTCACGGCTGATGATTGCCGCCTTGTCGAAATTGGCGCGTGGCACAGAACTGGATGCAGAAGCCCCTGCATCCGTCAGCGCGGCTGCTGCCGGAGGGGGGGAGTCCAGAGCCTCGGTCTTGGGAACCACGAAAAAGACGACGGTTGCGGCAATCAGGAGTGCCGCCGCAAGCATGGGGAGGATGTGTCTGGCGTACATGGCGTCAGCGCTTTCCCAGAGCCTCCAGATTAGCGATGCGGTCGGGCAGTTCAGCAATAATGCTGTCGCGGCCAGCTTCCCCCATGGCGACCCATTGGCCAATTTCCTTCAAGGTGCGGCCGCAGCCTAGGCACCAGCCCGTCTTTGCGTCAACTGCACAAACCTTGATGCAGGGGGTCTTTATCGTTTGGTTTGACATCAATATACCCTGTGTTCAAAGCGGGTTGCGGGACGGAGTGTAGAACGCGCAAGGTAACAAATCCTTGTCGTGCGGCTACCCTGTAACCTGCTATCATGACGTTGGAATCGTACCGGCGGAAAGCAGGAGAATACCTAAGTGCCCGACCTCGTTCGCGAAGACTCGCCTCTGGCGGATGTGCGTGCACTCGTTTTGAGTGCGCCGCCACCGGCAACCGAACCCGGCAAGCAGGTGCGCGAAGCGCTTCTGGGCATGGGCCGGGAAGGGGATTTCGGCCGTCTGGGCGAAGCCGCTGAATGGCTGGCCAACTGGCAGCATCGCTATCCGCCGCGGATTGAAAAGCCTGTTCTGGCGATATTCGCCGGTTCGCACGGGATCGTGGAAGAAGGTGTCTCGATGTCGTCCAATCAGGACACGCGGGCACATGTCGATGCTTTGCGGGAGGGACGCGCGCCGCTATCCGCAATTGCCACACAGGCAGAAGCTTCCATCCGGGTCTTCGAACTGGCGTTGGACCATCCGACCCCCAGCATCGCGGAAACAGCGGCCATGTCCGAAAAGGAGTGCGCGGCCACAATCGCTTACGGGTTTGAGGCGACGGAAGACCATCCGGACCTGCTGGCCCTCGCTGTGGCCGGTGCCGGTGTGGGGACGGCGGCGGCTGCCGTTGCATGCGCTCTTTATGGCGGATCGCCGGATTACTGGGTGCGTCCCAGCAGCCAGACCTCGGCCACGCTGGCCCGCAAACGCGTGGAGCTCGTCAGCCGGGCGCTGACTCTCCATCGCGGTCACCTGTCGGATCCGCTGGAGGCGCTTCGGTGCCTGGGCGGGCGAGAGCTTGCGGCCTGTGTCGGCGCGATCATCGCGGCGCGTCACCAGGGTATTCCCGTCGTGCTGGACGGGTTCGCCACGACCATTGCGGCGGGTGTGGTGCATGCGATCGATCCGAAAGCGATCAGCCATTGCCTCGCGTCGCACATCACCCGGAGGCCAGCACATGAGGCCGCGCTGGAGCGTCTGGGGCTCAAACCGCTCTTGCAGATGGAGTTCCAGACGGGCGGCGGACTGGGGTCTGCGACCGCGATCGGCCTGCTGAAGACGGCCTGCGCGCCATTCATCGCGGAACCGGCCTCGACCTGACGCGAGGTCATATGCGACTTAGTTTACGTTGACGTTCGCGTCACCTTGCCAGCCAATACAAATGGCTGACATAGAGGGCCTGTGCCTGAGTAACAGGACCAGACCGTTTTGGAGGAGAGCCCGGCATGAATCTGGATTTTACGCCTGAAGAGATCGAATTCCGAAAGGAAGTTCGAGCCTTCATCGAAGAAAACTATCCCAAGGAACTGGTTGGTGAGACCGTTCGTGAGGATCTGACGCGCGAGCAATTCCTCGCATGGCACAAGATCCTCGGCAAAAAGGGCTGGTCTGTGCCAGCTTGGCCGGAGAAGTACGGCGGAACGGGCTGGACCTCTACCCAGCGCTACATCTGGTCGGAAGAGAATGCGCGCATGGACACTGTCATGCCGCTGCCGTTCGCTGTCTCGATGGTGGGGCCGGTTATCTACACGTTCGGTAATGAAGAGCAGAAGGCAAAACACCTTCCGGGCATCCGCTCCGGCGAAGTCTGGTGGTGCCAGGGCTATTCCGAGCCGGGCGCAGGTTCCGACCTTGCCAGCGTGAAGACGACGGCTGTGCGTGACGGCGATCATTATGTGATCAATGGCCAGAAGACCTGGACGACGCTCGCCCAGTACGCCGACTGGGGCTTCTTCCTCTGCCGGACCGACCCGACCGCGAAAAACCAGGAAGGCATCAGCTTCATCCTGGTCGACATGAAGACGCCGGGCATCGAAGTGCGTCCGATCAAACTGATCGATGGCGGCCATGAAGTGAACGAAACCTGGCTGACCGATGTGCGGGTGCCGGTTGAGAACCTGATCGGTGAAGAGAACAAGGGCTGGACCTACGCCAAGTTCCTGCTTGCGCACGAACGTTCCGGCATCGCCGGCGTGGCACGCTCCAAGCGTGGCATTGAGCGCCTGCGCAGCATCGCTTCCAAAGAGATGGTCGATGGTGTGCCGCTGATCGAAACGCCGGATTTCGCGCGCAAGATCAGCCAGCTGGAAATCGACCTGACGGCTCTGGAGTTCACTGAACTTCGTACGCTCGCCTCCGAGGCGGCCGGCAAGGGGCCGGGCCCGGAAAGCTCGATCCTCAAGGTGAAGGGCACCGAGGTGCAGCAGCGCCTGACAGAGCTGACGCTGGAAGCCGTGAACAATTACGGTGCTCCGTATGCATATGGCATGGATGCCGCCGGCAACGGCGCAGGTGTCGGGCCGGACTATGCGGACTATGCGGCCGAGACGTATTTCAACATGCGGAAGACGTCGATCTACGGTGGCTCGAACGAGATTCAGCGTAACATCATCACGAAAATGATCCTGGGCCTTTAAGCCCGAGGCCAGAGAGGAAACGACTCAAATGGATTTCAATTTCACTGAAGAACAGGGAATGCTTCGCGACAGCCTCGCGAAGATGATCCGCGACCAGTACGACTTCGAAACCCGCCGCAAGGTGGTGGCTTCGGCTGATGGCTGGCGCAAGGACATGTGGATGCAGTTCGCCGAACTGGGCCTGATGATGGCACCGTTCAGCGAAGAGGACGGCGGCCTGGGCGGCGGTCCGATCGACGCCATGGTCGTCATGGAAGAGTTCGGCAAAGGCCTCGTGGTCGAGCCGTACGTGCCGAGCGTCGTGTGCGGTGGTGGCTTCCTGAAGCGCGGTACAGATGCGCAGAAGGAAGAGTACCTGTCCGGCATCATGTCCGGTGAGCTGGTCTTCGCATTTGCCTATGCAGAACCGCGCGGCCGCTACAACCTGGCTGATCTCGAAACCACCGCCAAGAAAGATGGCGAAGGTTTCGTGCTCAACGGCCACAAAGCCGTGGTCATCGGTGCGCCGTGGGCAACCCACCTGATCGTTACCGCCCGTACGTCTGGCGGTCGTCGTGATGCCAATGGCGTGACGGTCTTCGTGGTCGACAAATCGGCACCGGGTGTTTCGACCCGCGATTACCCGACGGTCGATGGCCGCCGTGCTTCCGAAGTCTACTTCGAAAACGTTGCTGTCGGCGCAGAAGCTGTCATCGGCGAAGTCGACAACGGCCTTCCGCTGATCGAACTCGTCTCGGATGAAGCCATTGCGGCCATCTGTGCCGAGGCCTGCGGTGCGATGAAAGTCGCCCAGGAAATGACGGTCGAGTATTCGCGTCAGCGCAAGCAGTTCGGTACGCCGATCGGCAAGTTCCAGGTGCTGCAGCACCGCATGGTCGATATGTTCATGGAACAGGAACAGTCGGTTTCCATGACCTACATGGCCACGCTGAAGCTCGGCGAGGATGAAGTGACCCGCAAGAAGGCAGCGTCTGCTGCCAAGGTTCGCATCGGCCAGGGCGGCCGCTTCGTGGGCCAGCAGGCGATCCAGATCCATGGCGGTATGGGCATGACGGACGAACTGGCTGTCGGTCACTACTTCAAGCGCCTGACCATGATCGATTCCGAATTCGGCAACGTCGATCACCACCTGAAGCGCTACACGGACCTCTCTGCAACTGAGGTTCCGGTCGCGGCTGAATAAGCCACGAACCAAAAGACATCATGAGGACGGGGGATCGTTTCGGCGGTCCCCCGTTTTCTTTTGGGATCAGGGTTTGAGCGCAGCTTCAGCGTTCAGGAAGTCCGCGACCTCCTGATTGGAAAGGATCTCGCGCGTGCGGGCGGGGGCGCCGTCTGACAGGCGCTTGCGTTCAGCATCATCCGCCAGCAGATGAAGTACAGTGTCTGCAAAGGCTTCCGGGGTGTCTGCGACGTCCACCATGCCGTCGAGCCGGCCGCCGAAACCTTCCATGGCCAGCGGGTAGGCAACGACCGGCATGCCGAGCATGAGGTATTCTGCGACCTTGATGCTGACTCCGGTTGCGAGGCGCGTCGGAGCGATCCCGATAGCGTGGCTGCCTCCGATATCTTCCAGTTTTTCGACACGGCCGAGTAGCGTCATGTTCGGGGATTTCTTGAGTGCCGGGTCAATTGCGTCACCCACACTGCCGGCAACTTTCAGTTCCGCGTCAGGCTGGCGCTTCAGAATGAGGGGCCAGATGTCTGTCAGGAAGTGGTTCAGCGCATCCACATTGCCGGCATGGGTGGTGCCGAGGAAGACGACTTCAGCTTTACCATCTGATGGCAGTGCGCCGAACTCTGGCGGCACAGGGCGCAGCCACACCATGTGGTCTTTCGGAAAGCCCGGCGGGAAGAATTCCATCTCGTTGGCAGAGGCATGGACAAAGAAATCCGCACTCTTCACCCAGTCACACTCTTCGGCCTCGCTGGTTTCGTAGAAGTCGAACGCCAAGCCTTTCTCACGATAGCGTTTGGCCCGCATCCAGAGGACATCGTGCACGAACACGCCTTTGCGTGTCGGTTGCCGCAGCTGATCGAGCACGGGGCCAACGGAGCTGTATTCCGCAATGGTCAGTTCGCTGGGGCTGCGGTCTGCTGCCCGTGCCATGCGCAGGTTCTCCGCGGAGGACATCGGACGTCCGAAATAGTTGCGCCATTGCACTTTCAGGCCCAACCGGTGCATCGCTTCGTGCACAAGACGTACGCCGAAACGCATCCAGATGCGCGGTGATATGCTCCAGTAGCGGCCGCCAGCCTGAACCGTTCCATCCCAGACGATCTCGTCGATCAGGGCGAGCAGGCGCGGATGGACAGAAGCAAAGGGGCGGTTCCCAAAGGCATGCCATGGCGCGAATACAACGCGCACCCGGAAACCGGCGGCCTTCGCAGTCCGCAGGAAGGTTTCCAGAAAGGCGCCATTGCCGGTGGTGATTGCGTCCAGCTGGCGCTGCACCAGAAGGGTGATCGTCTTGGAAGTATTGGTCATGGGCATCGGTGTTAGGGCTGTTCTGCCCCTGCGCCAATGCAAGTTCACCGCCACCCCGGCAGGGCGGCAATCAATGCGGGACGGGGCCGATCAATCTGAGCCCGATCTTGCCTTCCTGGCGCCAGATCACCTCACAAGACAGCTGGATGTCGGCCGTGCCGTCCACGGGTGAAACAGAGAGGGTCGCCGGGCCCAGCGGCACCTTGTCGACCGGGCCGGAAAGGCTTGCCCCGGCAGCTGACCAGTCGACCATGGAGGTCCGGATCCAGGTCGATTGCCCATGAGGTTTCAGGCGCGTTGTGCGCACTGTAAGATGCCTTCGATAGGTTCGCCGGGATGGGTGCATGGTCATGGTAAATGCTCAGGTCTGACAGTGACCCTATGCACAAGGTGGCCGAATGGTTCGGAAAAACTCAGGACTTGCCTGACAGGCGGCCGATCACGTCCTCCGCTATTGCCAGGGAACTGGTGAGTCCAGGGGACTCGATACCGAACAAATGCACCAGACCGGCGTGGCCATGAAGTTCGGGCCCGTCGATCCTGAAATCTGCAGCTGCTTCGCCAGGGGCGGACAGTTTGGGGCGGCAGCCTGAATAGTCTGCGGCGATCGCGCCGTCGGGCAGGTCCGGCCAATATTGGCGGACGGCATCATAGAAGCTGTCTGCGCGGCTGATATCGACCGTGTAGTCGATGCGGTCCGGATCGTCGTGACCCAGCCATTCGACGTCCGGCCCGAAACGCATCCTTCCGCTGAGATCCAGTGTGATGTGCACACCCAGTCCTCCCTCCACCGGGGCCGGGTAGATGAGCCGGCTAAAGGCAGGTTTTGTCAGGCAGCTGAAGTAATTACCCTTTGCAAGCGTGAAATAGGGGATCAGCTCAGGCTGATAGCCCTGCATGTCGCGGGCGATACGGACGGCGTAAAGCCCAGCGCTGTTGATCAGGATGCGGGTGGTGATACGGACCGGTTCGGTCCCTCCGACGTCCAGGCAGAACCTGCCATCCGGGAGGATTTCTATAGTCGTTACCGGGGCGCCGATAACGACGGCTCCTCCATGATCTTCCAACTCCCCCTGCAGGGAGAGCATGTAAGCGTGGCTGTCCAGTATGCCGGTCTCTTCCGACAGGACGGCCGCCGTGCAAGTCAGGTTTGGCTCCATGGCCATCGCTTCAGTGCCGGTCAGGAAGTGCAGACCTTCCACGCCATTACGGATTCCCTGATCGAACAGAGCCTTCATGCGTGGGATCTGGGCATCTGATGTTCCGACGATCAGCTTGCCGGTCTTACGATATGGCACACCGCGCTCGGTATTCCATTGGTACAGTTTCCGGCGTCCGGCGACGCACAGGCGATGGCGCAAGGATCCGGTCGGGTAATACAGGCCGGCATGAATGACTTCGCTATTGCGTGCCGAAGTCCCGGTGCCAATGGCGAGGGCGCTTTCCAGGACGAGGGTTTCATGTCCGGCACGCGCCAGGGCGGCAGCGCAGGCGAGGCCAACCGCTCCGGCTCCGATGACGATGGCGTCGGTTTCCATCACCTGTAATCACCCCTGGTTCGAGCATGCTGTTTCAACGCCCGGATCATGCTGTTGCGTTGTATTTCATGCATTTTAAGGGCCAGTCCACACCATGCGCACAGGCATGGCGATCCCGATTTGAAACATTCTGTGGGCGAACCGCGCGAATTGCGAAATAATTGCCCGGAAATTGCATATTCATCGTTTGCGTAACATTGTAGTCCGATCCGATCAGCTGCCAGCAGAACCTGCCCCCATGACATATGACGAGACGAAGGTCGCGATCATCATCCCGCTGTATAATGACGAAGCGAACATTGCGCGCGCGCTGGAAAGCGCTGTGGCGCAGAAGGCACCGGAAGGAATCCGTTTCGAAGTTCTGGTGGTGGATGACGGTTCACGCGATTCCGGCCCTGAGATCGCAGCGGATTATGCGCGCCGCTTTGCGCATGTGACCTTCCTGCGGATGGAGAAGAATGGCGGTCCGGCTGCAGCGCGTAACCGCGCCTTACGGGAGACGGATGCGGGCTGGTTCACGCCATTCGACAGCGACGACATCATGTTGCCGGAACGCGTGGCGGCATTGTTTGAAAAGGCCCGCAGCGGTGACTTCGATTTTGTCGCGGACAATTTGCTGATCAGTTCCACAAGCGCGCCCGAAACGGTGAGCCGGCACCTCTGGCCTGGAAAACCGCCAGGCGATGTGCCCCTGACGACGGACCTTTTCGTCAACCGGTCCTATGCCGCCGAGACGGAACGGACAGAGCTTGGCTTCCTGAAGCCCCTGATCCGCCGGCGGGCCGTCAAATGCGGGGCGGAGCCTTATCAGCCGGACCTGCGCTTTGGCGAGGATTTTGAGCTTTATGCCCGCATTCTGGCGGACGGCGCGAAGGCGGTCCTGACAGATCCTGAAGGGTATTTGTTCGTTGTACGTGATGGCTCTGCATCTCATCGGCAGGGGGCTGCGGATCACCGCAGGCTGGCCCTGATGGGACGGAAATTCCTGCAACGGGACGGTTTGTCCCCGGCTGAACGTGAGGCCTTCGGTGGCTTCACCCGGTATTGTGAACAGGAATGGGCCGCCTGGACCGCGATTGAAGCTGTTCGTGCGAAAAATCCTGTCGGGTTCCTGCGCGCCTTCACGATTTCCTTGCCTGCCAGCCTGCATGTCGCCGGCAATTTGCTTAAGGCTGTTGGCGGTAAACTGAACGGGAAAGGCCGCTCGGCCCAGCGTGTGGCCTGATTAATTCACCATTTTGGGCACACTGCTAACACAGTTGAGCGCCAGACCGCGTCAGGTCGCGGGGCGTGTGGCCACAGATAGTGGCTGAGAAGTATCTGCCTCCCGAATTCAAAGGTAAATTTGCACGTTTCGGGCGCCGCCGCTTGAAAACATACGCGCATCAGGGGAGGTTGGCACGAAAATTCGCCGGAGCGGCTAATTCTCGTGTATCTAAAGGTTAACAACCTCCGGAAAGCTTGCAGGTCGATGGTATGACACTTGCAAAATGATTGGGGTAAATGGCGAGCTGTACGGTTATCGGCGCGCATTTGAGGGAACACAGAAAAAATGAACCACCTGAAAAGTCTTTGCCTTCTCACGGTTGCTGGCAGCAGCCTGTTCGCCGGAACTGCCGTGGCACAAGGGCAGGGCAGCGATAACTATTACAGCCGGAACAAGTACGAGGCCGTGACGGATCGCTACCAGCCAGCGTTCGATCCGGAGCCTATTCGTCTGGGCACCTTCCTGGTGAACGCGACGGGCTTGGTGGGTGTTACCTCTAACTCCAACGTCTACGCGCAGAACAACAACGAAAAATCCGACATCATCGCCCGCATCGGCGGCGAGGTGATTGGCCGTACGAACTGGTCGGTCCACGAGGTGGGCTTTGACGTGTCTGCGTACCACAACGAATACATGGACCTGTCCGATGAGTCCGCACAGACGCTTCACGGCGGTGTGCGTGGACGCCTGGATGTCACACGTGATTTCTCGTTGGGCGCACGTGTCTTCGCGGACAAGGGTGTTGAGCAACGTTACGAGCCGGCAGGTCTGGGCGGCCTGGAAAAGCCGATTGAGTACACAGTCGTTGGTGGCGAAGTCAGCGCTGACTACACCAATGATCGTTTCCGCTGGAACAATGCCGTCGGTGTGACTGACTACAACTACAAGGACGGCCGCATCATCGGTTCCGGGGCCGTTGCGGATCAGGACTTCCGTGACCGTGAGAACACCTATGCCCGCACGCGTCTTTCTTACGCCGTCTCTCCGGATCTGGCCGTCTATACGCAGGGCACCGTTCACGATGAGTCCTATGATACGACGCAGGTTATTGATGGCCTGCCGCGGTCGCGCGATTCCAAGGGCTACACGGTTGCGGCCGGTGTGGACTTCGAGCTTTCGGCGCTGATCCGCGGTGATGTCGCGGTTGGTTACCTGAACGAGGACAAGGATGACGACTACTTCTCAGACGTCGATGGCTTGTCGCTGGATGGCCGCGTTCAGTGGTTCCCCACACGCCTGACCACACTGACTTTCATGGGCAGCCGCCGTGTCGTTGACACGGGCGTCTATGCGTCGCCGAGCGCGCTCGCGACAAACTACCGGGCTGAAATCGACCACGAGCTTCGCCGGAATATCATCCTGTCTGCTCATGCCGGGTTCACCGACTATGACTATCAGGAGATCGACCGGAAGGACGAAATGTCGAACATCGGTGTGGCGGCAACCTACAAGATGAACAAGCGCCTGCACATCGACGCGTTTGCCCGTCACCTGTCCTGGGATTCCAGCGGTGCAGATGTGGCTTTCGTCCCGTCCTACGGGATCAACTTGATCGGCGTGGAGCTTCGTTTCCATCCCTAAGCAGGAGCGGATGTTTCATCTTTTCCTGCCCACTCTAATTTTCGGTGTCGTGTTTTGACCAAGAGTTTCAGCTTCGAATTGCCTTCTCAGATGACCGGCCATGAAGGGCCGTCAGGCGACGAGACCTCTTTTGACCTGAAGTCTCTGATCGGCATGGTGTATCGCCGCTTCTGGCTGATCGTGACGGGTTTCCTCGTCGTGTTTCTGGCCGTTGCCTACATCACGTTCACGGCGACGCCTGTCTACAAGTCCTCGACAACGATTCAGCTGGGGACCAACCAGGAAAACATCATTGATCTCGGCAGTGTTCTGAGCGGCATTGTCGCGAACACGGCCGTGATCGACACCGAGGTGAAGGTTATCAGCTCCAAGTCACTCCTGTCGAAGGTGGCGGAGCGGCAGAAGCTGATTGAGGATCCGGAGTTCAACTGGACCCTGAACGAGCAGAAGCCGGGCCTGATGGATGGGCTGATCAAGCCGATCAAGAAAAGCCTCGGCATGCGGACGGAGCAGGTCGACCCCTATGCCGGCATGAGTGCGGAAGAGCGCGAAGCGGCCATCATGGAGTCGGTTGTTGCGACTCTCACCAACCGGGTCAGTGTTGCCAGGGTTGGGACGACTTACCTTCTGACGGTTACGGTGATGTCAACGTCACCGGAAACGGCAGCGCGTCTCGCCAATGCCGTGGCAGACCAGTACCGCGTCCAGCAGCTTGAAACCAAACTCGATGCAACCCGCCGCGCGACCGAATGGCTGAGCGAGCGTGTATCTGCCCTGCGTGACGAAGTGGCCGAAAAGGAAAAACGTGTTGAGGTCTATCGTGCCGAGAATGGGCTCGACACGGCGATGGGAACCACGCTGGCAGAGCAGAAGATCGCTGACCTGACCAAGCAGAAGACCCAGCTGGATTTCGAATTGAGCCAGGCCCGGGCACGCTATGAAAACATGCGCCGCCAGATCAATTCCGGAACGGGCGTTGAGGGCATCGGTGAGGTTCTTGATTCTGCTACAGTTTCTCGCCTGAAGGAGCAGTTGTCTGTTCTGCGCGGCCGTGTGGCAGAGCTTGAGACCAAGTTGGGGCCACAGCACCCTGAACTGATCGGTGCGCGTAATGAGGTCAGCGATATCGAACGTCAGATGACGGCAGAAGTAAACCGGATCGCCGGCAATCTCGAAAGCGAAGTGAAGGCGAAGCAGGACCAGGTCAATTCGATCCAGGCCCGGATCAATCAGGCGAATGCCCAGCTGCGCGGTAACTCGATCTCGAACGTGCGTCTGCGCGAACTTGAACGCGATGCTGAAACCAGCCGTGTTCTTTATGAAGAATTCATCGCGCGCTCCAAGGAGACACGCGAGCAGGATGACCTCGTCCAGGCAGACGCCGTGGTCCTCTCGTCGGCATCTGTGCCGAAAGAACCGGCTGCGCCGAAGAAGAAGCTGAACCTGTTGATCGGTGCCGTTCTTGGCGCAGCAATCGGTGCAGCCATGGCAATTCTTGCCGAGATGTTCGATGCCAAGATCAGCTCGACGGAAGACATCGAGCGCAAGCTTGGCGTCTCTGCCATCGGCTCGGTTCCGCTGATCCGTTCTTCCACCCTGTTTGGTATCGGGCAGTCCAATCCGGCGGACTATCTCGTTGAGAACCCATTATCAGCCTACGCTGAAAGTGTACGATACCTGCGTGCGGCGATCGCCTTCTCTGACCTCGACAGTGAGACCAAGACCGTTGCGATTACCTCGTCTCTACCGGATGAAGGCAAAACGAGCCTGACGCTCAGCCTCGGTCGCATGTCCGCCATGTCCGGTTCGCGGACAATCGTGATCGATGGTGACTTCCGCCGCCGTCAGCTGACCGAAGCGGCTGGCATGTCGCCTGAAATCGGTTTCATCGAACACCTGTTCGGTGCAGGCCAGCTTTCGGATGCGATCCAGAAAGACAGTAAGACCATGCTGGACATTCTGCCGCTGTCCCAGTCCGGCCACACGCCACACGATGTGTTCGGCACGCGTGCCTTCGATGACCTGCTGTCGCGTCTGCGCTCCATGTATGACCTGATCCTGATCGATACAGGGCCGCTGCTACTGATGGCGGAGGCGCGTGTCGTTGCAGGCAAAGTCGACAAGACGATCCTGATGGTGCGCTGGCGTCACTCAACCCGCGCGGCAGTGAAGCAATCGCTCAGCCTGCTGCGTTCGTTCAATGCAGACATTCTCGGCGCGACCCTGAACATGGTCGACCTGAACCGTCGCCGTCATCACCGTGATCCGGGCGCCAGCTACAAGGCCTACCGCAAGTACTACCAGATGGAGAGCAAGAAGTCGGTCTTCGGCTTTGACCTCAATAGCCATGGGAAGCGGAAGAAGGGTGGGAACCGCCCGGTCGCCATGCAGACACCGCCCGAGCACGCAAAGGGAAAAGCTGAACCGGCCGATCCCGTGGGGTTTGAATAACAGCCGGGAAACGGGACGGATCCATGTCTGGAGATGCGCGGATCGCGAAACCATCCATGGAACGCGAGGCCGCTCAGGTCGCGCGGACCAGGCATGTGGCCTATTTCGGTCATGATGCCGGTGATGCGGCCATCCGCCGGCGCGTCCGCGCCTTTGAGGATGATGGTGTCAGAGTCACCGGGTTCATGATGCGCCGGGCTGATACGGCACCGACAGAATGGGCCAATATAGACCTCGGTCGCACGGCAGATGGTGCTTTCCTTCAGCGTATCCGGCAGGTGTTTGCAGGGGCAGGGATCGCCGCAGGCCATCGTGATGCCTTGGCTGAGGCCGATGTCATCGTCGCACGCAATCTCGACATGCTGGCGTGCGCCTTCCTGGCCAAGCGCAAGGCCGGGCTGGATACGCCCGTGATTTACGAGTCACTCGATATCCACCGCCTGCTGTGCCGCCAGGATGTGATCGGCAAGGCTCTGCGCTGGCTGGAAGGCAGTCTGCTGCACAGGACTAAAGGCCTGATCGTCAGTTCTCCGGCATTCCTGCGGAACCATTTCGAGCGTTACTATCCCGGCCAGTACCGGGCCTTCCTTGTGGAGAACCGTCTGGCAGCCGGGGCTGAATATGGCGTCCGGCCTGTTCCGGAAACGCCAGCTGCAGACCGGCCGCTGCGCCTTGGCTGGGTCGGCGTTCTGCGTTGCCAGCGTTCGCTGGCCCTTCTCTGCGCGCTGGCAGATCAGTTTCCGGATAAGCTGGAGGTGCACCTGCATGGTGTCCCGGCCCGTAGGGAAATCCCGGTCTTCGAGCCTGAGATCGCGAAACATCCGAACATGATCTATCATGGTCGCTACAAGTCACCTGAAGATCTGTCGAAGCTCTATGATAGTCTCGATATGGTCTGGGCTGGTGACTTCATGGAGGCGGGTTACAACTCTGTCTGGCTGTTACCGAACCGGATCTACGAAGGCGGCTACTATTGCGTGCCCGCCATCGCGCCGGCCGGGACGGAGACGGCATGCTGGGTCAGCCAGCGCAGTGGCGGCTTCGTCATCGATGAGCCGCTGGGCGAGACGCTTCCAAAGCTGATTGCGGACCTCATGGAGCAACGTGAGCCTATCGCCGCATGCGCAAGGGCCTTGGCCGAGTGCCCGGAAGAGGATTTCGTCCAGCCCGACGGTTTCCTGTCGGACATGCTGGACAAGGTCCTGGAAGGGAGTGAGCCCGTATGAACGTCATGTCCCGGAAAATGAAAGTCTCTGAAGACACGACGCTGCTGTGGGCGAAGGTGTTCTCCGAGGACAAGAGTGCGCCGATCTGGTTTCAGGTCATCGTTACAGGCTGGTTCTTCGCGACCTATATCGAGTTTCCGGCGGTGACTGCAGTCCGCTACCTGCTTGTGGTGGCACTGTTGGGCGTGATTGCGCTTAAGAGCGCTATTGTATTGCCGAACGTGGTGCGGGTCTGGCCTCTATTCGTCATGCCGGCCTTTGCGTTTTCATCGATCCTGTGGTCGCCCTATCCATCCGAGGCGTTGAAGCAGGGCGTATATTTCATCCTGACGCCTCTTTTCATCATCACAATTATCTCGGTCCTGGATGCACGCCGGGCAATGCGTTGCCTCATGTTTGCAGGCTGGATGGCCGCTTTCATGGTGCTCGCGAAGTTCTCTTCGATTGACTCGGGCGGGCCATACCCTTCGAAGAACTATGTCGCCCTTCAGATGAACTTCATGATGTTGTTCTCGCTGGCTGCCGCGCTGAACAAAAAGGAACTGCTCTGGATCCGGCTGGCCGCGCTACCCTTCATTCCGATGGGCGCCCTTTTTGTCGTGCTGGCGAACTCGGCAACAAACCTTGTGCTGGGCGGAGTAGGCATCATGGGCCTGATTGCGCTGCGTCTTCTGTGGGTGGATATTGGGCGCATCAAGAACGCACGTAGCTTGCTGCTGTTGACTGGTATCGTGTTTGTTTTCTCCATTCTGACCGTCGCGCTCGCCATGCCCGGCGAGGATTTCATGGGGGAGGTTCTGAATGCGCTCGGCAAGGATTCCACATTCAGCGGAAGGAAAGTGATCTGGGCTGCTGGCCGCGTGGTCCAGGACCAGCATCCTATATTCGGTACCGGCCTATCCGGTTTCTGGCAGCCGGATAATGGCGCGGCGCAGTCCATCAATTTCTACGATTACAAGCCTTATGGTACGGCGCTAACCTTCCATAACTCCTATATGGAAGTGCGGGTGCATCTCGGTTACATCGGCTGGGTGCTCTACATTGGTACCTGGATCTGGCAGGGACAGCGCGCAATTCGGAACTGGCTGACCTCGCACGATCTGGAAGCTTCAGCGCTTCTGATGCTGCTTTTGCTGGTTTTCATCACCACATTCACGGAATCGACGCCCTGGGGGGTGTTCAATACGCCGGTCAATATCATGATCCTGGCATCGACGGCCGCCCTCAGCTCAAACCGGCGAAAGTTTGAAGGCTATGTGCCTGTCCGGGTCAGCGAAACCAAAGTTCAGACATCCCGCTGAACCGCAGGTTATGTGTGACTCTCTGAATCCAGCGGAACAGAAGCCTATGCTGATGCCAGAGGCACATGAGCACGATTTTGCCACAATTGGTGTTCTCCCGAACTACCAGAATGTGGGGCCAGCGCGGCGCTTATCGGGGCGACGTTATGCAAATATCGAATAAAAACATGTTTTGATCGGGCTGGGAAAACGAGGCTGAAGAGAGAAAAGGCGGCCGAAGAGTGTTCGCGTGACATTTCAGTCAGCCATGTATCCCACCCGGTTCAGACACATTCCTGACACGCGTGGAACCAACACTGACGAGCATGCGTATAATTCTGAGCGGGCGTTTAAGACGCCCTTAAGAGTTCGGTGGATTGATAGGCGTGATGAGCAACGTCACTCAATCTGTGTCAGGGAGCAGACCCGTGGTCGATATTGCCAACGCCGCCATTGCGCGTCGCGGCTGGAATGCTGGTGCGCATTCGGATCAGGAAACTTACGACAAGTGGCCGGTCTGGGCGCGCCTCGTCGTCATTGTGGGGCTGAGCGCGTTTCTGTGGGCTGGCATCATCAGTGCCTTGGTGGCTCTGTTCGGCTAAAGCCGCAGATACTTTCGACAACAAAAAGCCCCGGCAACTGGCCGGGGCTTTTGTTTTCTAGGGGGCTGAGTGCTGGCTTTCTTCAGCGAGCGCCACGGGACATCAGGACAGCCGGTACAGTACGCAGCATGATCATGAAGTCGCCAGAGAAGTTGCGGGTGCGGGCATATTTGACGTCCAGCTGCACGCGCTCCTCGTAGCTCGTGTCGCTGCGGCCTTCGACCTGCCAGAGGCCAGTCAGGCCAGGGCGGACAGCGCAGTAGTCACGATAGAACTCACCATATTTGGCGATTTCGTTCTCGACGATCGGGCGGGGGCCAACCAGCGACATCTCACCGCGAAGAATATTCACCAGCTGCGGCAGCTCGTCGATCGACGTCTTGCGGATAAAGCGGCCGAGCGGCGTGATGCGCGGATCATGCGTCAGCTTCTGCGTCTGTTCCCATTCTGCGCGGGCTTCCGGATCCTGTTCCAGGATTTCCTGAAGGCGCTGATCGGCGTTCGAGACCATCGAGCGAAGCTTGTAGCACATGAACGTACGACCGTTACGGCCGTAGCGCTTCTGAGCGTAAACAGCGCGTCCGCCATCCTGAAGACGGATGAGGATGCCGACGACGAGCAGAAGCGGCAGCACAAAGATCAGCGCGGTGCCTGCGATGGCAATGTCGAGAATACGTTTGGCACTTGCGGGCGCCTCATGCTCCGCACGTTCGAGGCGCGTCGAGGAGTATGCAGCGGTTTCCGCATGCCGCGAATTGTTTGTCAGTCTAAGACCCATAATCGTCCCCAGAACTCTACCTAAAAGCGCAAGAAATCTTCCCGGAATTCCTCGCGCTCATGCTAACAATCGTTAACTCAGAGAACGAGGAGACCTTTATTTCTTTTTGAGACGTTTGCAATCTGTATACCGGGAATCAGCTGAATATTCGGGCTGATGTCCCGGAATTCGCCTGATAGGTGAAGTATTTTTCAAGTAATCAGGGTCGAGTGCGCATTTATTAACCAGAATGCCTCGCTTTGAGGTGCTTTGGCGGGTTTAGCTGTCCCGTTACGGGCCAGGAGCGTGCCAATCCGGTACGTAAAAAAAGCGGCAGGACGTTTGTCCTGCCGCTTTGATTCGGTGATCGTTAAGGAACGAAATCAGAAGATACGTTCACCAATCCGCAGCGTGTCGCCCGGGCGGACGACCGTTGAAGTTGTCAGCTCGAATGCCTGCTCTTCACCCGAGTCCACGCTCTTGATGTAGACGACTTTCTTGTTGGCGCGGTAGGTCCATCCACCAGCCGCAGCCACCGCATTCATGACCGTGAGCCCGGAAGTAAACGGATATTCCCCAGGACGGTTCACTTCGCCCAGAATGTAATAAGGACGGTAATTGATGACCTCTGCGCTGACGCGCGGGTTCAGGATATAATCGCCTTCCAGTTTCTCAACGATACGGCTCTCAAGCTGGGGAGTCGTCAGGCCCAGTGCTTCGACTTGGCCGACCAGCGGCATCGAGATGGAGCCAGTACCGTCGACTTCGAACTGACCGGAGAGATCCGGCTGGCCGAATACGGTGATACGAAGTTGATCGCCATTGCCGAGCGTATAGGCGATGGCTGATTGTTGCAGAGCGATTTGCTCGCCCGCTGCGATACGCGGGCCGGACGTGGGGGCCGACTGACAGGCGGCAATGCTAAGGAGCAGGCTGCCCAGAATGGCCATGACGAAGGGGCGCAGGAAATTCATCGCTTCTTTTCTCCCAGATTTGGCGGCCCTGCCGCGTAGCAAGACCTATTCCAGAATATCAGGTCGAGAGGAAGGAAACTTCGTCCTTGAAGAGGCGAACAGCTGACAGTTTCCCACTGATAAAGGCGCCGGTATCGAGCCCGATCCGGCGATTGTCGCGGAAGACGCCATCGGTAGGCGTGTGGCCATGAACTACGATCTGGGGAAACTGGTCTGCGTCTTCCAGAAATTCTTCCCGGATCCAGAGCATGTCGCGGACAGTCTGCTCCTGGAGCGAGGCGCCGGGGCGCAGGCCGGCATGTACGAACAGATAGTCACCAGCAACATAATAGTGCTGGAGGCCCTGGTAAAATTTCAGGTGTGCCTCAGGCAGCCTGTTACGGAACTCGGTCCAGACTTTATCCCAGGCGCGCTGATAGGCTTCCATGGCTTCGTGGGACTGCATCGCAGCGCGAGAGTTCTGCGGTGGCTGCAGGCCATAGGAATAAAGCGTTTCGGCGCCGCCATAGCGGACCCATTGTTTCCCGAAACTGACTTCATTCATGAAGCGCAGCAGGGCTTCTTCGTGGTTCCCCATCAGGAAAACCCGTTCAAATGACTGAAGGCGCTCGCTGAGCAGGAATTCGATCACGTCTTTCGATTGCAGGCCGCGATCAATGTAATCCCCAAGAAAAACAAGGGATCGCCTGGTGCCTTCGGGCAGCGATGCGGAATCCTCGTCGATCTGGTCGATCAGCTTTTCCAGAAGGTCGCGGCGGCCGTGAACATCGCCGATAGCATAGATGCATTGTCCATCAGGGGCGCTTGACTTCCGTGTAACGGCAACAGGCGTTTCTTCCCGTGTCTGCACTTCCACCTGTGGCGTCGACCGTCCGATGCCCCGGCGGATGCGTGCGCGCAAAGACGTTGCTGAGCGGGTCAGATTGCTGATCCGCTGCAGGAAGCTTTGCCGGGTCTGATCGGTCGTTTTGCTCATCTGGGTACAATAGTTAACGTTTACTTATAGCGCTTTCTGGAGGGAAACCAATCAATGCGGGAAAATCATGGCCTTGTGCCGGTCAGCACTTCCTTCAGGAAGCCTGCTGCCCAGCTCATGTGTATAGTGCCGGAAATCAAGCCTGCTAGGAGGCCGCAGGGCGAGCGTTTCCAGATTGCGACAGCGACAGAGGTTGCGGCGAGAACACCGGCATAGCCCATTGGAAGAACAAGTGCCGGCAGGAAGAGGGGGGAGGCAACCAACCCGCCAGTGCTGGCCAGTAGCGCGAAGACGGGCAGGGCCTGGCGAACTTTCAGCTTCTGGCCATGTTTGCGCACATTGCGCGCGCGGCCTTTGCCATAGTTGAAGTATTGCTTGGCCAATCGGCCGATAGAGCCGCGCGGGATGTAGCGAATACGGATATCGGCATCGAGATAGATCTTCCCGCCTGCCTGAGCGACGCGTTCATCATATTCTGCGTCTTCATTATGCGAGAAGGTTTCGTCGTAGCCGCCAATCTGGCGGTACATGTCAATGGCGAAGCCAGCGTGGTGCCCGTGATCCACATAGCCGGATGTCGTTCCGCCCCGGTGTGCGGACCCGCCAGAGCCAAGCGGTGTATCCACGATCCAGGCATTGGCGCGTTCGAAACAGGTGTCACCCACGGCGTCCATAGGGATCACAACCGATGCTGCTCCGGTCGTATGGAGGGCTTTCGCGACGGACAGGATGAAGCCTGTCGGGTAAATCGAGTGAGCGTCGCAGCGCACGATGTAGCGTGTGTCATCGCGGCTGGCCTCTGCAACGGCCAGGTTCATCGCGGCTGCCTGCAGGCGTTTCGGATTGTGGATCAGCTGCAGGTTCGGAAATTCCGCGGTGAGGCGCTTGACGATGGCAACCGTGTTGTCCGTGCTTCCTCCATCGGCCACGATGAGGGGAACGTCGCCGAGCAGCGCATCTCCGGCCATCAATGAGCGGATGCATGTCTCAATATGACGCTCTTCGTTCAGCGCCGGAATGACAGCCAGAATCGAGCTGGGCGCCAGCTCAGGCGCTTCATTTGTGTCGATTTCAGCCATTGCGTACGCACCCATGGCGACCTCTGTTGATGTTTTTCTCCTGTGGAGGGAGCAAAAATCGTTCCAGACTGGCATGCAGCCTGTCCGGATCGGCATACCCAACGTCAAGCTTGCCGCGCTGGACGAACCTCATATGGTGGGGCGCAACAGGAGGAGATGCAAAACATGATTGGTGTTGTGGCAAAACTGACCATCCAGCCGGATAAAGAGGCGGAGTTCGAGCAGGTCGGCAAAGACCTGATGGCGAAGGTTAAGGCGAACGAGCCGGGATGCCTGACCTACCAGCTCTACAAGTCGAAGAAAGAGGCTCACGTTTATATCTTCATGGAGCAATATGCCTCTGAAGAAGCCTTCAAGGCACATGGTCAGAGTGACTATTTCAAGGCGGCCGGTCCTGCGCTCGGTGCCTGCCTCGCGGGTGCGCCTGACATCCAGTATTTCGACATCGTGGAATAGGGGCGCGCCATGGACCTTGCCTTCACGCCTGAGGATCGCGCCTTCCAGCAGGAAGTGCGCGACTGGATCGCGGAGAACTATACAGCCGACCTGCGCGCCAAGAGCGCGGCGTCCAAGAACGGTTATCTCGACAAGGAAGGCCAGGTCGCCTGGCAGAAGAAGCTTTACGAGAAAGGCTGGGTCGCTCCGAACTGGCCGGTTGAGCACGGCGGTCCGGGCCTTTCGGCGTCTCAGCGCTATATCCTGAACATGGAGCTTTCGTCTGCGGGGACACCGCCGGTCAGCCCGATGGGGATTGCCATGGTCGCCTCGGTGATCATGGCGTTCGGTTCTGAGGAGCAGAAGAAGAAATACCTTCCGCCCATTCTCCGGTCGGATGTCTGGTGGTGCCAGGGGTATTCGGAGCCGGGTTCCGGGTCCGATCTTGCCTCGCTCCAGATGAGCGCTGTGCGCGATGGCGACGATTATGTGCTCAATGGCTCCAAGATCTGGACGACGCACGCCCAGTGGGCCGACATGATCTTCTGCCTCGTGCGGACTTCGAGAGCAGGCAAGGAGCAGGAAGGGATCAGCTTCATCATCTTCCCGATGACCCTGCCGGGCATCAAGATTTCCCCGCTGCCCACGCTTGATGGGCCGGCCGAAGGGGCCCAGGAAATCAACCAGGTCTTCTTTGAAAATGTCCGTGTGCCGATTGCGGAATCCCTCGTCGGGGAAGAGAACAAGGGCTGGACCTACGCCAAGTACCTGCTGCAGTTCGAGCGGGGCAATGCGTACGCGCCGGGCCTGCGTAGTATGCTCAACAAGGCACGCAAGATCGCCAGCGTTGAGGAGAGTGAAGGTGAGGCGCTGATCCGGGATCCGGATTTTGCCCGCAAGCTGGCCCAGCTGGAAATCAAGATCGACGGATTGGACGCGACAGAGCAGCGTATCTTCTCTGCTCTGTCGGCCGGTCAGGCCGTCGGGCCGGAAAGCTCGATGCTGAAATGTGCAGGTTCCGAGACGCAACAGGCGATCACGGAACTCGTTGTCGAGGCGGCTGGTTCCTACGGCGCACCATTCGTGCGGGACAATTTTGCGGTGGCGCGTGCCGGAGCAAATGCGGATCTGCCGTTCCCGTCCTACTCGGTCACGGCGGCGCCCAGCTATTTCAATTACCGCAAGACCTCCATCTATGCCGGTTCCAATGAAATCCAGCGGAACATCATGTCTAAGATGGTCCTGGGGCTCTGATCGGCGCGCCCATGTCAGATACCGCTCAGCCTGTCCTCGCGGCCGGTACAGTCAAGCCCGGTTTTCTGACGCGCCTGGCCTTCGGGGTCGGCGGGGCGGCTGAGGGGATCAAGAACAACGGGTTCGATTATGTCCTGTTGTTCTTCTACAGCAATATTCTGGGAGTCGATGCCAGCCTGGTCGGTATGGCGCTTCTGGTTGCCCTTGTGGTGGATGCGATTTCCGATCCCGTTGTCGGGTACTGGTCGGACAATTTGCGCACCCGTTTCGGGCGGCGGCATCCATTCATGTATGCGGCCCTGATACCCGTGGCGCTGGCCTATTACCTGACATGGAATCCGCCAGAGGGGATGGACGGCAACGCCCTGTTTCCCTGGCTGGTCGCGATGACCATTTTCGTCCGCATCAGTTTTACCTTCTACGAAGTGTCCAGCCAGGCGCTGGCAGCGGAACTGACGCAGGACTACGACACGCGTACCGGCCTGATGTCGCTGCGTTATTTCTTTGCCTGGTTCGGTGGGCTGACCATTCAGATCCTGTTGTTCAAATACCTGCTGATCCCCACACCGGAGATCCCGGTTGGCGTGTTCAATGTCGGTGGATGGAACACTTATGGTTCCATTGCAGCCGTCTGCATCCTAGTGGCCGTGTTCCTCTGCGCCGTGGGCACGCATAGTCATATTCCTCACCTCAAAGCCCCACCGGCGGCCCGCAAGCTGACCTTGAGCCGGATATTTGCCGAGATCTTCGAGACGGTCTCCAATCCATCCTTCCGTGCATTGTTCCTCGCGACCCTGTTCGGCCTGATGGCAACTGGCATTTCCGCGACGCTGAACCAGTACATCAACACGATCTTCTGGGAGTTCGATAACGACCAGATCGCCGGTCTCACGATGGGGGTATATGTCTCTGCTGTGCTTGCCCTGATCATTGCGCCGATTGTCGGCAAGACCATCGGGAAGAAGAAGGGGGCCATCGGCGTTGGAGTCCTGGCGTTCACCATCGCGCCGATGCCGGTTATCCTGCGTTTGCTCGGGCTTCTGCCGCCGAATGGAACCGAGAGCCTCTATACGTTCGTGCTGGCGGTGACGATTTTCGATCTCGCTCTGATCATTACGACCCAGATGCTTATGGGCGCCATGGTCGCCGACATTGTCGAGGATAGCGAACTCCAGACAGGGCGCCGGAATGAGGGCATCTTCTTCGCCGGTATCAGCTTCATCAAGAAGCTCTCGCAAGGTGGCGGTGTGATGATCGCGTCTGTCGTCCTGAGCGTGGCGGGCCTCTCTCAGGGCGGCGGCGCCGCGGCTGCCGGGGCAAACTCTGTTGGTGCGCTTGGTTGGGGATATGCGGTGTCATTGCTTACCGCATGGACGCTCATGATCATTGCGGTCTCCTTTTACCGTATCAGCCGTGAGAGCCATGAGCAGAACCTCGCAGCCCTCGCGGCGAGGGTGGAAGAAGAGACAACCTCCTGAATTTCTGACTGAATTGTCATAAATCGCCGAATTGCTACTTCATCGGCGCCGCAATAGAGCCATAGAGATGATGCACGCTCTCCGCATGACAAGACACGTTTCGAAGTTCCTGGCTGTGGCGGGGCTTTGTGTAGTGGCACTCTTGGTGCTGGCGGCCTTACCCTTGATGGCCAACGCCCAGCGATTGCCGGAGACACGTTCTGAAATCGAGCTGACCTTTGCGCCACTGGTGAAGGAAGTCTCTCCCGCCGTGGTGAACGTCTACACGCAGAAAACGGTAAAGACGGGCGTCACGCCGATGGAGATGCTTCTGTATGGAAGCGCAGCGCCGCAGAGCCGCGTGCAGAACTCTCTCGGTTCCGGTGTGATCGTGCGGGAAGACGGCGTGATCGTGACCAACAACCACGTCGTGGAGGGGGCCGACTCCTTCCGGGTCGTGCTGAGCGACCGGCGTGAATACCCCGCTGAACTCGTCCTCAATGACGAGCGGACGGACCTCGCCGTTCTCAAGATCGACACCGATGGCGACAAGCTTCCGGTGCTGCACTTTGCCGACACGCGTGAGGCACAAGTGGGTGACCTGGTCATGGCCATCGGCAACCCGTTCGGTGTCGGCCAGACCGTGACAAGCGGCATCATCTCCGCGACGGCGCGGACGGATGTCGGGATTTCCGACTACTCCTTCTTCATTCAGACCGATGCAGCCGTGAACCCGGGTAACTCCGGCGGGGCGCTTGTGAACATGAAGGGCCAGCTGGTCGGCGTGAACACGGCGATCTTCTCCCGCGGTGGCGGCTCGAATGGCATCGGCTTCGCGATCCCTTCGGAAATGGTGAAACGTGTCGTCGACGCGGCGATGAACGAAGGGACCTTCGTGCGCCCGTGGCTGGGCCTGGCAGCGCAGGCCGTCAGCTTCGACATGGCGAAGGCTCAGGGGCTTTCCCGGCCCATCGGTGTGATGGTCACCGAGGTTTATGATGGCGGCCCGGCGGACAAGGCGGGCTTGCGCCGGGGCGATCTGGTCACGGCGATCGACGGCCGGGAAGTGTTTGACGAGAAGGGCCTCAAATTCCTCGCGGCAATCCGTAATCCCGGCGAAAAGGCTCAGCTGAACGTGCTGCGCGGTGGCCGTAACCAGGTGATCGGCGTGAAGGTCGAACCGCCACCGGGGGCGACAGAAGCGGACATCGTGCTGATGGAAGGCGATGATGTGTTCAACGGCGCCCGGGTTGTTGAACTCTCTCCGCGCCTCGCTGAAGAGAATGGGTTGGACCCGTTCCAGAAAGGCTCAGGCATTTACGTCCATTCCGTTTCGCGCCGGTCTATCGCCCGCAACTATTTCAGGCCGGGTGACATTATCCGTTCCGTGAATGGCAAGCAGACCAAGACCGTAAAAGAACTGCAGTCCGTACTGCGGGACGCTGGTCGCAGCTGGGATATTGAACTCGACCGCAACGGGCGGACCATCCGTGGGACGATCCGCCTGTAGGCTGGTTCAGTTCGCCTTCGGGTGAAGGATGACGGGCAGGTTGGTGTAGCCCAGCACGAAGTTCGAGAGAACGCGCTCTGGTTCGCCGACAACTTCGACATGTTCGAACCGGTTGAGGATTTCTTCCCACAGGATGCGCAGCTGCATCTCGGCGACGCGGTTGCCCATGCAGCGATGGATGCCAAAGCCGAAAGAGACGTGCCGGCGGGCATTTTGCCGGTCGATGAGGAATTCGTCGGGCCGCTCGATCGCCTCTTCGTCGCGATTGCCTGAGACGTACCACATCACCACCTTGTCGCCCTTGCGGATCTTCTGGCCGCCGAGCTCGGTATCTTCGGTCGCCACGCGGCGCATATGGGCCAGAGGTGTCTGATAACGGATAATCTCTGACACCATGTTCGGGACCAGGGATGGGTCTGCCTTCAGCTTGGCATACTGGTCCGGAAACTGGTTGAGGAAATAGACCCCGCCGGAGATCGAATTCCGCGTCGTGTCGTTTCCGCCCACGATCAGCAGCATGAGGTTGCCGAGCAGTTCGATCGGATTGTTCACCATGTCCTTCGTTTGCGGATCATGGGCGAGCAGGGAGATGAAATCGAACTTGCGCGGCTGGGCGGCGCGCTCATGCCAGAGCTCGGTAAAGCTGGCGAGGCACTCGTTGAGATGCTTCATCCGCCATTCCATGTCGGCCCCGGCCACGCCGACGGCATCTGACGTTGTAGCAACATCAGACCAGAAGGGCAGCTTGTGACGGTGCTCGAAGGGGTAATCGAACAGGGTCGCCAGCATCTGTGTGGTCAGCTCGATGGAGACGCGGTCGACCCAGTTGAATGTCTCGCCAACCGGTAGGCTGTCCAGGATATTGCAGACACGCTGGCGGATCAGGTCTTCCAGCTCCGACAGCTGGCTGGGCGCGACGGCGGGCTGGGCGGCCTTGCGCTGGACATCATGGACCGGCGGATCCTTGGCAATGAACATCGGAGGCTGGAAATCATCTGACGGATCGCCGATCACAATGCTCGGTTCGGAGGAGAACACCTTGTGGTTCGAATCCACCGCGATGATGTCATTGTACTTTGTGACAGACCAATATGCGCCGACAGAGCTTTC
>JACXUV010000030.1 GCA_014763715.1 Rhodobacterales bacterium | reverse complement strand
ATCGAAATACCCGCCCGAAAGCACCTGTGTAAACTCGACACCTCCATGCCCATGGGATGGTACAGCAACACCGGGAGGGATTTTCAGTAGCCGTGCCGACACATTACCGTCACGACGCAGAACACATTGCTGTACGCCACCCCCGACAGTCCGCCATTTGATATCCTTTAGGTCTCCATGCAGGTCACGCAAAGGCGCTGGGAAGACAGGGATATCGCCCGTTTTATCAGTGTACTTCCTGTCAGGGGCTAGCTCCTTCGCCTGTCCTGCCTTCGCGATCACATCCATCGCTTGCAACTGCATAATTGGTTCTGGCGCCTCTTGCTCAAGCGCCACGCCTTGAACTTCTTCAAGGTCAGCAGCTCGGCGTCGGCAATGCGGGCAGAATGCCAGGTGAGTGGCAACAGCAAGGCTCCAGAGCGGGCCGAGTTCTCCTGTTGTATATAGAAACAAGAACTCTTCACTGACGTGATGACGGATATTCATGACAACTCGTCCTTGATGTCTTCTCCAAGCAGGTCTCGCAATTTTTCCAGCGCGAGCCTTATCCTGGATTTCACAGTCCCAATCGGGAGGCGCAAAGAACTGGCGATTTCGGCATGAGTCTCTTCGCTATAGTAGGATTTCAATAGTACTTGTCTCTGAGCTTCCGGGAGTGTGTTCAGCGCTTTCCGGATGCGTTCTGCTCTTTGATATTTGTGTACTGTAGAAAATCCGTCTGGTTCGTCGTCCGGTACGAAGGCAGGATCATTCATGTCCGGCTCTGGTCTGGCTTCTTTCCGGTATTTGTCTATGCGTTTGTTGCGTGCGACCGTGAAGATCCATGCGGCGGCGCTGGCCTTGGCGGGGTCGTAAGTTCCGGCCTTGCGCCAGACGGTGATAAACGTCTCTTGTGCCAGCTCCTCAGCTGCTGATGCGGTGGCTCCGGAGCGCATCATCTGGGATTTTACGCGGGGCGCAAAATAGTCGAACAGGGCGGCAAATGCCTCTCTGTCCTGGTGGCTTCCTACCCTTGCAAGCAGGCTTTGCCAGTAGTCGAGCTGCTGATCTTTCATCAAGGGAATCCTAGCTGCACGAGCATCAAACGCCAACGTGCCCGGTGCATGGGGCTCGCTGTTGCGACACGCTGAGGGATTCGGCTGTGGCTGCTGCATACAGCAATATACGCACCAGCTTCCGGATCAGATCAGGGGCTTCTAAAAAAATCTGATCCAGGTGCGTCCGGTCTTCGTAGTCAGGGGGAGATACGGACAGGATGCCTGCAAAATGCCATTCGAACTTACCCTTGAGCGCGATACTTTACGCGAGAAACCTTCAGTTGCGATTGTGGGGTCCGGAATAGCTGGTCTGGGCGCTGCGTGGCAATTGAAGGATACCTGCCAGGTTACTGTATTTGAGGGGCAATCACGTCTTGGCGGACATGCCCGTACACTATTGGCCGGCCCGGAAAAGAATATCCCGGTCGATACCGGGTTTATGGTGTTCAATGATGTAACCTATCCCAACCTCATATCCTTGTTTGACGAGCTTCAGATCCCTTCGCTTCCGGCTCCAATGTCATTCGCGGTATCCATCGATGAGGGGGAATTCGAATATGGCCTGACCAACCTGTCTCGCTTGTTTGCCGACAGGCGAAACCTGGTCAATCCGCGCTTCTATCGGCTGCTCGCTGACATCATGAGATTCAACACGGAGGCTCGAGCGACGGTCATTTCTCCGGATATGACAATGGGAAACCTCCTGCGTCATTTGCGTATCGGCAAGGACTTTTCCGAGCGGTACCTTTACCCTCTGGCTGGCGCGATCTGGAGCACGGCTCGAGACGACATGGAAGCCTTCCCAGCGAACACATTTGTTCGCTTCTTTGAAAATCACGGCCTCCTGACAGCGTTAACGGGGCCCAAGTGGAAAACCGTCGCGGGGGGCAGCAAGGTATATGTCGAACGATTGGTCCAACGGCTGGCCGCTTGTGGCGTTTCCTTGCAATGCAATTGCCCTGTTGAAGCGGCCGGACGAAATCCTGACCCCTGGCTCAAGATTGCAGGACAGCCCATCCAGAAATTCGATCACATAATATTGGCGTGTCATTCAGACCAGGCCTTGGCATTGTTGACGGATGCGACAAGGGAAGAGGCAGAAATTTTGGGCGCGATCCGGTATCGACCGAACGAGGTTATCCTTCATTCAGACATATCGCAGATGCCGAGGCGTAGGGCCGCATGGTCGAGTTGGGTTTACAAGGGAACATCTTCAGGGCCGGAGACAAGCGGCTCCTTCACGTACTGGATGAATGCCCTCCAAAGCTTGCCGGAAGCCACGCCGCTGTTTGTGACGCTCAATCCCAAACGGGCCATTGACGATCATCTGGTCTACGACAGGGAAGTCTTCCGGCACCCGCAGTTCGATCTCGCTGCGATCCGCGCACAAGAGCGCCTTGCGGATATTCAGGGACATGCAGGAGTGTGGTTCTGCGGTGCCTGGACCCGATTCGGATTTCATGAAGATGGCCTTCAGAGTGGTCTTTCGGTCTCTCGTCAGTTGTTGGAAGCAGTTGGTGGCAAGCCAGGAGTTCCGGTGTGAATATTCCGGATTTGTCACTCCTGAAGAGCCGTGTTTTTCATGGCCGATCAGGCAATGTTCAAAACGCGTTCAGCTATCGGGCTGACTTCGTCTGGCTACGAATTGACAGTGAGCGGCATCGTTTGCCCCGTCTTTTTTCGTTTGAAAGTTTCAATGTCTGGAGCTTGCGAAAGAAAGACTATGGGGATGGTGCGAAAACATTAAGGGACAGAGCCGACTGGCTTCGGATGAAGTGCGGGGTGAATCCGGACGGCTTGCGAGTATACCTGCTGACCCAGCCGGCTTGTATCGGCTACGCTTTCAATCCCGTCAGCTTCTGGTTTTTTCTGGATTCCGCAGGGAGGCTCCGCTCTGTTGTCAGCGAAGTAAATAATACGAGTGGGGACCGCCACTGTTATCTTGCGCGATTGGCAGGCGCTCAAGCTAAAAATAAAGGGGGCGCGGTTCCGGTCACGCCCAATACCTCCAGCACAGGACTTTTCGTCATGATTTTCTCCCGGGTGGCAAAAAATAGCGCGCTGAAGCTCCTTGATCAGATGAAAGAAGGTACTCTGCATGTGTACCTTCCAGATGGGACGCTCCACAGCTTTGGTGCAGGAGCACCTGTTGCGCATTGGGATATCAAGGACTGGCGTACTTTCTCAAACCTGGCGCTGCGGGGCGAAGTCGGACTCGGAGAATCCTATGCCCTAGGGTGGTGGGATACGCCGGATCTTGAGATGCTTGCCACAGTGGCGCTCAGGAATCATGATGACCTTGCTGGCGCCTTTGGTGGCGCTGGTATTCAGCGTCTACTTTTCCTGATGTCTGATCGTGTTCTCAGAGCAAATTCAAAGCGCGGGTCGCGGCGCAACATACAGGCGCACTATGACATTTCGAACGCCTTCTACAGCCGATGGCTGGATGAGACAATGTCCTACTCGTCAGCTCTGTACAAACGCGATGACGAGCCCATGGCTGAGGCTCAAAATAACAAATATGATCGTCTCTTGCATGCTGTCAGTGATTGCGGTGGCAGCACACTGGAAATTGGTTGCGGGTGGGGCGGTTTTGCCGAGCGGGCACTGCAAACGAGTGATCGGCACGTTACGGGAATAACCATTTCTACGGAGCAAAAAAAATATACCAATGAGCGGCTTGAAACCGCTGGTCTCTGCGGTCGGTACGATATTCGCTTGCAGGATTACAGGGATACTGAAGGAACTTTCGATGCAATCATTTCAATTGAAATGATTGAAGCGGTTGGAATGCATTATTGGCCAACCTATTTCGACACCATACGGCGCCGGTTAAACCGGAATGGCCGCGCTGCCTTGCAGGCGATTATCGTGGAAGACGATATTTTCGAACATTATAGCAGACGAACGGATTTCATTCGTCGCTATACGTTTCCTGGTGGAATGCTGATCTCTCCCGGGCAGATCAGCCTTCACGCAGAACGGGCAGGGTTGGTCGCCGAAAATTTCTTCCGGTTTGGAAAAGATTATGCGCGCACGCTCCGTACCTGGCGCAAACGATTTGAAGCCGCGATGCCTGAGTTTGAAGTCGAGGGTATGGGACGGGAATTTCTGAGGGGGTGGAAATATTATCTGGATACGTGCGCTGCCGCGTTTGAGGTTGGTGCCCGGACAAATGTTGTTCAGTTCGAGTTACGGCATGCGTAGTATCCTCTCGCTTGTGCTTCTTCTGTCTCCTCTGCCTGCAAATGCCGAGGTGAGCCAAATGGATCCGGTTGGTGCGGCAACCTACAGGTGGGGCCCCCTCCGTCTTTACAAGGCAGAACTCTTCGCACCTGCTGGGGAGTTCTCCTGGGACTCCGAATTCGAACTCAGGCTTTCTTACAAGACTTCCTTTTCAGCAACGACACTCGCCAATGCCAGCCTCAAGGAAATGGCTCGATTGTCAGGAGCGCCGATCAGTTCGTTTGAGCCTCTTCGTGAAAGCCTGGTGGGATGCTTCGCGGATGTTAGGCAGGGCGATGTTATCATCGGGCGCAGCACGAGCGAGAATACCGCGGTCTTCTACTTTAACGGCTCTGAGCTATGTAGCGTTCAATGGTCAGGCTTCAGGCGCAGCTTTTTCGGGATCTGGCTGTCGAATGATGCCCGTTACAAACGTGAAGGTGAACGCCTAAGGGGACGGGTGGATGGGTGATCTAATCGTTCAATATATCCGTAGACAAATAATGTGTCTTGTATAATGGAGGTAAGATAACATGCAATTGGCATTGGGCTTTTTTACCTGCTTGGCCCTGCTCGGGCTTGGCGGCTGTGTTTATGGCTTCACTGCGCAAAAGCCAACAGATTATGTCAACCAGTCTCCGGAGTTTATTCCGGCGAGAGCATTTGCAGGGCGATATCTTTCTGAAGGCATAGTCTATGACTTTACAGGAAAGGTTGTTGCCCGTTTCGAGGCAGAGATGCATGGTCAGTTTAGCGCGGATGGTGGCACCCTGAAGGAACACTTCATTTATGCGTCCGGCCGGGAGGACCGGCGTGAATGGCGTCTCGCTTTCCAGGATGAGCGTCACTTTACCGCCACGGCTTCGGACCTCGTGGGTGAAGCTCGTGGAGTTGCCTCGGGCAACACACTGAAGATGACGTATAAGCTGAGGTTGCCTAAAGAAGCGGGAGGTCATGTCTTGTCTGTCACGGATTGGATGTACCTTACCGATGAAGGAACTATCCTCAACCGGTCTCAGATGCGAAAGTTCGGGGTCAAGGTCGCCGAGTTGGTCGCTGTGTTCAAACATCGCCCTCTATCGGAGGGCGAGTTCCAGAAAAATATGGAAAAGAAATATCTGGAAGAGGTACTATAATGTCTCGCCGAACCTTGATGGCTCGGCGATACTGGCTTGTAGGGGCTAGTGTCGGACTCGGTCGTGCGATCGCACACGAGCTTTCCGGCAAAGGCATTGAGCTTGTTTTGTCCGCCCGTAATCGGCAGGAGCTTGAGGCTCTTGCGAAAGAACTGCCTTCACCAGCCTATGTTGCCCCTTGCGATGTTCGTGATCGTGCGACGCTCGAGGCTGCTCTCTCGTCAGCCGGACTGATCGATGGCCTGATCTTTTGTGCGGGCATCTATGACCCGCTGGGCGCACTGGAATGGGATTCTGACAAGATTGAAGCCATGTGTGATGTAAACTTCACTGGCTGTGCACGTGTGCTTGGTGCGGCAATGCCCATCCTTTCCAGTCAGGAGTTCGCCCATATTGTGCTAATCGGTTCACTGGCTGGCTTGCGTGGTCTTCCAGGTGCGCAGGGATACGGGGCCAGCAAAGCCGGTGTGATCCACATGGCGGAGCAATTGCGCGTCGACTTGCCATCAGATCGTTTCAAGGTCCAGGTCATCAATCCGGGCTTCATTGAGACACGCCTGACCGACAAAAACGCCTTCAATATGCCTTTTATCATGTCTCCTGAGGAGGGTGCGCGCCGGGTTGTGCGCGCGATGACAACGAGCCGTTTCAGATCTCATTTTCCTGTACGATTTTCCCTCCTCTTTCAGTTCCTGTCCCTGTTGCCAGATACAATTTACACGGCGCTGTTGAGAAGGCTTCTGAAATAGAAATACGTGTTCTGGAGCATGGAGCGCTGACGGCATATTTATCAGTCATCGACCATTTTGAATGGCCTCCATCGTTCTGGTCGCGCGTCGACAGCTTGTTTGTAGGCATGTCAGGTTCGTCCGGCGGATAATTCAATCATCTCTGTAGTCATTTGTTCCTGCCGGGCCTGCTGGTAGGCCTGCTCGACTTCCTTGCGGCGGGAGCGAAGGTTGTTCTGAGCCCTTGCCATGGCTTCCACCCGTGCGCGGGCCTCCGTTTCTGCGCCTTGCATCATAACGCGCGCGACGCTGGCGAAGAGTGCCTCCTTAAGGAGACCGGTCAGCAGTTCATCCGCAGGCAGGGTCATCAAAGGGGGAATCTGGGAGGTAACTCCTTTGGGCGGTTCAGGTGGGAAAAGGCGAGATACTGTGGTCGCGTGCTCGCCATGAGGAGTTCCCGTCAGGGCACGGATGGGCCCGGGATGATGAGATGACTGCTCGACCAATACGTCGGTCGTGCGGCTCGCCAGCGCGGGAATGGCTGCGGGATGTCCCGGTAGATCGTCGGACCACAGGACTGGAAGGTTGGCAGTCCTGAGCGTATCCGCTGTGCGTGCCCCAACGACAATCAGGCCCATGCCGGGCTCAAGCATGGACTGAGTGACTTCGGCGATATGCTCCGGATAGGCACCGCAAAAGCCTTGTGCCGCTCCGACAACCAGCAAGAGGCCCGATCCTTTCGGATCCGAATGCGGTGCTGCAGCTGCGATGGAAATCGCCAGCGCATGCGTCACGGTCCCGGCATAGGCGGTGATTGCCTGCATGGCGGTTTCAGCGGAACTCGCGTGACTGGCGGCAATCGCGCGAAGTGCCCCGACGACATCGCCGATCTCGTCGAGACTACGCAGGCGGTGCTGAATTTCTTCGGGGCGCAGGCTCATGTCTGCCTCAGTGTGGTGCGCACTACCTCCAGAATGGAGGATTTCATGCCTTCATCCAGTCTGCTTGATGTCAGATCCAGTTCAGACAGGATAGGATCAGCGGCGAACGCGGATGGCAATTTTGTCTTCAAGTGAGAAATGGTTGCCAGGTCGACATCATCCAGAATGCCTTCATTCAGGGCACTGAGCAGGGCGACCTGTGTCAAAAGTTTGAGGGGGGATAGGCGAGGCTGGGCCAGCAGGGCTGCTATGCGCTCTCCTCGCTTCATCCTCGCGGCCATGGCTTCGTCCCCGAACCCTCCAAATCGCGAGAACATCTTCATTTCAAGATATTGCGCGTAGTCCAGTCTCAGCCGTCCGGCAACGGACTTCATACTGACCCATTGGGCCTTGCCGCCAACCCGGCTGACTGACAGACCGATGTCGATCGCTGGGCGCTGGTTGGCTGCAAAAAGAGATTGCGACGTGACTATCTGGCCATCCGAGATGGAAATAAGGTTTGTGGGAATGTAAGCAGACAGATTTCCAGCCTCGATTTCGGCAATCGGTAGGGCCGTCAGCGAGCCGCCTCCACGAGCCTTCGAGAGTTTTGCTGCGCGTTCAAGCAGGCGCGCATGCAGGTAAAAGATATCACCTGGATAGGCCTCACGGCCGGGCGGTTGCCGGGAGAGTAGTGCGAGTTCGCGGTGCGTTGCCGCGTGCTTGGTAAGGTCGTCATAAACGATCAGCACATGTCTCCCGCGGTCGCGGAACCATTCTGCTATCGATGTGGCGGAGAATGGTGCAAGCCATTGCAGGCCGGGTTCGGATGATGCTTCCGCAACAATAAAAACTGTTTGCTCCATCCGCCCGTGTTCGCGAACCGCATCGATCACATGCCGTACCGCTGATGTCCGCTGTCCTATGGCGACATAGATGGAGATAATGTCGCTATTTGCCTGATTGATGATCGTGTCGACGGCGATGGAGGTCTTGCCGGTCTGTCGCTCACCGATAATCAGTTCACGCTGCCCGCGTCCAATCGCGAACAGGGCGTCGACGACTAGCAAGCCTGTTTCTACAGGCTCGGTCACAAAGTCCCGTTCGATAATTGAGGGGGCAAGGCGTTCAACCGGCAGCCGTTCAGTGCTGTCAGGCCGTGGGCCATTGTCCAGCGGTCTTCCTAGTGGATCGATTACCCGCCCTAACAGGCTCTCTCCGACTGGCACTGATGCGAGCTGACCCGTTCGGGTGACGCGCGTGCCTGCGGCGACATCGTTGGCGGGGTCCAGGCAGGCGACATTCAGGTGATTTTCTTCCAGCGACAGGATGAATCCACGCGCGCCTGTAGAAAACGTCACGATTTCATTGAGCTCGGCCCCAGGCAATCCATCGACTGTCGCCAACCCATCGGCAATGGAGACGACTTTGCCTCGCTCCTCGATTTCGGCACCAAGCTGGGCTTTGGCTATGCGTGCCTTCAGAGGCTCTAGTGCGGGATCAGTCTGCCTGGTCATCACGCATCGCTTCAGTGATCTGCTCAAGGTCGTGCGCCAGTGAATTCCGGATCGCGCCGCTGTCCGATTGCAGTTCAAGACCGGCGATCAACTCAGGCGCTGTCGATAGTTCAGGGGCTATATCGAATGCTGAGAGCGCGGATTTCACCATGGATAAATCGTTTTCAGAGAGAGGTGCGGCGCTGATCAGTTTCAGGTCCCCCCCGTTGAGTAGGGCACTGAGTTCTGCGGGCGGCATTTTCTGAAGTGCCGCGACCAGTTGGCTCAGGTAACCATTGAAATCCTGGGGCTGTGCGGTTAGGGCGCGTTCGGCGATGACGGCGGCGAGGTCCCGGGCACGAGCCAGCGTTTGTGCCCGACTGTCGCTGGCATTGCGTTTGTCTGTCGCTCGCCCTTCAGCCACGATCCTCGCTGCCTCGGCATGGGCTTTGTCGAGCAGGGCATCACGCTGTGCTTCGGCGTCCTTGCGTGCTCTTCCCAGAACCTCCTGCCGTGCTGCGACGGTGGCGTCTGCTTCAGCAAGAGCCTTCTGGGCTGCCGCGTCAGCATCGGCCTTAGCCGTTTCGGCTGCTCTCAGGGCGGCATCAGTCTCGGCTTGACGTTGCGCGATAATGTCGGCGACCGGGCGGAACAGAAAGTGTCGCAGGATCGCCAGCAACACCAGGACGTTGACCAGTTGAAAACTGAAAGTGACCCAGTCGAAATTCATTGCACGAAGGGGTTGGCGAAGAGGAGCAACAGGGAGACGACAAGGCAGTAGATCGCTGTGGTTTCAATCATCGCCAGCCCTACGAACAGAGTTCGTGAAATGGTTCCCGCCGACTCCGGTTGGCGCGCTATTGCTTCAAGCGCTGTAGAAACGGCCCGCCCTTCTGCCAGAGCGGGGGCAATGGCGCCGAGACAGACCGCAAGTGTTGCGCATATAATACTGGCGATCTGGACGTATTCAGTCATGGGTCCGTTCCTTTTGCTGCATTTTGTTTTCTGCATCTGCTTCGCTTACCGCCGATCCAACGAACACCAGTGCCAGCGTTGCAAAAATATAGGCCTGCACCGCGCCAGTCAGCATTTCGAGCGCCATCAGCGGAATCGGAACCAGTAGGCCTGCAAGGGACAGGACAATGCTGATAACAAATACTCCGCTCATGACATTGCCGAAGAGGCGGATCATTAGCGAGAAGTGACGTGTTACCTGTCCGATCAGGTTGAGGGGTAGCATCAGCCAACTGGGACGGACGAAACTGCCGAGCCAGCCGCCGATACCCTGTGACCGGATTCCCCAGAATATCGAAGAGAGGAATACGATGAATGCCAGCGCGGCGTCGGTTTCCAGATGAGCTGTGGGCGGCTCGATGCCGGGGAGCAGCGAGCTCCAGTTTGCAACCAGGATAAATATCAGCAGCGTGCCGACCAGTGGGCGGAAGCGGGCTGGGTCTCCGGGTACGGTTGCGCGGATCTCACCGTCTAGCGTATTGACGATCAGTTCAAGGACGGCCTGTGCGCGCCCCGGCTTCAGCGTCAGGTGACGGGTCATCAGGATGGATGTTGTCATTAGTGCCGTCATGATCCCCCAGGTCACCACCACCGGCCAGGTGATGGCGAGTGGGCCAAGCATGAAAGCTGTCTCGGCATTGAAGGGAGAGGACCCCATCAGTTCGCCCCCCTCATGACAATCACCCGGCCGACTAAGATACCCGCAGCCCCGGCGATTAGCACCAGTGCGCCAGCTTGCGCAAACAGCCACAGGATTGCCCCCAGCAATGCAAGTCGACCAAGCTGTAATCCTATAGCTGAAAGGTGCCCAGCCACGATCATCTCTGCGACTCTTTCCAGGCTGGAGAAGTGCAGCCAACCGATGCCGATCCCGGCGAGGCCTGCTAGCAAGGCAAGTAACAGGGGGCTCACGTGTGGCATCATTGCTCCTGTATCCAGCGCCATGCCAGCACGAAGCCGAGGGCCGCACCGGCCATTAACAAGGCTGCGGCCATTGTGATGCCGGTGTGCAGCCATTTGTCCAGCCAGTGTCCGATGAGCACTCCGCACAGGATAGGCACGACGATGATCCATCCAAGTGCGCCTATAGTCGCGAAACGTCGGGCGAGAGAGGGCTCCGGGTCAGCTTTGCCCGCCTTGTCCAGCGCATCGGCGCGGCGGGCAGCTTCTTCTGTGCGGTCGCTCTCGTCACTCATTTTTCGGCATCCGGTTGCAGTCCCAGCGTATCACCCCCGGCGGCGAGTTCATGCATAAGGCGACGGACTGCATGTGCGTAGAGCTTCACGCCTTGCGCACGGGCGCGCCGGGACTCGTCCAGTGCCTCTTTCCGTGCGGCTGCAACGCGCGGCCTGAGGGACGCAAGATTGTCACTTATAATTGCCTCCCTGCAGGCGACGCGTACTTCATTGCCGGCGGTTACACTGAAGATTCCGCCGCGGAGAGCGCAGTACCGCCAAGGCCCTTCAGCCGTTCGCCACCGCATGACGCCGGCATCAATCACGGTGAGGAAGTCCGTATGTCCCGGGCGGATGCCGAAATCGCCGCTCGCATCTTCGGCACGTAGAGAAATGACCGCATCTTCCTGCAAGACGATCTGTAGTGGTGTTGTCACAATCAGCTTCAGCGCCGTCATCCTGAAGTCACCTTCCGTCGCGCATTCTCTTGTGCTCGTGCCTCATCAAGCGATCCGATCATGTAAAGCGAGCTTTCATCCCAATCGTCGCATTCTCCTGACAAGATGGCCCGGCAACCGGCAATCGTCTCTTCGGTCGAGACGCTCCGGCCCTCCATTCCGGTGAAAGCCTCTGCCACAAAGAAGGGTTGGGTCAGAAAGCGCTGCAATCTTCGTGCGCGACCGACCAGGAGTTGCTCGTCACGGCTGAGTTCATCCACACCAAGGAGACTGATCACGTCTCGCATTTCGTTGTAGTGCTCAATCAGCTTGCGGACTTCTGTGGCAGTGCGAACATGCTCTACGCCTACGATCAGCGGGTCTAACAGTGTTGAATTTGTGCGCAGCGGATCAATCGCTGGATAGATTCCTTCGGCGGCCAGATCACGTGACAGCATGACCATACTGTCCATATGGGTGCTGATCGCGGCGACCGCAGGGTCTGTGAAGTCATCTGCAGGAACATAAACGGCCTCAATCGCGGTGATCGCCGCCCGGTTGGATGAGGTTATGCGTTCCTGCAGGTCGGCGACTTCCGTTGCCAATGTCGGCTGATATCCGACTCGTGAGGGCATACGCCCAAGAAGGCCAGACACCTCTGCGCCAGCCTGAACGAACCGGAAGACATTGTCCATCATCAGCAAAACATTACGCTGGTCAGTGTCGCGTACGTGCTCTGCGATTGTAATTGCAGTCAGGGGAACACGCCAGCGAGCGCCCGGGGGCTCATTCATCTGTCCGTAAACCAGGATCGTGCGATCCAGAACGCCATAATTTGTCATATCGTGGAGCATCTCGTGCCCCTCACGGGAACGCTCTCCAACACCGGCGAAAACCGATACGCCGTCATAGTTTTGCACCATCGCGTGGATCAGTTCGGTAATCAGCACAGTCTTGCCCACACCCGCGCCACCGAAAAGGGCTGCCTTGCCGCCTTGAGCAAGAGGCGCCAGTAGATCCAGCACCTTGATGCCGGTGGAGAATAGCCGCACCTGCGTATCTTGCCTGGCAAGCGGTGGGGAGGGTTGATGGATGGAACGACGCGGCGTGTCACTTGGCAGGGGCGGACCGCCATCACCGATGTCACCTATGACATTCAGGAGACGCCCCAGCACTTGATCGCCCACCGGCACAGTAATCGGCGCGCCCGTCATCCGAGCCTGCATGAGCCGGGAAAGTCCTTGTGTCGGCTGCAGCGCTATTGTGCGAAAATGCTTTGTGCTCAAGTGTGCTTGCACTTCGCATACGACAGCGGAATTTTCAGGGTCAATAATTATGGCATCGTTGATTGCCGGTAGTGCTCCCTCACAAGCAAGGTCAATCACCGGTCCGCGAATGGAAATGACCCTGGCAATTCTATCAGGCAAAATACCCTCGCAGATCCGGCGCGGTTCTTTTGAACCTACACATTGTGTGCAATTCAATTGTTATAGGAATATCACTTCGTATCCTGCTAGCAACTGCTATGCTGAATGAGGTCGATTGAGGCTGCGAGGCGAAACCCGGTCGGAAAAATAGCGAAATAGCCTCTCTTGCTCATTGTTAGGGCATTTTTCTAAAAAGTCCGTATCCAGTCAAATAATGTACTTGGCAGGGGGGCGATATGCGTTGGCTGCTGCCGCAGCTTGTTATTTAATTGTTTTTGAGGGCCGATGCCAGACGCGCCTTCGTGCGCATCGTTAATACCGGTCCCCAGATGCCGCACCATGTTTTGACGCGTAGCATGAGCTGTGCGGGGTTGGGTTTCCCGATTTTCCATTAGGTGATGGCCGCCTTCGTACGTTTCAGCGAATGCGCTTTGTAAGTCATCATGGCGCTGCCTGATGATATCTCACTCATGGTCACAATTTTTACGTTCGGAGTCAGGAGCCACGGGCTTAAATTTATGGTATTATAAAAATGTAGGTGGCCAAATGATGCAAACGGAAAACATCCGCATCGGACCAAAAGGGCTTGGTGGATTTCTTACTGTGCCGGACGAAGCACGGGGACTCATCATTTTTGCCCATGGCAGCGGATCAAGCCGGCATTCCTCACGCAATGCGTATGCCGCGCGTAGCTTCGAACAACTCGGATTTGCGACTTTGCTTTTCGACCTACTGACAGAAGAGGAGGCGGGCGACCGGCGCAATGTATTTAACATTGCTTTGCTGGCAAACCGTGTCGTGCTGGCTGTGGACTGGGCGCGTCAGCAAACGCGTTTGAAAGGCCTGCCTGTCGGTGTATTCGGCGCAAGTACGGGTGGAGGTGCAGCCTTGGCTGCTGCCGCGACCTCCCCCCATATCCGCGCCATCGTTTCGCGAGGGGGGCGTCCCGACCTGGCCGGCGATACCCTTCCGCATGTGCGTGTGCCAAGCCTTTTGGTTGTTGGCGGGAATGACCGGGATGTTCTGGCTTTGAACGAGGCGGCCGCCGCAAGAATGGTCTGCGAGCACCGCATAAGTATTGTGCCGGATGCAGGTCATCTGTTCGAGGAGCCGGGTACGCTCGACAAGGTTCTGGCCTTGTCCGGAAGCTGGTTCTTGAAGTACCTGGCACCCGCCATGCCGGAAACCATACCCTTGCCACTGGTTGATAGGGAAGAAGCCGGAGTGTTCCTCGCACGGGCCTTGGCGGGACATAATTTCAAGGCCCCGGTCATTTACGCCCTACCGCGTGGGGGTGTGCCGGTTGCTCGACCGATTGCCAACGCGCTGAAAGCTCCACTTGATATCCTTATGGTGCGCAAGATTGGTGTGCCGTGGCAGCCAGAAGTCGCCGCAGCATCGGTCGTGGATGGGGAAAGCGCGGAGATTGTGACCAATGACCCGGTCATGCGCGCTACGGGACTTGATGCCAAGAAGATCGCCGACCTTGCGAAACCGGAGCTTAAAGAGATCGAACGTCGACGTAGACTTTACCTGCCGGGAAAAATACCTGTACGGGCTGAGGGGCGCACGGCAATCCTGGTCGATGACGGCATTGCTACCGGTACCAGTATGAAGGCTGCGATCCTTGCGATCAGAAAACGACAACCCGCAAAGATCGTTGTCGCTGTTCCGGTTGCCGCTCCGGTTGCGCTACATGCGATCGGCGCAATGGTGGATGACACAGTTGTGCTCGCTGCGCCGAGCCGGTTTGAGGCTGTGGGAAAGTATTATCAGGAGTTCCATCAGCTATCAGATGAAGAGGTGATCGAACTCCTGCGTCAGCAACCACATGGAGAGGAATGATGGTCGCCGCCCGGAGCCTTGCCTCTGCAGACCTCTCGAACTTGATCGCCAGTCATAGCCTGTCGCTCCCGGCGAGTAATCCGTATGATGCATTGGCTGGAGCGCTGGACGACTTCAGTGATGCACGCGTTGTTTTGCTCGGCGAAAGTACGCATGGAACCTCTGAATTCTACAAGGCACGTGCGGTAATCACCCGTCACCTTGTCACTCGGCATGGGTTTCGCATTGTTGCGATCGAGGGGGATTGGCCGGATGCAGCTGAGCTGGACCGCTATGTGCGGGGGCATGAGCCTTGGGGCGAGCGGGATGCCTTCGTGAACTTTCCGCGCTGGATGTGGCGCAACAGGGAGTTTGCCGATTGCCTTTCGGTCTTGCGGGCCTGGAACACCTGCCAGCCGGCGCATGAACGCGTGGCCATTCGCGGTCTTGATGTCTACAGTCTCGATAAATCCATTGCCGAAGTGCTGGCCTATCTTGACCGGGTCGACAAGGAAGCGGCTGCCATAGCGAGAGAACGCTATGCCTGTCTCTCTCCTTATGTCGGGCGGCCGCAGATTTATGGCGCGCAGGCCATGCGAACAGGCCGTACCTGTGAGAACGAAGTCGTTCGCCAATTGCTGGATCTCCTGGAGCGGCGTCTTGCCTATGCGCTGAAGGATGGTGATGAATTCTTTGATGCGGAACAGAATGCGCGGGTCGTCCAGGCTGCTGAGCAGTACTACCGTGCGATGTATCATGGTGCTGTGAGCACCTGGAATCTGCGTGACCAGCATATGTTTTCGACTCTGAAGCGCCTGTTGGAGCAAGCGGGACCGGCTTCAAAGGCAATCGTATGGGCGCATAATTCCCATATCGGAAACGCTGGTGCGACAGGCATGGGTGAACGAGGGGAGTTCAATATAGGCCAACTTTGCCGGGAACATTTTGGCGACGCCGTTGCAGCAATCGGCTTTTCTACGGGCACTGGTACGGTGATGGCGGCAGATGATTGGGGAGGTCCGGCCAAGATAAAGAAAATCATTCCGGCCCGGCCAGACTCCTGGGAGCGGGTCTTTGAGGATACGGGAGTGTCATCCAGCTTCACCACTTGGCGTGCAAATAAGGATATTCGCAGCGCACTTGATCATGTCCGTCTCGAACGGGCCATCGGCGTTATTTACCGCCCAGAAACGGAACGCTGGAGCCATTATTTCGATGCCAACCTTGCCAATCAATTTGATGCGCTTGTCTGGTTCAGGGAAACCACCGCGGTAACGCCGCTACCCGGGCGGGCACCGGAAGGTGCCTCTGACACGTATCCATTTGGTCTATGATAAAATGCGAAACGCTACCTGGCGGATCCGGCTGAGCCAGTTACCATCTGTCCCGGCGACGTATTGCCGTTGGGGCGGGTGTCTGTGAATGGCTGCATTAGAAGGCTCAAGACACTCGGTCCTGGCCATAGGGTTCCTAATTGGCAGTCCTAAGTCATAGTCTTTGGCGGTGCGGATTGAGGTGGAGATCTCTGAAGGTGGTTCGGCTTCACTTTCGGGGGGATTTGCCAAGGACAAGCGGGGTAATTATCCTGGCACGAGTTTCCAGCGCCCAAGTATATCGTATCTGGATTCTCCAACATGGCTGTGTACAAGCGCAATTTCCCGAACGGGCAGCGTGGTGGGAGGAACTGATTGTTCGGGTACCAATAAGCTATCCCAGGCAAGTGTTATATGTGGAGTAATTCGTCCGGTTCTTGGGAGGCAAATTCCGGACAGAATGGAGAATGTTTGTCTGATTTGTTCGGCAAGCTTGTTTGCTGAAAGTGAAGTTTCCGTGTTAGCTGCAAGCACTAAGGGCTGCTTTACTCGTCTGTTTCTAAAGGTCAGGACTCTGTCCAGAACAATATCAAACTCTACAAAGCGGATTGCACTTCCCGTCAAAAAGGCGCGCTGGGTAACCCGGTCAGGCAGATAGTGTGCGGCGTATATGCTTAGCAGTGTTAAATGCAATCTGCTCACAGATGTTTTCTTCCCGCAGACTGAAAGGGGCATTCCAAGATTGTCGAATAAGTCTGACACCTCCTTTGCTATAGGAAGAGGCGGCATGATGGCAAAGAACAGGTTGTGTCTGGGGTAAGTGTAGGTGGGTCGGTCTCCTGTCTTTCGTGCGTTCCGCATGCTGGCCTCGATAGTCTCGGGTGCCGACGTATTTTAAAATACGGCAAAGAACAAATCAAGAACAATTGTTGCCAGGGGCTCCGGTGTGGGAGTGCAGGGAAGGCTGGCTGACTATCCTTCGCCACGATATTCTGGCTGATGCATTACGTCTTGCACGGCAGCTCAATGACGACGGCGAGGCCTCCTCCTGGTCTGTCCTTCAGCGTGATGAATCCGCCATGATTGCGCAAGATGTTGGAGGCAATTGCCAGGCCCAGGCCAGCGCCCTCAATGTTACGGTTTCGCGAGCTGTCACGCCGGTAAAACGGATCAAACACACGTTGGCGATCTTCTTCCGGAATACCGGGGCCCCGGTCTGCGATTTCAATCCGCGCCGTGTCCCGTGAAGTGCATAGGTGGATATCCGCACAGGAGCCGTATTTGATCGCGTTGGAGATGAGGTTCACGAGCGCGCGTTGCAAACGTCCTGTATGTCCCGATACTATCGGGTGACCGTCGATGTTCAGCTTGATCCTGTCAGTTGGAAATTGGCCAGCCTCAAGCAAGGTTTCCAAAAGTTGCGCAAGATCGACGGGGGTGACCTGATCTGGCGCGATGCCTGCCTCAGCGAAAGCCAGCGTATCATCAAGAAGGGCCTGAATGTCTGCAAGGGTACGTTCAGCGGCCTCCCGGCTTTGGGGTTCCAGCGCTTCTATCCGAAGGCGGAGGCGGGTCAGATAGGTGCGTACATCATGGCTCATGGCAGACATGACCAGAGTACGATTGGCGAGCAAAGCGGCTATCCGCTCCTGCATTTCGTTGAAGGATAGCACGAGTTCTCGCACATCATGCCCGCCTGCCGGAATGACGGGCGAAGGTTTGCCCGTATCGGCGAAGCAGCGGGCGGCTTTGGCCATGTCCCGGACGGGCCGGACTTCCTGCCAGATGGACCATAATGCCATCGCTGCAACAATCGTTCCGGCCAGGACGGCGAGAAACCCGAAAGGAAGACGGCGGACACGTGAGGCCAACAGGTCCGGTGTTTCTATGACGAGCCAGCCGCCCGCGTTCAGCTCAATCATGAGCCGCATGGGAAAACCCGCCTCCAGTGCATCACGCCCTTCGCGTAAGCCACTGAGCTTTTGTGGGCCGATACCGATCATGCCGATCACTTCCCGCCCGGCAAGTTCCTTGGAGTATCTGTCAATCGCATTGCGGTAGGCTGGGAACTGGCGTGTATCTTCCCTGTCTGAGGCAGTCAGCTGATCTTCGAACCGCACTGTCAGGTCACGGCTATTCAGTGATTGCAACAATATGCGGCGGTCTTCCCGGGGCGTACTTTCCACAAGCCTGACAATAGAGGCCACGCGGTCCGGTAGGGGAAGACGATATTCTGCACCCGCACGTGTCTGTGCCTGACGCCATACAACCAGGATGACGGCAAGCTGTGACACAAATATTAGTAGGGCGATAAGAGCCAGCACTCTGACTGCAACGACTGATCCGAACACGGGTATGCGCATCAGCTGCTCACTTTTCCTGCCAGGATGTACCCTCCATTTCGTACAGTCTTGATCAGGGTCGGGTTCGCAGGGTCTGGTTCGATTTTTCGGCGTAGGCGGCTTACCTGTACATCGATTGAGCGATCAAAGGCGCCGCCGAGACTGCGGCCGCTGGCGAGGTCCAGAAGAAGATCTCTGTCCAGCACTCTCTGCGGTCGGCTGAGAAAAACCGTCAGAAGTGCATACTCACCGCTGGACAGGGTAATCGGTGTGCCCTCGCGTGTGCGCACCTCGCGCCGGTCAAAGTTGATGATCAGATGCCCGCAATGAACCTCATTTGCAGCGGCTGGTATGTTGCCCGAACTCCTCCGGAGAATGGCTCGAATCCGTACCAGCAGTTCACGCGGATTGAAGGGTTTGGCCATGTAATCGTCCGCGCCGAGCTCCATGCCTAGAATGCGGTCGATCTCATCGCCTTTGGCCGTCAACATCAGGATGGGGGTGGAGGCGCTTGTGCGCAGGCGGCGGCAGATGGACAGCCCGTCTTCGCCACCTGGCAGCATGATATCGAGAACAATGAGATCAGGTGATTGGGCGGCCAGTACCAGGTCCACGTCTGATCCGCTGCGGGCGCTGACGCACTCATAGCCGTTACCGGATAGATAATCGCAGACGAGTTCGCGGATTTCGTCGTCATCCTCGACGATCAGGATGAGGGGGCGCTGTTCCATATGCGAAGACATACGGCTTTGACTGGAAGAATCCACTCCGGAATTGCGCTGGTTACAAATCGTTACATAGCGAAATCAAGGGGAAAAACGGGCGTTACAGCAAGGGGCTAGATGTATCCGTGTCGGGCAAGATGACCCGTCGGAACTGAAATCCGGAAGGAACTAGCAATCATGACACGCATGTCGAAATTTTCTGCCCTGCTCGCCGGTGTTACACTGGCCAGCACACTTGTCCTGGTGCCAGCGGCTCAGGCCGAGCGGTCCCGCCAGACGACCGTGTCCAATTCGAATGGTCGTACTGCGACAGCAACCCGTCAGGTTGGTGCTGAAGATGGAGTCGTCACCCGTCAGGGTTCCATTCAGACCGGACAGGGATATGGGGCGACCCGTTCCCGCCAGTCGGGTTATGATGCCGATACCGGCACGCGCTATCGCAGCGGTTCGACGACGACCAATTCCGGCAATACGGTTTCGAGCGACTCGTCTGCAAGTTGTGCCGATGGTGTCTGCAACCGGTCGGGTTCCGTAACAGGGCCGAATGGTGAGACGGCTGGGCGTGACGTCTCGCGTTATGTCGATGAGAACGGCAATTATGTCAAAGACACAGGCGTCTATGGCCCGGAAGGTGAAACCGCCGGCCGCACGGTCGAGCGTGATGGTCAGGGAACGAAAACCACGACGGCGACAGGTCCGGATGGCGAATCCAGCTCACGGACCCGCTGGGTCGTTGTGGAACACTGATCGCCCGTTCCCTTATGGCCGGGCGTCTGCATCCTCCCCGGATGCCCGGTCATTCTTTCTTGTTTTCGAAACGGACAGTTCCAATGCTTGCCAGCCTGTTGAAAGACTATGCGCCGGGTGCCGGTCCCTTCGTGATTGGCTGTGCTTTTGCGATCCTGGTGTTAATCCGCTATCTGATATTTGCTGGTGGTGCGCTTGCGCTCACCTCACTGTTCCGCAACCGGCTTCGCTCTCGCAGAATTCAACCTGTTTCTTTCAAGCCACTGATCCTTTGTCGGGAGTTTCTGTATTCTCTCTCATCCTTTCTTGTTTTTGCTTTGGTCGGGCTGGCGGCTTTCAGGCTAAATGAGGCATTCGGTATTTTCGCGATCTACAGAACGCCCGACCAGTATGGTTGGGTGTGGTTTGGCCTGTCGATACCCGTTGCATTGCTTGTGCATGATTTCTACTTTTATTGGGCTCATCGGTTCATGCATTTGCCGGGCGTGTTCGAGCGCGTGCACCGGGTTCATCATCTTTCGACCAATCCATCGCCCCTTGCGGCCTTTGCATTCCACCCGTTCGAAGCGGTTATCGAGGCACTGGGGTTCATCCTGATCCTGATCGTCGTGCCGATGCACCCGCTGGCCTTCCTTATCGTTTCGACCGTGATGATCTCCATCAATGTGATTGGGCATCTCGGCTACGAGATCTACCCATCAGGATTGCAGGCCACGTGGGGCGGGCAGCTTCTGAACACTGCGACCAGTCACAATCAGCATCACCGCACCTACAACTTCAATTATGGCCTCTACACGCTGGTCTGGGACAGGCTCTTTGGAACCATGCATCCAAAATATGAGCTGACCTACAACACGATCACTACGCGTTCGCCGGCGCCTTCCCAAGCTTCACCTTCTGGAAAAGGAAACATCTGATGAAACTCGCATACCTCTTCACTTCAGCCCTGACGCTTATAGCCCTGCCAGCCTGTGCACAGGGCGTCACGTCTCAGGATGCCGCGACACTTGTTGGTCAGGCCGATACTAACGGAGACGGCAATGTCTCGAAAGCCGAGTTTCTAGAGCGCCGTTCTGAAGCCTTTCAGGACCTTGACGCAGACAGGTCGGGTTCTCTTACAGCGGCCGAATTCGAGCTTGCGGTCTCCCAGCGGATGAAGCGCTTCAGCTCCCGTGCTTTTGCCAAGGTGGACACGGACGGAAATGGGGTCATCAGCCAGGCTGAGTGGGATCAGAGCCCGCCTCGCGCATTCGACAAATTGGATAAAAATTCAGATGGCGTGCTCACGTCGACAGAGCGTGCGCGTCTGAAATAAGACGGGTCCAGAATAGCGGACCTGCAACACTTCCCGTGCAGATGCGGGTAAAGCTTCCACGCTGAGTGTCTGCGAGTAATTGCGGGGTAGCTGGAAACAGTCACAACACCAGTGATATCGGGTAGGGGAAGCCCGGTTCACCCGAACAGGGGAAGCGTGATCCTGACGATCCGTGCGATCATGACATCCATACTCATGTTAAGGGGAATGGAATGTTTAGAAGCTTGGTTATTCTGGCCGTATCGCTCTGGATCGCTTCAACCGCTTACGCAGGGGAGGCGCCGTCCGAAGCTGCCTGCGGTAATGGAGATGCCGAAGCCTGTTTCTACACCGGTGCAGAATACGCACAGGGCGCCGGGGTGCCGGAAGATAAACAGACAGCCGTTACCTGGTTCCTGAAATCCTGTGACATGGGTATCCCCGACGGTTGCACGACCAGCGGCTATTTCTACGTCAACGGCGACGGTAATGTGCCGAAGGACGTGGAGAAGGGCGTCCAATACATGGAGCGCGCCTGTGGCATGGGGCATGTCGATGGCTGCGACAAGGCGATCGGCCAGCGCCTTAGCGTGCAGTCGCCTGCGCATGATTTTGACAAGGCCGTGGCGGCCGCAAAAGCTGGCTGTGAGGCCGGCGTGAAAAACCCCTGTTTCTGGGGCCTCTACTGGGCGTGGGATGGAAACGAGGGCAAGTACCCCGCAATGATTAACCAGGTGAACGCCGGATGGTTCGCTGAGCGTGTCTGTGACAAATATCACGATGTGATGGGATGCGACGTCGCTGCACGTGTCTACGCCAATCCGGATGCGCCGACTTTCGATGCGCAGAAAGGCCTCACCTATTCCATGATCCGCTGTGACGAGCAGAAGAGTGGCGGGGACTGCCGGAATGTTGCAGGCGTCTACCTCAATATCGAGGAATACGAACTCGGCGCCATGTATCTGCGTCGCGCATGCGAGTATGGCCATGAAGCTTCCTGCTCTCGTGCCACCGAATGGGAGACCTACAACCGGGAAATGGCTGAGTACAATGCGAGGATGGCCGCGCTCAACGCCATGGTCGACACGCCGCTGTCCGAAGGCCGCTACGGTGATGCGGTCAGCGCCGCGATCAACTCTACCGGCTCCAGAGACCTCGTGCAGAAAGCCATCCTCGCCGCCAAGTCTGCCGGGCGCATGGGCGAGGTCGCCACCAACGATCTCTATGCTACAGCCCTCTGGTTCCAGTCTGGCCCGGTGCGCGCTGCGGCGGACGCAGAGATGGCTGCCCGCGGTACCGGTCTGGAGGGCACCTTCGGCACGGGTACCAATGAACCTGGCATGGCCAACGCCCGCTGGAATCAGCTCTATGGCTCTAACGCGCCAACCTATACGTCGAGCAGCCCGTCTTTCTCGGCCCCACCGATGAAAAGCGCTTCGCAGATCTCGGCTGAGACGAAGCAGAAATACCGCTGGGCCCACTGCACGATGAAGGGCAGCAACACGAGTGCTACCGTCTGCCAGTGACCATCCTGGCCAGTCTGGTGCTGAAATGGAGGTTCCTCCCCGGCTGGCTTTGACGATAGGGTCCGATAGAAAGTGACCGGAGCTGGTGGAGTCAGGGGTAGAATGGAAAATGTGAAATTGCTGGGTGCTGGCGGTACACGGTATGCGTCCAGCGCCCCGCTGACCCGGCTTGTTGCCTTGTCCGTACTTGGCGGCGTCCTGTTCCTTGCAATGGCGCTGGTCGCCTTGCAGCCCGCATCTGGTTGGACTTGGAATATGGCGGCGTGGAGAAGCCTCGCAGCCACAGACCCCGCCATATGGAGTTCGCTTGTTACCGGCTTGCTGGCGTACCTGGTCTCGGTCTGGGTCTGGGCGCTGAAGCCTTCCGACCCTGCCGCGACCCTGTTTGCGGTTAGTGGATGGGCCACACTGCTGTTCTGCTTTTCATCCTTTGCACCTTCACTAGCCTTGCCATTGCCAGATACAACGGTGTCCTGGTTCTGGATCGTGAACATGCTCGGGGCGTCTGCCTTTGGTATCATCATGATCTGTCTTTTCCTGATCTATCCTGCGAGACTGGCGTACTGGCGAATTCTGGTGCCTGCGACAGTTGCCGTATTCGGTGTGTGGACATTGCTGCGGACGTTTGGTCCCTGGCGGGATTTCGCGGAAGTCCAGAGAATAACGACTGTCGAGATGCTGGTGATCGTGATCGCGGTCGCCTGGCAAATGCGTGCTTCAGCAGATGACCCGAGGCAGGCGGCGATAGCCCGATGGCTGGGGGCTTCAACTCTGATTGGAGCGGGGGCATTTATATCCACAGTCGCATTGCCAATTACATTCGGCGCGTCACCCCTAATCCGTGAAAACTACGCCTTTACATTCTTCCTCATAATTTATGTGGGGTTGGCCGTCGGATTGATGCGGTACAGGCTGTTCGATCTGGGGGCGTGGGCATACCGGTTGGTATTTTACGCGCTTGCGGTTCTTTTGCTTATCGTGCTCGACCTGTTCATGATCGCGATATTGTCCCTTGGGCAATCGCAGGCTCTGGGCATCTCGTTACTGCTCGTTGGTTTTGCCTATCTGCCTTTGCGTGAACGGCTCTGGCGTCGCATTACATCGGGCAAGCCTAGCGGTGATGAGGCCTTGTTCCAGCAAGTTCTGGATGTCTCATTCAAGCCAAATCGCCTTGAGCGTTCGCGTGCGTGGGTGGATCTTTTGCAGGCGCATTTCCGGCCTTTGGAGATGGAGGAGACCACCCGGGCTGGGGAGGAGCCGTCGATCGGGGAGGAGGGGCTTGTCTTGTGGGTTCCGGCTGCTGTGGACTCTCCCGCATACAGACTGAAGTACAATAACCAAGGCCGCTCTCTATTTGGTACGCAGGATGTCGTCTCTGTACGTCATTTGGTTCATCTGTCACAGCAGGCGCGTGATAGCCGGTCTGCTTATGACCGGGGTGTCTCGGAAGAGCGCATAAGGATTGCACGGGATCTGCACGACAATATTGGTGCTCAGCTGATGAGGGCTTTGCATTCGGATGCATCAGAGAAAAAAGACGCGATGATCCGCGATACGTTGGCGGATCTCAGGGATGTTATCAATCATGCGCACCAGTCAGAATTGTCACTGGACGAAATGCTGGCAGACCTTCGGGCGGAAACCGCGGACCGTCTGGATCCTCACGGGGTCACTTTGATGTGGACCCTGCAGGCGGAAGCTGGCCTGGGGCTGTCGCCTGCCTGTGTTCATGCCCTGCGCTCGGTTATTCGGGAAGCTGCCAGCAATACGATCAAACACGCTGAGGCCTCTTGCTTTAGAGTGAATGTCGATGCGTTGCGGGATCACATACTTGTTGAGATCGAAGACAATGGCAAAGGGTTCGATATACAGGAGGTGGGACGCGGGCAGGGGCTAAGAAATATGAGGGCGCGTGTGGAAAGTGTCGGTGGCAACTTCAACCTTCAGCAAAGCAAGTCCGGGCCACAGCTTGTCGCGTCATTTCCGCTGCAGGGAGGCAGGAAGTGAAAACGATCCTGATCATTGAGGATATTGCGGAAACGAGATTGTGGCTTCGGGAAACGGCGCATATGGCTTTCCCGGACAGCGACATACAGGAGGCGTCGACCATCCGCGAGGCGGCGGCGATCATCGCCCGTAACGCTTTTGATCTTGCGATTGTTGACCTTGGTCTGCCAGACGGGAATGGCACGAATATCATTGCAGCCTTGTCCTCAGGACGGCCGGAAACCACGATCGTTGTCGCTACCGTCATGGGGGATGATGCGTCGGTGGTTACAGCCCTTGCCAAAGGAGCGCATGGCTATCTTCTCAAAGACTCTCCGCAGGAGGCTTTTGTCCGCCAGCTGACACTGATTGAGCAGGGGGCGCCGGCGCTCTCCCCCGCCATTGCTCGCCGGATTATGGAACACTTCCGGAGGACGGCCATTGCAGAGAACGAAGGAAGCGACCTCACACCCAGGGAGCGGGACGTTCTTGGGCTGATCGGCCGTGGCTTACGTAATTCCGAGGCAGCGAGGGCTCTCGGGTTGAGCGAGAATACGATCGCGAGCCATATCAAGTCGGTATATGCCAAGCTTGGAATCTCGACACGCGCGGAAGCCGCGCTTCTGGCTGCCCGCCTGGGGCTTACCTGAGTTCCTTTGCTTTCTCACCTGAACGGGTGAAGCGCGGTACTGGCGAAATCGATAGGGTCGTACCTGATCCCGCTGGGTGGGAGATGTGCCGACATATAAAGGTTTCAGGCGTTCTGCTTTACGCAGTGTCGCCTGATATCCTTTTCCGGCCGATTGATCCGAGCTGTGAAAAAACTGGCGGTTTCCATGGATTGAGTGCGTGAGTCTCAGGGAGGCATGGAGTGAACGAATGCATCCCGGAGACGCGTCCTTTCCGTCCGTTATTGTGCGACTTGGCCGTACGATTGCGGCGATATTGCTTGTGTGTGGGGTCCAGCTTGTCCTGGGAGCGGTTGCCCAGGAACAGGGCTCCCGAGCGCCACAAACCTTCAAGGTGCAGCGAGAACCCGGGCTGACGCCGGGCCTGGCATTTAAAACGGGCTTGCCGGAGAAGGCCTTCGAGCCGGTGGACTATGATCCCGCAGATGAGGCGGCATGGGCCGCCTTTGAAGACGCTGTGAACGATGCGGCTCAACGGCTGCGCGATGCCCACATCTTTTCAGCCCTCCAGAAGGGGTTCACTCCCATTCCCATACAGCCAATCAGCAAGTCCGGGCCTGAAGCTACAGCCGCGCAGTACTTCCCCGCAGACTTTGGGCAATTCACCCCGCCTGATGTGTGGGAGACCAAGTCCAATATTCCCCGGGCGGATGTGAACTGGGTTCGATCCTTTACCAGACGGGTAGAAGGGCCGGATGAGCAGACTTTTATATGGCGTGATCCGTATACACTGACGGCATATGCGGTTGCGGAACATGGCATGTTACGGCTGGTTTCGAAGGTCCTGCCTATACCACAGAGTATAGATGATCCGACTGGGAAACCGGATGCTGTAGGAAACATCATTTTCAGAAGTGCCGTTCTGTCGCTGGCCCTTTATGCTGCGGAAGCTTTGACGGATCCGATAGCAGAGCCGGGCACTGAGCGTCTGGATCTGTATCACTATGCTGCTGCCTTTACGGGGCCTGGGGATGGAAGTGCTTCAGGGCCAACGCCGATTTACTTTCTCGCGCATGGGCAAAGCTGGAGCTCTCCGTGGGGAGGGATTTCCGATGATAGCAAATATGAAACTACGTCGGCGTTCATTGGCATATTCAACAGCATTCTCGCCCACAGGGATGCCGATGCATTCGTGCACATCTTTACCCGCCCATGGCCGATGCCGGATGCATCAGGAAAGGTGCCAGAGAATCTGGAGTGGATCGAATGGCTGGATGAAGGGATAAAAAGTGCACCAGACTCATTGAGTGAACGAAAAGGTTATTCTGCCTTCGTTAGTGAACGTGGTTTGGCTGGCGCATATGTGACCGCGCTATCCGACGCGATCAGCCTGTCCAGGCGGGTTGCGGAATATGCCCCGGACAAGCCGCTTCCGGAGATTTTGTCTCATGACTACCACGTTAGGAACATCTTCGCTTTTGCTCCGTGTCAGGTGTTTGAGGTCAATCTGAAACAGGCTGTACATGACGCGGACATTGAAATTCCGCAGGTCGCGACGCGTTGTATCAAGGTTCGGTATACGGGGCCGACTTATGGAAAGAAGGAGCGAATACCCCCAATCTCCATTTCAGCGTATGCGGATGGGTATGACGGAATTGCTTATGATACGCTGTTGCTGGCAACGGCTGCGGGCGAACGAACAGGGATCAGTGTCGAGGATGCAACAGCACATAAGGCTGTGAAGACATGGACGGTTCCTTTTGAACCTGATGTTCCTGGTGGCGATGAAATGACCCTGGCATTTGCCAATGTTGCGCCGGTTGCAAGTGAAACGGTTCCGATAAGCGTACATCTCAGTTTTGGCATCTCTGTGACAGGTGCCATCAGTACGCTATCGACCTACGTGAATACGGCGCCGCCCGATGAGGCGTGCAGTCCAACCCTGGTTCAGGGCCCGGATTTCGCGGGCGCTGTTCCTTTTCCGGGAATTGCGTCTGAGCGTATCTCTCTCAATACAAACTCACCGGTTCGCGGTGAGCTTGCCAATCTGGTGGGTTTGATTGGCTTTGGTGGAGAGGATGTCGCAGAGGCACAATTACCAGCCTTGTTCTGTATAGAGGAGATGCGATCGCTGGTTGGTATTGATCCCCTGACAAATGCCTCGGCCGCGCGTTCGGGGATGTGCTTGCCGGAGATCATGTCAGCCCAGTCGGCTTATAGCCAACTTGAAAAGTCGGGTTCCCGTTTGCGGGACATGAGTATCGATTTTGCGGGGGGAAGTAGTTTGTCGCGTCCGGGCAAGCTGGTTGGGCAACTCGAATGGAACGACTCCTCCTTGCCGGTCTTTCCCAAGACGCGCAATGCCATGGGACCAGACGACCGTACGGATGATCCCGGCATGATGTTGCAGGGGGTGCTGAGCCTGCAGAAAGTCTCTGAGACGCGGATCCGGGGCCGTATTGACCTTGTCCCGACAGATGAACTGAAAACCTGCGGCAAGGAATCCGAAGGTAAAGTAACGATCGTGTTTGACGAGGTCGCCGCCTTGCCCGAGGAAACAGGGACAGCACTCGTCTACGCTTCGCCTCTGTCGATGGTCGGCCCGAAGGCCTGGTCCATGATGCCTGCAGATGCCCGCGCGAAGCTGAAGGCAACGAGCCGGCGAGACGCCCCGAAAGTTTCTACAGGTGGTGCAGCCCCTGGCGTGGCATCTGATTGTAATTGCAGTTGCGATGAGCTTGCAGATCCAGTCCGTTCAGATGTGTGCCGCACAAGATGCGAGGGCTATGCTGCGCAAGCGCCTTCCTGTGCTGTAGAGAGCGCCGTGAAGCGTGGTGAAAGCCGGCAGATCGCACAGAAGCGTTTGCAAGCTTGTCGGCCGTCCTGCGGAGACCTGATGACAGGCGACCCGATTTGCCGAGATGCGTTTCCGGAGATTGTGAGAACTTGCCAGTCTGATGTTGTGAGTGAGCGTGAGATTTCCTGCTATGTCGATCTGCTGACGCGGAATGTCCCATCATCAATGCGTGCGTTCGCTGTCTCGCAGGTTCAGAAATCTGTAGATGCCATGAATGAGGTTGCGCGGCGGGAGATAATTCGTGAGCAGATTGAAAGCCAGAAAGCAGAGGGTAACATATGTCCGTAAAGTGGTGGATCTTGTCGGTAACCCTTGTGTGTGCATCAGCCGTGGCAGAACCGCCAATCCTCGATCCGGATGATTTCGGAAGTATGCCGGATCTCGTAACATCGACTTCTTCACCATCTCTGTCGGGAGTCCTGGCTCCACCACCTGCGCGCAATCAATGCATATCGAAAGAGGTGCGCGCGGAGGCCTCGTCAGCGGGGGCATGCGACTGCAGTTGCCAAGCGTACGCTTCGAACTGGACAGATCGATGTGATCTTGTCTGCGGTGTCGAGTGGTATGCCTGCTGGGCGCCACGCCCTGCTGATGAGGACGTCATCGAACGTTACATGAAAGGGTACGACACCTTCACAGAGGGGGATATGGACCTCATCCGGGATAGTCTTGATGAAATGCTCGGCGATCCGGACGTGATAGAGCAAATCCGTCAGGGTTTCCTGATGGAAGATGGTCTTGAATGGGAAAACGCACGCACCTGTCCTTAGGGGCGTTGATTCTGCCTGATGACTATCAACGCGACGGGGCCGTGCTCCTGACGATCTGACTGCATGTGGCCTTGTCTTCGGTCCATTTCCCGCACGCCAGATCCGGAGATTCATTCAAGGCCCAGTTGCCAGTAGTAGAGCTGTGATCGCTGGAGCGCATGAGCGCGCATTCGACATTCTTTCCATCAGGGCCCCCAACAGCACTGATGTTGGCATCGACATTGACCGTAACAGTCGTATCGAGACTTCCTCCCTCTGGGATCTCCGGAAGTGCCGTGCTTCCTGTTTCGAGCACTGGCGGGATCGAAATCGGGTCCAGGAAGACACGGCAGACGACAAACATTGAAGCCCCTTCGGGTGTCAGTGTTTCGCCGTTCCAGCTTTGGTGAAAGTTCGTGATTTTGACCGGTACGCTCAGCGTCAGACCGGTTTTCGGCTTGATGGCATCTGGCAGGCTGGTGGGGGCCTTGATCTCAGGTTTGCCGGGTGTTGGAAGTTTGAGAGTCGTGGGTGAACCACTGACAGCGGGAAGGACCGGCCCTTTGACGCCAGTGGAAGCTGCAAGGTTACGGGCCCGCTCCATACGTGCGGCTGTCGCTTCTGCATTATAGGTGCATAAATTGGACGCCACGCCAAAGCTTCCGATGGTTACTGGGGCGAGACAGGGCGTTGTGCCGTTGTCCTCGCACGCCTTTTCGCGGGCTGCTTTCTGCTCGACGGTCTCTTTATACTGCGCCATGCACGTCTCGTAGACCGCGTCTCGATCGGCTATGTATTGCGCAGAGTGTCCGGAGGAAGAGGTTTCCTGAGCAATGGCTTGCGTGCCGAGCATGGCGGCAAGGCAGCCAGTTGTCAGAAGACCTGGTGCTGTAGCGGATTTCATTTGATGACCTCCAGAGGCATGCGGGCACGCAAGGCGTTGCCCTCAAGGAAAATTTGGAATTCATAACGCCCCGCCTGATCAATTGTGACGTCCCACGTTCCAACTGGATGTGAAGAGGTGAGGGTGCGCGCAATGAGCTTGTCCGTGTCCAGATAGACCAGGGCGATGGACGCATTGACTGGGGGGAAGTCCGACCAGTTCACGGTGAAGGCACGGCCAGCTCTTGGCTCGGGAGTTGACAGAGCGAGCGAGGGGGTGGCCGTGCGGGTATTCTGGCCTACCAGGATGAAATCAATGCAATCAGCATAGGTTTCGGGTGCGTTAACGTTGACTGAGATATCAGGCGCAAAACCAATACAGGCCTTCCATGGTCCAGTGAGGGAGGGCAGTGAAGTGCCCTCGCGTTCGAACACTCCCTCGGATTTATCGGCGCGTGTGTAGAACCAGGCAGTGCGTATCGGCTTGCTTTCTCCTAAGTAGAACAGGCTGAGTGTTCCGCTTTTGGCGGGCAGGCCGGAATATGTGATGCGCAACGTCTCGTCCCGGGCAAACGTTGCATCCTCAATGGAAAGATAGGTGGATTGGCGGCTACCTTTCGGAAGGGGAACTATTTCCATCGCGTTTGTGGGGCGACCCTGTGGTGTTTCCTGCAAAGTGCGCCCGGCATAGGAAAGCTCTGGCATTGTAAAGCTCAGCGGTATGGCGGGTTTTGTTCCGATATAGCTCAGCAGCGGCATCGTGAAATTCTGTGACCGGCCAGTGTATGTCAGCGGTGGCATAGTCGCTTCAGTTATGAGGCTTTCGAAACAGCCGCCCTGATAACATGCCATGGTGGCGGGGCAGGTTACATTGGTGCATGCATCATCAGAAGGTGTCGTGTCCGGGAAGCAACCGCCTTGATAGCATACAAAATCTTCTGGGCAGGTAAGGTCCTCACAGATTTGATCCTCTGCTGGTGTGTCAGTAAGTGCTTGAGCGAAGCAACCTCCCTCGTAACAAACCATTCCAATGGGACATATAACGTCTTCACAGGGATCGTTTCCTGCTAAACTAGCAGGTTTGCAGGATGCATCGCTTTCGACGGAACCTTCAGGACATAGGACGGAAACGTCAGCTGGAGAGACGTCTGGGAAACAGCCTCCCTCATAGCAGATGTGATTAACCGGGCAGACGACGTCTGCGCATGCATCTTCCGGCGTGGGTTCCGCGATGTCTGTAGGAAAGCATGCTCCTTCATAGCAGGCTGTGCCTGCAGGGCAGAGCGTCTCTGAGCACGCATTATCCGGTTTTTGCTGCGCGGTGACAGGAAGCACCGAGACGTACAGCGTCAATAGGAATGTGGAAACTGTAAAGGCGGTAGATAATACTGATCTCATACACAGATACCCAGATTGTACCCTGTTCACGCAGCGGTTCTGGAGAACCCGCCAGATTTTTTGGCGGGATGCCGTGGTCATGTGCGTTTGAAGAAGTGTGAGCACGCAAGAAGGAGTATCCGATGTTCTTCAACCTACGTACCGGGCGCTGCGGCACTCTGTTTGCTGTTTTGGTGTGTCTTGGTTTTACTGCGGCGTGCGGGCAGACGAATGCAGAGCCACCAGAGCATCAGGGAGAGGCGAGTGCCCTTTCAGCTGAGACCGGATGTGCGATCCCGCTCCCGGCAGAGGTCCCTGTTCCGGATAAACTGGTCATCGAGAGCTGTACGCCTTCAGACAAGATCACGGGCTTTCATGGAAGGGCTCCCTTGCCCAAGGATGTCGGTGCCAGCTTCGACGCTTTGAAGGCATCCTATGCCGCGAGCGGCTATACGCTCTATGACAATTCGAACGGCAAGATCCGTAGCTTCATATTTGGTGGCAAGGGACACAGAAAAGGTGAAACCCAGCTGAATCCGAAGGAAGGCTACTTATCGGTTTCAATCAATCTTTATCCGGAAGACATGGAGGATTGATGTTGGCTGAGCGGCCTGAGAGTTGCGTGCTATCTTCGCAAATGCGGATGAGAAATTCATGCTTCCTGTTGGCGGGTTTTCAGGTGAGGCGCCGTTAGCGAAATGTGTTTCCTCTTCTTGCTCAAAAGGATGAAAAAATGATCCGTCAGTTTACATGCAGAGTTCTGATCGCTTCGGCTGTTTTGCTTGGCGGCATCGCCGGGTGTTCTTCGGATGCTAGCCTGGCGGAGGAGGGAGACGCCGCGTCCACGGCGGCACCTGCGGCTGAGGCCAAGGTCTATCTGCCGGAGGGCTTTCCCGAAACAATCATGTTTCCTCCGGGGGCCGTCTTGCGCAGCGCATCAGGTGGTATGCCGCCTGAATATGCCAGCCGGTCTTACCTGATCGACGGAGAGGCGCCCCTGTCGAAATCCGAAATGGCAGAATTTTTCCAGACCATGCTGGAAAAGAAAGGGTTCGAGATCGTGAATTCGGAAGAGGGCTATGCGACAGTCATCTGGTTCACCGCGCCGGGGGTCGATGAAGCCAGCGTGCAGATTGTTGAAGGCTTCGAGGAGGGCGGCCCCACGCTCTTCAGCCTCTCCCTGATCATGGAACGGGAGCCGCAATAGGCTTTAAAGACACCTGTTGCATTTAAAGCGGTTCGCGGGTTTATCTGACCCCAGACACAGCGCCGGGCTGGCATCCGGTTCTTGCTTGGGGAAGGGTATCCTTGACGGAATTCTCGGGTGATAGACACGTGGATGGCTCAGGCGAGCGCAGGCTCGGCTTGTCTGATGAGCTGTTGGCGGAGACCTATGACCTGTTGCGGCGCATGGCCTCCCGTCACTTGTCAGGCAGACGACGTAGCGCGACCCTGAACACGACGCTGATTGTTCACGAAGCATGGCTGAAATTATCGCGAGATGACGATCGGCGTTTTAACGATGAGGATCACTATCTCGCGACAGCTTCTCAGGCGATGCGTCAGGTCCTGGTGGATCATGCGCGCCGCAAATTGGCGGAAAAGCGCGGTGGCGGGGCGGAGCATCTCGATATAGATGAGCACCCTGTTGCGGCCAGCGCAGCCGAAACGCAGCTTCTGGATCTGGATGCTGCCTTGCAGGACCTGTCGAAGCGTGATCCGGACCTGGAGCGTATCGTCGAGTGCCGGTTCTTCGCAGGGCTCACTGTCAACGAGACGGCGCGCGTGCTGGGTAAATCTGTTCGAACGATTGAGCGGGACTGGGCTCGCGCCCGGACCTATCTTGCAGCCTATCTCGCCCCCGACGCCTGAAGGGGCCGGGGACGAGGGGCACCTCATTCTACCATTTGAAGATCTTGCGGACGAGCTTGGAGGCTTCTTCGTTTGCCTTTCCGCGCACCTGTTGATCTGCTTCGCGAGCGACTGCATCGGCAGCATCATTCGCAATATCGCCTGTGTAGCCGGACACGGATCCGAAAATGGATGGCTGGTTGCCCATGGACAAGGTCTGGTAGCCTTCGGGCACCTCAAACAGTGCGTCTGGTTGTTCGGCGAGCTTTAGTCCGACCAGATCAATGCTCACATCCTGGGTAGGGTCTCCCGGAGTGGTCAGCTTCATACGTATCCGGACTGCGATGTTTTCCGGGGTCGTCCAGACATCTCCAGTGTAAACACCGCCGCCGGACGTCGTTGTCCTGAGGTAGTAGTGGTCTGTCCTGACACCATTCACGGTTTCACTTCCAATAAAGCGCTTTTCAAGAACAGTCGTTTCCTGGTCGAACTCAGCCAGTACGGATTGTGCTTGTTCACTGCCATAGGGGATTGCCATCGCCATCCCTTGTTGGGGCGAGAGTGAGTACAGGGTTTTCAGATCGTCCCGCCAGATCTGGATCAGCTGTTGACCCTCCACCGTCATTTCTGAGCGGTTCTTGCCGGGTTTGGAGTGGACACTCTGAATAAGGCTCATATCGTTGGTGAGGATGGTCCGCTGGGCCTCGTAGGAAGCAGTAGGCGGTCCAAACACGGCCATTTCCTGAGCCTGCGCCGTGGGGGATAGACTGGCAAGCGCAACGCTTGCACAGATTAGCATGGGTTTCAGGGACAGTTTCATGACGATTCCTTTTCTTGTGCATGCTGTTCCAATTCCCCTCACGCAAAATGAGCCAGAAATCCGACATGCGATTGGTCTGCTTCTGTCCTGGCGGGTTTCGATTTCCGGGCACGTTGTGTTTAGCGAATGGTTATCGCACGGTGTGCCTGCCCGAATGTATGTGTGGCAGGGTGGCGGCGCGTGAGAGACAAAGGGCCTGTTTTGGATCCGGTTGAAGAAACCCGTTGGAGCATTCGGGACGCAGCCTTTGCGAAAGCACTGGAGTACCCGGAAGCAGAGCGTCAAAACTGGTTGCGCCGGGAATTTTCGGATGACCCGGAGGGGCTTTCAGATGTTATGCTGCTTCTGCAGGAGGAAGCGGACAGCCGGGAGTATTTCGATACCCTGCTGATCGCGCGGGACAGTGTCGCAGAAGATCTCTCCATTCATCTGGAAGATGCTGTTGATGATCCCAGGATTGGGGCACATTACGGTCCTTGGCGGGTCCTCCGGCGGATCGGGTCAGGCGGGTCCTCCGTCGTCTATGAAGCCTGCCGCAGCGATGGGCGCTATGAGCAATCGGTCGCGCTGAAAGTTATGCATGGCGGCATGCATAATGGGGACGTTGTCCGTCATTTCCTTCGTGAGCGGCGTATATTGTCGGGTCTCGATCATCCGGGAATTGTCCGCATTCTCGATGGAGGGGAAACAGCAACTGGGGCACCGTGGTTCACCCCCGGATATGCTTCCCCTGAGCAATTGCGACTGGATGTCGTGACGACGGCCAGTGACATCTGGCAACTCGGTCATGTCTTGCGTGAACTTTGTGAACCGCTTGAGCCACTGTCGAAAGACCTGCGTGCCGTTATCGACAAGGCTCTCTCCGAAGAGATTGGAGGGCGATACGAAAGTGCCTCGAGTTTTGCAGAAGACTTGCGGCGCCTGATGGAGGGACGTGCACCGCTTGCTCGTATGGATAGTCATTGGGAGGCGGCGGTGCGCTTCGCGCGGCGCAACAAGGCGCTCACATTCCTCAGCATACTATTTATTTTCGGCTTGATCGGTTGGGGGGTGACTTTATCGGTCCATGCCCGGGAGATTGAGAGAGAGCGGGCGATTGCAATTGCGGCAGCTGACCGTGCTGAGCGCGGCAGGGGAGTGCTGCTGAATCTGTTCAGACGCCTGGATCCTTTGGAACGTGACGGTGTGCCTGCCACAGATGCCGGAACAGATGCTCTCGTGGATCTTACACTCACTGATGTACGCGAGCGTCTGCCTGATGACCCTCTCTTGCAGGCAGAGCTTGTCGGGTGGGCTGCACGGGTCCGCCAGCGCGGTGAAAACTTGGATGAAGCCAGGATGCTGGCGCAGGAGGGAGTCGATGTTCTGCAAGAGTCTGGGGACACATCCTCCACGATCTATGCGGCGGCACTTGCCTATCTGGGGCACCTGGACGTGTTGCGCGAGGAAGGGGAGCTCGGCCGTGATGAACTGTCGAGGGCACTGGATATCGCTACCGTTGCGCCGCTTTCGGACAGCCCGGCTTTCGAGGCGGTCTTGTCTGCAGCCTGGGCCAGTGAGGCGGATTGGCAGCGCCAGAAGGAGCTTTTGGAACAGGCCCTTACCCGTGCGCTCGCGACCGGATCGGTCAACGGAGAGATCGAAGTCCGCTCGGGCCTTGGACGTGCGCTTAGTAATCTGGGGGAGATGGAAGAGGCAGAGGCGCAGATCCGCCAGGCCCTTGCGCTGACGGAAAAGAGCTATGGGCCGGACCATCCGCGGATGGCGCTTCCGCTTTCAGACCTTGGGCGGCTCCTGTTTCGCCTCGGGAGACCGGAAGAGGCGGTGGCGGCGCATCAAAAAGCTGTAGATATCGCGGCAGCTGCTTATGGGAGTGATTCCGGGCAGGTTCTCATGCACCGGAACAATCTCTCGATTGTGCTTTCTGCTAACGGGCAAAGCGACAAGGCGATTTCAGAATTTCAGGAGATCGTGAATATTCGTGAGCATTTGAACGGAGAGGATAGTCTGGCTGTCGGGGAAGTGTTGCAGAACCTTGCCTCAGAGCAATCAGCTTCGGGCATGCTTGATGATGCCTTGATCTCCCTTGAACGGGCGGAGCGGATTTTCAAAGAGAAGCTACCGGAAGAAAGCCCGCGCAGAGCCTTTCCGGCGCTTACGCGTTCTGCCGTTCTCCTCGAACTGGAACGGTATGACGCGGCCGAAGCTGCGGCACGGGAGGCTTTTGGCACACTGTCCCGGACCTTGCCTGAAGGGCATTACGCCACAGAAATCGCGCGCTGCCGGATGGGGCTCGCTGAACTTGGGATTGGAAATCGCGAAGCGGCCCACCCCCTTCTTGCCCAGGCCTTGTCGGCACTGGAAAACCAGCAGGCAGCTCCAGCGGCTTATGTGGCCGCTTGCAAGGCAGCTGGGCGCATGCTTGGAATTCCGGAACAGGCATCGGGTCTGCCCGATTGATCTGTGTAATGAAGTCCAGAGGGCGTTCGGGGGCTGTCGATTTTTGCCGCAAAGCAGGGTGAAACGCTTTGCGTGAGCGGCTATGTATTGGCAATGAGCAAAGTTTTGATTCTGGGCGGAGCCCGATCTGGCAAGAGTGCACGCGCGCAGCACTTGGCTGAAGCGGCAATGGGCGCGCGTGTCTATATCGCGACGGCTCAGGCCTTGGATGATGAAATGTCTGACCGTATCGCGCGCCATCAGGCCGATAGAGGGGATGGCTGGCGGACGGTTGAAACGCCTCTGGATCTTGTGGGCGCGCTGGAACGCCAGACTGCGGAGGGAGATGTGGTGCTCGTTGATTGCCTCACGCTTTGGCTGTCCAATCTGATGCATGAGGGGCGGAGCATAGACGCGGAAACAGATCGTCTATGCGCATGCCTCCTGTCTCTGGAGAACAACATTGTCCTGGTCTCGAACGAGGTTGGGCTTGGACTTGTGCCGGAGACGCCTCTTGGCCGGCAGTTCCGTGACGCGCAGGGACGGTTGAACCAGCGTGTGGCTGCGGTTTGCGATATTGTGGAATTTGTGGCTGCCGGATTGCCGCTGCGCCTCAAAGGTTGAGGGCGTCTTTCAGGCGACGCTCAGCCTTATGGCCGGAGGGCAAGCCAAACCGGAGCAACTGGTCCGACCAATCAAACCGGCGGACATAGACTCCTCTCTCGGCAAGGCTTCGCCAAAGTCTGCCTGCGTCTTCCGTTTCAACGAGACGGAAAAGGTCGCATCCCCCAACAATGTTCAGGCCGGCATCCGTAAGCAAGGCGTCGAGGCGTTGGCGGACGGTCCTCAGTTTGTGCCGGGTCGCCTTTTGCCAATGCAGATCCATATAGGCCTCGGTCCCGATTGAGAGCGCGGGGCCTGAGACAGGCCACACCCCAAGATGTTCGGAGGCCTTGCGGACAATGCTTTCCGGCCCGATCAGGCCGCCGAGGCGGATGCCCGCAAGACCGTAGAATTTTCCGAATGAACGCAGGATAATTAAGCGATCAGCTCCCCCCATCGGCGCCAGACTGTGCATGGGGGCAAGATCGGCATAGGCTTCATCCACGATCAACCACCCCCCATGTGCAGCAAGCCGCTTCCGGGCAAGTTCAAGCTCCTCCGTTTCAAAGACATGACCGTCGGGATTGTTGGGGTTGCACACGATGACGGCATCCACCCGGTCCGCTTCATTCAGTGGGTTTTGAGCTTCAATGACTTCGCAGCTAGCAGCCTGCCAGACACGGGCGTGATCTCCATAGGTCGGGGATTGGACCGCGACACGTCCTGGAGCAATCAGCGCTGGCAGGAGGCGTATCAGCAACTCGCTGCCGGGCGACAGGCATAAGCTGTGATGCGGTGCGCCGATTGCGTCGGCCATCGCAGCACGGCAGGCAAGCCATTCGCGTTCAGTGGGCAGGTGGCTGTAAGCGGTAGGTGATATCTCCGTAAACGGATATGGCCATGGGTTGATACCCGTAGACAGGTCCACCCACGGCCCGGGCGCATTCGGAAACATCACGCGCATCCGGTCGAGCGCGCCGCCGTGCAGCAAGGTTTCAATCATGCCAATACCAACATTAGTGCCGTGAGGCCCAACAGCAGCCCTGCGCAAGCCATTGCCCGAACATAGAGTTGCAATCCACGGTGCAGGTCCGCAGGCGAAGGATCAGGCGCCTCTCCATTCAGCCATGGCTCTGAACTGGTGCGGTCGCCATATATGCGCGGGCCTGAGAGGCGCACATTGAGTGCGCCCGCCATAGCAGATTCCGGCCAGCCGGCGTTCGGGGAACGGTGGCATTTTGCGTCACGCAACATGACCCGGAATGCGCGGGCCTTTCCTGAGACCAGAGCGATGAAAACGGCTGTCATGCGTGCCGGGATAAAATTGGCGGCATCGTCCAGCCGTGCCGCGAAGCCGCCGAAAGCCTCATATCGTACATTCCGGTGTCCGATCATGGAATCCAGTGTGTTCACAGCCTTGTAGGCAGCGATACCGGGCAAGCCGAACAGTGCGCCCCAGAACAAAGGTGCGATGACGCCGTCCGATGCGTTTTCCGAAAGGCTCTCAAGTGCGGCACGCGTGATACCAGCTTCATCCAATTGTGAAGGATCTCGCCCGACGATTCGGGAAATCTCCTTTCGTGCCTCCTGCATGTCGCCTTGAAGGAGCGGGGAGGCGACGGCAGCAACGTGCAGGTAGAGGCTGCGGGAAGCGATCAGACTGGAAACGATTACGGCTTCAACAATGTCTCCAGCAATCGTCTGGGGAAGCAGGCGCGCGATCAGGTATCCTAGGCCAGCTGCGAGGGATACCAGAAGACCCGTTGTTATGGCGCCGATGCTGTAACGAACGGGATGCGGCGCTTCAGGGCGATTGAGCAATTTGTCGAAGTGGTGGACAAGGAATCCAAACCATGTGACCGGATGCCCGATTTTCCGGTAGAGCCAATCCGGCCAACCGATTGAGGCTTCCACGGTCCAGCCTGCGAGCATGAGGGCCATGGCGCTCACCTGGATGCAGGGCTCCAGCCGGGGCGCTCGGCTGTTGCAAACAGGGCGTCTATGTCAACTGCGGCCTCAACTTCAGCGGCAAGCGCGTCGAGTGCGCGATCAACTTCCTTTGTGTAGGAGAGTGACGCACCGGGGATGGCGCCAGCGCGGGAAAGCCAGCTGCGTCTGAAGCCATCCTGAACAAAGGCGCCGTGCAGGTAAGTGCCTTCGATCCGTCCGTCGGCACTGCGGGCGCCATCCGGATGACCACCCAGTCTGAACATCGGGCGTTCCGTGTCAGGACCGGATGTGGAGCCCGCATGGATTTCATAGCCGGAAACCTCATCACCGCGTATTGCGCATGCGCCCCGTGAATTGGTGACCCGCTTGTCCGCCGACATCCGGGTCTCTACATCCAGCAAGCCAAGCCCGGCGGATTCGCCTGCTATTCCATCAAGACCATCCGGGTCGAGAATCCGTTTGCCAAGCATCTGGTACCCGCCACAAATCCCCAGAACCCGTCCGCCAGCGCGGGCATGGGCGAGGATGTCATGATCCCATCCCTGTGCCCGCAGGAATGCGAGATCTCCCAGCGTGGACTTTGTTCCGAAAAGAATGATGACATCTGCAGGCCTTGGAATGGGCTGTCCGGGCGGGACCCACTGAAAGTCTATGCCTGGTTCCAGACGGAGCGGGTCTGCATCGTCGAAATTTGCGATGCGGGACAACATGGGGGCGGCGATATGCAAACCCTTGCCCGATGTGCTTTCACGCTGGTCCAGAATAACCGCATCTTCTGCTGGCAGGCTGCTGGTCGCGTTTAGCCACGGAATGACGCCCAGACAGGGCCAGCCCGTCCTTTGCTCGATCTCCACAACACCCGCATTGAACAGGCGCGGATCCCCGCGGAACTTGTTCACAAGGAAACTGCGGATCATCGCAGCATCGTCATCTGCGAGCACAGACTTTGTTCCAACAAGACTCGCGATGACGCCGCCGCGCTCTATGTCGCCAATCAGGCACACGGGCACGCCGGCGTTGCGGGCAAATCCCATATTGGCAATGTCACGCTTGCGCAGGTTGATTTCTGCCGGGCTGCCCGCGCCTTCGACGAGCACAAGGTCATATGATGCAGCCAGCCGCTCGAAGCTTTCCATGACGGCACCAAGCAACTGATCCCGTCTGCCCATGTAACTGGCGGCATCCATGCTGCGGAGCGCTTTTCCGTGTACGACGACCTGAGCGGCGCGGTCGGTTTCCGGTTTCAGGAGGACAGGATTGAAGTCCGTTTGTGGTTCGATCCCGGCAGCCATGGCCTGAAGGGCCTGGGCCCGTCCGATTTCACCTCCATCGGCACAGGCCGCCGCATTGTTCGACATGTTCTGAGGCTTGAAAGGAGCAACACGGAGCCCTCTGTTCCGGGCAATGCGACAGAGCGCGGCCGTGAGAACGGATTTGCCGACATCCGACCCCGTGCCTTGCAGCATGAGCGCCCTGGCCGTCATAGAGTGCCTTCGATCTCTATATTCGTACCCGTCACCTTCGCCCGCACGCCATAGATTTCGGCGAGCCTGTCGGCCGTCAGTGTCTCGGTGGGTGGTCCATCCGCCACGATCTCTCCGGATTTCATCCAGATGAGGCGGGAGGCATAGCGTGCCGCGAGCGCGATATCGTGCAGGACGACGAGTGCGCCGCCGCCGCGTTCAACATAGGACTGTATGATATCCATGATACGGAACTGGTGCCGGGGGTCCAGCGCGGCAACCGGTTCGTCCGCGATCAGAAGGGGGGCTTCTGCTGCAAATGCGCGAGCACAATGGACGCGTGCCAGTTCGCCGCCGGACAAGGTGTCCGTTGAGCGGGTTACCAACTCGCTGAGATCACAAAGCTGAATCGCCCAGTCAACCGCAGACGCATCTTCCGGCTGGAGGCGCCCGGGCGCGGCGCCATAGGCAAAACGCCCGAGTGCGACGACGTCCCGGACCGAGTTTGGCCAGGCGAGCGGGCGTTGCTGTGGCAGGTAGGCCACCAGCCGGGCGCGCTGCATGGGGGAGAGGCCGGTGCACGCTGTTCCATCCAGTGTGGCGTCGCCACTGGTTTGTTTTTCCAGGCCAAGCGTCGTGCGCAGCAGGCTGGTTTTCCCGGCACCATTCGGGCCGAGCAGGACAACAAGTTCGCCCGTTCCAAGCGTCAGGCTGGCCTTGTTGACGAGGACGGCCTCGCCCGCTTTCACGGTGAGATCAGTTACAACAAGCTCAGTCATTGATCGCGCGCCTCCGCATTGCGATCCACACAAAGGCCGGTGCGCCGATCAACGCTGCCACCACACCCAGCTTGAGTTCACTGGATGTCGGCAGGAGGCGCACACCTATGTCGGCAAGCACAAGGATCAGCCCGGCAAGCAGGGCCGATGGGATCAGCGACCGTGCCGGATCGTGTCCGACAAAAGGGCGGATAATATGCGGCGCGATGATCCCCACAAAGCCGATCGCGCCCGCAAGGGCAACCGAGCCACCTGTTGCGAGACCTGCGCCAAGAACTGTCAGGACACGTTGGGTGCGCAGGTCCAGCCCGATCCCGCTTGCCGCTTCCTCACCCAGTGTCAGGGCGGACAGGCCCCGCCGGGAAGCGAGCAGGATGGCAGCGCCTGACAGCAGGAACGGAGCAGCCAGACCGATCTCCTGGAAGCTGCGATTGGCGACCGAGCCCAGCATCCAGTTCACCATGTCGGAGAGGGAAAACGGGTTAGGCGCAAGGTTCATCAACAGGCTCATGGCTGCGCCGGAAAAACTGGAAAGGCCAACACCGATCAGGATGAGGGTTACGACAGATTGCGTGCGAATGGCTGCAACAGCGATGAGCGCCGTTCCTGCGAGTGCGCCGAGGATTGCGGCCATGGGCAGGACCCAGGGGGAAATCGCGACCAGTCCGTAATAGAGCGCGAAAGTCGCGAAGAGGGAGGCGGAAGCGGAAACGCCCAGCACGCCCGGCTCTGCGAGAGGATTTCGCAACAGGCCCTGTAGCGCAGCGCCGCTGAGGCCAAGTGCAGCGCCGACAAGGTAGGCAGCAAGGGCCCGTGGCAGACGGATCTGCCAGATGACGAGACGGTCCGCCTGATCACCGCTGCCGAAAAAGGCACTCAGCACCCGGTCGAATGGCATCGAGACCGAGCCAAGCAGGCAGGCCGCAAAAAGCCCCGCGACCGAACTTAGTATGAGTGCCGGCAAGAGCCAGGAATGCTGTTTCATTCGTCTGCCCCTTTTGCCAGTGCTTCAATACCTTCGATCAGGAACCAGCCATTGCAGGATGTCCAGGCTCCTTCGAGGGGAACCGTCGTGTGATTTGCCAGTTGGGCGCGGGCAATCGGGTGCTTCATCGGGCTCCAGGCGTCTGGGTGATTGGTCATGGTTCCGAAGAAGGCCGCGGCAATCACATCGGGTTGTTCGTAAGCCAGTTCCTCAAGAGGAATGGAGCGCCAGCCGGGTTCGGTCTGGAAGTTGTCGAGACCGGCGGCGACAATCATTTCATGGACGAGTGAGCCAGGGCCTGTCGTCACCCCGGCGGGTGTCATGTAGAGTGCAGTTTTTCCGCTCGGCTGCTTTTGCGCGATGGTATCGAGACGTGCCTGCGTCTCAGCAACGACGGCAGCGCCGCGTTCATGCTGTCCCAGTCCGTCTGCGATCCGTTGGGTGTTTGCAAGAACGGCCGGAATATCACCTGCCCAGCCGACATCCAGAACAGGAATGCCCGCCTGCTCGAAGAAATGCGTCGCGCCGGGGCCGCCACCATAGGAGCGTATCACGAGATCCGGTTTCAGAAGGAGCACATCCTCTGCAATCGGACGGACTGTCGGAATGCCTTCAGCTGTCTCACGCATGAATGAGAAGTTCTTGGCCGCGTCGGGCGACAAGGCCAGGATATCGTCCTTGTCCGCGAACTTCAGAACATACTGGTCGGAGCAATAATCGAGACTGACGATCCGTGCCGGATGCGCGGCGTCTGGTGCAGGCTGCGTGGGTGGGAGACCGCAGGCACTCAGAACACAGGCCAGCAAGAGGATCGTCAGTCTCGACATCGACGTTGCTCCTAGTAGCGCAACCTCAGCCCGACAGTACCGGACAGGCCGGGTGTGCCGTAGCCAAGGATTTGCTGATAGTGCTCGTCGAACAGGTTCTCGATCCTGCCGTAGAGTTCAATACGATCTGTCAGGTCATAGCTGCCTGTCAGGTCGACGCGGGTCCAGCCGTCCAGTGTGGTGCCATCCGTATTGGCTTCATCGCCATTGTAACGCACGAGGATATTGCCGGAGAACGGGCCTTCCGGATCGAGTGAAACCGTCACGTCACCTGAGTGCTCCGGCAAGCGGCTGAGCTCGTTCCCATTGCCGTCTTCTGCGTCGATATAGGCATAGTTTGCCGACACACCGAGCCAGTTCGTGAACTGGTAGGACCCGAACAGTTCAACACCCTTGGAATCCACCAGGGCGATATTGTCGTAACCGGCGGTGTAGGAGAAATCGATCATGTTCTCCGTTTCCTGGTCAAAGTAGGTGATGCCTGCCTGAGCGCGGCCATCCGCCGACGACCAGTCTACACCAATATCATAGGCTTCGGAGGTTTCGGGCTTCAGGTTTGCGTTCGGTTCCGTCAGGCCGCAGAACGTACAGATATAGGTCGACTGGAAGATGCTGGGCGCCTTGAAGCCCTGTCCCCAGCTGGCCCGCACGATGACCTGCTCGCTGGCGGCATAGGCTGCCGCAATACGTCCCGTCGTTTCCGATCCGAACTTGTCGTGATCGTCCACGCGCAGGCCGCCAGTCAGGGTCAGCTTCTCGACCGGCTTGAACTCATACAGGCCGAACAGGCCGTCGATGGAGGCGTTCTGATCGTTGGCGGTGGTTTCCTCACGCTCGGCACCGAAGGCGATCTTGTTACGGTCGTCGATGGTGAAGGTGCCCTGATAGCGGTAGAGCGTCCGGTCGCCATCGGCGTCATAGCTCTGCATACCGTTCGTGAAGTTTTCACGGCTGATATCGGAGTACCCGACCATCAGCAGGTTCTCGAAGCGCCCGTCGAGCAGCGGCACTTTCAGCGAGACATTCCCTGACAGGGTTTCTGTTTCCGTCCGCTCGTCGCCGTCGCCGACGCTGCCTTGGGCCCCGCCGGCATAGCTGTCATAGTCGATCTCTGAATCGTTCCAGAGCAGGGTGCCGTCCAGACGGATACTGCTCGGAAGGTTCAGGCCGCCGCGTGCCGAAACCGTGCGGGAATCATATCCGTCGTCTTCGGTGTTGCCATTGGCTTCATCGGCTTTCGAAATGCCGTCAGACGTGATGCCGGTGGCGGCAACACGGAAGTCGCCCATATCATTGGAGTTGCCAACGGAGGCGCCGCCACGGAACGTATTGTATGAACCATATTCGCCGAACGCGCTGCCGCCGAGACCAGCATTAGGCTGCTTGGTCGAGATCGATACGACCCCGCCGATGGCGTCGCTGCCCCAGAGAACCGATTGCGGCCCTTTGAGGACTTCGATCCGCTCGATATTCTCCGTGTCGAGATAGGCAAAGTTGAAGCTGCCATCGGTTGTGGACGGATCGCCAACTGGCACACCATCGATCAGGACAAGCGTTTGCCCGGAGGAGGCACCGCGGATGCGGACGCTTGCCGTGCCGCCGAAGCTGCCATTCTGGTTGATCGTGACGCCGGGGGCGGCCGCGACAGCATCCAGCGCAAAGTCGAAACCGAGCTTTTCGATTTCCTCGCTGGTGATGACGCTGACACTTGTGCCGATCTCGGCTTCCGTCTGGTTGAGGCGAGAGCCTTCGACGATGATCGTGTCCAGCTTGACCGCTTCGGCATCTGTTTCTTCTGCATATGCCGGCACCACTACGCTCATGAGAGCTGCGCCGAGCAGAGCGCTCTTGTAGGAATTCATCTTTCATTCCCCTCGGCACCCTGCCGCCCGTAAGACAGGTGCACCATAACGACATGAGGCCCATGGAGATCCATGCGGGCGGCCAGGCCTTTTCTCATTGTCGTTACGAAAGGATAGGCATCTGCCTTCCCGCCCGCAGAGAACTCTTCCCGGCCTCAGGGCGAACGACGCGATGGCAGGTCTCCTGGCTCACCGATCAATGCTTCAGGCCGCCTTCCCAGATCCCGTAGGGTCCAGTGACTTAATTGGCCGTCAGCTCCTGGCTAACAGTTGCGGGTACAGCGCCGGATTTACGCCGGCTTCCCTCTTAGCTCCCGGTTAGGGGAGCACCATCTGTGGGGGTAGTTGTTGCAGTTGCGAAAGACTGTCAATAGCGCTCTGCGGCATGTGACGCGATGTCAGGGGTCAGAAGTCGATCCCGCGCTGGGCCTTGATGCCGGCCTTGAAGGGGTGTTTTTCCTCGCGCATCTCGCTGACCAGGTCGGCATAGTCGCAAAGTTCGGGTTTTGCGTCCCGGCCCGTCAGGATGACGCTGGTGCGGTCAGAGCGTGCGGAAAGTCCGTCAAGAACAGCCTGAATGTCGAGATAGTCATAGCGCAGGGCGATGTTGATCTCGTCAAGCACGATAAGGTCATAGTCACCGCTCGCCATCATCTCGCAGGCGCGGGCAAAGGCGGCCTCAGCGGCGGCGATATCGCGGTCGCGGTCCTGCGTGTCCCAGGTGAAGCCTTCTCCCATCGTATACCAGTCGACCTGGTCCGGGAACTTGGCGAAGAACTGGCGCTCTCCGGTGATCCATTTGCCCTTGATGAACTGCACGATCCCGACGCGCTTGCCCCAGCCAAGGGCGCGGGCGACGACGCCGAAGGCGGAACTCGACTTGCCTTTGCCGTCCCCCGTATGCACGAGCACCAGCCCACGGCCCGGATCACGCGCTTCGGATGTCTTCTTTTTCTGCTCTGCCTGCAGAGCTTTCATCTTTTCGGCGTGTGTCTGGTCAGTGCTCATGGTCGGGTCCTTGATGAGGCGGGATCAGGGTGATGAAGCCGCCATAACTGATTGTCGCGGCATAGGCTGCGGCGGTGCGGCCAGTGGCGAGCGCGGCCTTGATGACGCCGGCATGCGTGACAATCAAGATGTGATCCTGCAAGGCGGCATACTCCGCCAGGGCTTCCCGCGTCCGCGCCGTAAGCATTGCGACGCTTTCTCCGCCATGGGGGCGGGCGTGCAGGAAGTCGGCCGCCCAATGGTCCAGTTCGGCCCTTGCGATGTCAGACCAGGCACGCCCTTCCCAGGTGCCGAAATCCATTTCCCTGAGGCGGGCATCAGCCTGCACCGAAAGGGAAAGCGACGTGCCGATATGTTCAGCAAGTCGCTGGCATCGTTGCAGGGGGCTGGTCACGATGCGCTCAACCGTGGAGAGGCTCTCCAGCACGGCTTGCGCTTCTTCCGGAAAACTGTCGGCAAGGCCAAGATCGCTCATGCCATAGCAAATCCCCCTGGCGACATCGGGCGTAGTGTGACGCAGCAGCGTTACAGGCATGCCAGAACGCCCAGGTAAAACCCGATCTCGCTGGCTTGCTGAACCGCGCCGAGTGTATCGCCTGTGTATCCTTTCAGCTTCGGCTCGAAGAAGGCGCGCATCAGCAGGTGACCAGCGCACAGACCGGCCAGACCACACAGCAACGGCACGAGTGGCATGAGGCCGAGCCAGACCATCATGATTGCGGCACCCGTAACGCAGGCAATGGCAAGGTTCGCAGGGGAGGCGCCCGTGGCAACCGGCTTGCTCTTGCCTTTTCCACGCACATA
>JACXUV010000029.1 GCA_014763715.1 Rhodobacterales bacterium | reverse complement strand
CGCGGAGTCGCTGGAGGAGGCTGCGGCGCTGCCGAGCAATCACCAGTACGGCAATGGCTGCGCGATCTTCACCTCGAACGGCCGCGCGGCGCGTGAGTTCGCGGCGCAGGTGAATGTCGGCATGGTCGGCGTGAACGTGCCGATCCCGGTGCCGGTTTCCTATCACACGTTCGGGGGCTGGAAGCGCTCGGCCTTCGGCGATACGAACCAGCATGGCCCGGAAGGCGTGCGGTTCTGGACGAAGATCAAGACGATCACCCAGCGCTGGCCGGAAGGCGACATCGGCGATCAGGCGTTTATTATTCCGACGATGGGGTAAACCAGATGAGAGCCCTGCTTGCCCTCAGCCTTATTGGCCTAGGCCTGGCGGCGTGCGACAAGCAGGGCGATTGCAGCGACGGCGGCGGCGTCTGGGCCGGAAATCCGGGCCGGTGTATCTGCACCTATGAAGCCCGGGGCACCTACTCAGACACGCCGACCGCCAGCCAGTTGAAGACCCGGGAACTTTGCACTGAAAAGCCGAACGGATCAGGCTGGACCAAAGAGGACTTAGAAGAACTGCCATGAGCTGCGACACGATCACCCAGCGCTGGCCCGAAGGCGACATCGGCGACCAGGTGTTTATCATTCCGACGATGGGGTAGTTTGTGACAGACACGCTTTCCGGGAAAAAGCCAGATGTCTGGGTAGACCTTAAGTTCTATCCTGTGGATCAGGGCGGCCCGGAAAGAGAAAAATCACTAGGTTGGGAATGCGTCTGCTTCGAGGATAGTGAACGAACCAAGCCCGGTCATCATGGCTGGCCGCTCTTAGCTGACAAGCCTATGGGCGCAGGTGAGACACGGAGAGTTGGATTTGTTTTTCTTGCTGGCGATTCTGCAGCTGAAGAGTACCGTGAGGCTGGTAAGTTTTATGTATGGGAAGGGCGAGTGATCGGCGAAGCCGACATCGTGCCGTCTCTGAAGGAATAGGCTAATCAAATGACCTACAACACCATCACTTTCGAACATTCCGACCGCGTTGCGCTGGTCACGATCAATCGGCCGGAGAGCCTGAATGCGCTGAACCAGGAGGTGATGCGTGAAGTGGCCGATGCGTTTGCGCAGATCGACCGGAACAAGGACGTCGCTGTCAGTGTGCTGACGGGTGCGGGGCGGGCCTTTGCGGCCGGGGCCGACATCAAGGAAATGCAGCCGCAGAGCTTCTCCGACATGTATGTCGACGACTTTTTCGGCCTGTGGGACCGGTTCGCGGCCTGCCGCAAGCCGGTGATCGCGGCTGTGAACGGCTTCGCCCTCGGCGGCGGCTGTGAGCTGGCCATGATGTGCGACATCATCATCGCGTCCGAGAAGGCAAAGTTCGGGCAGCCGGAAATCAAGCTGGGCGTGACGCCGGGCATGGGCGGCTCCATCCGCCTGACCAAGGCGGTCGGCAAGGCGAAGGCCATGGACATGGTGCTGACCGGCAACATGATCGACGGCACCGAAGCCGAGCGGATCGGCCTCGTCAGCCGCGTTGTGCCGCACGAGACGCTGATGGACACGGCCATGGAAGCGGCGAAGCTGATCGCCAGCCACTCCATCCCGTCGCTGATGGCAGCGAAGGAAATGGTGGGCCGGGCGCTGGAACTGCCGACCACGGAAGGCGTGAAGTTCGAACGCCGCCTGTTCCAGGGCCTGTTCGGCACCGCCGACCAGAAGGAAGGCATGAGCGCCTTCGTCGAGAAGCGTGCGCCCGATTTCAAAGATAAATAAGAAAACAAAGTCAAAGGGAGGCCGTCATGGCCAAGATCGCATTCATCGGGCTCGGGAACATGGGCTCGGGCATGTGTGCCAATCTCTGCAATGCCGGGCATGAGGTGCACGCGTTCGACCTGAACGAAACTGCCGTGCAGGCCGCGGCGGCGCATGGTGCACTGCCCGCGCTGTCGCTGGAGGCTGCCGTGAAGGCGGCGGATGTGGTTGTCACCATGCTGCCCGCGGGCAAGCATGTGTTGTCGGTCTATTTCGGAGACAATGGCGTCGCGGCGAATGCGAAGCCGGGCATGCTGTTCATCGACTGCTCCACCATCGCGGTGGAGGATGCGCGCGAGGCGGCGAAGCAGGCAGAGGCAGGCGGCTTCCTGATGGTCGACGCGCCGGTCTCCGGCGGCACGGCCGCGGCGGATGCGGGCACGCTGACCTTCATGGCAGGCGGGCCGGAAGCGGCGTTTGCGCAGGCGAAACCCCTGCTGCAGGCGATGGGCAAGAACATCTTCCATGCGGGTGCCAGCGGGAACGGGCAGGCGGCGAAGATCGCCAACAACATGCTGCTCGGCATTTCCATGATCGGCACCTGCGAGGCGTTCAACCTGGCTGAAAAGCTGGGCCTCGATGCGCAGACTTTCTTCGATATCTCGTCGGTCTCGTCCGGCCAGTGCTGGAGCATGACCAGCTATTGCCCGGCGCCGGGGCCGGTGCCGACTTCGCCCGCAAACCGGGACTACACGCCGGGCTTTGCCGTGGCGATGATGCTGAAGGACCTGCACCTCGCGGCCGGGGCGGCGAAGGCGGCAGGCGCGAAGATCACGCTCGGCGAGATGGCGGAGAAGATCTACGAGGACCTCGACGCGCGTGGCTTTGCCGGGCTCGACTTCTCCGGTGTCATGAAAGACCTGAAGGGCGCGCTCTAGCTGGTCAGTTCAGCCTGCGGGTGTGTGCGTCGCCCACATGCGCCTCGGCCATGGCCAGGGCGCCGGTGATGCCTGCAAGATCGCCCAGCGCAGGCGGCACGATATAGTCGGCAAGGTCGCCCGTGGCAGGGCCTGCGGAGAGGTAACCTGCCAGCAGCATGCGGGTCGCAACGCGCAGACGCTCGTGCAGGCCGGGCGCTTTCATCACGCTGCCCCCGAAGATCAGCCTGTCCGGCATATGGGTCAGGGTGATGGTGGCGGCGAGATGGGCAAGGTAGGACGCCTGCAGCGCAAAGGCCGCATGGCCTGAAGGCATCTCCGACAGGTTCAGGCCCCAGCGGTCGATGATGGCCGGGCCGCTGGCCAGTCCTTCCAGGCAATCCTTGTGGAACGGACACCGGCCGGGGAAGGGATCGGACTCGTAATCGTGCGGCGGGTAGATGTGGCCCATTTCATAATGGCCCGTGCCGAACAGCGAGCGGCCATTCTGCAGGATGCCGGCGCCGATGCCCGTGCCGACCGTGACATAGGCTAGCGTGCGCAGGTCTTTCCCGGCACCACGCTGCCATTCAGCCAGCGCTGCGCCGTTCACGTCTGAATCAACAACAACCGGGCAGCGAAACCGGCGGAGTGCATCAACCCAGCTCGCGCCGCTCCAGCCCTGTTTCGGTGTGCGCAGAACAGTGCCGTAGGAGGGGGAGCCGGGGTCTGTATCGACGGGTCCGAAGGCGGCGACGCCAATGGCCGCGATCCGTCCATGTGATGCCTGCGCGGTGTCGAAGAAGGTGCACACCTGCTGGAAGGTATCGGCGGGATCTGTCGTGGCAAAAGCCTTGCTGGCCAAAATTTGGTCAGGGCTGCTTCCGAGCGCGCAATTGATTTTCGTGCCACCTGCTTCAATCCCACCCAGCATGGATTCCTCCTAAAGTGTACGTCCTGCGCATTTCGGTGCCGGTATAAGCTAATCGGATGACATGTCTGCAACCATTAAGAGAAAATTGTATCCGGAAATGCCGCAAACTCACGAAAATTTGTGCTGTTGCTCAAAGTCGCTTCTGGACAAGGGGGTGTTTGCCATATCTTAGCAAGGGTGGGCGATTGGGAAGGCTGGTTGTGCAAGGCATGGCCAGCCCAAATGAGTATGGCCAGACATTCAATGGCCTGGTGAGCGCGGCCGACAGAATGTGGCTGACAGATTGCGGACAGGCGGCGGCGGCTGCCGGACAGGATAGAGTAGAAATGAAATTCCGGACTTTCGGATACTGGCACGCGGCCATGATGGGCGCGCTGGCTGTGATCTTCACGGCGGGTGCGCTGCCTGCAGAGGCCCAGCGGGGAGGCGGCGCGGCAAGCGTCTTCACCTCGCCCGTACAGGAAACCGAATTCTCCATGCACATTGAGGCACTGGGGACGCTGGAAGCCCGCGAAAGCGTGGACCTGACGCTGAACGTCGCCGACCGCGTTACGGCAATCTATTTCGATGATGGCGACCGCGTTACCAAGGGCAAGACGCTGCTGTCGCTGGCACAAGGCGAGCAGGCCGCACTGGTCGACGCCGCCGAGGCGACCGCGAACGAAGCGCGCCAGCGTTATGAGCGTACCAAGCAGCTGGTCGGCGCGCGTACCGTGTCCCAGTCTGCCCTGGACGAGGCCGAGCGCGACCTGAACGCCGCCAATGCCCAGCTGCGCGCCGTGCAGTCGCGCCAGAAAGACCGGGTGCTTGTGGCGCCGTTCGATGGCGTGCTGGGCTTCCGTCTGGTGAGCGTCGGCTCCTATGTGCGCGCGGGCGATGTCGTGGCCGAGCTGATCGACGACAGCGAGATGAAGCTCGATTTCTCCGTGCCGTCCATTTACCTCCGCTCGGTGCGCAAAGGGACGGACGTGCGCGTTGAAACCGATGACCTGCCGGGCATGGCCTTTGATGGCACGGTGGACACGGTTGGCGCCAGCATTGACCCGGTCACCCGCTCCATCCGCGTGCGGGCCATCCTGCCGAACCCGGACCGCCTGCTGAAGCCGGGCATGTTCATGAAGGTGACCCTGCTGGCGGATTCCCGCCAGTCCCTGGCCGTGCCGGAAGAAGCGATTGAGCCGATTGGCCCGAACAGCTTTGTCTATGTCGCTGCTGAAAAGGACGGAAAACTGATTGCAGAGCGCCGGCAGATCCAGGTCGGCCTGCGCCAGAATGGCAGGGTGGAAGTCATTTCCGGGCTGGAAGCAGGCGAACAGATCGTGACTGACGGGCTGATCCGGGTGCGCGATGGCGCGCCGATCGTGGTGCGCGAGCGGACTGTGCTGCAAACGGGTGGCGGTGTTGCGTCTCCCGGCGCCTCGAACGGCCGGTAACGCGCGATGCTGCTTTCAGACGTCTCGATCAAACGGCCGGTCTTCGCATCGGTTCTTTCGCTGGTCCTTGTGATCTTCGGTATTGTGTCCTTCACGCGGCTGCCGCTCCGCGAGTACCCGGACATCGACGCGCCGGTGGTCAACATCCAGACCAATTATGCCGGAGCTTCGGCGGATGTCGTGGAAACACGCATCACCCGTATCATCGAGGATAGTATTGCCGGTGTGTCCGGCATCCGCTTCATCGATTCCAATTCGACAGATGGGCGATCCAGCATCACGGTCGAATTCTCGGTCAATGTGGACATCGACTCCGCTGCGAACGATGTACGCGACCGCGTCTCCACGGTTCTGAACAATCTGCCGGATGAGGCAGATCCGCCGGAAATCCAGAAGGCCGACAATAACGAAGACGTCGTGATCTGGCTGAACCTTGCCAGTGACAAGATGACGACACCGGAACTTTCGGACTATGCCGACCGTTACCTCGTGGACCGTTTCTCCACACTGGATGGTGTGGCGCGCGTGCGTGTGGGCGGTGAGCGGTCCTATGCGCTGCGCGTCTGGATCGACCGGCGCGCCCTGGCGGCACGGGGCCTGACGGCGGCAGATATCGAGCGGGCGCTGCGCAGTGAAAACGTCGAGGCCCCGGCAGGCAGCGTCGAATCCGGCGCACGTAACTATACGGTGCGAATCGACCGCGCTTTCCGTACGCCCGAGCAGTTCTCCAATCTCGTGATCAGCCGTGGCGACGGTTATCTCGTGCGTCTGGGGGACGTTGCACGCGTCGAGCAGGGCACGGCAGAAGACCGGAACCTGTTCCGCGGCAATGGCGTGCCTCAGGTCGGCCTTGGCGTTGTGAAGCAGTCGACGGCCAATACCGTCGGCGTCGCGAAAGAGGCCCGCGCCCTGGCCGCGGAAATCAACAAGACGCTGCCGGAAGGCATGTCGATCGTCGTGAACTATGACAGCTCGGTCTTCATCAGCTCGTCCATCCGCGAAGTGTGGGTGACGCTCGGCATTGCCGTGGGGCTGGTGACGGTTGTCATCTTCCTGTTCCTTGGCAGCCTGCGCTCGACCCTCGTGCCGGCCGTGACCGTGCCGGTGTCCATCACGGCGACGTTCATCGTGCTGTTCGCGCTTGGCTTCTCGATCAACCTGCTGACCCTGCTGGCGCTGGTGCTGGCGATCGGTCTGGTCGTCGACGATGCCATCGTGGTGCTGGAGAACATCCACCGCCGGATGGAGGAATATGGCGAGACGCCGCTGGTGGCCTCTTATCGCGGGACGCGGCAGGTGGGCTTCGCCGTCATCGCGACCACGCTGGTGCTGATCGCCGTTTTCGTGCCGATTACCTTCCTTGAGGGCGACCTTGGCCGTCTGTTCACGGAGTTCGCACTGACCATTGCGGCGGCCGTTGCCTTCTCGGCCCTGCTGGCACTGACGCTGACGCCGATGATGGCGTCCAAGCTCCTGTCGGCGAAACCGCCATCGGGGCCGATGGCCTTCCTGCCGGGCCTGATTGATGCGATTTTCAACCGCCTGCGCGACGGCTATGCCGTGGTGCTGAACCAGCTGATCAAGCGGCCCATCCTTGTCGGCATTATCCTGATCGGGATGTTCGGCGGGGCGTACAGCCTGCTGAAGGCCATTCCGCAGGAATATGTGCCGCGCGAAGACCGGGGCAGCTTCTTCATCATGGTCAGGGGCCCGGAGGGCGCATCGTTCGACTATATGAAGCAGTATATGGACGAGATCGAACGCCGTATCCTGCCTTATACCGAGACGAACGAGGTGAACCGCGTTCTGGTGCGGGCGCCGGGCTTTGGCAGCAATGCCTTCAACCAGGGCTTCGTCGTCGTCTCGCTCGCTGACTGGGGTGAGCGCCGGTCGGGCTTCGAGATTATCAACGAGATCAACGGGAAGCTGTCGGACCTGCCGGGCATCCGGGCCTTTGCTGTCATGCGGCAGGGCCTTGGCGGCGGGAACCAGAAGCCGATCCAGTTCGTGCTGGGCGGGCCTTCCTATGAGCAGCTGACCGAATGGCGCGACACGTTCGTTGAGGCCCTGCGGGAGAATAATCCCGGCGTGGTCGATATCGACTGGAACTACAAGGAAACCCAGCCGCAATACCGTGTGCAGATCGATTACAACCGCGCGGCCGATCTCGGCGTGACAGTGTCCGACATCGGCAACACGCTGCAGACCATGCTCGGCTCCCGCCGGGTGACGACCTATGTCGACAATGGCGAAGAGTATGACGTCATCCTGGAGGGGCTGCGGTCTGAGCAGAACTCGCCGAACGATGTTCAGAATATCTATGTCCGCTCGTCGACGTCCGGCCAGCTGATCCCGCTGGCGAGCCTTGTCCAGATTGTCAGCATTGCCGACAGCCCGACGCTGAACCGCTACAACCGCGTCCGCTCGATCACGATCGAGGCCGGGCTTGCAGAGGGCGCATCGCTGGGCACCGTGCTGAACAAGATGGAAGAGATCGCCCGCGATGTTCTGCCTGTCGAAGCGCAGATCGACTACAAGGGCCAGTCGCTGGACTTCAAGAGCTCCGGCAGCTCGATCCTGTTCGTCTTCGCGATCGGCATGATCATCGTCTTCCTGGTTCTGGCAGCGCAGTTCGAAAGCTATCGCCACCCGGTCATCATCATGCTCACCGTGCCGGCCTCGCTGGCAGGCGGTCTGCTGGGGATCTGGCTCACCGGGAACACGCTGAACATCTACACGCAGATCGGCTTGATCATGCTGATCGGCCTGTCGGCGAAGAACGGCATCCTGATCGTCGAGTTCGCCAACCAGCTGCGCGATGAAGGGATGGAGTTCATGGCGGCGCTGAAGGAAGCGGCGATGACACGCCTCAGGCCGATCGTGATGACCAGTCTGACGACGGCCGCCGGCGCTGTGCCGCTGATTGTGACCCATGGGGCTGGGGCGGAGACGCGGCAGGCCATCGGCGTGGTGATTCTGTTCGGCGTTCTGATCGGGATGCTGGTGACGGTGCTGTTCGTGCCGACAGCCTATGCGCTGATCGCCCGCGGCTCCGGCTCGCCAAGCGATGTGGCTCGCCGTCTGGAAGCTGAAGAACAGCAAGCCGACGACGCAGCGGCTGCGCCTGCGGAATAGCTCGGGGAATAGAAGGTGAAACCTGTCTGGGGAAAGCTGGTTCGGAACAGGAACTGGCGACCCCGGCAGGATTCGAACCTGCGACCGTCCGCTTAGAAGGCGGATGCTCTATCCAGCTGAGCTACGGGGCCGAATCCGGTCCCGGATTCGCGATTAGTGCGTCCAGGGCTGTTTCCGGTTGGCGTCGAAATTAGCACTATACGACTTTACAAGGCGTTTGCGCTCATGCGTCGGCTCAACGCGGAAGGTGATGCCTTCGCGCCGTGCGAACTCGACGGCCTGCTCCTGGGTGTCGAACTCCATGCGGACCTGGCCGGACGTGTCGTCAATGCTGGTCCAGCCCATCAGCGGGTCGGCGGTGCGATGGACGTTTTCCTTAACGAATTCAAGCACCCAAGCCTTGGTCTTGCCGCGGCCCGACGTCATCGCGCTCTTGGAGGGCTTGTAGATTCTCGCCTGCATTTGCCTGTCCCTGTGGGAGTCTTCAGAAAAATGGTCGGAGCGATAGGATTCGAACCTACGACCCTCTGGTCCCAAACCAGATGCGCTACCAGACTGCGCTACGCTCCGGACTCCCGGTGTAATGATCGCGCTCGCTGGTGCAAGCCTTTTTGCATTTGCGAACTGTGATCAGGACTTTTTGCGCACCGGGCGCATCAGGCCTTCCTGCGCCACGCTGGCCACGAGCCGCCCATCCTGGGAGAAGATGGAGCCGCGGTTGAAGCTGCGCGCGCCCCCGGCATAGGGGCTGTCCATGGAATAAAGATGCCATTCGTCGAACTTGATCGGCGCATGGAACCACATCGCATGGTCGAGGCTGGCGGACATCAGCTCGCCCGTCATCCAGGAGACGCCGTGCGGGCGGTTGCCGGTGCCGAGCAGCGCCATGTCACTGGCATAGGCCATCAGGCAGTGGTGCAGCCACGGCGCTTCGTCGATCTCGCGGGCGACACGGAACCAGAGGTTCTGCTCGTCCGGCGCCTTTGCCGGCTTCAGCGGGTCCAGCGGGTCGATTTCGCGCATTTCGATCGGACGCGGGCGCAGGAAATGGCCGCGATGGCGTTCCGGCACCTGCTCGGCAAATTTGCGGCGCCATTCGACGCGGTCGTCCAGCGCTTCCGGACCCGGCACTTCCGGCATGGCGTGCTGGTGGTGCCAGCCGTCTTCCACGGCGTGGAAACTGGCGGCGAGGTTGAATATCTGCTTGCCATGCTGGATGGCGACAACGCGGCGTGTGGTGAAGCTGCCGCCGTCGCGGGAATGGTCGACCTGGTAGATGATCGGCACAGTCGGGTCGCCGGGGCGGATGAAATAGGCGTGGAGGGAGTGACAGGGCCGGTCTGCGGGCACGGTGCGATAGGCCGCGACAAGGCTCTGCGCGATGACCTGACCGCCAAAGACGCGCTGGCTTTCTTCTTCATCCGGGCTCTGGCCGCGGAAAAGGTCAGTTTCGAGCCGCTCGATATCGAGCAGGGCCAGCAGATCGCTTACCGGATCAGTCATTGTTGTTTGCCTCCCATTGTGCACTGCAGCAGATACAGGACCTCGCCCCAGATGCAAACCCTGCCTGTCTGAGGGCAATTCGATGAAATTTCAACAATTCCCGAACCGGGGCGTTCACCCTGTTCGGCTACGGTAACCGCTAAAGACATTCTGGTGGTGCGTAAGGCTGTTGTCGATGAAGACCCTGTCAAATCTGCAGCGTGATGCGAAATTCCTGACCGGGGCGCTGAGCCTCCTGAAATGGACCAAGGGCATTTCCCCGGATAGCGACTTCCTGGCACCGGATGATTTCGAGCGCGCCGTGGATGAGCACGGCATTCGCATTGCCTTCCGCTTTGAAGGGCGGCTGACGACTTATGACGCCTTCGACGCCATGGCGAACCGCTATGCCAACTGGGCGCTGCAGCGGGGCCTGAAACAGGGCGACGTGGTTGCACTGCTGATGGAGAACCGGCCGGACTATGTGGCGGCCTGGGTCGGCCTGTCGAAGGTCGGCGTGGTAGCTGCGCTGGTGAATACGAATCTGGAAGGCGAGGCGCTGGCCTACAGCCTCAACATTGTCGGGGCGCAGAAGCTGATCACGGGGACGGGGTTCGAGGGCGCTGTCCGCAGCGCCGTGCCTTACCTTGAGCGGCCGCTCGATATCTGGTCGCTGGGCAGCACCGAGGCGCGCGACCTTGCCAGCGAGCTGAAGGACATGCCGGCGCACCGGCCGACGCGCCTGCGCCGGGCGGGCCTGAAGGGCAAGGATACCTGCCTCTATGTCTACACGTCCGGCACGACGGGCATGCCCAAGGCGGCAAAGCTGACCCATGCGCGCGTGCGCACGCTGATGCGCAATTTCATCGGCCCGTGCGAAATCACGCCGAAGGACCGGATCTTTGAAGCGCTGCCGCTGTATCATGCCACGGGCGGGGTCTGTGCCGTCGGCGCGGCGTTGATGAGCGGGGCGAGCCTGATTCTGGAGCGGAAATTCTCTGCCAGCCGTTTCTGGGACGAGGCCGTGCTGAACGGGGCGACGCTGTTCGTCTATATCGGTGAGATCTGCCGCTACCTCCTGAACCAGCCGGAGCGGCCAGCCGAGCGGGCGCACACGATCCGCGGCGGGTTTGGCAACGGATTGCGTGAAGATGTCTGGGCGCGCTTCGCAGACCGCTTCGGCGTGTCGGACTTCAAGGAATTCTACGGCTCGACCGAGGGGAACGTCAGTCTCCTGAATATTGACGGAAAGATCGGTGCTTGCGGCCGTATTCCGCCATGGATGCAGAAACCGTTCTCGCATGTCGCCTTCGTGAAGCCGGACATGGAGACCGAACAGCCCATGCGTGGGGCGGACGGGTTCTGCGTGCGGGCAGGTGCCGGTGAAATCGGCGAAGTGCTGGGCCGCATCGGGGATGACAATCGCACGCGCTTTGAAGGCTATACCGACAAGCGTGAGACCGAAGGCAAGGTGCTGCACGATGTCTTCGAGAAGGGCGACATGTGGTTCCGCACGGGCGACCTGATGCGGAAGGACAAGGACGGCTACGTGTATTTCGTCGACCGGCTGGGCGACACTTTCCGCTGGAAGGGCGAAAACGTGGCCACGAATGAGGTCGGCGAAGCCTTCTCATACATTGAGGGCGTGGAAACGGCCAATGTTTACGGAATTGCTGTGCCCGGTGCCGAAGGCAAGGCGGGCATGGCGGCGATCACGGCGTCGGATGAACTCGACATAGCTGGCCTCCACCAGCTGTTGGCAGAACGCCTGCCGGGATATGCCATTCCGGTCTTCCTCCGGGTGCAGAAGGAGCCGGAAACAACCGGCACGTTCAAGTATCGCAAGATCGAGCTGGTGAAGGACGGGTTCGACCCTCACCGGGTGCGCGATCCGCTATACGTCTACAATGCCGAGGAAGACCGTTACGAGCCGATGACCGAAGAGGTCTACCAGAAGGTCGTGAACGGCGGCGGCCGGTTCTAGGCGATCCGGCCCATGCGCTGTTCCAGGCGTGTGGAGAACCAGGAAATCAGCCGGCGCCACAGCTCGTCTTTCAGGATGGCGCCCTCGACATCATGGTCGATCGACGGGTTGTCATTGATCTCGATGATCATGACGCCGCGGTCGGTCTCTTTCAGGTCCACACCATAAAGGCCATCGCCTATGAGACGGGCGGAGCGCACGGCGGCATCCACGATGGCGGGCGGGGCATCTTCCACGGCAACCGTCTTGAAGCCGCCTTCGGTGGTCTTGCCGTCCGGGCCATGCTTCACGATCTGCCAGTGGCCGCGCGCCATGCGATACTGGCAGGCATAGAGCGGTTCGCCATTCAGCACGCCGATGCGCCAGTCGAACTTGGTCGGCACGAATTCCTGCGCGATGACAAGGGCAGTGGTTTCGAACATGGCTTTCACGCCGGTCTTCAGTTCATCCAGCGAACGCGCCTTCACCATGTTGGAACCGAAGGAGCCATCGGGCGTCTTGAGGACAACAGGGGAGCCGAGCTTGTTGAAGACCGCTTCCAGATCTGACTTCTCGTCCAGAATCTCCGTCTGCGGGATCGGCAGGCCGGCCTTCTCCAGGATTTCCTTCAGGTACACCTTGTTCGTGCAGCGGATCATAGAATGCGTGTCGTCAATGACGGGCATGCCTTCCTGCTCGGCCCGGCGGGCGAACTTGTAGGTGTAGTTGTTGATCTGCGTCGTGGCGCGGATGAACAGGGCGTCGAACTCTGCCAGGCTGGTCAGATCCGACGGCTCGATGATCTCGACCTCCACACCCATCTTCGCGGCAACATCGGCGAGGCGCTTGATCGAGGCGGGCTTTGACGGGGCAGTGTGTTTCTCATTCGGGTCCACAAGCACGGCGAGGGCCCATTTGGCGGGGGCCTTCGTCTTGGGCTCGCTGATCCGGCCGCTGGTGTAGGTTTCCATCGCGCGGAGGAAGAAGTCCCGCCGCTCGCCCTTCAGCTTCTGTGGGGGAACCATCCGTACCCGTGCGATGCCGTGCGGAGCCGCGGGGTCGAACTCGACTTCCAGCGCAGGCACGCGGAACCAGTCGGAGACTTCGCGGGCAAGCCGCTCGTAACCGGCCGTTTCCGGCTTCGAGAAGGCGACGAACAGGCTCTCGATCTCCGGGGCGCCTTTGGCGCGGGCTTCGCGCAGGCGCTCGCCAAGGTCGGGCAGGGCGTGATTGTAGAGGCCCTTGGCCGACAGCTCGACCATGGTCTGCACGCTGGGGCTGACCCGGTGGCCGCGTGCCTCCGCCAGCAGCGAGGCGTAGTAGCCTTCCGACTGATAGCCATAGGAGCGGCAGAGATTCAGGATATAGGGCCGCCGTCCGGCGAACAGGGCCGGGCGTGTAATATAGTCAGCGACACGGAGCACTTTGTGCGGCGTCTCGCCTTGTGAAATGTCGTTTGCGTTTTCAACGAGAATGACCCAGTCGGTCATGAATCTGCCGTGCCTCAGGCTTGGATGGGTTTTTCCATCCGGGCTGCTGTTTCCCCGTCCGGATAATAGGACGGTATTTGCGCCATTACGCGAAATTCGTGGCGTTCGTAAAGCCGGATTGCAGTGGCGTTGGACTGGCGCACCTCCAGACGCACCCGGTCACAGCCGCGCGCCCGGGCATCGGCTTCCCCAGCGGCCAGAAGTGCCGAGGCGATGCCCTGCCCACGATGGCTGGGCGCTACGGTGAGTGAATAAAGGCGCGCCACTTTCGTCCCTGTGCGGTAGAGATAGACGGCCGCGCCGCAGATTTCATCATCCGAAACAGCGACATAGGCGAGCGACTGCCCGCGCAGAAGGCGCCGCCAGGTGCGCACGGAAAAGCGGTCTTCCGGCGGGAAATTCTGTTCCAGCGCCACAAGGGCGGGGATGTCGGTTTCGGTCGCGGGCCGTATCCGGGCGGCGGTCACGTGCGGACCATGTCGTCACGGTGGACGATGGCCGGGCGGCCGCGATAGCCGAGGATCGTTTCCGTTTCTTCGCTCTGGTGTCCGGCGATGCGCTGGATGTCCATGGCGGAATAGGCGGTCACGCCGCGCGCTATGATCTTGCCATCCGGCCCCTTGATGGCGACTGCGGCACCTTTCTCGAAGCCGCCTTCGACATCCGTGACCCCGACGGCCAGCAGGCTGGCGCCACCTTTGAGGGCGCGGGCTGCACCGCTGTCGACGATGATGAAGCCTTCCGGCTGAAGGTGTCCGGCAAGCCAGGCCTCACGGGCGCGGGCGGGGGTCGTGTTGGCGCGGATCAGCGTGGCGCGAGCCCCTTCGGACAGGGCCAGCAGGGGCTGTTCGCGGTTGCCGATCGTGATGACGGTGGAACAGCCGGCGGCAAGTGCGATGCGGGCCGCGGCCAGCTTGGTGACCATGCCGCCCGAGCCGACGCCGGCCGATGCGTTCGCGCCGGTCGCCATGGCGTCATGCTCCGGCGTCAGCGCGTCCAGCTCCGCAATGTGCGTTGCGTCCGGATGGCTGCGCGGGTCTGCTGTGTAGAGGCCGTCAATATCCGACAGGAGGATCAGCAGGTCTGCCGCCATCATCTGCGCGACGCGGGCCGCGAGCCGGTCATTGTCGCCATAGCGGATCTCTTCGGTGGCGACCGTGTCGTTCTCGTTGATGACGGGCACGATGCCCGCCTCCAGCAGGGTTTCCAGCGTCGCGCGGGCGTTCAGCCAGCGGCGGCGGATTTCCGTGTCCGTGGGGGTGAGCAGCGCCTGGCCAACGCTCAAGCCATGGGGCGCGAAAGCGGCGGCGAGGGCTGCCATCAGGCGCGGCTGGCCAATGGCGGCAGCGGCCTGTTTCTGGTCCAGCCGGGCGGTGCCCGCAGAACCAAGTTCCGCACGGCCGAGCGCTACGGCGCCGGAGGAGACAAGGATCACTTCCTGCCCGCGTGCCCGGCAGGCCGCAATGTCGGCAGCCAGCTTCTCCAGCCAGACAAGCCGGGGATGTCCGCCTTCGGCGATCAGGGCCGAACCGGTCTTCACGACGATGCGTTTGGCGTGGGTGAGGGCGTCAGCAGTCATGGCGCGCAGCGATACATGAGTGCGGGGCTCGCCGGAAGGGAAAAGTCGGGCTCTGGGGCGAGCCTTGGCAAGGCGGGCGTTGACAAGGCAGGCGGTTGCGCATCAGTGGGCGAAAAGAGAGGTACCCATGCCGCAGTTCAACATGATCCTGATCACCCCCGAAGAGGCCGCTGGCCATGACGTGCTGGAGCATACGGCGGGCACGCCGGTGCGCGAAGGTGGCGGGGACGAGACCTATCGCTGTGGCCGCTGCAAGACGACGCTTCTGGTGGACGTGGCTCATCATGATGCGCATGGCGTGATCGTTAAGTGCGGCAAGTGCGGCGCGCTGAATACCGAACCGCACCACCATCACCACTAGACTCTAAAGCGGCGTCCAGGAGTCGTCCGCATCCGGATTGGCTTCGGCTTCCAGCTCTGCCTGGATGCCGAGGTGCCGTGCGATCTCGTACAGCGCCTGTTTCACGCCCTGGCCGGTCACGCCGGAGATGAGCAAGGGCTTGCCCTTGTATTCGGTCGCCAGCTGTTTCGCCTGTTCCTCGACGAGTTCCGGCGTCAGCGCGTCGATCTTGTTGAGGCAGACGATTTCAGGCCGCTGGGCCAGTTCTTCATCATAGGCTTCCAGTTCGCCGCGAATGGTCCGGTAGGCGCCGGCAACATCGTCCTGCGTGCAGTCGATCAGGTGCAGCAGCACCTTGCAGCGCTCCACATGGCCGAGGAAGCGGTGGCCGAGGCCCGCGCCTTCCGCTGCGCCTTCGATGAGGCCCGGAATATCGGCCAGCACGAAACGCGTGCCGGGGCCAAGATCCACCACGCCAAGGCCAGGGTGAAGGGTCGTGAACGGATAGTCCGCGATTTTCGGGTGGGCCGCCGTGACAGCCGACAGGAAGGTCGACTTGCCGGCATTCGGCAGGCCAATCAGGCCGGCATCGGCGATCAGTTTCAGGCGCAGCCAGATCCAGGCTTCCTCGCCTTCCTCGCCGGGATTGGCGCGGCGCGGGGCCTGGTTGGTCGACGACTTGAAGCGCATGTTGCCCCAGCCGCCATTGCCGCCCTCAGCCAGCAGCACGCGCTGGCCGACTTCGGTCAGGTCCGCGATCAGGGTTTCCTGGTCTTCCTCGAAAATCTGCGTGCCGACGGGGAGCTTCAGGACGACATCGTCGCCCTTGGCGCCGGTGCGCTGCTTGCCCATGCCGTGACCGCCGCGCTTCGCCTTGAAGTGCTGCTGGTAGCGGTAGTCGATCAGCGTGTTCAGCCCCTCGACCGCTTCAGCCCAGACATCGCCGCCCCGGCCGCCATCGCCGCCATCCGGGCCGCCATACTCGATATACTTCTCACGCCGGAACGAGACACAGCCTGCGCCACCCGTGCCGGATTGAATGTATACTTTGGCCTGATCGAGGAACTTCATAATGCTCTCTTACGTGTTTCAGCCGACGCGTGCCATGTTGAAATGGTCGACACGCTCGCCGCGGCCCATGCAAAAAATGCTGCTACGGTCCGCTTTCATGAATTGCAGCTTGTCCAGAACCCGCCCGGAAGCCGGGTTATCGACCAGGTAGCCGGAGACGAAAGCCCGCTCGCCGCGCTCGCGCAGCCACTGGATCAGCGATCCGGCAGCCTCGGTCATCAGGCCTTTGCCCCAGAAGGCAGGGGCCAGCCAGTAGCCGATCTCGAACGGAACATGCGTCTGGTCGCGTTCCGCGCCGACGATTCCGATGAGGTCCCCATCCTGTTCGATGGCGAAGATGTGTGCCGCATCCCGCTCGCGCCGGTCAGGATGCTTGGAGATCCATTCCGCAGATTGTGCCACCGTCTGGTGCGGCGGGATCCGGGCAACCATGCGATAGATTTGCGGGTCGTTGACCAGGTCCGTAACGGTTGGCGCATCGTCCACGCGGAGCCGCCGCAGGGCGAATCTGTCGGTCGTTATGGCTGCACACATGCTGTGACTCCTTCCTGAGTCGAAGCGGGCAGGGGAGACATGGAAAAGGGGGAGACAGTGGCCTGCCTCCCCCTGGAAACTGATCGTCTGGTGCGATCCGGCCACGTTCCCGCGGCCGCGCTGTCAGCCGCTATTCTGCTGCTTCCGCCGCCGGTACAATATTTACGAAAACGCGGCCCTTGGCCTTTTTCGTGAATTCAACCTTGCCTTCGGTAAGCGCGAAGAGGGTGTGATCGCGGCCCATGCCAACGCCCTTGCCCGGCCACTTCTGGGTGCCGCGCTGACGAACGAGGATGTTGCCCGGGATGACGTGCTCGCCACCGAACTTTTTCACACCGAGATACTTCGGATTCGAATCGCGGCCGTTACGTGACGAACCACCTGATTTCTTATGAGCCATGGTTTGCTCCTGATCCTTTAGCGGAGGGCCTTATAGCGGCCTTATGCGTCTTTTGCGAGTTCTTTTGCCTGCTCGACCCAGCCGTCCTTGGCGAAGCGGCCGGAGAGGCTGAGCTGCTCTTCCAGATCAGCGATCTGGGCGTCGGTCAGGGCAGCAATCTGGGCGAAGGTGGTGATGCCAGCGCCGATCAGCTTTTTCTCAAGGGCCGGGCCGATGCCGGTCAGCTTCTTGAGGTTGTCGGCAGCGCCTGCTTCAGCAGCCGGGGCAGCAGCGGTAGGAGCGGCTTCAGCCTTCGGGGCGTCTTCCGTCTTGGCAGCGGCTTTCTTGGCCGGCTTCTTGGCGCCATCAGCGCTGATACCGGTGATTTTCACCACGGTCAGGTGCTGTTTGTGGCCGATCGTGCGGCGATAGGTCTGCCGCTGGCGCTTCTTGCGGGTGATGACCTTGTCACCACGGGTCTGCTCGGCAACTTCGCCGGTCACAGCAGCGCCAGCCACGACGGGCGCGCCAACCGTAACATTTGCGCCTTCACCCAGCATGAGGACGGTATCGAACACCACATCCTTGCCGGCTTCGGCATTGAGCTTTTCGACAACAATCGTATCGCCTTCAGCGACTTTGTATTGTTTGCCACCTGTCTTGATGACCGCGAACATGGGTCTCATCCTTCCGGCATGGAAATAAACGGGATATGCGCGGAGCCGTTGCCAGCCCCGCGCTTGAACCGGGGGGTAAACACTAAAGCGGCATCGCTGTCAAATATCATCTTCAGGCGTTTTCAGGTGGTTGAAATCCTCGCGCAGTCATTATAGGTGACGGCGCTTCAACACCGGCGCGGAGAGGTGCTAGAGTGGTTGAATAGGCTAGTCTCGAAAACTAGTGAACTCGCAAGGGTTCCGAGGGTTCGAATCCCTCTCTCTCCGCCAGCCACACCCCCAAACAGAGAAAAGTTCCTTCGCTTCCGAGCAAAGCCCCACACACCGCGGGCTTTGGCGCCGGGGCTGCGTCTCCATTTCCGGAACAGGGTAGATTTCGTGCCTGAAATCCGCCGCCGTCTCCAATCGCCAAATGCAACAGTACCCTCAGGCCCAATTTCCCTGATAACCCTCGATTTACAGGGAAATTTGGAAAATTAACAGGGAAACACCCCGGGCCGTGCCTGAAAACACGCGTGAAATCAGTGGGTTTCGGGTAAATTCCCTACTTCAGGAACAGGGAATTTTCCCAAGACGAACAGGGAATTGTATTTGGAGAACAGGGAACCGGATCGCCGGTATCAGGGAGCCGCTTTGAACCCCAGCGCCGTCCATTGTTCATCCCATTCCAACGGAATATCGGACGTTACGAGCTGCGTCAGCGTCAGCCCCTCAGGCTGCTTGCCTTCCAGAATGGCTCCGACAATTGCGGGCGAAAGGAATGCAAGCTGGATGCGCTGCCGGACCATGAGCGTCTGCCATCCATAACGTGCGGCAATGTCTTTCATGAGGGTGCCGGATTTGATCTCTTCCAGCCAGGAATGAGCAAGGGCAATCATCCGGATCAGCTTCGGGTCTGGAGCCGCATGGATCGCCCCAAACACCAGCCTCGATTCCTTCCCGCGCCGCCTGACCTCGAACGGCGCTTCAAGTTGGAGATGGCTCCGGTCAATTTCCTCTTCTGCCACTCCGAACCACTCGGCGATCGCATTCGCAGACAGTGTGATGTCCAACTGCCCGACAGAGACCTGCACCCGCTCGACCAGGTCCGCTGCCGTGTTCCGCGATAACTTCCCGAGACTGTTCTTCAGGCTTTCGAGCAACGGCGGCGTAGGGCAGCTAAGGACCCGAGACACATCATTGTCGATGTACCGGAAGACCGTCTCACGCACGGCATCTTCCAGCTGCTTTGCCGGCAGCCTCCAGCCGGAAGCATCGGTCGGTGATCCCGCCAGCAACCGACCCGAGACATAATAACGGTATCGGCGGCTGCCTTTCTGGGAGTGGGTAGGCGTCAGGAAGTCGCCCGTCTCGTCAAAGATCCGGCCAGTCAACAAGGCACCTGACCTGGATCGGGAGCGGCATTTCCCCGGTGACTTCCGGTCGAGCTGTTCCTGGACTCGTTCCCACAGATCCTGATTCACGATCGCTTCATGCAGGCCCTCATGGGATTCCTGCTTGTGGCGGATGCGGCCAATATAGACCGGATTGCGAAGGATGAAATTGATCTGTCCGCGACTGAGGGGCTTGGAACCCGTCACTTTCCCATCGCTCAGAGTCCGGCGCTTGGACCGATAGCCACGGCGAATGACTTCCTGTTCGACCTGACGGAGGCAACCATGCTGGTCATAGAGGCGGAAGATTTCCCGGACGGTCTCTGCTTCCGCTTTGTTGATCACAAGCGTCTGCATTTTCGGATCCGGATGTCGGTCATATCCGAGCGGGAGCAGGCCACCCATCCAGTAACCTTTTTTCTTCGACGCCGTGATCTTGTCCCGGATCCGTTCGGCCGTAACCTCCCGTTCGAACTGGGCGAAAGAGAGCAACACGTTGAGGGTGAGCCGCCCCATACTGGTCGACGTGTTGAACGACTGGGTCACCGAGACGAACGAACAGTTCGCAGCATCGAAACGATCAACTAGCCTGGCAAAGTCTGCCAGCGACCGGGTGAGCCGGTCGATCTTGTAAACGACCACCAGATCGACCTTGCCATCCGCAATGTCCTCCAGAAGCCGCTGAAGCGCAGGTCGGTCCAGGTTTCCGCCGGACAGTCCGCCGTCATCATAATATGCCGGGATCAGTTTCCAGCCTTCATGCCTTTGGCTGGAGATATAGCTCTCGCAAGCTTCTCTTTGAGCATCGAGGGAGTTGAAGGCCTGGTCCAGACCTTCATCGCTCGACTTGCGGGTATAGACGGCACAGCGGATTGTCCGGCGGCCGGGCTGTCTCATGCTGCCCCCTTCAGTCCGAAGAAGCGCGGTCCGGACCATTTGGCGCCGGTGATCTCCTTCGCGATGGCAGAGAGCGACCGGTAGGTCTTGCCGCGATAAGAAAAGCCATTCCCGACGCGATCGACAACATGTGTGACGCCGTTCCATTCGCGGACCAGCCGGGCATCGGATCTGAGATGGGTGGTGGGGCTGACTGATCCGTCCGCATCGGCGATCGATCGAAGCTGCTTTCTGAGCCGAAGGCCCAGGCCCCCGTGTTCAACGGCCTGGGTTTCGAAGGCGACGATCCGGCGGAGCAGAGGTGTGCTGAGACCCTTCGGAGGCGGTGCGTCGAGTAGTTGCTCGTAACGATCGACCAGGTCGGCGCGGGCGAGATCCTGAACATCGGTCCCGGACGTCATTTTCTCGCTCCGACAATACGGTAGCGGGATTGGCGCGATCCTTCTGCTGGTTCCAACTTATCCACCTCGACCCCGGCCTGTTTCAGGCGGGTGAGCGCAGCGCGAGTTGTGTGCGTCTGCCAGCCGAGTTTCGTGGAAAGGGCTTCAGCGGTCATGCCATCAGGCTTCGCGAGAAGGCTTTTGAGTTGATCAAATTTTGAGGCCCGTGTTTTGGGTTTCGCTGCGGCTCGGGTGGATTTACGGTTTGTCATCGGGTTTCCTTTCGGGTCTACGGGAGCGATCAGCGCTTCCACGACCCGAAGGCCCGGTGATCTGGCGGGCGTCCGCGGGGCTGCCCGCGACAGAACTACCAATGCTCGGACTGAGGCTGCAGTCCAGTTTATTCGATCTGTAAACGGATATATTTCAGCATGGCGAACGGCGCTTTATCGTAGTGAGGCGTTGCCTTGTTGAGTAAGGTGCCGAGGATTTGGCTTTCCTGAAGACGTTTGTCATACGGAAGAGCAGGTAGCTGGGCCTCCATGGCCTGCCCGCATGCATCTTCAGCACCCTCCAGAACCTTTATGATCCTGCGGCGGATTTGATCGATCGCGTCCATGTCGGGCACCTGTGCTCAGGTCAGTGCAGAAGTTCACGTTGCAGTTTTGTAGACCGTCTGAAAGACCCTCGACAGCGGCGATTGACGAATGGGACCGTATTCAATGCTGTCGTCGGTATCTTGATAATGCGGTTCCGGTGAAAAATCTCGACCGTTTCTAGTTTGATGCATGTCGTTCTCTCTAGATGGCGATGATCGAGACGAGCTTTAACTTTAGAGCACTCTATTAATATCCGAGTGGCACTCTATGGTTGAACGACCGTTCTGTCGGAGCGAAGTCCGCGGCCAGAGGCCGCAAGCTTCATCAATCATGGGTGCAAGAGATGAGAATAGATAAAATCGCGATCAAAAATTTTCGTGCGTTTAAAGACTGCACGGTTGAATTTGGTACCTATACATGCCTCGTCGGGGCTAACGGCGTTGGTAAATCGACGGTGCTCGCCGCGTTGAATGTGTTCTTCGGCTATCAGGACGGAAGCGCGACTGATGTCAAAAACCTCGATGAGGAAGACTTTTTCCAAAAGCAAACTGCCGAGCCGATCGAAATCAAGGTGACGTTCACAGACTTGTCTGATGAGGCAAAAAAAGACCTGAATCATTACGTCCGCGGAGATCAACTTATCGTTTCGGCCCGGGCGATATTTAAAGACGGTATAGCAAAAGTACAGCAGTTCGGATCTAGAATGGTCATCAAAGATTTTGTTCCCTTTTTCGAAGCGGGAAGCGCAGGTGACAAAAAGGCCATCTACCAAAAACTCCAATCATCATATCCTGATCTGCCGAATTGGACGAGCGCTGGGGCTGCGCAAGAAACGCTCAACTCCTTTGAACAAGAGCACCTAGAACAATGCGTGGAAGCTGAGAGCGGAGCTCAATTTTACGGATTTTCTAAAGGTGTGAACCTTTTGGAGAAGCACATACAGTGGGTTTATGTGCCGGCGGTCAAAGACGCGGCTACTGAAGAGTTGGAGAGCAAGAATACAGCGTTCACCACGCTTCTTGATCGGGCGGTTCGATCGAAAGTCGATTTTGGCGGCCAGATCGAAAACTTGAGAAAGGCGACTCTGGAACAATATCAAAAACTAATGGACGCGGAGAATGATGCGCTTGGCGACCTGTCGATATCGCTGCAAAAGCGCCTTCAGGATTGGGGAAACCCGCGGGCGACCGTGTCGATTTCCTGGTATCAAGACCCGGCCAAGTTCAAAATTGAGGAGCCAGCCGCGCGATTGAGAACGGGCGAGCAGGGCTTCGAAGGTAGCCTTGCGCGGATTGGGCACGGTCTGCAGCGTTCTTATTTGATCAGCTTGCTCCAAGAACTCGCAACGCTCGGCGACAAAAATACCTCGACTCTCGTACTCGGTATTGAGGAGCCTGAACTCTATCAGCATCCGCCTCAAGCCAAGCATCTTGCCCAAGTCCTGCAAGAACTTTCCGATGGCAATGCGCAAGTATTGGCTGCCACACACAGCCCTTATTTTGTATCTGGGCGCAGCTTTGAAAATGTCAGAGTGATCAGGCGCAATGAAGCTGATCAAGCCTATAGTTGCAAGGCCGGGTTTGAAGTATTGGCTAAGCGTGAAGCGGACCTGACAGGCACTCAACCGCAACCGCCCAAAGGATTGCGCGCGCGTCTCGACACAACCCTTCAGCCGGCGTTGAGCGAGATGCTGTTTACTGACAAGTTAGTCTTGGTTGAAGGTATAGAAGATCAAGTCGTGTTGACGACTTGGATCTACGCTTCTGGCCTGGACCGGGACTTTCGCCGGCGCGGCGTTTCGATCGTACCGGTTAGTGGGAAGGCCGCTTTGTTGCGATGCTGTTTGCTCGCAGAAGCCATGGAGATCCCCACTTTCCTAGTGTTTGATGGCGACGCCAATTGCGCTGAGAACAACCGAAATGAACAGGCAGACTACAATAACGCATTGTTCAAGTGGGCTGGAGAGACGGCCCTGACAGACTTTCCTGATGATGATTTCGTGGGCGCAAAAATGGCCGTGTGGAAGGACAATATCCAGAAATCAATATTTACGGGTATTGAGGCCGATGAATTAGCTTCAGCAAAAGCAGAGGCGCAAGCGCTGTGCGGGGGCGTTGCGAAGCTGAAGAAAAACTCGCTCTTCCTATATGAGCTGATGTGCATCGGTGCCGAGCGCGGATGGACCTTAGAACGACTAAATGCGGTCACGTCGAAAATTTGTGACGATTCCTGGTAGCTCACCATTGAGCTTGGGATAGTTTATGCTGCGCTCTCGGCGAGATTGGGTGTTGCGGAATTCAAGGGTGACGATAGCTGCGTTTCCTCTCGCTGGCGCCACGCTCGTGCAGAACCCTACATTCTCGAACATCTACCGAGCTACCGTCGCTCAAGCGCCGAGTATGAAAGCGCCCTCTGAAAAATCGAGCCGCCATCAGATCGCACGCCTCTCTTCAACGGCACTGCCAGTGTGCCCCTTTCGGACGTAAAAGCCGTTCGGAATAGCATCCTGAACGAGCGGGACGTGAGAAATCAGACCAACGGCCCTCGATTGCCGGACCAAACTGTTCAGGACGTGCAGCACCAGGTCCAGCGTGCCTGAGCCGTTCTCGGTGTCGAGGCTGCCAAATCCCTCGTCAATGAAGATCGTATCGAGACGGACTTTCCCGCTCGCCGATTCGACAACATCGGCGAGCCCTAGCGCGAGGGCGAGCGCCGCGATAAATGTCTCGCCGCCGGACAGGGTGTCCGTTCCTCTCGACTTGCCGGTATGCATATCAAAGATCTGGATGCCGAGGCCGCGACTGCCACGACCGCCTTCAGTGTCGCGTTCGAGCTGATATCGGGAGGAGGTCATCGGGCCGAGCCGGAGATTCGCGGCCTCAAGCACGCGGTCGAACATGGCCCCGATTGCATAGGTTTCCAGCTTCAGGTTAAGCGGATTATCGCCATTAGCCAGCGCCGCGATCTTGCGAAGAGGGCCGGACTCGGCTTCAGCCTCATCGAGTTTGCGCATCGTCTCTTCTAGGCTTTTTCTCAGTTGCTCCAGCTGATCGACACGGTTGCTGGCAGCGATCCGCTCCTCCGTCGATTTGGTCAGGGCTGCTGCGGCGGCTTGATGAGCTTCTTTCAACACAGGAAGGTCCGGGCGGGGCAGATCGGCAATCGCCAAGGCCGCTGCCTTTGCAGCGCCCTGCGCCTCGTTCAACTGAGTCTCGAACTTTTTGACCAATTCACTGTCTGAATCGATCGTCGGGATGGCGGGTTTGAGAGTTTGATAAAGCGCATACGTGAGCCCTTGCTCGGACAGACGCGTGCGGAACGTCGCCTCAGATTTTGCGAGGCGGACTTTGTTGGTTGTAGCTGACTCTTCAGCGCCCTTGACCGTGGCATCGGCGGAGAGGGCTACGTCTTGGGCCGCCTTCGCCAGGGCTTCTGCTTTGTCTTTCGCGTTGACGAGCGCATTCAGCGTGCGTGATGTCTCTTCCATGGCTGATGCTAGTGTGCTCTGTGTGCGGAGTGCTTCGGGGACGACCTCGAGTTTCCCATCGCGGGCGGCTCTGGCCTCGGTCGCGGCGTTACGGCATTTGTCAGCTTTAGCGCGTAGGAGTTCGGTCTCGGTCTCGATTTCTGCAATCTGCTTGTCGAGTGCATCGAGGGCCGCCTCGGCCTCCTCTATATTCACGACCGGACCAAGCGCGTCAATATCAGCTTCAGTTCTACGAACTTTCTCGAGAATGGCCGCGACCGTGTCCGCCGGCTGTTTGAGCGAAGACAAAGTTTCCTTTCTGGCCTCGAACGTGGCTTTCTGCCCAGCTAGTTTTTCACTGATCTCGCGGGCGGCGCGTTCAGCTTTTTCAAGCCGGGAGCGGGCTTCGCGGAAGGCCTGATCGCGTCCTGCATTCTCGATATCGCCCGTCGCGGGACTTGGATGGTCGGTCGATCCGCACACAGGACAGGGCGCATCGTTTTCCAGCTTGGTCGCGAGATGTAACGCCTGAGCCGCGGCAAGAGCTTGTTCTGCGGCTGCATAGGTGGCGCGCGCCTCTGCTTCCTGTTTCAGCGCCTCGGCTGAGGCGGCACTTTCCTTTTCAAACACCGCTTTCGCCGACTGGGCAACAGCTTCTGCTTTCGCATAGTCCTCGGCTTCTTTCTTCTGGGTCAGGAGAAGCGAATGCGCTTTCGCGAGGTCACCGCGCAGGCTTTCAGCGCCCCGGGCTGACTTGAGCGCGGCCGTGCGCTCCGCGCGAGTATTGCGCAACTGGTCGAGCCGATCTTTACTTTTCTCGAACGCCGCGCGGGCTATCCGCTGCGCCTCGAGCGCCGCCTCCACGGCTTCGGCGCTGGCTGACGCTGCTTCGAGGACCCCGGCAAATCTTTCAAGATCATCTTTGCGTTTGCGCACGGCTTCCAACTCAGGCGCTCGTGCCTCTTCTCTTGCTAGGGCCTCGGTCGCGTCTTTGACCTTTTGTTTGGCCCGGCTCTGCGCTTCTTCAGCTTCGGAGAGCTTCGCCTCGGCGTCCTTCACGTCTCGCTTGGCGGCGAAGAGTTGCTCTTCCACATCCACAAGCAGTTGGGCGCGCGTCGCCTGTTTCATTCGGTCGGCGATGGCCGTGAATTCTGCCTTGCGAGCTGTCAGTACGATGAGCTTTGCCTGTGCTTGTTCCGATGCCACGAACTTTGCCTCAACCGCTTCGGCAGACCGAAATGCGATCTCGGCCGCTTGCGCTTGTTTCTTTGCGTCGGCCTCAATTGTTGATCGTTCCTGAACCGCGGTTTGGGCTGCGTTTATGCCTTCGAGCAGGGCGTCCGTGCTCTCGAACCCTTCGGCTTTAAGCCGCCCGGCGCAGACTGCCCGTTCTTCGCGCACTTGCCGCTCCGCCTCCGCTGCCTTTTCCTTTAGGTCAGCCATCAGTGCCTGATAGAGCGAGACGTCGAACAGGTCCCGCAGGATCGTAACGCGTTCATTAGTTTTGGCGGATAGGAATTTCTCGAACCGGCCTTGCGGCAGCAGCACAATTTGCCGGAACTGTTCAACGCCGTAGCCGAGAAGATCCGAAACGGCAGCATCAACATCGCGGACCTTCTTTTCTGCAATGATCTTGCCGCGCTTGTCCGCCGTGATCTCTTCTAGGGAAAGCCCTGTCGCGTCGAACAGATGAGCCTCGTGGGCACTCTTGGTTTCACCTTCGCCGCGCTGCTTCGGGCGCATCTGATCCGGCTGGCGAACGACCACGAAACGCCGCTCGCCCACATCGAAGACGAACTCGACTTCGGTTGTGAGGTCAGCCGGTGCATGGTCAGAACGAAGGGAAGTGCGATCCTGCTCCGACTTCGATGCCTCACCGAATAGAGCGAAGGTCATTCCGCTGAAGATTGTCGATTTGCCCGAACCGGTCTGTCCGTAGATGCCGAACAGGCCCGCTTCAACAGCGCTGCGGAAATCGATGATCTCTTTGTTCGCGTAGGGGCCGAAGGCCTGGAGTGTGAGTCGGACCGGTCTCATTCCGCGTCCTCCCTATGCCGCAAGCGCGTGAGCGAAGCGTCGATCACTCCCTCATCGTCCTCAGATAAATCCTCAAGGCCGACCTCTGTCAGGAAGTTGCGAACCACGTCTGCAGGTTCGGCGGCTTCGACAGGCGGTCCGTTTACCGATTTGATCTCGAGTGGGTGCTCGTCGCGGGCGTAGATTAGCTCGCAGGCGTTCGGAAACACTTCCCGTAAGCGCTTCATCCCGTCGATGACGGGTGCATCATCCGTTAGCACCACCTTTATGAAATCGCTCGACGGATCGGAGAGCAGGAGTTCTGTATGCTTGCCGCGGAGAACCCGGGCGCGCCTGACTGGCTTGAACGGCAGGACCTCGACCGAAACCTGACCCGCTGCATCCATCTCGATCAGGCTCATCGATTTTCCCGAGTCGGCCTCATCGAAGCCGAAGGCGAGAGGCGAGCCAGAATAGCGAATATGCTCCCCGTCTACCGACTGGGGGCGATGTAGATGCCCGAGGGCGACATAGTGAGCCCCGTCAAAGACGGAAGTTCTGACAGTCTCTATGCCGCCAACCCGCGTCAGGGAGCGCTCGCTATCGCTCACTGAACCACCCGTGACGAAGGCATGGGCGACGATAATCCACCGCGCGCCTTCTGGGACCTCAGCGCGGGCGGCTGCGACCTGCGCTACCAGTACATCTTCGGGCGTACCAATGGCCTCGCTCTCAAAGCACTCGCGCGCAGCATACTCGTAAGCGAACGGCAGCGCTGAGATCGCAACCGGGCCGTGCGGGTCGCAAAGCAGGAGCGGTGCTTCCTCAGCACTGATCGCACCGCGGATGAGCCAACGCCTGCGATCCGCCGCGATGGCTGAAAGGTCGATACGGTCCCCGGAGTCGTGATTGCCCGCGATCATGGCGACCGCGGCGTCTGTTTCCGTTTTGATTCGCTGGAGAAACCCGGTGAACTGGCGCACGGCGTTTTGCGGCGGCGACGCCCTGTCGAAGACATCGCCGGCGATAATAAGCGCATCAACGCCATTCGCCTTCACCGCCTCGACGATCTGGGCGAGCACCGCTGCGTGATCCTCCTCGAGTGAGATCCCGTTGAATTGACGACCGAGATGCAGGTCGGAAGTGTGTAGCAGCTTCATGGCTTGTTCCGTATATTTTTTATACGTATAATTTTTTTATGTATGAGTTAACAAGAGTCAAGAGAGGAAATCGGATGACGCTTGACGACCTGAAACATGCCCAGCGACAGCGCCTGTTGTTTCTCGATCGGTGCTTCACCTGGCGCGGCGTCGCGCGGCGGCGTGATCTCACCGACCGATTTGGAATCTCGATCGCGCAGGCCGCCAATGATTTTCGGGCATATCTGTCGCTGATCACTCAAAATGCTCCGGAGTACGACGCGCATCTGAAGGCCTACGTGGCTTCGCCCGATCATCAGCCGATTGCGGCTTCTTCGATGCTGGACGTATTCGGCGTTCTTGACACGGCCTCAGACGATGCGTTGCCCGCTGCGCTGCCCCGTGCGAAACGGTGGCTAGACCCACACGTCGCGACCGTGCTTTACGACGCCATCTCGAAACAGCAAAAAATCAGAATCGCCTACACATCGATGAGCTCTGGTGAAACGGCTCCACAATGGGTCGCGCCAACACGGTTTATCTTCGATGGCGAGAGCATTCATTTCCGGGCCTACAGCTACAAACGCGGCGAGTACCGGAACTTTCACCCTGCAAGGATCAACCCAGAGGACGAGTTCCAAATGGATGAATTGGATACGCCGCCGCCCTTCGACATGGAATGGCATTCGATCCGCACTATTTGGCTGAGACCGAGCGCAAGGCTCACCTCATCTCAAGCTGCTGTTGTTCGCAGAGAGTTTGGATTTAGCGATGACCTGCTCCGGATAGAAATTCGACAAGCACTTGAATTTTATTTTGATCGCCGCTGGGGTTTAAACGAACCGGGTGCACGTCTGGAAAAAGTAAAGACCGAAACCACGCTCTCCCAAGGAAATTGAGACCTGGGACCGTATTTCGTATGGCGGCTTTTGTGCCCTATTCAGCCATACTGAAACTTACACCAAAGCTAGCAAAGCGTGAACCACCCTGGGTAGTCGTCGCATGCACGCGGGACAGAGCGTCATAGTTTGATCGCCCCATCGGGGGCGTACCGGTTACGGCCCGAAGGTCTTAATGTGCGCGCCAGTATCGATCCGGCAAATTGGATCCTCAATGGGCCTGATGATGTCCGATCGACGTATTACCTAGAAGAGGTCGCCACAGAATTCGACGCGCAAGCCCTGAAGCTCGACTGGGCGGGTGTCTGCTGGGATGCTGACCTCCGCTACCAGAAGGGGGGCTGGCGCCATCATGCGTTTAAGGGGACGCGTTGGCAGAATGTAAATTCAGCAGATCGCCAGCTCTATCTCAAAAACGCTTACCGGGTGATCCTGGCCCGTGCTCGCCAGGGGATGGTTATCTATGTCCCCACCGGAAGTGATGCCGACCAAACTCGTCTACCGTCATTCTATGAGGGTATATTCAGCTGTCTGATCAAGTGTGGCTTGGTCGCCGTCGATGCGGTCAAGTAATCTGTTCCATCAATAGTCATTTTCTTCCTTTTCATCCTCGGGGACCTCTGTTGACCTTATGTATTCTCCATCTTCGAAGCAAAGGTTCCCATCGATGATTTTTAGACCGAACGCCCGTGCGACAGGAGCCCAGGGGTTTCCCTTATTTTTCCGCTTCACTCTAGCAAAGTTGACGCGCTCGAGATGTGCCACGGACAAATTCAACGCTTGAAACAACGATTTGCGTTTTCCATTCAGGGCATCCTTGCACATTTTCAACAAGCCGGCCTGAATCGGACTCAGTTCAGAGGTGAGCGAGTTGGAAGAATTCGTCTTAATCGGCTCCGAGATGATCTGATAAGCATCATGCAGGTGGTTCTTCTTTTTCTTCGGACGCCCTATTGGGTTGCCACTTTGTCCAGACTTCCACTGCTTGTCCTGTGGTGGTTTCCCATATCCCACATTGTAGTCATTCCTCATAAGCATCCCTTCATTCGAATTTGGCGTCGTCATCTTCATCTGAAAGGGGGATTGGCTCTCCCTCTTCGTTACAGAGCTGACCGTCAATCATCTGCAGTCCAATTGCTCTGGCGACCACGATGCGCGGATCTTCGTATTGCCGGGTTTGGGGTGGCTCGATGACATTGTATTTTCGCGCCAGACGGATGAGCTTTTCCATCAACTCGATGGCTTGAAAATCACCGTCAGCGACAAGCCGACGAAGTCGAAGGACCAATGCTTGGAGCATGGTCACTTCTTCACTGGTGTCACGCACGCGAACAGGCAAAGCGAATAGCCAGGTCAGGTTATCCTCGATACCATCTGCTTTCTTCGGTCGCCCGTGCGGGTTTCCGGATTGTCCCTTCTTGAACTGGTTCCGTTTGGGCGGAGAGCCGTACCCGACGGAGTCGTCATCATACTCAGGCATCATTAGCCTCCGGCGTGGAGCGCGCGGTTGCCACCATCTGGAATTGCTCGTCGGTCTCTTCGAGTATGGCAGGCGTGCCGGTGAGTTCCTCGAACCGGCGACAAATCACGTCACAATAAACCGGATCCAGCTCCATCAACCGCGCGACGCGTCCGGTTCGCTCCGCCGCAATCAGCGTGGTCCCGGAACCGCCAAAAGGATCTAGGACAATCTCCCTGCGCTTCGTGACGTCCCGAATGGCATCCTTGACCATGGCGGCGGGTTTGACGGTCGGGTGGAGGGCAAGATCCTTCTGGTTCTTCCCGAAGCTGTTCACGCCTGCATATTGCCAGACATTGCTGCGGTGGCGGCCGGTCTCGCCGAGGCCGAACGTATTCGTATGCGGCGCGGTACCGTGCTTGTAGACAAGAACAAGTTCGTGCTGGGATCGGTAGAACGTTCCCATGCCCGCGTTTGATTTGACCCAGGCGATGAGGTTCTTCAGTTCGGAATAGGCAACATTCCCCGCGGCCAGCAGCTCGGGCAGGTGGCGCCAATCCATGCAAACAAAATGAATGGAACCGTCCCGACTGAAGGCCGCCAATTGAACCAGGCACCTAGTCAGGAAGTCCGTGAAGGTCGCCTTATCCATTTCGCCGGAGGCCATGGCGAATTCCCGGTGGCGGACGGCCCCCTTGCCACAGACATTGCCATCGATCTTCACATTGTAGGGTGGGTCGGTGAACACGCAGTCTGCTCGTTCGTCTCCCAAGAGGCGTGCATAGGCTCCCGCATCTGTTGCATCCCCGCAAAGGAGACGATGCTTGCCCAGTACCCAGACATCGCCAGGACGGGTAACCGCTGGGCCGACCACAGGCTCCGGTATGGTATCCGCCTCATCTCCTTCCGCCGTGTTGGTATCCAGGATGAGGTCGATTTCGGCGGTTTCGAAGCCTGTGATTTCGAGTTCAAAGTCCGGATCGAGTTCGGCGATTGAGGCGAGTTCTATTGCCAGTAATGGTTCATCCCATCCTGCACGCTCTGCCAAGCGGTTGTCAGCGATACGGTAGGCTTGGCGCTCTTCGGGGCTCAGATGAGACAGGCAGACGGTTGGTATCTCGCGCATTCCGAGTTGCTTGGCTGCGAGGACGCGGCCATGACCGGCAATGATCTCACCATCATCCCCGATCAAAATTGGGTTGGTAAAGCCGAACTGACGAATGGCGGAGGCAATCTGATCGATCTGTTTCGGCTTGTGGGTCCGGGCGTGGCGCGCATAAGGCACGAGCTTGCCGATCTCGACATACTGGATTTTCAGCTGGAACTCGTTTGTTCCGTGAGCATGAGATGTGTCTGCGGGCATTCACCTGCACTCCTTTCCTGGCCCGGGGCGAGCAAAAGGCTCCGCGACGCGGGTGTCAGTTAAGCTTCATATCAGTGGGGGAGCCGAGCGGGCGCTGGGCGCTTCTCGTTGCGGCTTGCGTTGCAGAATTAGGGATTCAGAATGCGATGGCAACGCATTTTTCGACTGGGAAATCTCCAGTCAAATAAGCCACTTATGTAAGCCTACGGAATAATAAGAAATTACAGGGAAGTGGAGTGGGAAAAACTTTCTGCAGATTTCTGATCTATATTCCGAGAAATCTCCGAGGTGAACGTTCTTCAACCTCGACTTCGCCTGAGCGAAGTGCCGCTTCGAAGGCAATCCGGCGAATCTCACGCAGCATGAGTGAGATCGTAATCGACAATATTCCAAGGCCACAGATACCAATGCCGAACATGGAAAGTCCAAAACCCTCAAGCTCATAGGTCGATGCATAGAGGGCGATTGCAATTCCAAGACAGATCAAAAGCCAACCGCCGACCACCCCGCCACCTTGATGGCCGGTGGGCAAGGGTGGACGTTCCCAATGGCGGCGAACGATTTTCTTCTCTGTCATATGTCCCTCAGTACTGTTTGCATTCAATGAGTCTCATTACCGCTCAGGTTGCGGTGGAGTTCAAGCGAAAAAGAGACTCATAGTCTGTAGCTCAATCGGCAGCATAAGCGTCGCTTGGGCGCCATGGATATCCGCAAGAAATTTGGCAAACGGCTCCGCGCCCTGCGGGAGGAACGTGGCTGGTCGCAGGAGGAGTTTGCCGATCGGGCAGGGCTCCACAGGACTTATGTGTCAGCCGTTGAGCGAGGCGTGCGCAACCCGACGCTCTCTGTGCTTGAGCGGCTGGCGAAGGCGCTTGGCGTCTCGATGGCGGAACTGGTTCAGACGATCTAGGCTGGCGACCTGATTGTCCTGCGGTTTCTTTGCTCTGACGCGGGTTGAGTGCCCGACCCAATGCCGTCATCTTTTGCTCATGTGTGGCAAGTTCTCTTACATGGCGACCTGGGCAGAAGTGCACAGCTTCTCGCAGCCACTTGCCGCGCGTCCCAGCAATGCGCCGGAAGAGACGGCCACACCCATGCGCCGCGCGCCGGTCATGCACCTTGGCGATGGCGGTCGCACCATGACGGAAATGCGCTGGGGGTTCACGAAGGAGCGGCAAGGGCGCCTCTATCCCGATCACATCCATGCGCGGGACGACAAGCTGCTCTCATCCCGTCTCTGGCGCCCGCATTTTGAAGAGCGGCGCGGCCTGCTCATCGTCAACAGCTTCAATGAGGGTGAGGAAGTCCCGACATTCAAGCCAGACCGCGTCACACCGACCGGCAATACGAAGACTGTCCAATGGACGATCCGGCCGAAGGATGGCTCGCGCCTGGCAATTGCGGTCATCTACCGGGATGTTCCGTCACCCAATGGGGCGGTGATGGAATTTGTGATGTGCACGACGCTGGCCAATAAAGGGATATCCGAATTTGTCGTCGGCGATCCGGACCAGCGTATGCCGGCGGTCCTGCATGAATCTGATATTCCGGTCTGGCTGGGAGAGGCGCCGGCCAGCCTCGAAGAAGTCCGCGCCTGTCTTCGTCCCTATGAAGATGATGGGGCTTGGGACATGCGGCCTGAAGGGCACGGCAAGTCACCGCCTAAGCGCAGGGCATCCGGGCAGGGCGACCTGTTTTAGGAAGCGTGCGCCTGAACGTTCCACAGAAAACTTGGAGGGATGTATTGCCTTTCATGGGCTAAAGGAGAAAAGAACAAAGCAAGAACTTTATCTCAGAAGGAGATGTCGAATGGGGCGCTACAAATCTGTCCTCATGGCTGAACAGGATGCGCGGGATTTTCCGCATCATGTGCTTGTTCCTGTCCCGCCGAACGGGCTGGGAAAGCGTATGGATGTCATTGCCGCCTGGATTGATTTGAACATCGGATCCGACTGGCGAATGCATGGGCATCTTGGGAAAGAAGGTCACATGGCTTGTTACATGTTCCGGTCAGAGGAAGCAGCGGGGGTGTTTCGGTCGGTGCTGGAGGAGGGGGAGGTTTAATT
>JACXUV010000091.1 GCA_014763715.1 Rhodobacterales bacterium | reverse complement strand
AAGCTTCTCGACCTGGCGGGCGAACAGCGGCGTCTCCGCCACGGTCTGCATCCTCTTCATATATACCCCATTGGGTTACCGTTTCAATATCCCTATCTAAGTCCGGAGACGCTGGCAAGGAACGGTCGGGCTTCCTGATGGCTGCCATAGCCCGCTCCGCAAGACCGCCTTTCTTCAACGGCGGCGGCCGTGAAAGGTCCCGGGCTCTTGCTGGTCCTTCGATCACTTCCCAGACGCCGGCCGCTCCGTTCGTCTCGGCTGCATCGAGAATGTCTGTGCGACGGTGGCGAGCCTTGGCGCGCCATGTGTCGGCGTCGATGTTCGCAACTGGCTCATCCTGGCGCAGCTGACCCTCTTGCTCCGCATCTTGTGCCGCCTCCTCGTCGGAGATCTCCTCGAGGCCCGCCAGATCGGTCAGCTTCTTGAGCCCATCGAGCTGTGTCCGACCGTGAAACGCGTCGGCGTATTCGAGCCACAGCTCTCCCGCCTCTTCGTTGCCCGCCTTGCACGCCTCGAGGAGCTGCAGCGGCGTGCGCCCCTTGTTCTTGGCCCGCTTCTTGCCGCTGAGCGTCAGTTCCTCCGCCGCGCCCCACTTGCCGATATAACGGCCTGCGGCTGATGCCCCCTGACAATCGAAGGCAGCGGCTGCGCCATCGAGATCCTCAGCTCGCAGCGCCCCGCGCCAGGGGTCTCCCAGCTCGGCCAGCGCCTCGAAAGCCGCCTTCGTCCGAACGATGACCAGCATGTGGAAGTGAGGGTGCCAGCCGTTGCGCCCGTAGGTGACCTCTGTCGCCGTTAAAACGGCGACAATCTCGGGTTTGATCCGCTTCCACGCCCGGTGCTGATGTAAGCGCTTCTTGGCCCCCTTCATCGCCCGCAGAAGCTCCACCAGATCGTCACCTTCGCCGTGACGGGCGGTGAGCGTGATCATCGCAATCCTATGGCCTTGCTCTCGCGCCCAAGCGAGGCCGTCATTCAGCTGCCGCCGACGCGTCTCGGAGATCCGCGCAGCACAGGCAGGACATTGCCAGACATTACCGCATGTCTGCAGCCCCCCGAAGCTCGCACGCGTCTGGCCGCTCTCGTCATACTCGGAAAGATGGACATCAACGCCCGCCGCCTTCGACTGCATCGCCCAGCGGCAAGTCCCAACGCCCTTGATCTGCTCCTTCGGGGTGCCTTTCGGGTAGCGCAGCCCTGCCGCTGTCCGCGAAAGCGCCCAAATTGCACGCCTTTTTTCGCGGAAAAATGGTCCCGTTTCCCTTGTTTCGTTGGAGTTCTCCGCTTTTGAGCGGCCAACGATACTCCCATCTATACCAAGAGCGCGTTCCGCGCGGCCTCCGGCCCGGCCCTCACGGGCCTCCTTGGACTTTCGATTCGGTGCGCTTGATCCGCCCGACGACATGTCGAACGGGGCACGGGCTACCAGATTTTGAGGATTGGACTCAGGCCGATACAGCATCCCCGCCCCTTGGGGCGGAACGCGGTGCGGCTTGCCAAATCAGGCTATGGCGCAATATACTGACCCCGGTCATCGGGCATTTGCCCGGTGTTGCTATTGGGGCTCTTGCGCTGAACTGTTTGGCGATAGACAGCGCATCGGCCCGGTGACCACGCAAGCCCCGCTCATGCGGGGCTTTCGCGTTTATAGGCCGGATGTTACGCTTTCTTCACGATGTGCGTCAAGTCACCGAAAAAAGCCAAGTCTTTGTTTCGGAAATACTTTTTCGCACCAATTAGGGATTCGTCAGATCCAGCCGCGTGCTCGAGCGAAGCTCGATGCACCGGCCACCAGCGCTACAAGCAGCCAGTTCGGCACTTCCTTGGCCTCGATCGTGACCTTCCCGCATGTGATTTTCAGCTTCTTCATCCCTGCTCGTTCCTTGTTTTATTGATGCTGGAACGGAGTTAGGGAAACTCGAACCACCATCCAAAACGGAAAAGCCGACACTCTACGCCACCTTCGGGTTCGGTCTTCCGGTAAGGGCAATTTACCATCGCGGTAGGGGTCGCGCAAAAAACGCCAGGTCCGGTTCTAAAGCCTAAGTCTGGCGGCCCGGGGAGGAGAAACAAGAAGTCCGTTCGCCCCTCCAACCGCAGATTTTCGTGCCGAAAATCTGTTCCCTCCGGCGGCCCTCTAGATGCAGTCACGTGCCTGCATCTAGCCCTGGGCAAGCCCAGGGCCGGGCCTTGTCGGCGGTCGAAGCCACTGGCTCTCTTGACCCGGCCATATCTGCTGGCGCCCCTGGCGCCATACCCCCGCAGCTGAGCTGCGCGGGTATGGCCCCATTGTCTTGCAGCTATGTCCGCGTCAACTTCTTCTTTCCCCTCCCCTCCATCACCGCCTTCTCGACCCCTGGTTCTTTTCTCCCGACCTCTCCTTTTCTCACATCATCAAGGAATCAATGGCGCTTCAGCGCCTAAAGCACGCGCCCTCGCGCGTCCGGTCCAGCAGGATGCTGGGCGTGACCCCCTGGGGGGTTACGAAACTGGGTGTGACCGCGGGCGGCACGCACGCTGTAACACCCAGATGGGGGACAGAAGGTTTCCTATTGCCAAAAAAGGTGTTCGCGGACACTGTTCGGGTCATGGTCCGAACAGTGTTCACCCCGAACAAGGCAGCCGCTCATGTCGGCGTATCGAGATCCGCGATCATGCGGGCTCTCGCGTCAAAGTCCTTGAAAGCAAGCCGCGACAACCGGAACCGTTGGCAGATCGAGCTTGCCGATCTTGAAGAATGGGCGGCTGATCGCCCCATGTCCGCGAACAGTGACCGGACAGTGTCCGCGAACATGTCCGACCATGACCGCGACCAGGTCGCAGAGATGGCGCGCCTGGAAGCGGAGAATGGTCAGCTGCGCGAACGCCTCGGCGAGCTGCGAGAAGATCGCGACGCGTGGCGCCAGCAGGCCGAACGCCTGGCCTCAGAAGCCCGGCCCGGACTCATCGAACGGATCTTCGGGCGGAGGTGACGCTTTCTGCACTTCTCGCAGAAGGCCCGCCGCGTGTTTCTTCATCTTCGCCGCCTCGACCTGGTCAACGATCGGCGTTCCCGGCCGCCGCGCGAACCGTAGAGCCTTCCCGATCGCTTCTCGCAGCTTGTCTGCCAGCTGTGCGAGCTGACCCCGCTCCTGCTCGATCTCGGCCCTCTCCGCCGCCAAACTGGCACGCTCGGCGCGGATTGCTTCAGCGGCATCAGCCGCGGCGTGCATCGCTGGCGCCACCTCTGGCAGACCCGGATTGATCCGATCAGGGTGTGCCGCCCTGACCTTCCCATCACGCTTGCTGAGAGTGCCCTCTTTGAACTCGTCACCCAGGGCGACAACCGCCGCAATGACAGCCTCTGCCTTCTTGGTGACGCGCTCAGCCTTCGCCTCAGCTCCGGCCACGATATTCCCCGCTTTCGACTTGGCGTCCTCGATCACCTCGAAGGCTTGCGCTTCAGCCTTAGCTGCCCGCGCCATCGTTGCGGCCGCAGCTTCCGCCGCCCGCTTCTCGTCCGCCCATTGCTTCCTGCTCAAGCGACGGCGGCCCGGACCGGTCCTGGTCAGGCCCTCCGGCGCACCAACGGCCTCGTAATAATCATTCTGCCAGCGCTTCATCGCCTCGCGATAGGCCCCGTTGCCGAGCTTCACGGCCGTTCGCGGTTCCTCGCCGCGCGCCTTCGCTTCTGCCTCGGCCCGCTTCTTGGCCACCTTTCCCGGATGCAGCGTCGTGGCATCGGCACCGGGATCGTCGGCCAGAACCCAAGCGTGAATGTGCGGATACTCCTCGTCCTCGTGCGACAGGACGACTTTGAGCTGGTCGCCATAAGTCCTGCGAAGCCATTCGAGATTCCTGCGCTCCCATCGTTCGAGCTGAGCCTTGCTCTCATCTGTGGTGATCGCGGCGCGCGGAACGGGATACGACATGACGATTGACGCCATCGTGTGCCTGTCCTTCCGGATCGCCCTCCGCGCCTCAGTCCCATCCGCCTTTTTCACGACAGTAGCCCTGGCCTCGATGTAGGCGTCGTGCTGCTCCGCAAAAGCCTCCGGATCCCCGAGGAGAACACGGGGCGGGTTCGGGTCGTCTACATGGGTCGAGAACTCCGGATCTCGGGTCGCTTCCCCGATCACTTGAGCGACTGACTGGCCGCCCTTGTTACCCTTCCGGCTGAAGGTCTGGATGTTCGCGAATTGAGGTCCGGCCATTTCGTGTGTTCCCTGACTTTGATGATCAGAGTTTCCGTCACGAAGGTGAAAATCCAAACATAATAAGGCCGACTATTGTGTTGCGAGCAACACCCGTCGGCCCTCCGGGGGCCCTGCGGGGCTCTCCGTCACGAATCTTGGGGCGCTGGTCCGCCCCTCGATCCATGACTGCGCGGGCCTACGGCCCTTGCCGCCTACGGCCCTGTTCTGAAATCAGGCGTCCAGAAGCGCGCGCCGGACGGCATCGGGCTCCCGATCAAGCACCTGGAGAAAAGCCGCGGCCGGGCCACTGACGCGACGAGCGCCCTGCTCCCATTTCCGGTAACCCGAGAGGCTCATGCCCATGATCGGGGCCATCTGCTTCTGGGTGAGTCTGGCCCGCAGACGGACAGCCTTGGGCTCCAGAGGAGCGTGAACGACCGCCGGCCCTTCGCCCTTCGCATGGGCAACGGCTTCGCTCAGGGACTGAATCAGATCATCGCCAAAGGTGCTCATTTCCGTTTCTTCCGCTCTTCTTTCAGTTGCCGCACAAGCTTGCGGACCGCCTTCTTCTCATCCGATGTCAGGTCCGTCTTCGCGTTCTTCGGGTAGATCAGCAGAGCGTAGAGCGGGATCTCATCATCCAGGTAGTAGTAGATCACCCGCGCGCCGCCTCTCTTGCCCCGGCCTGGCACCGCGAACCGCAGCTTTCGAACGCCGCCCGTCTCCGGGATCTCGTCCCCCGCCTGAGGGTTCTCCGCGAGGAACTCGATCAGCTCCTGCTTGCTCTCCTCGTCGAGAAGCTTCTCGACCTGGCGGGCGAACAGCGGCGTCTCCGCCACGGTCTGCATCCTCTTCATATATACCCCATTGGGTTACCGTTTCAATATCCCTATCTA
>JACXUV010000090.1 GCA_014763715.1 Rhodobacterales bacterium | reverse complement strand
CGCCACCGTCGGCATGAGCGAGAAAGTGCAAGTCTTCTTCGCCTCACCTTCGGTCTTCTCGAAATAGTTCGACCCCATGCGCGGCTTCACCGGCGCGAGTTCCACCTGCAATGCCATGAGGAAGATCAGACGGCGGAGCAGAATGGCGAGCCGCTTCAGCTCTGCCGAGACGCGCCGTTTCACCGTTTTGGAAATCCGCTCCGGCACCTGGTGCAGGTCCGCATGCACGCCAACTTTCGCGATGGCGTAGGCAAGCGTTTTCCAGGCATGGGAGAGAAAATCGGTGAGGTCTGTCATGGCGCGGAGCGTGCCATGCGGACCTATCCGGGAGGATAGAGGGCGCCATTGCCACTTCTTCCGCCTTGAAAGAACAGCGTTCCAGCAAGTAGCCCTGAGGGATAGGCGTGGGCCTATCCCCCTTGCCGCATTGCTCAGTTGCTCTCGGTCTCAGTTCCCACCTCGAATGGCGTCAGGAACAGGCCGTGCAGGCTTTGCACGCCGGTATAGTAATTCCCGATCCGCATATTCTCGTTCGCGGCATGCTGGTTGTTGTCGGCATTGACCAGCGGCAGCAGCATGATCGGCGCGCCCAGCGAGAGGAGACCGGAGGTCGGCACGGACCCGCCCATCAGCGGAATGCGCACGGGGGCTTCACCGAAGGTCTCGGTCAGGGAAGCAACGATCCATTTGCCGACGGGAGCCGACAAGGGAGTCTGCAGCGCCTTGCTGCCGCGCCCGCCCGACATGGAGGCCAGACGCGGATAGGTCATCCGTTCTTCCTCGGTCGGTTCGCCATCGACCAGATGGTATCCCTGCGCCTCGATATGGGCGCGGACCAGGGCCAGGAGACGCTCTGGCGGCGTGGCCGGAACCGTCCGCATGCCAATGGCAGCCGTGGCGCTTTCCGGAATGATCGTGCGGCGGGAGGCGCCGACATCGGCAGCCTTCAGGCCGGCAATGTTGAACGAAGGATAGTTGATCGCTTCCTGATAGGTCTGGCCGACGCAATCTGCTTCGGCAATGCCGATGCGCTTGTTGATCGCGGCCTCGTCATCCGGCACCGAGGCGAAGGCCGCCTGCGTTTCCTCGTCGAAAACGACCCCGTCATAAAAGCCCTCGACCGTCACGCGGCCGCAATCGTCCTTGAACGTGGACAGGAGGCTCGCCAGCAGCTGCGCCGGGTTGGGCGAGTAATTGCCATAGTGGCCGGAGTGCAGTTCCGTACGCGCCCCATAGACCGTCAACTCAAACCCTGCCCCGCCCCTGTGACCATAGACGACCGTGGGGCGATTGGAGATGTGCATTGGCCCATCCAGCATGATCACGGCATCGGCGGCCAGCAGGTCTGCGTTGCGCTTCACGACATCGCCCAGTGTCGGCGGGCCGCCCTCCTCATGGGAATCGAGGAGGATCTTGATGTTCACAGCGGGCTCCAGCCCTTCGGCCTTCAGCGCGTTCATCGCCGCCAGCAGCATCAGGATCGGTGCCTTGTCGTCCGCAGCGGAGCGGGCGAAGAGACGGTCATCCGGGGCGGCTTCTCCCGAGAGCAGGCGCTCCAGCGGCAGCGGCTTCCATTCCCCGTCTTCAAATGTCTTCAGAACCGGCGACCAAGGGCTTTCCTGGTCCCATTCCTCCGGGTGGACGGCCTGCCCGTCCATGTGGGCGTAGAACAGGATCGTCTTGCGACCCGGCAACTGATCCGGCCAGGCGGCATAGACCATTGGGGTCTCACCATCCTCAAGCTGGCGGGCTTCATAGCCGTAGCGCTGGAAAGTCGCTTCGATCCAGTCGGCATTGGCCCGGATGTCCGCCGTCGACTGTTTGGTCACGTTCGGCATGCGCAGGAAGGAAACCCATTCCTCAAGGCTCGCGACCGTGGCCTCTTCCACAGGGTCGTCAGCCATGGCTGGCAGGGCGCCAAAGCCGAGAACGGCAATAACTGCACCAAGGGCACGAAGGGATGAGATCATGTCGGACGCTCCTGGCCATGATTGGACACTTGTAACGCCGACACCTAATCCATGGGGTCCTGCCAGCGGCAAGTCCTGGCAGGATGTCCTGCCTGATTAAGTACGCTCTGCCTGAAGGCGCGCCACCCGGCTGACGGCTAGAGGCGGCCCTGCACCCATTCGCGGGTAAGGAAGCCGTCGATCAGGTCGCAGACAAGGCCGAGTTCAGACAGAGCAGAAGAGAATCGGCGCGGGTCTGTCAGCGGCTGGAAGACAGAGCCAGCCTCGAACTGGTTGTCCGCCTCGAGGGCGAGTGTCACATGGCCCTGGTCGAACAGGCCGCGCAGCTTGCCGCCGGAGAAGTGACGCTCCAGCGCGATCAGCCGCTCCATACGGTCTGGAGACAGGAGCGCGCGTGCCTCGACCTGATCGCTGGAATAGACGGTGAAGGCCTCGTCCAGCTCACGGGAGACAAGGCTGACCTTCTGCAGGTCGCCCGCGCCCTTGCCCCGCTTCCACCAGCCGGATCGGGCCATCAGTGTACGCCCGGAAAAGCGTTGCGGATACTCGATATGGATCAGGATGCCCTGGAACACCGTCTTGCTGTTCTTGCCGCTGGTATCGAGCTTCGCTTCGACAAGGGCGAACCTTGCCCCGGCGCGCTCGCCCTCGATCAGATCCTCGAAGTTGCGACGGCTGTGGCCCGGCAGCAGCGCAGCATCCTTCAGGACCTGGTAGGCCGGTGTCGGCGGCGGGCTGCCCGCTGCATCATGCGTGGTGACCTTGATGTCGCCGAAGACTGTGGAGAGGGTGTGCGCCTCGCCGGTCTGCGGGCCGCTGATGGCTTCCATCAATTGCTCACCGCGTGTTTTCAGAGACTGGAAATCCTTGAGGCCGGACAGGTCCGGGTGCAGCGTCTCATAGCGGAAGCCGAAAGGCCGGCACGCCGTGCTGAGGATGAGGTCCTTGGTCTGGGACTTCATCGAATAGACTTTCAGCCAGTCGAAGCCGGATACGAGGATTACAATGACCGCCCCGGCAAAGAAGGACAGCGGAAAGAAAAAGCCCGCCCCGCCCGACAGGAACATCATGACGATGACAACCGGCAGGGCCACGAGGACACCGACTATGGTACGGGATTTGGCTCCCGCGATGGTCTGCTTGCGGAGTGCTTCGCGTGCGTCCAGCTCGGGGGCGAGTTCGGTGTCCCAGATGCGCATGACATCGGCGAATTCCGGCCGCATATGGGCCAGCTCGCTCAGCGGGCGGGCATTGTGGATCGCAGTGCTGATGTCGTCTTTGCCGATGGCCATGGCGTATCCCCCTTCACACCTTCATGCCGTGCGGGGATACGCAAATCCAGCCCGGACACCTAGGCCGATGCGGCGAGGCGCGGCCCGGCATAGGTGATGCGGTTCCGGCCTGAGGTTTTCGACACGTAAAGTGCCTGGTCCGCGGCCTCCAGCACCCGGTCGAGCGAGGAGTCGGCTGTCAGCATTTCGTAGCCAAAGCTGGCCGTGACCGACAGCTGTTTGCCACCTTCCTCGATGACAGTCTGCGCAAGGCGTTCGCGCAGGCGGTTGCAGACCAGCCAGGCCTGGTCGCGATTGACGTTGGAGAGCAGGATCACGAATTCCTCCCCGCCCCAGCGGCCAAGCTTGTCGAACGGGCCCCGCAGCTCGGAATAGGCAATTTCGGCAATCCGCTTCAGCACGGCATCCCCGGTCTGGTGGCCATGCAGGTCGTTGATACGCTTGAACTCGTCGAGGTCGAACAGGACGACGGCCGCCATGCTGTGCGAACGGCGCTGGCGCAGGGTCTCGTCCTCGGCGGCGAGGCGGAAGGAACGACGGTTCATGAGGCCGGTCAGCGGGTCGGTCGAAGCCAGGGATTCGAGCTGGCGCTGGTAGCGCTTCAGCTGGAATTCATGCTGGGAGGCGATCGTCGCCGTGGGAATGGCAACACAGGCGGCAACCACGAGATTCGCGATGAGGAAACGCTGCGGATCGTCGAGCACTCCCAGTCTGTAAACAAAGACCGAAAAGGTGAACGACAGGCACAGGGCCGTCGTCGCGACGAATACAAAGAAGGTCAGCGAGTCCTTTATGTCCCGGGCGTATGCGCTCATGTGCCCCCATCTCCTGCTTGGGAATTGCAGTGACTGTTACATAGAATGGCTACTACAGGGCGAAACCGGCCCCGAAAATTTGGCGTCAGGGCTTCAGACTTTGGCAATACCGCCTGCCCAGCGGCCGCTCCCCCGGTCCCGGCTGAGCCGAATTCACTGCCAGGAAGGCCGTTTGCTGGCAAAAATTTCACAACAATCCTGTTGACGCTCCGGGGTCTGCGCCCTACCTCCGCACCACCGTTAGCAGTCAGCAAGGGTGAGTGCTAAGCCGTCCCTGCTGGCAGCTGACTGCGTGAGATCAATCTAAACTCGCATTTCAAGATTAGAGGGCTAAAGCCATGAAACTTCGTCCCCTGCACGACCGCGTCGTCGTACGTCGCGTCAAGGAAGAAGATAAAACCAAAGGCGGCATCATCATCCCCGACACGGCCAAGGAAAAGCCGCAGGAAGGTGAGATCGTCGCAGTCGGTAAAGGTGCTGTTGGCGACGACGGCAAAGTCATCGCGCTGGACGTGAAAAAGGGCGACCGCGTCCTGTTCGGCAAATGGTCCGGCACCGAAGTGAAAATCGACGGCGAAGACCTGCTCATCATGAAAGAGAGCGACATCATGGGTGTGCTGGAGAAGTAATCTCCGCCCCTGAACGCTTTCCAAAAATACAGCAAATTCAAAGAGGAAACTCGAAATGGCTGCAAAACACGTAGTTTTTGGCGCTGACGCCCGTGAAAAGATGCTTCGCGGCGTCGACACGCTGGCCAACGCCGTGAAAGTCACGCTCGGCCCGAAAGGCCGTAACGTCGTGATCGAAAAATCCTTCGGCGCCCCGCGCACCACGAAGGACGGCGTCACCGTCGCAAAAGAGATCGAGCTGGAAGACAAGCTCGAGAACATGGGCGCACAGATGCTGCGCGAAGTCGCTTCCAAGGCGAACGACGTCGCCGGTGACGGCACCACGACCGCAACGGTTCTCGCTCAGGCCATCGTCCGCGAAGGCATGAAGCGCGTTGCCGCCGGCATG
>JACXUV010000089.1 GCA_014763715.1 Rhodobacterales bacterium | reverse complement strand
CGCATGATCATGCCATGACTATGCCGGATCATGCCGACCATCCGGACAAGCTGGTGCGGGCTGCCACCGGCGAGATGGTCGACAATCCGTTCCACCCGGTCCGTCTGCTCCTGTCGAACGAGGAGTCCGCCGGTGAGGTGACGATCTACGAATTCCTGCTGCCGCCGAAGAGCCCTGGCTCGCCGCCGCACACGCACAGCCTTGAGGACGAGTATTTCTACGTCATTTCCGGCACGCTGGACGTGCTGTCGAATGGTGAGACGCTGCGGCTCAATCCGGGGGACTTTGCGGCGCTGAACCGCGGCCATGCGCACATGTTCTGGAACGGCAGCGATACGCCGACCGAGCTGATCATGACGACGACGGGAAGCTCGTTCGAGGCGTTCATGTCGAGCGCGGGCCCGCGCATTGCCGAGGCGAAACCGGCCAATGCGGAAGAGGCTGGCGCCGTGATCGGCCAGCTTGCCGCAGAGCACGGCATCAGCATTTCGATGGACCAGATGCCGGCAGAGGCTGCGCCGTTCTACGCGCCGCCCCCTCCGCCAGCAGCGGAATAGGGGCCTAGAGGACCACCTTGTAGGGCTGGTGCCAGCCCTTCGGGGAGGTCGTGAAGATCTCGACACCGTCTTCCGTCACGCCGACGGAATGCTCGAACTGGGCCGTGAGCTGGCGGTCGCGGGTCACGGCCGTCCAGCCGTCCGGCAGGATGGCGGCGTCCTTGCGGCCAAGGTTCAGCATCGGTTCGATGGTGAAGAACATGCCGGGCTTCAGTTCCGGGCCGGTATTGTAATCGGACGAGTGGATCACGTTCGGCTCGTCATGGAACAGGCGGCCGAGGCCGTGGCCGCAGAAATCCTCAACCACGGAGAGGCGGTTCTTGCGGGCAATCTCGCTGATCGCGCCGCCGATGTCGCCGAAGCGGGCGCCTGGCTTCACCTGCGCGATGCCGGCCATCATGGCTTCATAAGTGACTTCCATCAGGCGCTCGGCCTTCCGTTTCACCTCGCCGACGCCGTACATGCGCGAATGGTCGCCATGCCAGCCGTCGAGGATCAGCGTCACGTCGATATTGGCGATGTCGCCTTCCTTCAGCGGCTTCGGCCCCGGAATGCCGTGGCAGATGACGTGATTGACCGAGATGCAGGACGCGTGACGATAGCCGCGATAGCCGATCGTGGCGGAGGTCGCGCCATGGTCCAGTACGAATTCACGCACCAGATCATCGAGGTGCTGAGTGGTCACGCCGGGCTTCACCTCAGGCACCAGCATGTCGAGGCATTCGGCCACAAGGCGCCCGGCCTTGCGCATACCTTCGAAGCCTTCGGCATCATGAATGCGGATTTCGCCCGTGCGCATGGGCAGGAGGAGGTTTGTATCAGTCATCTGGGATCTTTCCGGTCTTGGAACCCAATGTGGCAGTTTTCAGCGGAAATTTCTACCCGGCAGCCCCAGTCGGGCCTGCCAGCTTCCCTAGCGGCGTGACTTGCGAAGCAACGGGGTTTGGGCAATGTGCTGAGCCATGGTCAAGACCCAGCCTACCGCCGCCGTCCTGCTGATCGGGGATGAACTCCTCTCCGGCCGCACCCGTGACATCAACCTGCAACAGATCGCCACTTATCTGGCCCCGCTGGGCATCCCGGTGCGCGAGTGCCGGACCGTGCCGGACATCGAGGACGAGATCGTCGCCGCCGTGAACGCGCTGCGGGCGAAATACACCTATGTCTTCACCACGGGCGGCATCGGCCCGACGCATGACGACATCACCGCCGATGCGATTGCGAAGGCTTTCGGTGTCGGCATTTCCGAACATCCCGAAGTCACCGCCATGCTGGCCGAGCGTTATGCCGCGATGGGCACCGAGTACACGCCCGCGCGCCGCCGGATGGCGCGCATTCCGCACGGCGCCAGCATCGTCGCCAATCCGGTTTCCGGGGCGCCGGGCTTCCAGACGGAGAATGTCTTCACCCTGGCCGGTGTGCCGCAGGTGGCCCGCGCCATGCTGGAAGACATCGGGCCAAGGCTCGAAACCGGCGCCGTTGTGCACAAGGTCACCATCAGGGGCGTCGGCCTCCGGGAAGGGGACATTGCCGAGCCCTTGGGCCAGCTCGCGAAAGACATGCCGGAAGTCTCCTTCGGCTCCTATCCATGGTTCCGGGCGGTTGGCGACAATGGCGTTCACCTCGTCGCCTCGACCCTTCACGGCGAACTGATCGACACGGTCGCGGCGAAACTCTCCGCCATCATTGAAGCCGCAGGCGTCACGCCGGAGCGGCTGGAGAATGAGGGCGCATGAGCTTCCTGACCCGCACCCCGGTCCTGTGGGCCCTGTTCGTGCTGCAGATCCTGATCGGCATGGGGTTCGGCGTGTTCCGCGAAGCGGTCGGCGGGACGTATCTGGACTTCATCAGCTCCGGCACCGAGGCGCGGGCCGTCATCGACGGGATGAGCGCCTCGCAGAAGACGGTACATTTCTGGGTGACCGTGCTGCTCGATACGGCTTATCCGCTGGCCTATGGCGGTTTCCTGGCAGGTATGGCGCTGCGCTTCTTCGGCCGTTTCGGGAAACTTGCCGCCGCGCCGGCGCTGGCCGTGATCGTACTGGACCTGACCGAGAATATGGTCCAGGCGCTGGGCCTGACAGGCACGGCCGATGTGCTGGCCGCCAAGGACTGGCTGACGCCGCTGAAATTCATGCTGATCTGGCCGGCCGGTCTCATTGCGCTGGCCGCGCTGGTCATCGCCATCCTCAACATGTTCCGCAAGAAAAGCGCCTGATCCTCTTCAGGCGGATGAAAAAGGGAGGCCAAAATGGCTGACGAAATCATATTGGTCGAACGCGACGGGCCTGTCGCACTGGTCACGATGAACCGGCCGGATGCGCTGAACGCGCTCAGCCGGGCGCTGCGCGCGGAGATCGTGCGCGTGTTCACCGAACTGAAGGACGATCCGGAGATACGCGCCGTTGTGCTGACCGGATCGGGCCGCGCCTTCACCGCAGGCGTGGACCTGAAAGAAGCTGGCCAGACCGGCTTTGCCCTCGGCGCTGACGAAGATTCGAAAGCCATCAACATCCTTGCAGCGATGGATGCCTATCCGTGGCCGATCATTGGCGCGATCAACGGCTTTGCCATCACGGGCGGCTTCGAGCTGGCCCTGATGTGCGATGTTCTGCTGGCCTCCGAGAATGCGAAATTTGCCGACACGCATGCCCGCGTCGGCATCGTGCCGGGCTGGGGCCTGTCGCAGAAACTGTCCCGCCTGATCGGCATCAGCCGCGCCAAGGAACTGTCTTTCACCGGAAACTTCCTGGACGCCGAAACGGCGGAACGCTGGGGGCTCGTCAACCGCGTCTACAAGGCGGAAGACCTGGTGCCGGCGGCCATGAAGCTCGCCCATGAAATGTGCGGCACGCAGCCGGTGCTGCTGAAGAAGTACAAGGCGCTGATTGATGACGGCTTCGGCATGCCCTTCGCCGAGGCGATGAAGGAAGAAGTCCGCCGCTCGATCGAGCACGCCAATTCGGTGACGGCGGAATCCGTTGAAGAAGCACGCAAACAGGTCACCGCACGTGGCCGTGACCAACAGGGATGAAATCATGAGAGACGTCGTAATCTGTGAACCGATCCGTACCGCCGTTGGCGGCTTTGGCGGCAGCTTCAAGACCGTGCACGCGCATGAACTGGCCAGCCACGTCATCCGTGAGCTGATGGCGCGGACGAAACTGCCTGCCGAAGCGGTGGAAGACTGTATCTTCGCCCAGTGTTACCCGACCATGGAAGCCCCGGCCTTTGGCCGCATGGTGGCCCTCGATGCGGGCCTGACCACGACGACCGGCGGCTACCAGATCGACCGGCGCTGCGGTTCCGGCCTGCAGGCGGTGATCAATGCGGTCATGCAGGTTGGCTCCGGCGCGAACGATCTTGTCATCGCGGGCGGGGCGGAGAGCATGTCGAATGCGCCGTTCTTCTCCATCGAGATGCGCTGGGGCATGAAGGGCGACGGCCTGACCCTGCATGATGGCCTGTCGCGCGGGCGCTACACGGCGGGCGGCAAGTTCCACCCCGTGCCGGGCGGCATGATCGAGACGGCGGAAAACCTGCGCCGCGATTACCAGATCAGCCGCGAGGCGCAGGATGAGTTCGCTTATAATTCCCACCAGAAAGCCGCCGCTGCGCAGGCCTCCGGCAAGTTCGACGAGGAAATCGTTCCGTTCACGGTAAAAGGCCGCAAGGGCGATACTGTGGTCGACAAGGACGAGCATATCCGCGCCGATTCCACGCTGGAAAAACTGTCCACGCTGCGGGCGATCCGGGGCAAGGTGGATGACCAGGCGACGGTGACGGCGGGCAATGCCTCCGGCCAGAATGACGGCGCGGCGGCCTGTATCGTCTGCACGCGTGAAGCAGCGGAGAAATATGGCCTGAAGCCGTTTGGCCGGCTCCTCTCCTGGCAGGTGGCGGGCGTCGGCCCGGAAGTCATGGGCATCGGTCCGGTGCCATCTTCGGAGAAGGCCATGGCACGCGCCGGGCTGGAGCTGAAGGATATCGACCTGTTCGAACTGAACGAAGCCTTTGCCTCGCAGGTTCTGGCCTGCACGAAAGCGCTGAACTTCAGCGAGGACGACATGACCCGCCTGAACGTCAATGGCTCCGGCATTTCGCTCGGCCATCCGGTGGGCTGTACGGGTGTGCGGATCCTGACCACGCTGCTGCGTGAGATGGACCGCCGCGAAGCCCGTTACGGTGTCGAGACCATGTGTATCGGTGGCGGGCAGGGCCTGGCCGCCGTGTTCGAGCGCGTCGTCTAGAAGATATCCTCAAGGCGTTCGTGGCGCGTGTTCAGCGCCACGATCAGCGCCAGGATGAAGACGATACCGGCCAGCAGGCTCGCAAGGCCGCTGGCCGTGTAGGCGAAGCTCGCCGCGGTCATGTCGCCCGTGCCGGCGATGTAGCGGTTACGCTCCAGCGTGCCGACGGCCTGACCGGCATAGGCCGCGCCAGCCAGGAACAAATAGCTGTAGCCGACGATCGCTACCGCCGTGGACGGGCGGGTGCGCAGGATCAGCAGGTAGACCAGTGCCATGCCGATCGTGCTGACCGTGGCCAGCAGGACCGTGGATGCGGCGGTGAACATCATCGTGCCCATGGCTTCCGGGCCACTCAGCCCCGCCACGAAAAGCTGCGCGCCAGCCCCCAGCGCGGCCATCAGGAACCACAAATAGGGCAGGGCTTTCAGCATGGTTGTTCCTCTCGTGCGGTTCGGCGCGGTTCACCGATAGCATCTCCCGGCAAAACGGGGTAAGTCCACCCTCGGATGCGGGCGTGGCGAAATTGGTAAACGCAACGGACTTAAAATCCGTCGGCCGCAAGGCCTTGCCGGTTCAAGCCCGGCCGCCCGCACCATTCGATTGCGGTTGGCGCCCAGCGCCAAAAAATCGATCCAGTGGATCGATTTTAGCAATCGAATGAAT
>JACXUV010000127.1 GCA_014763715.1 Rhodobacterales bacterium | reverse complement strand
AAAAAAGCCCGAGAAAACCTCGGGCTTTTATTATTTTCGACTAATCGAAACTGAACTTACGCATTCGGCTCCTTGCGAATTTCCTCTTCTGAAGAATCCGTGGCCGCCATCGCTTCAGGCTGAGCGCCTTCTTCAGACGCCTTCTCCATATCTGCTGCTTCATCGGATGCAGCTTTCGCCGTCGCCTCCGGCTTTTCCTCATCAACCGGCATCGGCTGAGACGCTTGCGCTTGAACAGAGGCAGGCCGGTCGGACACGGGTTCAGCGGCCACGACAGGCTCCACAGGTGTGGATTCGATGTTCGTATCCGTCTCGGACGCCTGCGCGCGTGATGTCCCCGAGGACTCCTGGATCGACTCGACCGGAGCGGCCGGAGATTCAACCTCGGCAACTGCGGACACATTAGGCTGTACGTCCGCCGACGCTTCATGGTTTACCGAATCGGCCACGCCTTCCGCCTCCAATGCGGCAGGGGCAGGAACCTCGTCTTGCTTGGCAGCCAGTGTGGCACTGGCTTGCGACCACGGAGAATCGTTCGTCGCTTCAACCGGCTGCGCAACGACCTGTTCAGCGACCGCTTCAGGGGCGGGCGTGGACGTTTCAACCGGCGATGCTTTCGCGGCCACCGGTGGTATTTCTTCCATCGTGTGAACGACAGGCTCCGATGCGACCTCAGGTGCCGCTTCTGCATCGACAGGGGTTTCTGCCGCAATTGCGGTATCCGCCGGTGCTTCGGCCTGCGATTCAACAACAGGATCAGAAGCGACTGATTGCGCTTTATTCGCTTCATCCGCCACTTTATCCTCGGGCTGAGGAGCAGCGACCTGGGCTTGGGCCTTTGTCGCTACGGCGGCGGCAACCACAACGGGCACCACCACATCATCCGCGAGCAACCCCAGGGCCGCATTCGGTGCCAGTTGGGCCGCCGGATCACGTTTGGCCGAAACGTTCAGAGGCAGCGCAGAAGGTGATGCCACCGGCGCCTTGAGCTGCTGCTCGATCAGGCTTTGCTCGTGTGCGGCAATCGGACGAACGGCCGGCTCGGATGAGCGGGGCTCGCGTTGACGGGCCGGGG